>NZ_JCALEJ010000001.1:0-570976 GCF_059813315.1 Mycobacterium sp. NGS11
ACCGGAATCAGCACCGCAGTCAGCAGCACCAGCACCACCGCGATGCCGTCGACACCCAGGGTGTAGCCGGCGCCGAACGCAGGGATCCACTGATGCTTTTCGACGAATTGGTAAGGCGCGCCACCGGTCTTGAACCCGACCGTGACGACGATGGCCGCCGCCAGGGTCAGGATGCCGAAGACCAGACCGGTCCACTTGGCGAGCTGTCGAAGTCCGGGCGGCATCAGGATGATCAGCACGGAGCCGGCCAGCGGCACCAGCCACAGCACGCTCAGCCATGGAACGCTATTCACCAGCGCCGCTCCCTTTCATCGCCTGCCACCGCATCGTCGCCGGCACGAATCACCACAGCCGCACCGCCAGGATGAGCGCGACCACCAGCACCACGCCCGTCAGCATCGACAATGCGTAGTTGCGTGCGAAGCCGGTTTGCAACCCCCGCAGCCGATTTGACGTCGAGCTGACCAGCGCGGCCAGCGCGTTGACCGAGCCGTCGACACCCGCGTTATCGATGTCGACGAGCGCGTGAGTCAGTTGCGCACCGGGGCGCATGAAGACCTCCTCGTTGAAGGCATCGCCGTAGAAGTCGCTGCGTACCGCCGTCGTCAACGCCGACACGGAGAGCGGAGCGACCCGCGGGATCGGTATCTTCGCGTACAGCCGGTAGGCCACCGCGATGCCGATGACCACGACACCCAGCGCAAGGGCGGAGCTGACCCAGGCTGGGAACGCGTGGGTGACTTCCTCGTGCTTTCCGACGACCGGTTCGAGCCAGCTCTGCAGGGTGCCCCCTACCGCCAGCAGGCCACCGGAGAACACCGAGCCGACGGCGAGCAGGATCATCGGCCACGTCATCAGGGCCGGCGCCTCATGTGGATGGGCGCCTGGGCCCCAGCGCTTTTTGCCGAAGAAGGTCATCAGCATCACCCGGGTCATGTAGAACGCGGTGACGCCGGCGCCCAATAGCGCGGCGCCACCCAGCAGATAACCCTGGGTGCCACCGGCGGCCAGCGCCGCCTCGATGATGGCGTCTTTGGAGAAGTAGCCCGCGAAGGGCGGCACGCCGATGATCGCGAGATAGCCCAGGCCGAACGTGACGAACGTAATGGGCAGCGCCGCACGCAAACCGCCGTAGCGGCGCATGTCCTGTTCCTCGTGCATCGCGTGAATCACCGCGCCGGAGCCGAGGAACAAACCGGCCTTGAAGAAACCGTGGGTGAGCAGGTGCATGATCGCGAAGGCGTAGCCGGCCGGGCCCAGGCCGGCCGCCAGCACCATGTAGCCGATCTGGCTCATCGTCGACGCGGCCAGCGCCCGCTTGATGTCGTCCTTGGCGCAGCCGATGAAAGCTCCGAGCAGCAGCGTGACCGCACCCACGATGACCACGGCCAGTCGCGCGTCCGGGGACAGGTTGTACAGCGGGTTGGACCGCACGATCAGATACACACCGGCGGTCACCATGGTGGCGGCGTGGATCAGCGCCGACACCGGGGTGGGACCCTCCATGGCGTCACCCAGCCAGGCCTGCAGCGGGACTTGGGCGGATTTGGCGCACGCGCCCAGCAGCAACAGCAAACCCATGGCGGTCAGCGCGCCATGATCGGCTGCCGGCGCGCCGGCGAACACGCCGGAATACGACAGCGTGCCGAAAGTGCTGAACATCAAGAACATTCCGAGGGCCAGCCCGGCGTCGCCGACCCGGTTCATCACGAACGCCTTCTTGGCCGCGGTGGCCGCCGTCGGCTTGTGGTACCAGAATCCGATCAGCAGGTAGGAGGCCAGGCCCACGCCCTCCCAGCCGACGTAGAGCATCACGTAGTTGTCGGCGACGACCAGCAGCAGCATCGATGCCAGGAACAGGTTGAGGTAACCGAAAAACCTTCGACGGTCTACGTCTTCAGCCATATAGGCGACCGAATAGATGTGGATCAGTGACCCGACCCCGGAGATCAGCAGCACGAAACACACCGACAGCTGGTCGATCTGCAGCCCGAGGTCCACTTGGAGCTGGCCGACGGGGATCCAGCTGAACACCTTCTGGTGGATGAGGCGGTCGTCGGCGGCGCGGCTGAGCAGCTCGCTGAGCAGGCTCAGGCCCACCCCGAACGCCGCGAGGGCGGTGGCGCAGCCCAGCCAATGCCCCCACCGGTCGGTGCGTCGCCCGCCGAACAGCAGGATCGCGGCGCCGGCCAATGGCAGCGCCACCAGCAACCAGGTGTATTGAGTCATGTTGGCGTCGTCAGCCTTTGAGTAGGTTCGCGTCGTCGACGGATGCCGATTTGCGGGTACGGAAGATGGTCATGATGATCGCCAGGCCGATGACCACCTCGCAGGCGGCGACCACCATCGTGAAGAACGCGATCATCTGCCCGTCCAGATGCCCGTGCATCCGCGCGAACGTCACGAAGGCGAGGTTGACCGCGTTGAGCATCAGCTCGACGCACATGAACATGACGATGGCGTTGCGGCGCAACAACACACCGGAGGCCCCGATGGTGAACAGCAGTGCCGAAAGGTACAGGTAATTAGCCGGATTCATGACGTACCGCCTTGGGAGAGAGTCGGGCTCGGCTCGGTGGACGGGGTCCGCTTGCCGTCGGCGCCGCGACTCCGCAGCAGCGGCGACACCGAAAGCTTCGAGTACGAGCCGTCCGGCAGCAATGCGGCCACGTCGACGGCGTTGTGGCGTGCGTACACACCTGGGTTGGGCATCGGGGTGGGGTGCCCGCCCGCCCGGAATCGTTCCTGGGAGAGCTCGCGCTGTGTCTTGCGGCGCTCGAAGCGCTCGCGATGTGCCAGCACCATCGCACCGACGGCCGCGGTGATCAGCAGCGCGCTGGTCAGCTCGAACGCCCACAGGTAGCGCGAAAAGATCAGTGCCGCCAGCCCTTCCACGTTGCCGTTGGCGTTGGCGGTGGTGAGCCCGGCGAAACCGCCGGTGCTCAGGTTGCCGATGGCGGCGATCAGCAGAATGCCGAACCCCATGCCCGCCGCCACCGCGGCGATCCGCTGACCGCGCAGCGTCTCCTTGAGCGATTCCGCCGAGTCCACCCCGATGAGCATCAGCACGAACAAGAACAGCATCATCACGGCGCCGGTGTAGACCACCACTTGAACCACGCCCAAGAACAGCGCGTCCTGAATCATGTAGAAGACCGCCAGGATGATCATGGTCATCGCCAGGAACATCGCCGAGTACACGGCGTTGACGGCGGTGACCACCCCGATCGCGCCCAGCACCGCCAGGACGCCGAGCACCCAGAAGGCGACCGCCTCGCCGGTGGACGTGCGGACGATGGTGTCCGGCGCGAAATTCGATGCCACGACGACGGCGTGGTCGGCCAATCCGGTCAATCCGGTCACCGGGATTCTCCGGCCTGCTGGGTTTCCCGCAACCCGTGCGCGGTCACATTGCCCTGGTAGTAATCCTTGTCGGTGGCGCCGGCGGTCCTGGGGTGCGGCGGCGCGAGCATGTCTTGCAGCAGTGGCGCCAGGAGCCGGTCCTTCTCGTAGATGAGGTCCGCACGGTTGTCGTCGGCCATCTCGTAGTCATTGGTCATGGTCAGCGCCCGGGTGGGGCACGCCTCGACGCACAGTCCGCAGCCGATGCACCGCAGATAGTTGATCTGGTAGACCCGGCCGTAACGTTCCCCGGGCGAATACCGGAGTTCCTCGGTGTTATCGGCTCCCTCGACATAGATGGCGTCGGCCGGGCATGCCCAGGCGCACAATTCGCACCCGATGCATTTCTCGAGGCCGTCCGGGTAGCGGTTGAGCTGGTGACGGCCGTGGTAGCGCGGCATGACGGGGCCGGGCTTCTCCGGATACTCCTCGGTGACGTTCTTTTTGAACATCGATCCGAACGTCACGCCGAATCCGGCCACGGCGTCCAAGAATTTAGCCACGTGCTTCCTCCTTGCTCGCCGCCGCCAGGGACTTCATCGGCAGCGGCGGTGTCGGGAATACCGGGGTGGGGCGTTCCGCGGCCGGCAGCTTCTTCGCCTCGCGGCGCATCTGTTTCTCGAGCGCGCGAATGCCCGGTGCGCTGAACGGCTTTCGCAGCAACAGCACCAGCGCGGTGGCGAACACGACGCTGCTCGCCACCAGGACCGGGGTCCAGTGCTGGAAGCCCTGGTTGCGCAGCGTGCGAATGACGGCGGCGATCAGCACCCAGACCAGCGAGGCCGGGATCAGCAGCTTCCAGCCCAGCCCCATGAACTGGTCGTAGCGCAGCCGGGGCAGCGAGGCCCGCAGCCAGAAGTAGATGAACAGGAAGGTCCACATCTTCGCGGTGAACCACAGCACCGGCCACCAGCCGGTGTTGGCGCCCGCCCACATGTTCAGCGGCCACGGCGCGTGCCACCCACCGAAGAACAACACGGTGGCCAGCGACGACACCGTCATCATGTTGACGTACTCGGCCAGCATGAACATCGCGAACTTCAGCGACGAGTACTCGGTGTGGAATCCCGCGACCAGCTCACCCTCGGCCTCGGGCAAATCGAAAGGCGCACGGTTGGTTTCGCCGACCATCGAGATCAGGTAGATCACGAACGAGGGCAAGAGCAGGAACACGTACCAGACCCGGTCCTGGGCTGCGACGATCTGCGACGTCGACATCGAGCCGGCGTAGAGGAAGACCGCCGCGAACGAAAGCCCCATCGCCACTTCGTAGGAAATCACCTGGGCCGTGGAGCGCACCCCGCCCAGCAGTGGGTAGGTGGACCCGGAAGCCCAGCCGCCCAGCACGATTCCGTACACACCGATCGCCGACAGCCCCAGGATGAACAGCACCGCCACCGGCAGGTCGGTCAGCTGCAGCGGTGTGCGGTGCCCGAACACCGACACGACCGGACCGAACGGGATGAACGCGAACGCGGTGAAGGCCGGGATCGTGGAGATGACCGGCGCCGCGAAGTAGACGAACTTGTCGACGCCGCCCGGGGTGATGGTTTCCTTGAGCGCTAACTTGATTCCGTCGGCCAGGCTCTGCAGCGCACCCCACGGTCCGACCCGGTTGGGCCCGGGCCGCAGCTGCATCCAGCCGAGGATCTTGCGTTCGAGCAGAATCGCCACCAGCACGTTCAACATGAGGAACGCGAAGATCGCCAGCGCCTTACCGAGCACCAACCACCAGGTGTCGTGCCCGAACGCGGTCAACGCTGTCATGAGCCGACTCCGATCTTGACTGTGCTACCGACCGATACGCCGAGTCGGCGGTGCACCGCCGAACCGGGTGAGTTCACCGGAAGCCACACCACCCGGTCGGGCATGTCGGTGATCACCAGCGGCAGGCTGATGGATCCGTGCGAGGTGCTGACGGTGACGGCGTCGCCCTCGGCAGCGCCGATCTCGGCCGCCGTATCGGCGGACAGCCGGGCGACGGATGCGCGCGCGGTTCCCGCCAGATGCGGCTCGCCATCTTGTAAACGGCCGTTGTCCAACAGCATTCGCCACCCCGCCAACACCGCCTCGCCCGCCGCGGGCTGGGCCGCCTCGGCGGCCGCGACGTCCGGGCTCGCGGCGCGCTTGCCGTCCCACCCCCGCAGCGCGGCCAGTTCTTCGCGGGCGCTGGCGGCGGTGGACATGCCCAGGTACACGCCCATTTCGTCGGCAAGCGTGTCGAGCACCTGGTGGTCGGATTGGCTGGCGTCCTGAGTGGTGCGCAGCGCGGCCTCGAACGGCCGGAAGCGGCCCTCCCAGTTGACGAATGCGCCGGCCTTCTGCGTCGTCGACGCGACCGGGAACACGACGTCCGCGCGTTCGGTGACCGCGCTGTGCCGCAACTCCAAGCTGACCACGAAGCCGACGCCGTCCAGCGCCGCCAGCACCGCTTGGGGGTCGGCGAAGTCGTTGGGCTCGACACCGCCTACGAGCAGGGCCCCCAGCGTGCCGTCGGCGGCGGCGGCGACGATTGCGTCGGCGTCACGTCCACTGCCGGAGGGCAATTCGGAGACGTGCCATGCCTGGGCGATTTGCGCCCGGGCGGTGTCGTCGTCGACCGGCCGGCCACCGGGCAGCAGCCCCGGCAGCGCACCGGCTTCCAGGGCGCCCCGCTCGCCTGCGCGACGCGGCACCCAGGCCAGGCGGGCGCCGGTGGTGTCGGCGAGCCGGGCCGCGGCCGACAGTGCGCCCGGCGCCGTGGCCAGCCGTTCGCCGACCATGATGACCGCCCCCGCGGTGGAGAGCAGCTCGCCCACCTCGCCGCTGGCCAACCCGTCCAGTGCCGAAGCTTCGGCGCCGGGAACGGTTTTGATCAGCCGCCCGGACATCTTGGTCAGCGCGCGGGTGGCGAAAGGCGCGATGGCGTAGACCGGCAGCCCGTGCTTGCGGGCCGCCTTGCGCAACCGCAGGAAGACGATGGGCGACTCGTCTTCGGGCTCGAATCCGGCCAGCACGACGACCGGCGCCCGCTCCAGATCGGCGTAGCTGACGGAAATCGGTTGGCCGGCGATCCGGGCGGCCAGGAAGTCGGCCTCCTCGGCCGAGCTCGGACGCGCGCGAAAGTCGATGTCGTTGCTGTCCAACACGATTCGCGTGAACTTGGAGTAGGCGTAGGCGTCCTCCAAGGTCGCCCGGCCGCCGACCAGGACGCCCGTGCGCCCACGCGCCGCTTCGAGGCCCTTCGTCGCGACGGCGATCGCGTGCGACCACGACGCCGGTTGCAGCGAGCCGTCGGCGTCGCGGATCAGCGGAGTGGTGAGCACGTCGGCCTGGGTCGCGTAGGTGAACGCCCACCGGCCCTTGTCGCAGTTCCACTCCTCGTTGACTTCGGGGTCGTCGCCGGCCAACCGGCGCAGCACCTTGCCGCGGCGGTGGTCGGTGCGCTGCGCGCATCCGGAAGCGCAGTGCTCGCAGACGCTTGGGCTGGAGACCAAGTCGAACGGACGGGCCCGGAACCGGTACGACGATCCGGTCAGCGCGCCCACGGGGCAGATTTGCACGGTGTTGCCCGAGAAGTAGGAGTCGAAGGGTTCGTTCGCGTAGATGCCGACCTGCTGCAGGGCGCCTCGTTCCTGCATGTCGATGAAGATGTCGCCGGCGATCTGCTCAGAGAACCGGGTGCAGCGCGCGCACAGGATGCAGCGCTCCCGGTCCAGCAGGACCTGCGACGAGATGTTGATCGGCTTGGCGAACGTGCGCTTGACGTCGGTGAAGCGAGAATCGGCGCGGCCGTTGGACATTGCCTGGTTCTGCAGGGGGCACTCGCCGCCCTTGTCGCACATCGGGCAGTCCAGCGGGTGGTTGATGAGCAGCAACTCCATCACACCGTGCTGCGCCTTGTCCGCGGCCTCGGAGGTGAGCTGGGTGCGTACCACCATGTCGTCGGTGGCGACGGTGGTGCACGACGCCATCGGCTTGCGCTGACCTTCGACCTCGACCAGGCACTGCCGGCACGCGCCGACCGGTTCCAGCAGCGGGTGGTCGCAGAACCGAGGGATCTGAATGCCCATCAGTTCGGCGGCCCGGATCACCAGAGTTCCCTTGGGAACGCTGATCTCGTTGCCGTCGATGGTCAGCGTCACCATTTCCGGCGGACGCACCTCGTCGCCGGTTTCGGTTTTGGCCGCGCTAGTCATCGAGTCCTAACCTTTCGCGCCGTCGCGCTCCGCCGTCAGCATGGAGTCTCGTGGATCGAAGGGGCACCCGCCGCCCTCGACGTGCGCGACGTATTCGTCGCGGAAGAACTTGATCGACGACATCACCGGGCTGGCGGCCCCATCGCCCAAGGCGCAGAACGACTTCCCCAGGATGGTGTCGGAGATGTCCAACAGCTTTTGGATGTCTTCGTCGGTACCCTTGCCGGTTTCCAGCCGCTCGTAGATCTGGTCCAGCCAGAAGGTGCCCTCGCGGCACGGCGTGCATTTGCCGCACGATTCGTGCTTGTAGAAGTAGGTCCAGCGCCGCACGGCACGCACCACGCAGGTGGTCTCGTCGAAGATCTCCAGCGCCTTCGTGCCCAGCATCGAGCCGACGCCGCCGACACCCTCGTAGTCCAGCGGCACATCGAGGTGCTCGTCGGTCAGCAGCGGGGTGGACGACCCGCCGGGTGTCCAGAACTTGAGCCGATGCCCGGCCCGCACGCCGCCGGCGTAGGCGAGTAACTCCCGCAACGTGATTCCCAGCGGGGCCTCGTACTGACCGGGCCGGGCGACATGGCCGGACAGCGAATACAGCGTGAAGCCCGGGGATTTCTCGCTGCCCATCGAGCGGAACCAGTCCACGCCGTTGCCGATGATCGACGGCACGCTCGCAATGGTCTCGACATTGTTGATCACCGTCGGGCAGCCGTAGAGTCCGGCCACGGCCGGGAACGGCGGGCGCAGCCGCGGCTGACCGCGGCGGCCTTCCAGCGAATCCAGCAGCGCGGTTTCCTCGCCGCAGATATAGGCGCCGGCACCCGCGTGCACCACCAGCTCCAAATCGAAGCCCGAGCCGTTGATGTCACGGCCCAGGTAGCCGGCGGCGTAGGCCTCGGCCACCGCGTTCTGCAGGCGGCGCAGGACCGGCAGCACCTCCCCGCGCACATAGATGAACGCATGACTGGCCCGGATCGCGTACGAGGCGATGATGACGCCCTCGACGAGGACGTGGGGCGTCGCCAGCATCAGCGGAATGTCTTTGCACGTACCGGGTTCTGACTCGTCGGCGTTGACCACCAGGTAATGGGGTTTGGCGGCCGCGCCGGTGTCGCCCTGCGGGATGAACGACCACTTCGTCCCCGTCGAGAATCCCGCGCCGCCGCGCCCGCGCAGCCCGGAGTCCTTTACCATCCCGATCACCGCGTCGGGCTCCATCGCCAGCGCCTTCTTCATCGCCTCGTAGCCGCCGTGGCGGTGGTAGGTCTCGAGGGTCCAGGATTCGGGATCGTCCCAGAACCGGCTGATGACCGGAGTCAGCGGCGTCGCCTGATTGTCAGAAGTCGTTGTCATTACTGGCCTTCCGGCGCGCTGGGCGCCTCCATGCCGAGTTCCTGGGCGACCTTCAGGCCGGCCAGGGTGGCCGCGCCGGCGCCGCCCTGGCCCTGGTCGGGGCGTTCGTCGGGCAGGCCGGCCAGGATGCGCGATGTCTCGCGGAAGACGCACAGCGGGGCGCCCCGAGTGGGCGACTTCGGCTCACCGGAACGCAGCGAGTCGACGAGTTCGCGCGCCGACTCCGGCGTTTGGTTGTCGTAGAACTCCCAGTTCACCATCACCACGGGCGCGTAGTCGCAGGCGGCGTTGCACTCGATGTGCTGCAGCGTGACCGAGCCGTCGGCGGTGGTCTCGTCGTTGCCGACGCCCAGATGTTCCTTCAGGGCATCGAAGATGGCATCGCCACCCATGATGGCGCACAACGTGTTTGTGCAGACACCCACCAGGTATTCGCCGGTGGGGCCGCGCCGATACATGGTGTAAAAGCTCGCAACCGCGGACACCTCGGCCCCGGTGAGCCCCAGCTGCTCACCGCAGAAATCCAGGCCCGCGGGTGTGAGATAGGAATCCTGGGCTTGCACCAGGTGCAGCAACGGCAACAGCGCCGAACGCTTGTCGGGGTAGCGGCCCATGATCTCTTTGGCGTCGACCTCCAGCCGGGCCCGCACCTCGGGCGGATACGTCTTGGGCGCGCCCTCGACGACGAACGCGTTGGGCTCCTCGGGCGGTGGGCCGAGCCGGATGAAGACCGGCTGCCCCTGGGGCCCGGTCATCGGTCCACCCCGCCCATCACCGGGTCGATGCTGGCGACCGCGGTGATCAGGTCGGCGACCATTCCGCCTTCGCACATCGCCGCGACCGCCTGCAGATTGGTGAACGAGGGGTCTCGGTAGTGCACTCGGTAGGGCCGCGTGCCGCCGTCGCTGACCATGTGCACGCCCAGCTCCCCGCGCGGCGATTCGACCGCCGTGTAGACCTGGCCTGCCGGGACCCTGATGCCCTCGGTGACCAGTTTGAAATGGTGAATCAACGCCTCCATGGAGCCGCCCATGATCTTGGCGATGTGTTCCGGCGAGTTGCCCAAGCCGTCGGGCCCCACCTTCAGGTCGGCCGGCCAGGCGATCTTGCGGTCCTCGACCATGGTCGGGCCGGGCTTCAGCTTGTCCAGACACTGCTCGACGATCTTGATCGACTCCCACATCTCGTTGACGCGAATCATGTAGCGCCCGTAAGCATCACACGTGTCTTCGGTGATTACGTCGAATTCGTAGTTTTCGTATCCGCAGTACGGTTCGCTCTTGCGCAGATCGTGGGGCAGTCCGGTGGCGCGCAGGATGGGGCCGGTGATGCCCAACGCCATGCAACCGGTCAGATCCAGATATCCGACGTCCTGGGTGCGGGCCTTCCAGATGGCGTTCTCGTTGAGCAGACCGCCCATGTCGCGCAGCACCTGCCTGAGTTCCTTGAGACCTTCGACGATCTCGGCTTCCGCGTTGGGCGGCAAGTCCTGCGCCACACCCCCGGGGCGGACGTAGGCGCTGTTCATTCGCAGGCCGGTGATCGATTCGAACAGGGTCAGGACGATCTCGCGCCCCCGGAATCCGACGAACATCGGCGTCATGGCGCCCAGTTCCATGCCGCCGGTGGCCAATGCCACCAGATGCGACGAGATCCGGTTGAGCTCCATCATCATCACCCGGATGACGTTGACCCGCTCCGGAATCTGATCGGTGATACCGAGCAGCTTCTCCACACCCAGGCAGTAGGCCGTCTCGTTGAAAAACGGTGCGAGATAATCCATTCGGGTCACGAACGTGACACCCTGGGTCCAGTAGCGGTATTCGAGGTTCTTTTCGATGCCGGTGTGCAAATAGCCGATGCCGCACCGGGCGTCGGTGACCGTCTCGCCCTCGATCTCCAGGATCAGCCGCAACACCCCGTGCGTGGAGGGATGCTGGGGCCCCATGTTGACGATGATGCGTTCGCCGGGATCGACAGCGCGGGCGGCTTCGACGACCTTGTCCCAGTCCTGGCCGCCGGCGACCACGAAGGTCTCGCCGGCGCCGTCGTGCGTCGCTTCGGTGGTAGTGCTCATCAGTTGTACGCTCTCCGCTCGTCGGGCGGGGGTATCTGCGCGCCTTTGTATTCGACGGGAATCCCACCGAGGGGGTAGTCCTTGCGCTGGGGATGCCCGTGCCAGTCGTCCGGCATCTCGATGCGGGTCAGCGACGGGTGCCCGTCGAAGATGATGCCGAAGAAGTCGTAGGTCTCCCGCTCGTGCCAGTCGGTGGTCGGATAAATCCCGAACAGCGAGGGAATGTGCGGATCACCGTCGGGCGCAGACACTTCCAGGCGGACGCGGCGATTGTGCGTGATCGACTGCAACGGATATACCGCGTGAAGTTCGCGTCCCGTCTCGTGCGGGTAGTGCACCCCGCTGACGCCCAGGCACATCTCGAAGCGCAGTCGCGGGTCGTCGCGCAGCCGGTGGGCGACCTGCTCCAGCGCTTCGCGCCGGACGTGCAGGGTCAGTTCGTCGCGGTACACCACCACTTTTTCGATGGCGTCGGTGAATTCGACGTTGTCCTTGCTCAGCGCGGCGGCCAGTGTGTCGACCACCTCGTCGAAGTAGCCGCCGTACGGTCGTGGGCTGCTGCCCGGGAGCAGGACTTCGCGCACCAGCCGCCCGTATCCGGACGTGTCACCGGAGCCCTTGACGCCGAACATGCCGCGGCGCACGTCGATGACTTCTTCGTCGGTGCGGCTGAGTGCTTCTTTGGGGTCTTGGTCAGGTGAGCTCATCGCAGCAGTCCGCGCATCTCGATCGTGGGCCGGGCCGACAGCGCCGCCTGCTCGGCTTCGGCGATGGCGGTTTCGCGGTTGACGCCCAGCGGCATCTCCTGAATCTTCTCGTGCAGCTTCAGGATTGCGTACAGCAGCATTTCGGGTCGCGGCGGGCAGCCGGGCAGGTAGATGTCCACGGGAACCACGTGATCGACGCCCTGCACCACCGCGTAGTTGTTGAACATCCCGCCGGATGATGCGCACACGCCCATGGCCAGCACCCATTTCGGCTCGGCCATCTGGTCGTAGATCTGACGTAGCACCGGAGCCATCTTCTGGCTGACCCGCCCGGCGACGATCATCAGGTCGGCCTGCCGGGGCGTTGCCGAGAATCGCTCCATGCCGAACCGGGCGAGGTCGAATCTTGGCCCGGCCGTTGCCATCATCTCGATGGCGCAGCAGGCCAACCCGAATGTCGCCGGCCACAGTGAGTTCTTGCGGACGTAGCCCGCGACCTTCTCGACAGTGGACAGCAGAATCCCGCCGGGCAGCTGTTCCTCAAGACCCACGTCCTACCTCAATCCCACGTCAGGCCGCCGCGGCGCCACACGTAGGCGTAGGCCACGAAAACCGTCAGCATGAAAATCACCATTTCGACCAGAGCGAAGGTGCCCAGCGCGTCATAGCTGACGGCCCACGGATACAGGAACACGATTTCGATGTCGAAGACGATGAAGAGCATCGCGGTGAGGTAGTACTTCACCGGAAAGCGCTGCCCGGCCGTCGCATGCGGGCCGCTCACCGACGTCTCGGTGGGTTCGATTCCACACTCGTACGCCGACATCTTCGACTTGTTGAAACGTGACGGGCCGGCCAGGCTCGCGATCGCCACCGAGCCCACGGCAAAGGCAGTGGCAACGGCGCCTAGCACCAGGATGGGTATGTAGACGTTCAACTCGCTCCATGATCCGTCGTACGAGCCGCCTGCAGCGGCCAGGCGGTAACCGGGCTGCTGTGACGAACCGGGCCGCAGGCCCGTCACAGTGATTTACAACATAGCGGCGCGGGCCGCGGCGCGCTTGCCCGGGGTACGCGTTTCCAGCATCGGCGGCGCAGTGTCGCGCTGTGCCGCGCAAACTCGATAGCCCTTGCAACCAACCCTCGCCGCCGCACTCGAGCTGCCGCACCGGCTGCTGGGTCAACACCAGCAAAGGCGCCGCTGCGCCGATCGCTGCGGCGGTCAAGATCAACGGCGTCGCCAGCGCGGATGGCCCGTCGTCAGCAACGTCGCACCGGCGACGGTCGGCTGGTCGATTGGGGCCGGTATGTCAGCACTGCCGCCTTGAACGGGCGGAAGTGAACGCCCGCGGCAAAGACGCGGCGTCGACTAAATCAGCGAACCGGGGCCCGCAGCAGGTTCAATACCGTGCGGCCCAGCAAGATGGGGTCGATGGGATGCGGCACCGCGCCCTCGGCGCGCGACCAGGAGGCCAGCCACGCGTCGTCGGGCCGCCCGGTCAGCACCACCACGGGTGGGCAGGTCTCGAGTTCGTCTTTGAGCTGCTTCGCGATTCCCATGCCGCCGGTCGGGGTGGCCTCGCCGTCCAGGATGGCCAGGTCGATGCCGCCCTTGTCCATCGTCGCAATCACCATGGGCCCGGTAGCCACCTCGACATAGCTCAGCTCGGGCAGATCGGGGTGTAGTTGCTTGCCCAGCGCCCGCATCACCCGTTCGCGGGTTTGCACATTGCTGCTGTAGACGAGGATCCGCAGGGCGACGGTGGAGTCGGACACGGTGCAGATGCTACTGGTGCCATACCGGGTTCAGCGGGGTGCCCGCAGAAATGTTCATTGCGATACCCGCACGAAGATGGCATCCGCCGCGACAGTCGCCGTCGAGCTCATCATGCCGGCCCGGTTCCAACCCAGGCCGAACCGGTCCCGATCGAGCTTTGTTTCGCCGGTGATTCGGATCGAGCCGTCGTCGAGTTCGGAGATCGTGACGGGCAGGGGGATCTCCGCGGTGACGCCCTTGATCGTGAAGGTGGTGTGAAGGTCGGCGGACTTGCCTTTCGTCGGGTGCACGGCGGTGACGACGACGCTGATCTCCTTGAAGCGTTCGACGTCGAAGAAGTCGGCCGAGCGCAGGTGCTTGTCGCGACGGCCGATGCCGGTGTTGAGCGAAGCCGCCCGGATGTCCACGCGGCCGAAAACCGCTCCCTGGCCGCTCAGTTCGCCCTCGCCGGTGAAGTCGGTGAAGCCGCCTTTGACGGTCACCAGGCCCCACATGTTCCTGATCTTAAACGTGATGGCCGAGCGATCCGGGGCCAACTTCCACACGGCGGCCATGTCGGGATCGTGAAGCAGTGTCTCCAACGTCGTCATCGTCACCCCCAATGTGTCGTGGCGAATGTAGCGCTAGTTCATCAGCGGCGCGATCCCGGCGGGATCGAAGTATTCATCGATCCGCTCGATCAGGCCGTCCGCGCCCACCCGGATCACGATGCAGACCCGCAGCGAGATCGACTGCCCGGCATGTCCGGTGGCGTGCAGGATGTGCTGCTGGACGAAGCCGCGGGCGGATCCGTCATCGAAGAGCTGCCGGTCCAGGATCTCGTAGCGACGTTGCGTGGTCACGCCGATGAACCAGTCGATGACCCGCATCGCGCGGGTCTTGTCGTCGTCGCGCCGCGAGCCGACCCGCCACACCGCGATGTCGTCGCTCCACATCGCGTCAACCGCGGCGACATCGCTTCGCTCGATCGCCGTGAACAGCCGGTTGGCCGCATCGAGGACCGTCTCGGTGCTGGAAGCGGGCATGTCTGGCTCCTATCTGATCGCCGAGCTATTCGTTGTCGTATCCGGGGTGGGCGACGGCCAGCCGGCGTCGCACCAGGATGCGCAGGCAGGCGGTGACCTGCTCCGCTCGCCCGTCCATGTCGCCGGCCCGGATCGCGGCGGCCAGCTGTTCCTCGTCGGCGAAACCCATGGCGGCCAGCGCCGCGCGGGACTCCGCCTCGCTGTCGTCGAGGAGCTCACGCTCGACGATGCGCAGCGCGTTCGCCGCGACCCGGGCGTGGAAGTTGACCTGCCCTTCGGTCGCACCGCGCACGTCGTTTTCGAGGAATTCGGCGACCGCGGCAACGAGTTCGGCGGCCAGCGGGCGGCCGTATGCGCCGATCATGGCCGCGCCTCGACTAGGTTGAGCAGGTCCCACTCCGTTTCGCAGACGCGACGTCCGATGGTAGCCAGCTCGACCGAGCGGTTATGCCCGCTCAGGTGCCGTTCGGCCTGGAAGCGGCAGATGACACCCCAGCGCAAGGTGGACAGCACCAGCCACCAGTGAAACGCCACTCGGTCGACCGTAGTCGCGCTGGCCTGCTCGTAGGCTCGCAGGAAGCTTTCGATGCTGCCCAGGCCGCCGGCGCCGAGGCCGGCCGGTGCGCCGAATCGCCAGGCGCGGATGCAGAACCACGCCAGGTCTTCGTACGCCTGTCCGACGTGCACCAGCTCCCAGTCCAGCACCGCGGCCAGGTTGGATCCGTCGACGATGAGGTTGCCCATCCGAAAGTCCCCGTGTACCAACACCGTCGGCAATGGTTTTGGACGGTGGGCGGCCAGCCAGCGGAACCCCCATTCGAATGTTGCGGTGGTGTCGCCCATGTCGTCGAGGCGTTGACGCCATTCGTCGAGTTGGTCTTCGTGGGTCAGGTCCGGAATGCCTGTGTCGGCGCGGTGAATGGCGGCCACCGCCTGCGCGCACTGCTGCAGCAGGCGCGCGCGGGCCGGGTGTCCGCCGGCGGCGTCGAGCTGACGCTGGATGCGCCGCACGATGGTCTCGCCCTTGATCTCGTCACAGATCAAGTACGGGTTACCCAGTGCGGCAGGGGAATTGTCGGCGATCAGCACGTGGGGGACCGGCGCCCCGGCGGCAGCCGCGGCGGCCTGCGTCCTGGCTTCCAGCTCCATGCCGGCGTGTACATCGTCGGGTGGGCCGGTGCGCAGGATCAGTGCGCGACGCTGCGCGTCGGTGACGGCCTCGAAGGCCCAGGTGGTCCGGCTGGCGCCACCGGTCAACGCGCGTAGGTTCTCGACGGCGGTGTCGGCGCCGAGGGCCCCGGTGAGCACGGTGGCCAGTTTGGCGCCCAGTTCCGCCGAGTCGGTGTCCATCACTTGTTGCCGAATTTGAACAGGCGTTGCGCCACCCGGCGGATCTGAATCTCCTCCGCTCCCTCGGTGATCCGGTAGCGACGGTGATGGCGGTAAATGTGTTCGAACTGCTTGTGGCGGCTGTAGCCGAGGCCGCCGTAGACCTGCATCGCCCGGTCGGCGGCGTCGCAGACCAGCCGGTTGGCGCGGTAGTTCGCCATCGAAACTTTGTCGGAGACCTCCATGTGGTGGTCGCGGTCCAGATGCCAGGCGGCGTACTGCACCAGCAGCCGCACCATCTGTGCTTCCGTCGCCAACTCGGCCAGCGGCCACTGCACGGCCTGATTGACCGACAGCGGCTTGCCGAACACCTTTCGGCCTGCGGCGTATTCCGCGGCGCGGTCGATGCAGTACTGTGCCGCGCCCAGGCTGCTCGCCGCCTGCCGAATCCGGTTCTCGTGCAGGAAGGTTTGCGCGACCTCCAGGCCCTGATCCACCTCGCCGAGCACCGCGTCGGCGGGAATGCGAACGTCGGTCAGCTCGACTTCGCCGTGGTCGGTGGGCATGTTGAAGGTCCACCAGTAGTAGGGGACGTTGAATCCGGGCGAATCGGTCGGCACCAGGAACGCGGTGATGCCCCGCGCGGCTCCAGGTTCGCCGGAGGTGCGTGCGAAGACCAGGTCGTGGGTCGCGCGGTGCACTCCGGTGTTGAACCGCTTGGAGCCGTTGATCACCCAGCTGTCGCCGTCGCGTTCGGCGTGCGTCTCCAGCCAGGTCGCATCCGATCCGTGCTGCGGCTCGGTCAGGCCGAACGCCATGGACCGTTCCCCGGTGATCAACGCTTCCGACCACTGCTCGCGCTGCTCCTCGGTGCCGAACCGCTCCATCATGATCACCTGCGGGAAGTTCCCGACGATCGACGATTCGTTCTGCAGGTCGTTGTGCAGGCCAAGGCCCTTGTGCGCCAGGTGCTCCCGGATGACGGCCATGTCGACGTTGGTGCCGTCGCGGCCACCGAGTGACGCCGGCAATCCGTAGCGCAGCCAGCCGGCCTTGTCGGCTCGCCTGCGCATCTCGGCGAGCAGATCCTCCCACTCGCGCGTCGGGATGCCGTCGTTCTCCCAGTCGGTGCGCGCGTGCTCGCGACGCTGATCGAAGTACTGCATATTCTCGCGTTCCAGCGGCTTGATCTCGGCCTCGATGAACTCATCCATCTCGGCAAGCAGTCCGGGAAGGTGCTCTGGCAAAGTGAAATCCACGGTTATCTCCTCGCGATTCTCGCGTTACGCACCATAGACAGTCTTCTTCCACACCGTCGATAGCGTGGCGATGGCGTCTTCGTCGCTGATCTCCATGCCGAGACCCGACTGCCCGACGAAGACGGTGGTGAAGTTCTCGAACAGCAGCGCGATGGCCGCGGCCGTGTGTTGCGGGTTGAGCTCGGCGCCATAACCCTGTTCCTGCGCGCGGCGAACCGATGCGGCCACGATGTCCACGCCGAAGCGGCGAAACTCGTTCTGCACGGCGGCGAACCGCTGTTGGGTGGCGGCCAGCTGGGCCACCGCGATCATGATGCCGATGTTCTGCTTGAACATGTTCCAATAGCCGGTGACCACCGAGGTGAAGAACGCGTCGTCGTCGGGCGAGTCCGGCAGGTGCACGCTCAATCCGGACGGCGTCACCACCTCGTGCAGGAACGATTCGGCCAGGGCGACCAGCAGGTCTTCCTTGTCGGTGAAGTATCGGTAGAAGACCGCCGGCGACTTTCCCGCGGCCGAGGTGATGTCGGCCAGGGTGGTGCCGTGAAAGCCCCGTTCGGCGAACAGCTTCCGGGCGGCCTGCTCGATGGCCTGCCTGGTCTGGCGGCCTTTGGCGGTCAGCTCGCGATTCGCCTCCGGGGCGGACATCAGTTCCGCATCCGGTCACCGGCACGCAGCAGGGCGCTCGGCAGGTCGTGTCCCACCAGCGACTTCGCCACCTCGGCCGCGCCGATGGCGGCCTGCAGGTCGATGTCCACGTCGAAGCCGCTGTCGCGCAGCAGGTATACGAGGTCTTCGGTGGCGATGTTGCCGGTGGCGCCGGGGGCGAAGGGGCACCCGCCCAGGCCGCCGACCGAGGCGTCCAGCCGCGTCACCCCGGAGTTGACCGCGGCGTAGGCACTGGCCAGACCCGAGCCTCGGGTGTTGTGGAAATGCCCGCCCAGCGGAAGGTCGCCGAGCACCGGACGGAGTTGTGCGACAAGCGAACTCACTCGACCCGGGGTGGTGGTGCCGATGGTGTCGGCGATCGACAGGCGGTCGGCGCCGCGGTCGCGGGCGGCCGCGGCGATCTCGAGCACCCGCTGCGGCGGGGTGGGCCCTTCGAAGGGTGAGTCCCAGGCGGTGGCGATGACGACCTCGACGGTGACGCCGCTGTCGTGCGCGATCGCGACGATCTGGTCGATCTGGTGGGTGGCCTCGGTGCTGGTGCGCCCGACGTTGGCCTTGCTGAAGGCGTCGTCGGCGGCCACCACGTATTCGATGGAGCGCAATCCCGCGGCGACGGCCCGCTTGGCGCCATTCGGACTGGCCACCAGCGCCGAGAATTCGATGTCGGGGTAGTCATGCAGATGAGCGGCCAGCTCGGCGGCGTCGGCCATCGACGGCACCTTGGTGGGGGAGACGAACGCGGTGACCTCCACCTCGCGAACGCCGGTTGCCGCCACCGCGGCCAGCAGTTCGAGCTTGCCAGACAACGGGATTGGCGCCTCGATCTGCAGACCGTCGCGCAGGGCCACTTCTCGAATCTCGATGTGTGTCACAGCACCTCCTCGGCGCGCAGCTCCTCGAGCTCCTCGGCGGTCTTGCCCAGCAGCCCGATGTAGACGTCGTCGTTGTGCTGGCCCGGCCGCGCGGGACCGGCATTGCGGACTCGGCCCGGCGATTCCGAAAGCACCGGCACGATGCCCGGTCCCAACACGTTGCGCTGCACGCGCTCGTCGTAGTGCTCCACCAGCATGCCGCGCGCCCGCAGCTGCGGGTCGTTGACCACTTCGGCGACCGTGTTGATGGGGCCCGCGATCACCCCTGCGGCGGAGAGGATTTCGATGATCTCGCCGGGCTGGCGTTCCGCGGCCCACGCCCCGATGATGTTGTCGAGTTCGTCTTGATTGCGACCCCGGGCGACGTGTGTGGCGAACCTGTCATCGGTGGCCAGCTCCGGGCGGCCCATCGCCTTGCACAGCCGGGCGAAGACCGTGTCCTGGTTTGCGGCGATCACCACCCAAGAGCCATCGCCGCTGCGGTAGATGTTGGACGGGGCGATGCCCTCCAGCCGGGTGCCCGAGGGTCCGCGCACCA
This sequence comes from Mycobacterium sp. NGS11, assembly GCF_059813315.1. Classification (NCBI taxonomy): domain Bacteria; kingdom Bacillati; phylum Actinomycetota; class Actinomycetes; order Mycobacteriales; family Mycobacteriaceae; genus Mycobacterium; species Mycobacterium sp. NGS11. The sequence continues at coordinate 19,187 of NZ_JCALEJ010000001.1, forward strand.
CCCCGCCGGCGTCGTAGTCGGGAATGGTGGATTCCTGTACGGCCAAACACGATTCGGTCAACGCGACGTCGACCACCTGGCCGCGCCCGGTGACGCTGCGTCGGTACAGCGCGGCCAGCGCGCCCTGCGCGCCGAACATGCCGGCCAGGCTGTCACCGAGCGACAGGGCCAGCCGGGGCGGCGGTCCGCCGGGAAACCCGTTGAGGTGCCGCAACCCGCTGGCCGCTTCGGCGACCGAGGCGTAGCCGGCCTTGGTGGCGTCGGGACCGGTCTGCCCGTAGCCGGACACCCGGACCAGGATGATGCCCGGATTGCGTTCGGACAATACGTCGTAGCCCAGGTTCCACTTCTCCAGGGTGCCCGGACGGAAGTTCTCCACCACGATGTCGGATTTCTCGACGAGATCGCAGAACAGTTCGCGGCCGCGGGGATGGCGCAGATCCAGCGTGATCGCCTTCTTGTTCCGCGCGTGCACCGTCCAGAAGACGTGCTGCCCGTCGATTTCGGCTTGACCCCAGGTGCGCAACGGGTCCGGCGCCTTGGGCAATTCCACCTTGATGACGTCGGCGCCCATGTCGCCGAGGAGCCGGCCCGCGAAGGGCCCGGCGATCAGGGTGCCCAATTCGAGCACCCGAACGCCGTCCAGCGGACCGGCTACATCGATGCGCCGCTCCTCTCCCCCGCAAGCGGGAGGTACCCCCACATCGCTGCGCTCTGCATCGTCGCCGGCGGAAGTCATTCTTGGTCCGCGAAATCGTGCCGGATCAGCCAGTCGGTGACAATAGTGACCGCGGCCCGCAGCGCTTCGCGCTGGTCCGGGCCCGCGTAATAGTGTGTGGCGCCGGGGATTTCGTGCATCTCCTTATCGTCGTGTCCGATCGCCTCGAACAGCCGCCGAGTGTGGCTGGGCGTGCAGGCGTCATCCGCGAGGTTACCGATCACCAGCGCGGGGATCGCGATATCGGGCCCGCAGGCCACCGCGTCGCCGCGGGCGTCGTCGTAGCTCCACTGCGACAGCCAGCCGCGCAGCGTGGAGAACCGGGCCAGCCCGACCGGACTCATGTTCACCACCTGAGGATCCCCCAGGTAGCAAGTGCCGGGTTTGCGTTCGTTGGGATCGACGGCCGGATCCAGCCAGCGTGGGTCGGCCATGGTGCCGTGCACGACGAAACCGAACTCGTCGTCGGGGCGGCCGGCGGCTTTCAACTCGCCCAGCTTGCCCTTGACCCATGCGGTGATGCGGCGGTTGCGGTCGATCTGCGCCTGCCGGTAACGGTCCAGGAATTCTTGGCTGTAGGGCGGCTGATTGGGGTTGTCGGGGTTGTACAGGTCCAGCTCGGGATCGCGCTTGGTGGGGTCGGTTTCGTCGAGGATCGACGCGTCCAGCCATTCGGTCAACGTGCCGTGGCGGCTGATGTGCGCGGCCAGCAGCATGATGCCGTCGGCCGCGGGCAGGTCGAGCTTGGTCAGGTCGGGTTCGTCGCCGGTCGGGCTGGATGTGATGGTCGGGTTCTGCGCCTGCTGCTGGTAGAACACCGACAGCGAACCGCCTCCACTCCATCCCGCCAGCACCACCTTCTGGTAGCCGAGCCGCTTCTTGGCGTCCTTGATGCACTCGCCGAGATCCTCGACGACCTTCTCCATCAGCAGTGCCGAGTCGGTGCCGCGGAAGCGGCTGTTGCAGTAGATGACGTGATGGCCGGCCCGCGCCAGCGCGTTGATCATCGGTAGGTAGGCGCCGCCGCCGATGGGATGCATGAAGACCAGCACGGTGTCCGACGGCTTGTCCTTGGGCTTGAGCAGGTAGCTCTCCAGCACGGTGATCTCGGCCAGGCCGCCGTAGACGTCTCGGACCTCGGAATTGTTCTGGAAAGCAACGAGATAGGGGATTCGCTCGTATTCGTGCTTCATCAGTGTTGTCCTAGGTCGTGGGCGAGCACTTCGGCCGACGGGGTCAGTCGCCGGCGAGTGTCGATGGCGATCACCTGCCAGTCGACGCGAGAGTAATCATCGAATTTGCGACGCGCCCGTTCTCGCGCCTTCTCCGGCGCGCCGTGATGAACTCCTTGCGGCGCATGCGAAATCAAACCGGGCGGCATCGGGATGCCGTAGAGCGAGCCGCCATGGAAGAAGGCGATCTCGTCGTAGTCGACGTTGCGGTGATACCAAGGCGTGCGTTCGGTGCCGGGGATCCCCTCGGCCGGCTTGGGCAGGAAGTTCATCACGTAGACACCGGTGGCCTGCATGAAAAGGTGGACCGTCGGCGGCAGGTGAACACTGTCGGAGGTGACCACGTTGTAGTCGGCGATGTTGAAAGTGAACGCGAAGTTGTCGCCGCGCCAGCCCTCGACATCGAGCGGATTGTGTTGGTAGAAGAGCGTTGTCGGGCCGCCCTGGTGGATGAGCCGGACCTCGAAGTCACCGTCGGCGTCGTCGGCCGGCGCCGGCTCGGGGATGACGACCTGCGACGGGTCGAAGGGGAAGTGGCGACCCAGCGCGCCCGGCGGCGGCACCCGGAATTCGTCGGTGGCCTCGATCATCAGCATCATCGTCGCACTGTCGGGGAACTGGCGCCAGGTGCATGCCTTCGGAACGTACAGCCAGTCGCCCTCCCGATAGCGCAGCGGCCCGAATTCGGTCTCGGCCAGGCCGCTGCCCTGATGCACGAAGCACAGCAGGTCGCCGTCGATGTGACGGACGAAGAACGGCATCGGCTCGTGGCGACGGCTCAACAGGATTCGGCAGTCGTCGTTGCTGAACATCAGCAGCGGCCCGCCGTCGGCTTCGGTGGCATCGCTGGGCTTGAGCTCGCTGGACAGCACGTCGATGGGACGCAGCGGCCCGACCGATCGATAGGCGGTGGGGTCGTAGCGCCGGTAGAGGTTGGCGGTGCGGCCGGTGAATCCGCCCCGGCCCAACTCGTCGTCCTTGAGGCCGTCGAGGTCGGCGTGCAGGCGGCGCGGCGTTCGGCCTTTTCGCAGGTGCACAAAGGATTCCATGGACGGTTCCTCCGGAGGGGATCACTGGGTGGCGATCTTGGTCGGCAAAACTGAAAGTGACATTACTTTCTCTTTTTGGCGGGCACAAGGCCCGACCGGCGAGCGCCTACCCTCTCTCCCGTCCCGAATTCGTCACAAGCGCCATACGCGCCTCCGCCGGACGGGACATGCGTTGCGTTGACCTCGCAGCGACAACAACCCAGGCGCACGTATCCGAGAAAAGACAGTCGCTACGAGGCGGGCAAACGGTCGAGTGCCTCGCGGCGAAACCGCTGTGGCGGCTGGGACGAAGCGCGGCGGCTAACCCCGGACGCGCAGCACGACCTTCCCCTTGGCGCTGCGGTTCTCCAGCGAGGCGACCGCGGTCGCGGCTTGCTCCAGCGGGTAGGTGATCGGCTCGGGCGGGGCCAGCTCCCCGGAGGTGAGCAATCGCTCGAGTCCGGCCCACTGCTCGTCCAGCGCGCTGGGATGCGTCCCCGCCCAGGCGCCCCAACCCACGCCAACCACGTCAACATTGTTGAGCAGCAATCGATTTACCTTGACAGTAGGTATCTCGCCGCCGGTGAAGCCCACGACCAGCAGGCGCCCGCCGGGGGTAAGCGAGCGCAGGGAATCGGTGAACCGGTCGCCGCCGACCGGGTCGACGACGATGTCGACGCCACGGCCATGGGTCAACTCCTTCACCGCGTCCTTGAAACCGTCGGCCAGTACCACATCGGTCGCGCCGGCCGCCGTGGCGATGTCGGCCTTGTCCTGCGTGCTGACCACGGCGATCGTGCGGGCCGCGCCCAGCGCCGGCGCCAGCCGCAGCGCCGAGGTCCCGATGCCGCCGGCCGCGCCGTGCACCAGAACCGTCTCGCCGCGCTGCAGCCGACCCCGGACGGTCAGCGCGAAGTACACCGTCAGGTCGTTGAACAGCAGGCCGGCGCCGGCCTCGAAGCTGACATTGTCGGGCAGCTTGAATACCCGGTCGGGGGCCAATACCGCGACCTCGGCCATGCCGCCCGACAGCATCGTGAGGCCGACGACCCGGTCTCCCTCGCGCACGTTCGCGCCATCGGGTGCCGACCGGACCACGCCGGCGATCTCGGCGCCGAGCACGAACGGCAATTCCGGGCGGTATTGGTAGAGGCCGCGGGTGAGAAGGGCGTCGGGGAAGGCCACCCCGGCGGCGTGCACGTCGACGACCACCCCGTCGCCCGACGGTTCGTCGATCTCGGTCAGCTCGACCGCGTCTGGGCCATCGAGCCGAGTCACCTGTACCGCGCGCATGCCACCAGAGCCTACTGGCCGCTCAAAATCCGCCGGCGACCCGCACCACGGCCCGGCCGGAGAATTTGCCGGCGCGCACTTGATCGATGACTTCGACGACGTCCTTCACGTCGACCTCGCTGACCAGTGAGTCCAGGTGAGGTGGCCGCAAGGAATCGCCGAGCCGGGCCCACAATTCGCGGCGCGGTCCGATCGGCATCAGCACCGAGTCCATGCCCAGCAGCGCGACCCCGCGCAGGATGAACGGCAGCACCGTGGTGTGCAGGGCAGGACCGCCGGTGAGGCCGCTGGCCGCCACGGCCCCGCCGTAATCGACGGTGCTGAGCACGTCGGCCAGCGTCGCACCGCCCACGCAGTCCACTGCGCCGGCCCACCGCGCCTTTCCGAGCGGTCGTGGCTTGGCGTCGGGATCGGCGGGCAACCGGCCGATAACCTCAGCGGCGCCAAGGGCTTTGAGCCGGTCGGCCGCCTCGGCCTTGCCGCTCGACGCGACCACCTGATAGCCGGCGGCCGCTAGCAGGTCCACGCTGACCGAGCCGACGCCGCCGGCGGCTCCGGTGACGACAACGGGACCGGCGTCGGCCGCGATGCCCCAGTCGATCAACGCCTGAACGCTCATCGCGGCGGTGAAGCCGGCGGTCCCGATGGCGGCGCCCTCATGCGGACTCAGCGCGCCGAGCGAGACCACCTGGTCGGCCGGCAGTCGCACGTATTCGGCGTAGCCGCCGTGGTGACCGGTGCCGATCGCATACCCGTGCGCCAGAACCCCATCGCCCACGGCGAAGTCGGGAGACGTCGAGTCCACGACCTCACCGGTCAGGTCGATGCCCGGCACCACCGGGTAGTCGCGCACCACGCCGCCACCGGGCGTCAATGCCAGCGCGTCCTTGTAGTTGACGCTCGAATACAGGACCCGGATGGTCACCTCGCCGGGGGGCAGGTCGTCAGGACGAAGCGTCTCGACCGACGCGGTTATCCGGTCACCATCTTGTCGCGCGACGAGCGCCTGAAAAGTGTCCATCTTTCGACGCTAACCCGACCGCCGACCAATGCGGCACCACCCGCCCTCGCCGAACGTGTAATCACGGCGAGAAATCAGCAGAAATCTCGCCCTGGTTACACGTTCGGCGCGGAACGCGGAAGCTCGCGAGTCACTTGAGCTCGGATGAAGACAGCCCCAGCAGGCGGCGGGCGACCACCAGCTGCTGAATCTGTTGAGTGCCTTCGAAAATGTCCAGGATCTTCGAGTCGCGCGCCCACTTCTCCAGCAGCAACTGCTCGGAATAGCCTGCGGTGCCTGCCAATTCGACGGACTTGAGCGTGACGTCGGTGACCATCCGGCCGGCCTTGGCCTTGCTCATCGAAGCCTCTTTGGAGTTCGGGATCTTGTTGTCGGCCTGCCACGCCGCCCGCAGGGACAGCAGGTAGGCGGCCTCCCAATCGGCTTCCATGCGGATGAACTCCGCCGCGGCGGCGCTCTGGGTGTGTGAAGGCTTGTCGTAGGAGATCTCCACGCCGGCCTCGGTGAGGATCTTGCGGATCTCCTCCAGGGCGGCGCGGCCGACACCGACGGCCATGGCGGCAACGATGGGCCGGGTGTTGTCGAAGGTCTCCATCACTCCGGAAAAGCCCTTGCCCACCTCGATTTCGGGGTTGCCGAGCAGGTTTTCCTTGGGAATGCGGGCATTGTCGAACCGGATGACCGCGGTGTCGGAACCCTTGATGCCGAGCTTGTGCTCGAGCCGTTCGACCGTGACACCCGGGTGCTCGCGCGGCACGACGAACGACTTGATCGCCGCGCGGCCCGCCGCCTTGTCCAGCGTCGCCCACACCACGATGTGGGTGGCGCGCGATCCGGCGGTGACGAAGATCTTCTCGCCGTTGATCACGTACTCGTCGCCGTCCAGGGTGGCGGTCGTGGACACCGCCGCCGAGTCCGATCCGAAGCCCGGTTCGGTGATGGCCATCGCCGCCCACACCTTGCCCAGGCGTTGCAGTTGTTCCTCGTTGGCGACGGCGGAGATGGCCGCGTTGCCCAGTCCCTGATAGGGGACCGACAACATCATCGCCAGGTCGCCCCAGCTCGCCTCCAGCGTTTGCAGCAGCGCGGCCATGTTGGCGCCGTTGTGGTTTTTGTCCCGCTCTTCGTCCTCGCCGCCCAGCGCGTTCGCTCCGGCGAATTCGATTGACTCCGAGGCGCCTTCGAAGAGGCTGAATAGCGTGTCCAGCTCGACCGGGTAGGCGTGCTCCTTGAGGTCGTACTTGCGGGCGATCGGGCGCATCAACTCCGCGGCGCCCTGGTGCGTCTTCGTCGTCACCGCCTGCATCTTGCGCGGAAGTTCCAAATTGATTGCCATGATTGAACTTTCAGCTCGATTTGAATAACGACTCAGATGACGACGACACCCTCGGCAACGCCGATGGCCCGCAGGTCGCGGTACCAGCGTTCGACCGGGTGCTCTTTGGTGTAGCCGTGGCCGCCGAGCAGCTGAACGCCGTCGAGGCCGATCTGCATGCCCTTGTCGGCGCCGAGCCGCTTGGCCAGCGCCGCCTCGCGGACGAACGGCAGACCTTGCTCGGCACGCGCGGCGCCGCGCCAGGTGATCAGCCGCAGCCCGTCCAATTCGATGGCGATGTTGGCGCACATGAAGGCGACCGCCTGGCGGTGGGCGATCGGCTCACCGAAGGCCTCGCGTTCCTTCACGTACGGGACGACGTAGTCGAGCACCGCGTGCGAGGTGCCGACGGTGAGCGCGGCCCAGCCCAGTCGGGCCAGCGCGATCGCCTCGGAGTAATCCTCGTCGGTCGCCTCGTCCTCACCGAGCCGCGCGCTCAGCGGCACCGTCACCCCGGAGAGTTCGACGTGGCCCAGGGCAGCCGCACGGATCCCCATGCTGGGATCCGCCTTCACGGTAAGGCCTTTCGTCGAGGACTCGACGATGAACAAGGCCGGCTTACCGTCCAGCTGCGCGCCGACGATGAAGAGCTCGGCATCGGCAGCGGCCGGGACCAACGACTTCACCCCGTCCAGGCGGTAGCCGCTCGGTGTGCGCACCGCGGTGGTCTTCAGCCGGGTGGGGTCGAAGAGCGGTTGCGGCTCGGCGATGGCCACGCACGCCTGGGGCACGTTCTCACCGGCGAACTCGGGAAGGTAGGTGGCCTGCTGGTCGGCGCTGCCCCAATGGGTCAGCGCCGAGGCCACGCCGCCCGGGGCCAGCAGCGGTAACGCCAGACCCATGTCGCCGTAGGCCAGCGCCTCGGCGACCAGCACATTGGTCACGCTGGACCGGTGTGCGGCGATGCCGTCGAAATCCTCGGGGATGTTGATCGCCGTGATGCCCAGCTCGGCGGCCTTGGCGATCAGCTCGTGCGGGTAGGTGATCGCTTCGTCTGCATCGTGCGCGGCGGGCCGCAGCACTTCCTCGGCGAACTCGTCGACAGTTTCGACGATCATCTTCTGGTCGTCGTCAGGCGTCAGGTCGAAGTAGTCCTTGCCGCTGGACTTGAGCCGGGTTGGTCCGCCGCGCAGGTTCTGGATGCGCTTGAACTCCCGAGACGAGGTGGCGGCGGTGGAGAAGACAGTCTTCGTGCCGTAGCGCAGCGCGCGGTTCAGCGGGTCACGCAGCTGATATTTGTCCAGGAACTCCTGACCGACGAGCGGGGTGATCAGCGCGATCGCGATGTCGACGCCAGTGCGTTTGTGCGTTTGCAGGCCGACAGCGGACTTATGGTCGCGCCGTTTGGCGCGGGAGCGGGTGGGTGTCTGTTTGGAACCGGAACCGGTCATTTTCAGCAGCCTCAGGTCGTTGGGCGTTGCGGATACCGCCGATCTTACTCCGGAGTAAGATCGGAGAGAACACTTGTTAACTAATTCACAGCGAGGCTGTCGAGCACCTGCTGCTGCAGCAGGCCGTTGGTGGCCACGGCGCTGCCGTGATGCGGTCCCGCGGTGCCGTCCAGGGCCGTCAGCGTCCCGCCCGCCTCGCGCACCAGGATGTCGAGCGCAGCGAGATCCCACACCGACACCTCCGGTTCTGCGGCGATGTCGACCGCGCCTTCCGCGAGCAGGCAATAGGACAGAAAGTCACCGAAGGCGCGCACCCTCCAGACGGTGTCGGTCAGCGCGATGAATCGATCCCGAACGCCCAGCTGGGCCCACCCGGACAGGCTGGAGAACGAGAGACTCGCCGAATTCAGTTGTGCCACTGAGGAAACCGAGAGCCGGCGCGGAGGAGCATCGTTGACCGCGGCGAAAGCGCCCCGGGCGTGCGCGGCCCACCACCGCCGCTGCAATGCCGGGGCGCTCACGGCGCCGACGACGGGAACACCGTCTTGGAGCAACGCGATCAAAGTGGCCCACACCGGAACCCCGCGGACAAAATTCTTGGTGCCATCGATCGGGTCGATGATCCACTGACGGCCGGTGAAGGTGGTGTCCCCGCCGAACTCCTCGCCGACGATGCTGTCGTCCGGCCGTTCGCGCCCGAGCTCCTCACGCAGCTCGGTCTCCACTGCGCGGTCGGCGTCCGTCACCGGCGTCAGGTCGGGTTTGGTGTCGACGCGCAGGTCCAGCGCGCCGAATCGCGCCGAAGTCAACGTATCTGCGCGGTCGGCCAGCGTCAGTGCCAGCGCCAGATCGTCCTGGCTTATCTGCACCGCTCCTCCTCATCGCTTCGTTCTGCATCGTCGTCGGTGCGGCTCATGACGCAGTCTTATCACGGCCCTACCATGGCCCCGTGTGGGAATTCGGACTGTTGCTCTTGCTGATGGCCGTGCTGGCCGTGTTTCTCGTTCAACGGTTCGTCCCACGCGGCCCGCGGGGCGAGGTGCTGAGCGGCACGTTGCTGGTGACCGGCATAAGCCCCCGCCCCGACGCCACCGGCGAGCAGTTCGTCACCATCGCCGGCGTGATCAATGGGCCCACCGTCAACGAGCACGCCGTGTATCAGCGCCTGGCCGTCGATGTGAATCAATGGCCGACCATCGGCCAGCTGTTCCCGGTGGTGTATTCGCCGAAGAATCCGGACAACTGGCGATTCGCTCCCGCGGAACCGCCTGCCGCGCCCGGGCCGCCCGCGCCACCCGAATCGCCGCAGCCGCCCGCCCGCTAGCGGTCAGCCGGCCGCGGGCGGGCGAGTCGTCACCATGATCCGCCTGCCGTAGCGGGGAACCACAAGCGTGGCCCGCCTGACGGTCCCTCCCGGTACCCCGGGTATGCCGGGCGTCCCGGACCCGGATTGGGCCGCCGCTTCGGTCGTCGCCAGGCCGGACATGCCGCTGCCCGGCGATGCCGCGACGGGGTTGCCGGTCGCGGCGGCCCAGCCGGCGGGCACCGACATCGAGCCGATCCGTCCGGCACGGGCGAGCACCGCGCTGACGTTGCCAACCCCCGACGGGGCGCCGCTGAGCGCAGGCGCCATGGGAAGCGCGGACGGGACCGCCGCGACGTTCGGCAAGATGCCCAAGTTCTTGTCGGCCTGGATGATTCCGGCAGCGGTCCCCTCCGAAGTGAAAAGGGATCTGAACGCAGTTGAGGTCCCCTGGATGGTGTCAAAGATCCGGAACAGTTGGTCTTGCCTCGAGAGAACAATTCCCCCAGGCGATCCCGATTTCGCGCTCGAGATCGAGGCGTTGGCGGTGGCTCGAGCGACGGCGTCTCGCTGAGCCCTTTCCCCATCCGGAGTGGTCGTTTGGCGCGGGGCGACGAACGGCGAAACTTGGGCCGCCGCGGCTGAACTGGCGGAATAGCCGTACATCGCAGCGGCGTCCTGAGCCCAGTATTCGGCGTACTGGGCTTCGGTGGCCGCGATGGCCGCGGTGTTCTGGCCGAAGAAGTTCGTTGCGACCAGCGTCGCCAGTTGGGTGCGGTTGGCCGCGACCGCGGACGGGGGCACGGTTATGGCGAAAGCGAGCTCGTAGGCCGCCGCCGCCATCCGTGCCTGCATGGCCGTCTGTTGTGCACGTTCGGCGGTCGCATGCAGCCACGCCACATAGGGGGCGGCGCCGGCCGCCATCGCGTGGGCTGCGGGTCCCTGCCAGGACAAGCCGGTCAGGCCGGACAGCACCGATTCGTATACCGCGGCGGTGGTGCCCAATTCGGCCGAGAGCGAGTCCCAACTTGTCGCGGCGGCCAGCAGCGGGCCCGACCCTGGGCCTGCGTACATCCGGCCCGAGTTCACCTCTGGCGGAAGAAAGCCGAAATCCATTGTCCTACAGCTTCATGGGCTGCGTGTAGCGAAGCTGCCGGCGACGAAGGGTCAGTCCTGTGGTCGACGGCAGTTGGTGGGCTGGTGGCACGTCACCCGGCGGCTGGCGGGCGTGGCATCACCGTGAGCCGCACGCCGTAGCGGGGTGGGGCACCCGCCCCGGCCGATCGGGCGGCGCCGCCGCCTGGCATGCCGGGGTAACCGGGATACCCGGAAGCCATCGGCTCTTCGGTCCCCGGCAACGTGGTGAAGCCGGCGGGTTCCAGCGGCGAGATATGGGTGCTCGTGGGTGCGGACCAACTCGCGGGCACCGACATCGGCCCGATTCTGCCGGCGTGCGAGAGAGCCGCGGTGACATTGCCCAGGCCACCGCCGAGTCCCGACGTGGCGCCGCGGAGCGCGGGCGCTGCGAGCGCGGGAGCGAGATTGGCCGCGGCCGCGCCGGGCTTGGCGAGAATGCCCAAATTGTTCTCAGCCCCGATGATGCCGGACACGAATTGCTCCATGTTGTACGGAGCGCTGAAACCCAGGCCCGTTCCCTGAATGGCGTCAAGGACCGCAAAGGCGGGCCGCCCGCCCCCGGCCGCTCCCAGATTCGGCGCCGCTTGCACCTGCGGCTGCTGGGGCGAAACCGGTGAAAACGCTTGTGTGGCAGCCTTAGTCGCGCCAGAGTTGGCGTTGGCCGTGGCCACGGCGGCGTTCTGCGCGCCCACCCCGGACTCGTTGATGGACTTGTGCGCGGTCGCGAACCGGGGCAACTGGGTCGTCGCCGACGTCGACGCCACGGAGTAGCCGGCCATGGCAGCCGCGTCCCGAGCCCAGAAGTCGGCGTACTGCGCCTCGGTGTCCGCGATGGCGGCGGTGTTCTGGCCGACGATGTTCGTCGCCACCAGCGCTGCCAACAGCGTGCGGTTGGCGGCGATCAGCGGCGGGGGCACCGTCATCGCATACGCCTGCTCGTAGGCCGCCGCGGCCGTCCGCGCCTGCATGGCTGTCTGTTTCGTCTGCTCGGCGGTCGCTTGCAGCCAGCCCACGTACCGGGTGGCCGAGTACGCCATCGACTCGGAGGCGGGGCCGCGCCACTGTAGGTCTAGGCCCGCGAGCACGGATTGGTATGCCTCGGCGGTGGAGGCCAGTTCGGCCGACAGCGCATCCCAGCTTCCGGCCGCGGCCAGTAGCGAGGCCAATCCGGGGCCGGTATACATTCGGGCCGAATTGATTTCGGGTGGAAGAAAAGTCCACTCCATGTGTGATACATCCCCTCGAAGTGTGGATTTCGGGCAAACGCCACCGACGCCGGCGCCAGCCGCATCGGCGTGTCTGGAAGATATTTGGGCCGCCCGCTGATTCGCATGTGCGCCCGCGGCGCACGGCTCACCCCGCGTCAGGTGAGACGGCAGCCCAGCGCGATCGCACCACGCCCGCTGGGCGGGCAGCGTGGCACTTATCGGGTCGGGGGAGCGTGCGCGCAGGGCATTGCGAAGACTTTCGTTTTTTGGGCCCTTCAAAAGTCGCAAATGCGGCCGATGCCGGCGGGGTTTTGCTTATTTCACGAAGCGGGCTAGGTAAAATTCATCTTTTGTTAACCTTTTGTTAATCTCAGTCCATAACCCGTCTCGCACCGGTCGTACAGCGAAAGCGGTTGCCATGCTTGGCGTTCCGGCGCCGTCGGCCACGGCCCGCAGCATCTCGGGGTGCCGCGAGGTGATGATGTCGACCGGCGACGAAAGACGACGGTCGAGTTCTGATCGGCCCCCTACTCCAACAGCGTCCGTAGGTAGCGCAACTACAGCGACGCCGGACTTTTCGAGAGGGTCTCCGCGGCTTCGCGTAACTCCTGGCCACAGTCAATTCGGTTGTTTCGGCCACCAATAGGGTCTAAAGGCACTGAATTCGGGACCAATGCCTCTGGGGGAGTGAGGTTTACGGTCATAACGTCGTAGTTGAACGGCATGAAGAAGATCGACGAAGGACCTCGCGATGAGCAACGTGTATCCAGCTCCCGCAATTCTGGTAGGCGTCGACGGATCCAGGGCGGCGATTCATGCGGCCGTCTGGGCGATCGATGAGGCGGTGAGCCGCGACATCCCCCTGCGATTGTTGTATGTCATCGATCCGCATGACGGCTGGGCCGCGCGCGACGACGCCACTCGGCTTGCCGTCGCCCGTGCCGCGTTGACCGACGCCCACCGGGCCGTCGACGCCGTCGGCCAGCCGGTCAAGGTCGAAACCGAAATCCTCTGGGGAAGAACGGTTTCCAAGCTGCTCGAAGCATCCAGGTCGGCGGTCATGGTCTGCGTCGGGCGGATCGGGCTCAACCATGCCTGCCACGGCGGACCCGCCGTTGCGGCCCGCCTGATCCGCTCGGCGTCGTGCCCGGTCGCCGTGATCCAACAGCCGGCGAGCCGTCCGACGCCTCCCCAGGTCGGCAGCGTGGTCGCCGAAGCCGACAACGGCACCGTGCTGCGGCACGCGTTCGACGAAGCGCGGTTGCGCCGAGCCGCATTGCGGGCCGTGTCGGTAGCGAGGGGTCCCGACGTTCGGGATGCCACCGCTGGCAATCGCCCAGCACAAGGGCAATTGGTTCGTCGGCTTGCCCGATGGACGCGGTTGTACCCCGACGTGCGGGCCGAGCCGGTGGTTCTCACCGAGGGCGTGGACCGGTACCTGGGCGTCCACCGCGACACGGGACAGCTGGTGGTCACCGACTCCTATCGGGCCGAGGCCCTGTGCCGGACGGGTCACTCCGTGCTTGCGATCCGTTGCGGCAACCTCTAGCTCGGATCGGCAGCGACCTAAAACACAGTGCTTCGGCCAAATCTCGGGGCCAACATGGTGTTACTTTGAGTTGCAGATATATCGGAGGGTGCCAGCCATGGGTCAGCTGACGACGGCCGAGGCAGGTGCAGACCTGGCCGACCGCGCCGACGTGGAGGCGTTGCTGCGCCGTTTTTACCGGCGGGCGTTGCAGGACGAGATGCTGGCCGAGCCGTTTGCCGAGTTGCGGGCCACCGGGTTGGAGACGCATGTTCCCACGATGTGTGACTTCTGGGAGACCGTACTGTTCGGCGCGGGGCTCTATCGCGGCAGTGCGTTGCAGGCGCACCGGGAGATCCACCGGCGTGCCCCCCTGTCAGATCGTCACTTCCGGCGCTGGCTCAGCCTGTGGCACAACACCATTGACGAGATGTACCGCGGGCCGGCGGCCGATCGGGCGAAGGTTCAGGCCGGCCGGATCGCGTGGGCCATGCACCGGCGACTGACCGGCGCCGACGCACCCGAGCTCCTCGTCACGCAACCGGCTCATGACGGTCAGGTTCCGGACCGAACCGGAAACGACGGCCGGTGAGTTCGGTCGGCGTTATGCGCACATAGTGCGGTTTGAGCGTTGCCGTCCATGGCAACAGCTGCGCGCGTTCGGCTCGTTGAATGTCCGCGTCGGTCTTCAACAGTCGCGCGCGTCCGCGCACGATGACGCTCCATCCTTCGATGAGGTTGTGGTCGTCGACCTCGAAGACCACCTCATGATTGGCAACGGCCGAAAACAGTTTGGTGCCCTCGGCGGTGCGGAACAACACGGCGCGCTCTTGCGCGACGAAGTTGACGGGAAAGATCTCGGGTTCACCGGCGAAGTTGGTGACCAGCCGGCCCAGCGAGACGCTGCCCAACAGGTTCCAGTTTTCGTCCTCGGAAAGCACGGTCACCGGTTGGTCGCTACCCACATCCTCAACGCTACGGAGGATTGGCCTCGTTGAGTAGGGCCCTTCGTAATATTGGCGCCGGCTCAGCCGTGACTGACCTGCAGCAACTTGGCCAAACTCGGCAGCTTGACGCGGGGACGTCCGTGCGGTTCACCGGCCGCCCGCTCATGGGCATCGATGAGATCCCAGTGCGCCGAGGTCACCAGCTTGGGCTGGCGTGACGCCAGCCAGTCAGCCAACTGGGCGGCGTGGTCGTCCGGGAAATCGGCGATACCGTCGGCAGCGCAGAGATCGGCGAGCAGCGTGTCCACCGTGTCCTGCGAGTCCTTCTTATTTGTGCCGATCACGCCGGTGGGCCCGCGCTTGATCCACCCGACCACGTATTCGTTGCGGCTGCCTTCGACCCGCCCGCCGCTGTTGGGGATGGTCGCGGTCTTCTCGTCGAACGGCAGTCCCGGGGTGGGCAAACCGCGGTAGCCGACCGAACGCACCACCAGCTGAACCGGTAATTCCTCACGCTCGCCGGTGTCATTGGCCGACACCCGCCCACTGTCGTCGGTGACCAACTCGTTGCGGCCGAGCACGATTGCCTCGACCCTCTCGTCGCCTTTGATCTCGATCGGGGAGGTCATGAAGCGCAGCACGATGCGACGGTGGCCGGGTCGCGGGTCGCGCTTCGCGTAATCGCGCAGCACGTTGATGTTCTGCTTCGCCGTCTTGCCGGCCGCGGCCGCATCCTCGTCGCTGATGCCCTCCAGCTGGGCGGGATCGACGATCACGTCGACGTTTTCCAGGTCGCCCAACTCGCGGAGCTCGAGGGTGGTGAACGCGGTTTGCAGCGGGCCGCGCCGACCGATGACAACCACCTCATCGACGCCGCACGGGCGCAGCGACTCCAGCGCGTGGTCGGCGATGTCGGTCAGCCCCAGCACGTCGGGGTCGGTGACCAGGATGCGTGCGACGTCGAGCGCGACGTTGCCGTTGCCGACGACCACAGCCCGCGCCCCGGAGAGATCGGGCGTGGCCGCCTCGAAATTCGGGTGCGCGTTGTACCAACCCACGAAATCGACGGCGGCGATGCTGCCCCGCAGGTCCTCTCCCGGGATGTTCAGCGCACGGTCGGATTGCGCCCCGACCGCATAGACGACGGCGTCGTAGCGCTCGGCGAGTTCGCTCGCCTGGACGTGCTCGCCGACCGAGATGTTGCCGAAGAAGCGGAAGCGCGGATCCTGGGACGTCTTCTCGAATTGCTTGCTGATCGACTTGATCTTCGGGTGATCGGGCGCGACGCCGGAGCGCACCAGCCCCCACGGGGTGGGCAACATCTCCAGCATGTCTACGGCGACGTCGATGTCCGCGGACCCGTCGGCCGCCTTCAACAAGGAGGATGCGGCGAAGAAGCCCGACGGTCCGGAGCCAACGATTGCAACGTGGTAAGGGCGCATTCTCGACCTTCTATTCGGGCCCGAATGCGCGCAGGGGCTGTCGCGCGCAAAGCGGGGCGCACATGATCGTGACTCGATGCTAAACGCATGACCGCTGGTCGTGACCTGGACACTCGCTGCGACCTGAGCCGCTTGGGGACCCCCGGGTAACGTTGTCGGCTGTGGAACCCGACCGTCAAGCCGATATCGCCGCACTCGACGCCACCCTGACCACGGTGGAGCGGGTGCTCGATGTGGACGGTCTGCGCACCCGCATCGAGAAGCTTGAACACGAGGCATCCGATCCCCAGTTGTGGGACGACCAAGCCCGTGCCCAACGGGTGACCAGTGAGTTGTCGCACGCCCAGGGTGAGCTGCGCCGGGTCGAGGAGCTGCGTGGGCGGCTGGATGACCTGCCGGTGCTCTACGAGCTGGCGGCCGAGGAGGGCGAAGGCGCCGACGAGGCGCTCACCGAGGCCGATGCCGAGCTGAAGGCGCTGCGCGCGGACATCGAAGCCACCGAGGTGCGCACTTTGCTGTCGGGCGATTACGACGAACGCGAGGCCCTGGTCACCATTCGCTCCGGCGCCGGTGGAGTGGACGCCGCCGACTGGGCCGAGATGCTTATGCGGATGTACATCCGGTGGGCTGAACAGCACAAGTATCCGGTGGAGATATTCGATACGTCCTACGCCGAAGAGGCCGGCATCAAGAGCGCGACGTTCGCCGTGCACGCCCCGTTCGCCTACGGCACGCTCTCCGTGGAGCAGGGCACGCACCGGCTGGTGCGAATCAGCCCGTTTGACAATCAAAGTCGGCGCCAGACTTCTTTCGCTGAAGTCGAGGTGCTTCCGGTGGTCGAGACCACCGACCACATCGATATACCGGAAGGCGATGTGCGCGTTGACGTTTACCGTTCGAGTGGGCCGGGAGGCCAGTCGGTCAACACCACCGACTCTGCGGTACGTTTAACCCACATCCCAACGGGTATCGTCGTGACTTGCCAGAACGAAAAATCGCAGTTGCAGAACAAGATCTCGGCGATGCGAGTGCTTCAGGCAAAGCTATTGGAGCGCAAGCGTTCCGAAGAACGCGCTGAGTTAGACGCGTTAAAAGGCGAAGGTGGCAGTTCATGGGGCAACCAGATGCGCTCCTACGTTCTGCAGCCCTATCAGATGGTCAAGGACCTGCGGACCGAGTACGAGGTTGGCAATCCTGCGGCCGTCCTGGATGGAGACATCGACGGATTCCTGGAAGCGGGAATCCGTTGGCGCAACCGAAAAGATGACGAATAACACACACATTCTCGCCGCATCGATGACGCACCGCTGGCACGACTTCTGGCGGGGCGAGCTCGGTGAGTGGATCATCACCCGGGGTCTGCGGATCGTCATGGTCCTGATCGCCGCGATGCTGGCCGCCCGGTTCGTCAACTGGGTCGCGCAGCAGGTGACCCATCAGCTCAACCTGGGCTTCGCCGAGAGCGACGCGCTGGTGCGCTCGGAGGCGTCCAAGCACCGGCAGGCCCTGGCGTCGGTGATCTCCTGGGTTTCGGTCGTCATCATCGGCATCTGGGTCATCATGCAGATCGCCAACGTGCTGCAGTTTTCGGTCGGGGGTCTGGTAGCGCCGGCCACCGTGGTGGGCGCCGCGCTGGGTTTTGGCGCGCAACAGTTGGTCCGCGACCTGCTGTCCGGCTTCTTCATCCTGGTGGAGCGGCAATACGGGTTCGGCGACCTGGTCACTCTTACCGTCGTTTCCGCAACCGAAGCGACCGGCACGGTCGAGAACGTGACGTTGCGGGTGACCCGGCTGCGCTCGCCGGACGGCGAGGTGCTGACGATTCCCAATGGGCAGATCGTCAAGGTGGTCAACCTGTCCAAGGATTGGGCGCGCGCGGTGGTGGACATCCCGGTGTCGACCAGCGCCGACCTCAACCGGGTCAACGAGGTCCTGCATCAGGAATGCGACCGCGCGATGAACAACCCGGTGCTGGGCCAGTTGCTGCTGGACGCCCCCACCGTGATGGGGGTGGAGAGCATCGAGGTCGACACCGTCACCCTGCGCATGGTGGCACGCACCCTTCCCGGCAAGCAGTTCGAGGTCGGCCGGCAGCTACGGGTGCTGGTCATCCGGGCGCTGGCCCGAGTCGGGATCGTGACCGCGGCCGACGCGACGGTGGGCCTGGTGGAAGACCCGTCGGTTCCGGCCGCCGAGGCCGCCGAGGCAGCCGGACAGCAAGCCGATGAAGTCCAAGGTGCGGGGCAGAAGCGTTGAAGTTCACCCTGAACATCCTTGAGAAGCGCGGCGACGACACGGATGCGGAGCATCGCTGGCCGAAGCACATCTTCGGCGGGCGGATGCGCACGTCGACCTTCGTGTTGATCGTCGCTTTCTTCGTGGTGTGGTGGGTCTACGACACCTACCGCCCGGAACCGGCCCCCAAGCCTCCGGCCCAGCAAGTGGTGCCGCCGGGCTTCGTGCCCGACCCCAACTACACCTGGGTGCCGCGCAGCCGCGTGCAGACACCGCCGACGACCGTCACCTATACACCGACCCCGACGAGCACGCCGCCGCCTCCGCCCCCGCCGCCCCCACCGGTGACGACGACGACAACGACCACGCCGCCGTTCCAGCTGCCACAGCTCCCGTGCGTCTTGCCGGCCCCGTTCTGCCCGCCCAGCTCGAGCCCCACCCCGTCGCCGCCGCCGCAACCGCAGCCGGGGCCCGGTCCGGTGCCGACTTCGCGGCCGCCGGCCAGTTGACTTCGCCTGCCAGCGAAATTCACCGCTACACTGGCGTGCCGTGATGATCACCCTGGACCATGTCAGTAAGAAGTACAAAGCGTCGGCGCGCCCGGCGCTGGAGGACGTCAACGTCAAGATCGACAAGGGTGAATTCGTCTTCCTGATCGGCCCGTCGGGGTCGGGTAAGTCCACGTTCATGCGGCTGCTGCTCGGTGCGGAGAACCCGACCAGCGGTGACGTCCGGGTCTCGAAGTTCCACGTCAACAAGCTGCGCGGTCGTCACGTCCCGAAGCTGCGCCAGGTGATCGGCTGCGTTTTCCAGGACTTCCGCCTGCTCCAGCAAAAGACGGTCTACGAGAACGTCGCGTTCGCGCTGGAAGTGATCGGCAAACGAAGCGACGCGATCAACCGGGTGGTGCCGGAGGTGCTCGATACCGTCGGACTGTCCGGCAAAGCCAACCGGTTGCCCCACGAGTTGTCCGGCGGCGAGCAGCAGCGGGTGGCGATCGCCCGCGCGTTCGTCAACCGGCCGCTCGTCCTGCTGGCCGACGAGCCGACGGGCAACCTCGACCCAGATACCAGTAAGGACATCATGGATTTGTTGGAGCGGATCAACCGCACGGGGACGACGGTGTTGATGGCGACGCACGATCACCACATCGTCGACTCGATGCGTCAGCGCGTCGTCGAGCTGTCGCTGGGCAGGCTGGTTCGCGACGAGCAGCGCGGCATCTACGGGATGGACCGCTAAGTGCGCTTCGGTTTCCTACTCAACGAGGTCCTGACCGGCTTTCGTCGCAACGTCACGATGACGGCCGCGATGATCCTGACGACCGCGATTTCCATCGGCCTGTTCGGCGGGGGCCTGCTGGTGGTCCGGCTGGCCGACAACTCGCGCGAGATCTACCTCGACCGCGTCGAGACGCAGGTGTTTTTGACCGACGACATCTCGGCCAACGACACCACGTGTGCGTCCGCGCCGTGTAAAGGGTTGCGCGACAAGATCGATGCGCGGCAAGACGTCAAGTCGGTGCGCTTCGTCAATCGGCAGGACGCCTACAACGACGCCATCAAGAAGTTCCCGGAGTTCAAGGACGTGGCGGGTAAGGACTCGTTTCCTGCCTCGTTCATCGTCAAATTGAACAATCCCGAACAGCACGCGGAGTTCGATGCCGCGATGCAGGGCCAGCCCGGGGTGCGCAGCATCCTCAACGAGAAGGACCTCATCGACCGGCTGTTCGCCGTGCTGGACGGGCTGCGCGATGCCGCGTTCGCCGTCGCCCTGGTGCAGGCCGTCGGAGCAATCCTGTTGATTGCCAACATGGTGCAGGTCGCCGCGTACACCCGTCGCACCGAGATCGGAATCATGCGGCTGGTGGGCGCCAGCCGGTGGTACACCCAGCTGCCGTTCCTGGTGGAGGCGATGCTCGCCGCGTCCGTCGGTGTGGCCATCGCCGTCGTCGGCCTCATGTTGGTCCGGGCTCTGTTCCTGGACAATGCGCTGAGTCAGTTCTATCAAGCACATCTGATCGCCAAGGTCGACTATGCCGACATCCTCTACATCTCGCCGTGGCTGTTCCTGCTCGGCGTGTCGATGGCTGCGGTGACGGGGTACGCGACCTTGCGCCTCTACATCCGGCGTTAGCTGTGGCCAAGGGTTCCGGCCGCGCAAAGGCGGCGGGCGGCAAAGGTGGCAGCAAACAAATCATCGCCACCAATCGCAAAGCGCGGCATAACTATTCGATCATCGAGTTGTTCGAGGCCGGAGTGTCTTTGCAGGGCACCGAGGTCAAAAGCCTTCGCCTGGGCCAACCATCGTTGGCTGACGCGTTCGCAACGATCGACGACGGCGAAGTTTGGTTGCGCAATTTGTACATTCCGGAGTATCAGCACGGTAGCTGGACCAATCATGAGCCACGTCGCAACCGAAAGTTGTTGTTACATAGGCAACAAATCGACAGGCTGGTGGGCAAGATACGAGATGGTAACCTCGCCTTGATGCCGCTGTCTCTGTACTTCTCGGAGGGCAAGGTCAAAGTCGAGCTCGCCCTTGCTCGCGGCAAAAGAGCTTATGACAAGCGCCAGGATATGGCGCAGCGTGATGCACAGCGTGAGGTGGTCCGTGAAATGGGGCGACGAGCAAAGGGCATGACCTGATCGGGGCGGCTTACGCCCAGCTGTCTGCCGTTACGTACGGCGTCAGCGATTTCGTGGGCGGCGTGGCAGCGCGGCGAGTGGCCGCGCTGCGTGTAATGCTGGTCGCTTATCCGATTGAAACGCTGATATTGGGCGTGATGGCCGTCTTCGTCGGCGGTCCTATCCATGTGGGTGCCGTTCTGTGGGGGTGCCTGTACGGCATCGGCATGGCCTTCGGCATGTGGGCGTTCTTCGCCGCACTTGGTTCCGGGCCGATTTCGGTCGTCTCGCCGTTGGCGGCCGTGCTCAACGCCGCGGTGCCGGTGGCGGTCGGCATGGCCCTCGGGGAGCGGCCCGGTCAGGCGGCCCTGGTGGGGGTCGTCCTGGCGCTGGCTGCCGTGATGCTTGTCAGCCGGGAGGCCCCCGTGGAGGGGACGCCGTATCGGTTCACGCCAAAAGTGGCCTGGCTCACAGTAGTTGCGGGCTCGGCGATGGGCTTGAATCTGGTGTTCTTGCACCAGGCGCCGCACGTGTGCAAACTCTGGCCGCTGGTCTTCGCTCGGGTGGCGGCCAGCCTGGTGGTCTTCGCCATGGCCAAAACCAGCCAGAACTTGGCGATGCCGCGCGGACGGCCGCTCAAACTGGCCGTGGCCGTCGCGTTGCTGGACATCTTCGCCAACATCACCATGCTGGCGGCGTTGCACACCTGGCTGCTGTCGTTGGCCAGCATCCTGATCTCGCTGTATCCGGCCGCGACGGTGGTGCTGGCGATGGTGGTGCTGCGCGAGCGGGTGACCCGCTTGCAGGGGATCGGCATGGTGCTGGCCATGGGCTCCGTGGCGATGATCGCCTCGGCCTGACGGCCCCATGCTTGATTGATCGGCCTACGATCGACGACCATGGCCGATCGCCCCGTCACCAGACTCGACAAGTCCGCCGTGCTCTCCGGCCTCTTCGCGGTGTGGGACGACATCGACGCGCTGCTGGCCGGGCTGTCCGAAGCGCAGTGGCGAGCGGCCAGTCCGCTGCCGGGCTGGGACGTCAAGGCCCTGGTGGCGCACATGGTCGGCACCGAGTCGTTTCTCGCCGGCATCGCCGCACCCCAGCCCGATATCGATGTCTCGACGCTGGAACACGTGCGCAACGACGTCGGGGTGATGAACGAGTGCTGGGTTCGCCATCTGAGCGCGCACGCCGACGCCGACGTTTTGGAGAGCTTCAGGGCGATCACCAACGATCGGCGCGAAGCGCTGACGGGCCTGTCCGGCGAGGAGTGGGACGCGGTGACGATGACTCCCACGGGCCCGGACTCCTACGGCCGATTCATGCGGATCCGCGTATTCGACTGCTGGATGCATGAACAAGACATTCGGGTGGCGCTGGACCGGCCGCCGTCCGACGACGAACTGACCCGCCCCGCGGCGTCGCTCGCCGTGGATGAGATCGCCGCCACGATGGGCTACGTCGTGGGCAAGCTGGCCAAGGCGCCCGAGGGTTCACGCATCCAGTTCGACCTCACCGGCCCGCTTGCCCGCACCATCCGGGTCAGCGTCGACGGCCGGGCCGCGGTGGTCGACGACTTCGGTGGCCAAGAACCGACCGCGACCATCCGTCTGGACGGGTTGCAGTTCACCAGGCTCACCGGTGGCCGCCCGATGTGTCCCACGCGTGCCAAGGACATCGAGCTCGACGGGGACAAAGGCGTGGCCAAGCAGGTCGTCGAGCACCTCAACTTCGTGATCTGATCGCAGCGTGGCGGGGAAGATAATCCCGTTGCCGCTGGTTGATAGCCAGGTACCATTGATATTCCTGCCGAAAGTCGGCGGGGTGCGAGGGGCTGAAAGGTTTCGACTTCGCGCATCGAATCAAGGGAAGCGTGCCGGTGCAGGCAACTGACCACCGTAAGCGTCGTTGCAAACAGATAAGCGCCGATTCACATCAGCGCGACTACGCTCTCGCTGCCTAAGCGACAGCTAGTCCGTCAGACCGGGAAAGCCCTCGACCCGGACCCTGGCGTCAGCTAGAGGGATCCACCGATGAGTTCGGTCGCGGGACTCATCGGGACACCAACAGCGACTGGGATCGTCATCCTGGCTTGTTCGCGTGACCAGGAGATCCGAGCAGAGGCATAGCGAACTGCGCACGGAGAAGCCTTGAGGGAATGCCGTAGGACCCGGGTTCGATTCCCGGCAGCTCCACCATGGGTAAGGGCGCTCTTGAGCGGCCCATTTGCTCGGTTGCACGAAACGGCCGAGTGTTATACCTGGATCTTTACTGGGCCGCCCTCGGTTCGGCGCGGCAGGAATCATCTACTCGTCTGAGTTGCCCGAACCGAACAGGTATCTGTCGGCGATCGCGTGCTCGTTCCGGATCGACATCTCCTGGGCGGTGTTCAGCCAGAGTCCGTCGAAGCCCGCCGAATGCATGCCCGCGTGAATGGCTCCGATGTTCTTCAAGTCCTGCGAGGGCAACTCGCCCCAGGCGTCGTGATCCTGCCATCGCTCGAACACTTGCCAATGTGTCTGGGGAACCTCTCCGGGTGCGAAATGCTCCAACGAGAACATTTCGAACGTGCACCGATTCGGATCTTCGGCATTCGGCAGCATGCGGTATCCGAGCAGGCAGGACTTCTCGACGAGGATGACCATGGTGGGAAACACATGCCAGTCGCCGTTGCCCGCGAAGTACTGCTCCATCGACATCTGCGGAAAGTCGACGCCTTCCGCGCGTGCGAGTTCCTCGCACAACTGGTGATAGAGCACGAACGGCGGGACTTCGCTGGGCTCCTGCGTCGCCAGTTTTTGCGCGGCACGGTAGTCGCGTTCGGTGACCAGCGAGCCGACCTCTAGGTATTGGTATTGCATCGAATTTGCGAATACCTCCGGTCGTGCCGCCAGTTCCTGGCGCGCGCTGTCGCGACTGGCGTGTTCGGGACGCTGGGTGTAGACGAACCGAGAGTGGTTGTTGTAGGTGATCGTTGGCGTGTAAGGCGCGTAGACGTACTCCTGCGGGGCGGCGGGCGCTGCCGATGGCCGCGGGCCCTCCGCGGATCGCATCGTTTGCGGGTGGGTGCCAGGAGTGTGGTAGCCCTCGATGAATGCGTCGACAACCGTTTTCCAGTTGGCAGGCAGGAAGGTGCGCTTGCGCCAGCGGTAGCGCATGTCCTGCAACCGAAATGGCGCCAGCGCCGTCGGCAGCGGGTCCAGCCATTCGAGCAGATCCGGCGGGTTCTCCGCCATGCTCACGAACACCCACCCGCCCCACGTGCCGGCGGCGACGGGCCGCAGGTTCCATTGTTCGCGTGGGCGGGAGGCGAATTCGTCACGGCAAGGGACGAACGATGACCGTCCGTCTAAGCTGTAACGCCAACCGTGGAACCCACAGCGCAACTCCTTGTCCTGCGCACATCCGCTGCCGCGGACGATTTTCATCCCACGGTGCGCACAAGCGTTGTGAAACGCCTTGATCCCGCCATCCTTCTGGCGCACCACGGCGATGGATTGCCGCCCGATCGTGTACTCGTAATAACAACCGGGGGAGGGGATTTCCTCTTCGCGACACGCAGGCTGCCAAACTTGGGTGAATAATCGATCCAACTCGAGTTGCAGGAACTCCGGATCAACATACCTACTCTTCGGCACGAACGTCTCACCGCAGACATACTTTTTGGGCACCCGCTCGGTGGCAAGCTCGGTCATGATCACCCTCTCCGTCTCAGCTGGCGGGTGGCTTGTCGAAGATGTTGGGATACAGGACGGCTTCCTTGAACGACGTCTCGATCTCGGCGAAAGCAGTCGGGATATCCCAGGTTCCCGATGTCGACACGATTTCGCGTTCGACGACCGGGTTGGACATCAGGCTGATGCGGCCGTTCCCGGCGAAGATGACGCGCCGGTTAAGCCAATCAGATTGCGCGCTGGCCAGATACACCACGGGCGGCACGCAGTTCTTGGGCGACAGGCGGACGTTGGAATCCGAGTAGTCCATGCTCCCACCACCCTTGATGCCCTGGGTCATGCGGGTGCCGGCGATCGGCGCGATTGCGTTGCAACGCACCCCATAGTTGCGTAACGCGTTGGCGCACGAGAACGTCAAGCCAACTATGCCCATCTTCGCGGCAGCGTAGTTGGGCTGGCTGGGGGCGCCCTGCAGTCCCGACATCGACGTGAACGTGATCAGTCGGTACTGCCCGCCTCGGTTTTCGCGCCACCATGCCGCCGCGTGGCGGGTGACATTGAAAGTGCCTTTGAGGTGTACCGAGACCACTGCGTCCCAGTCCTGTTCGCTCATCTTGAATACCATGCCGTCGCGCAGGATTCCCGCGGCGTTCACGACGACGTCCAAGCCTCCGAGCGTTTCGGCGGCGCGGTCGATGAGATCCGCGCACGCGGCGAAGTCGGTGATGTCGGTGGTATCGGCGAACGCCTTGCCGCCGCGGCTCGCGATCGCCGCGGCCACACTTTCGGCCGGCCCCGCGTCATGGCCGGTCCCATCGACGGTGACTCCGGCATCCGACACCAGGACCGTCGCACCCTCGGCTGCCAGGCCCTCGGCGACCGCAGCCCCAATTCCACGTCCCGCGCCGGTTACCAGTGCAGTACGACCGTCAAGCACACCCATCGTCATTCAGCTCCCCGTGCCGTTTGCCTCAGCATACAGAACACCAATACAAAATCTGTGTATGTGTTGCATTTGCGAATCTATTCGAATCCCCACTCGCAATAGCGGCGCTCGAGCTCGGCCATGGCCTCCCGGCCGCCGCGAGAACTACGTTCCTTCATGAAGTTGAACTCGTCATCACGCCAGGACAGGTTGCTGAACACGGTGTGGCCCATCGGAACCCAGTCGCCGAACTGTGCCATTCCGACTGCGTGCCAGAACGCGATCAGCGCGTGCTTTCCCACCATCAACCCGTCGGCTGAGTGATGGGCTATCGCGTGGGCGTATCGCATGGCTTCGTTGCGCAACGACTCGGCGGGCACCACTGACGCGGCCACGCCCCATTCGCGCAGCTCGGCCGCCGTCACCTTGCGGCCGGTGATCATCGCCTCGTAGCCGCGATTAGGTCCTAACTTGAGTAGCGCCAACGGCATAGCTGTGGAGAATCCTGCGAACCCGATGCGCGCCTGCGGGCGGGCGAGATACATGTCGTCGGAGACAACCAGAATGTCAGCGGCGAGAGCGAGGTTCATTCCGGCGCCCAGGGTGGCGCCCTGGCAGGCCGCGATCACGGTCTTGGGAAACTCCAGCCAGTTCGTGAGGTGCCGGTGTAGACGTCGCGCGTTGCCCAGGCGTGCGGTCTGTGGCAACCGCTTCCCCTTGGTCAGCCCTGCTTGCTCCACTGGGAGCCGGCGGACATCGTCGCCGCTGCAGAAGTCCTTGCCCTCGGCCAGGAGGACGACGACTTTGACCTCATCATCGTCTTCGGCGCGGGTCAGCCGCTCCTTGAACAGGTTGTGCATGTCGGGCGACAGGATTGCGTTGCGACGGTCCGGCCGGTTGATGGTGATCTGGGCGATGTGCGGTTCGACGACTTCATAACGGACCCAGTCGTCATCGACCTCGTATTCGCCTTCGGCGGGGGCGTCGGCGCTCATATCACCCTCCTTCGCGCGCAGTACATAGAAACAGTAGTCGATCAACTGTTACATCGTGGTGGTACCTTCAGCGAATGCCATCGTTCACGGTCACCAAGCAGCTCGCAGCATCGCCGGACGCAGTTTGGGCAGTCCTGGCTGACTTCGGCAACGTCGATTGGATCCCCGGGCCCAGCGATGTCCGGGTCGAGGGCGAAGGACCAGGCATGCGACGGTTCATCGCCGCAAGCAGTGAGAAGCCGGTAATCGAGACACTCATCTGGATCAAACCGGATGAGCGCGCGTTATCCTACGAGATCGCCAACAATCCGATGCCGGTCAGCCGATTTGTGGCGGTCAACACCGTCTCCGAAAGCACGGATGCCGTTGGGGAATCGATCGTCGTCTGGGACATCGACTATGAGCCGATTGGTGATGATGCCGCCGCGCGCGATGCCATGGAGGCCGTCTATGGCTTGATGGCGGGCTGGGTGCAGGAGTTCGCCAACGAGCGCGCGCACGGATAGAACACTTAGACATAATCTGTTAATTAGTCTAAAATGCATCAGGTGATTGATCCTCTCGATCTGGTGCTGATCAGCGTGGACGACCACACCGTCGAACCGCCCGACATGTTCGCTGAGCGGGTGCCACGCCGTTTCGCCGACGACGCTCCGCGCATCGTCGAGGACGCCGATGGCGTGTGTTTTTGGGAGTATGACGGTCTGCAACTGCCCAACATCGGACTCAACGCGGTCGCGGGCCGGCCCAACGATGAGTGGGGATTTGAGCCCTCGCGATTCAGCGACATGCGGGCAGGCTGTTACGACGTCGACGCGCGGGTGAACGACATGAACGCGTCCGGCGTGTTGGCTTCGCTATGTTTTCCGTCGTTTCCCACCATCTCCGGCGCGCTGTTCACGTACCGGGGTGACCGTGCGGTCTCCGAGGTGATGGTCCGCGCCTACAACGACTGGCACATCGAGGACTGGTGCGGCCGTCATCCCGACCGGTTCATCCCGATGGGCATTCTGCCGCTGTGGGATCCGGCGCTGGCCGCGGCCGAGGTGCATCGGCTGGCGGGGCTGGGCTGCCGGGCGGTGACGGCACCGCAGCACATCGGCAACTACGGCCAGCCGCCGTGGCAGGACCCGCACTGGGACCCGCTGTGGGAGGCGCTGTGCGAAGAGAACAGCGTGGTGAACATCCACATCGGCACGGGCGGCGGCATGCCCGTGCCGTCCGACCTGACCACCTACCTGGCGTACAACGCGATGATCCCCCTTGACACCCAGCGGTTCACGGCCGATCTGCTGTTCTCCCCGGTCCTCACGAAGTTTCCAACTATCAAGTTCTCCCTATCTGAGGGCGGCATCGGCTGGATTCCGTTCCTGTTAGAGCGATTCGAGGACATCTATTCCCGCCAGCGGGCGTGGACCGGAGACGATCTCGGTGATGGCCTGAGCCCCACCGACGTATTCCGGCGCAACTTCATGTCGTGTTTCATCCGTGACCGCGTGGGCATCGAGATGCGCGAGCGTATCGGGGTGGAGACCATCTGTTGGGAGATGGACTACCCGCACTCGGACAGTAGTTGGCCCGACGCGCCCGAGCAGCTCGCTACCCAGCTGCAGGGCTGCAGCGCTGAGGAGGTCGAAGCGATCACGTGGCGTAACGCCGCACGTGCTTTCGGCTACACGGGCGTTGAGCGACTCGGAAGAGCGAACTGCACCGTTGCGGCATTGCGTGGGAAGATCGCCGGCCTGGATCTGTCCGCCCCGAAGGTAGACGCCGGCCGCGCGCCGAAGGCAGGTGCCACGGCGATCACGTACGGGGACATGAAGGTGCGGATGGCCTCGATCCTTCGCGGTGGAGCGTGACCGAGCCAGACTATGGCGTCATCCTCGCCGACTCTGATCGCGAGTTCCGCGATGAGGTCCGCGCCTTTCTCGCATCAGCGCTGACGTCTGAGGTCCTGGGTCCCGGAGGTAACGAGACCGACCGCCTGGACCGAATGCGGTTGTGGCAGAGACGGCTTTACGACGCCGGTCTGGCCGCGATCTCTTGGCCCGTGCAGTTCGGCGGCCGCGCCGCCACACCCGTGCAGCAGCTGATCTTCAACGCGGAGATGGCTGCCGCCCGCGCGCCCGAGCCCATTAATCGGAGCGCCGTCAATCAGTTGGGGCCCACCATCATTCAGTGGGGTAACGACCAGCAGCGCGCACGATATCTGCCCAAGATTCTGTCCGGGGAAGAGGTGTGGTGTCAGGGCTTCAGTGAGCCCGAGGCCGGCAGCGATTTGGCTGCGCTGAAGACAAAGGCCGATATCGACGGCGACGAATTGGTGATCACCGGTCAGAAGATCTGGACTTCGAAGGCCCAATACGCGGACTGGATCTACATTCTGGCGCGTACCGATCCGACAGCGGATAAGCACCATGGAATCAGTTACGTCCTGGTGCCGTTGGGAACCCCCGGAATAGCGGTGCGCCCGATACGGCAGATCACCGGTCAGTCGGAGTTCAATGAGGTGTTCTTCGATTCGGTGCGTGTGCCGCTCGTCAATGTTCTCGGGCCGTTGAACGGCGGTTGGAAGGTGGCCAAGTCCACACTGGGCTTCGAGCGTGTGGGCCAGAGTCGCACTCATCGCATCGAGCGGCGGCTTGCGATCCTGGTCAAAATGGCGCAGGAGAAGAATGCGCTGGCCCGCAACGGATTTAACGACAGCTATGTCGCCGATCGGATCGTTGGATTCGCCGCGCAGGTGGAGGCGCTTCGGCAGATTTCGGCACAGGCGACCGCCGCGGGCGTCCGTGGTGTCAGCCCCGGCCCGGAGGCGTCGGTGGCCAAGTTGCTGACCTCGGAGGTCGACCAGGCGATGGCGAATTTCGGGTTGGAACTCGCCGGCCCCGCCGGCACGTTGGAGCGCGGCTCGGTGGGGGCGGTCAAGAATGGCAATGTCGCGCAGAGCTACTTGTTGATGCGGGCCGCGACCTTCGGCGCGGGCACATCGGAAATCCAGCGCAATGTGATCGGCGAGAAGTTGCTGGGGCTGCCCCGTGACTGCTGACGCCCTGTCGTCGTTGACCGAGATCGCCGACACCGCAGCAGAACTGGCCCGGCTGCGCGAGTCGGCCGACGATATCCTGCGGCGGGCATGGTCGCCGCAGGCATTCCGGAGCCTGCTCGACGGGCCCGGCCCGGCCTTCGACCCGGCGTTGTGGCAGACCATCGCCGAGTTGGGATGGCCCGATGTTTTGGTGAGCGATGCGGGCGGCGGGGGAGGCGAGGGTCTTCGTGAGTTGTGTGTGCTGGCCGAGGCGGCAGGCGCGGCAGCGGCCCCGGTCCCGCTGGGCGCAGCGGCTGCCGCAGGCTGGTGCGAGGATCGGCGCGCGGACGGCATCAGCCTGGTGCTACCCGAGTGCGGTGAACTCACCGATGCAGGCAACATCTCCGGAGTATGGCCGCTTGTGCCCTTCGCTGCGGTTGCGACCAGGCTCCTGGTCTGTGCCGGCACGAACGACCAGGCTGTTCTGGGTGTGGTCGACCCGACCGGCGCAGGCGTGTCATGCGAACCGGTCACCCCACTGGATCACAACCCTGCTGCCCGAATCTCCCTGCAGGAAGCGCCGATTGATGTCATCGAGTCGGGTGAGCCAGCCGAGGTCCGCTATCACGGCGCGACAATGCGTGCACTGGTCGCTCAGGTAGCCGAACTGGTCGGCATCGCCTCGGCCGCCAACGAAGCCGCGGTCGAATACGCCAAGCAGCGCACCGCGTTTGGCCATCCGATTGGTGCATTCCAGGCGGTCAAGCACCGCCTCGTCGATCAGCGGTGCGCGATCGAAGTCGGACGGGCCCTGGTCAACCGCGCCGCCGACGCGTGCCAGCACGGGCATCCCGACGCTGCGGCGCTGGCATCGCTAGCTGCATATTGGGGTATCGACTCGCTACGCGCCGTCCCTGAGGGCGCGACCCAGGTGTTCGGCGGCATCGCCTACACCTGGGAGCACCACGCCCACGTTCACCTTCGCCGCGCGGCGAGTGCTGCGGCGGGGCTCGGAGGCCGCGCACATCACCGCGACGCGGTCACGCGCTGGCTCAACGGCCGGCATCGCTCCGCCGCCAACGAGGAGCGTGGAAAGTGAACGCTACCGATCGAATTCCGTTCTTATCAGGAATCAACATCCTCGAAATCGGCGACGGAATAGCCGGTTCGGCGGCGACGGCCCTGCTGGCTAGCCTCGGTGCTGCCGTCACCAAGGTGTCCGAGGTAAAAACGACCGGCCGGGTTGGACCCGTGCTCAGCACCCCAGCGGGGCCCGTCGCGGCCGTCGACTTGACCCTCGATCGCGGCAAGCGAATCGTCGGATCGCCACCGGACCTGTCGGCACTGATCAATGAACACGACATCGTGATCGTGGACCACAACGCCGCCGTGGACCCACCCATGGCCGACAACGCCGTTGTGGTGACTGTCAGCCCCTTCGGACTCGATGGACCGCGGTCGTCTCAGCGGGGCGGTGAACTCATCGCTCAGGCTGCCGGCGGGCTGCTCGCCACGATCGAGGGAGCCGACGGAGCGCCGGTGCCCGCCCCGGGCTATGTCGCGCTCAAGGCGGCGGGCGCGGCCGCGGCGTTGGCCGCGTTGCACGGCCTCGATCAGCGCAACTCTACACAAGCATCGGTATTCGTCGACGTATCGGTTCAGGAGGCAGTGGCGTTCACCGCGGCTCTGCCAGAGTGCGCTCATGTGCTCTACTCGTGCCCGGGCAAGGCGGGCAGCGGCCGCTATGTCGCGCCGTCGGGTTTGTTCGGGTGCCGCGACGGGATGGTTCGCATCACCGCGGTGGAAAACCACCAGTGGCGGGGCCTGCTCGCCGCACTGGGCCATCCGGCGTGGGCCGAGGGGCTCGACGAACGAGACGCCCGGATCGACCATGCCGACCTGATCAATGAACATGTCCGTGCGTGGGCGGCAAGGCATGACAAAGAAGCGTGCGCAGCGCTGCTGCAGGCCAACGGTGTGCCGTCGACACCGGTCAATGCTCCCGCGGAAATCCTGACCTCGCCCCAGTTCGCTTCTCGCGGCGCGATTTCGACGACGGAACTTCGCGGTATGGCAGTGTCCGTATTGGACCCGCCATGGCTGGTGCACACGGGTGGGCGATCCGATCACCGACGCACCGGTCGCTTGACCGACCTGATGGTCACCGAGCTGACCCACGTGTTGGCCGGACCGATCACCGGGGCGCTGCTCGGCGCCATGGGAGCCCGGGTGTTGAGGCTGGAAGACCCTGAGCGACTCGACATTTATCGACGCATCGGCCCCTTCGCCGGGGGTCAACCAGGTGTCGAGCGCGGCGCCTATTTCGCGGTGGCCAACCATTCCAAGCGGAGCGTTCTGATCGAGCCTGGCCGAGCGGTGCAGGATGTCGCCGCGGCGCTGGCCGACTCCGACGTGCTTATCGAGAACGTCGGCGCGTCCCGACTGACCCGGCTGGATGTGGATCCTACGGCGGTTGCCGGCTCGGGCCGGCTCGCGGTTCGGGTGTCGGGCTTCGGGGCGACTGGGCCCATGGCGGGATACCGCGTGTACGCCAACAACGTTCAGTCCTACGGAGGTCTGGCCGGCCTGACCATCGGCTCCGACGGGTCACCCGCGCGGCTCGGTACGGTCCTCGCCGACCCGCTGTCCTCGGTGGTGGCCGCCACGGTGATAGCCGCGTGGGCCATCGGGCCCGCCCGCGATACCGGAGCGGTGATCGATCTGTCCATGGCCGAGGTGGTCGCGTCGACGGTGGCCGAGTTCGTCGGTGCGGCCTCTGTCGCCGAAGAGCCGGTGGACGACAACGCGTCTGCCTCGCACCGCGGGGTGTACCGAAGCCGCGACGGCCGCTTTGTAGCTGTTGAACTCGTTGAGCCCAGTGACTGGGAGTGTTTAGCGGGCTTCCTCAAAGCGCAGATGGATTCGCCGCACGGCGTGGTAACCGAGCAACTGGCAGCGCTGATCGCCGCTGCGTCGGCTGACGACGTGGCCGCGCGCTTGACCGCCGCGGGGGTGCGCGCCCAACCGGTGCAACGCGCCGAGGAACTGGTGGCCGACGAGCATCTCGTGGCCCGCGGATTCTTCCCCGAAATCACTCATCCCGACCCCGAGATCGGTACCGCCCGATTGGTCGGGCTGCCATGGCGATTCGCGGGCCTGGGCGCCATTCCGCTGGCGCCGCCGCCGGCGTTGGGCAATGCAAACGCTCGTCAGGAAAGGATGACCAATGCCCGGTGACCCGACCGCGACAGTGTGGGCCTCGACCTTCGTCCCGACGAAATCGCCGATCCCCGGTTATGGCCAGGACGGCTACAGCGTGGCATGGGTGGACACTCCCGACGGGCGGCTTCAGGTGCTGGTATCGGGTCCGAGGCCGGAACCGGGCACAGTCGGTCGTGTAGTCGAAAAGACCTTGGGTGACACCGCAACTGTGTTGTTCGAAGGGGATCCGACATGACCGGTGTACGCATTGCCGGAGTCGGCGTCACCCCGTTCGGCAAGTATGGTAATACCGCGCTGGCCGATCTCGGTGTTACGGCCGCCGAGAAAGCGCTTGCAGATGCCGGTCTCGACTATGACGCCGTCGGCGAGGTCTTCACTTCCAGTTCGATGGCACCGCCCCAGACAGGGTTGAAGGTGGCGCATCGCTTGGGCCGCACCGGAATTCCCGTGACCGCAATCGAAAGCGCCTCAGCGGGAGGCATGGTCGCGTTACGGCACGCCGTCTGGGCGGTCGCGTCGGGCCGTTGCCGCACGGCGCTGGCGATCGGCTACGAGAAGACGACGGCTCTCGAACCCGGCGGGGTGGTACCGGCCGCGGTCGATTTCTGGGACCGCTTCCCGCCGCAGATTCACTATGCTATCGAGGCCAATCGGTGGCTCTACGAGGCCCAGTGCGGTCCGGACGCAATCGGCGCCGTCGCAGCCAAGTCGTACAACCAGGCGAGGCTGAATCCGTTGGCGGCGCGCCGAACCGACGACGAGGTGACGGTCGAGCAGGTGATGTCTGCCCGCATGGTCGCCGAGCCGCTGACGAAGATGATGTGTCACGCCTCGGTGGACGGCGGAGCCGCGATCGTGGTGACGGGCGAAGACCGACCGCGATCGGTGGCGGTCAACTCGATCGAGCAGACAAGCTGGCCACAGGATCCGACGTGGCCCGTCAGGGGCCCCTGTGTCGGCCCTCCGTCACAGATCACGCTGACCGCTCAGCGGGCCTTCGATGCCGCGCAGGTCGTCCCAACCGATATCGGGGTTGTCTCCCTGCACGACATGTGCGCCAGCGAGGAGATCACCGCGCTCATCGCGATGGGCCTCGCCGACGTCAAGGAAGTGGCTGACCTTGCCCAATCAGGTGGCCTGGCGTCGGGCGGCCGCTTACCAACGAACACCGACGGCGGTTGCCTCGCCCGTGGCCACGCCTTCGGCGCGACCGGATTGGCACAGGCAGCTGAGATTGTCAGTCAGCTTCGGGGCGAAGCGGATTCGCGGCAAGTCCCCGATCCTCGGATCGGGCTGGCGCAGGCGATGGGCGGCGGCGGGTCCTGCGTCGTCGCCGTGCTGGGCCGGTGAACCCATGACGGTTCTTGATAATCCGATCCAGTTCTTCGGCGCGGACGCGGTACAAGACCCCTATCCGTTGTATGACCAGATGCGTGCCGTGGCGCCGGTGCATCGCATCGGAAATTCGGCGTTCTACGCCGTGTGCGGTTGGGATGCCGTGATGGAGGCCGTCGAACGGGTCGACGATTTTTCTTCGAACCTCACGGCCACCATGGTCTATCACGACGACGGGACAGTCACCCCATTTGAGCTGGGTTCGCCGGGGGATCAATCTCACGTGTTGGCCACCGCGGATGATCCGGTGCACGCGATGCACCGCAAAATCTTGCTACCGCACTTGTCCGCCAAGCGGGTCCGCATCATCGAGGAGTTCGCCGCCGATACCGCTGATCGGTTGTGGGACGAGCATCTGCGCGGCGGTCAGATTGAATGGATGAGCGCTGTGGCCAACCGGCTTCCGATGATGGTGGTGGCCAGGTTGCTGGGCCTGCCCGACGACGACGTCGACGACCTCATTCGCCTCGGCTACGCCACCACGACGTTGCTCGACGGGATTGTCACACCGGCACAGATCGAGGCCGCCTGGGCTGGAGCGGCCGAACTGTCCACGTACGTGATGGAGCATTTCGATAAGGCAGCCGGGAATTCCGACCACGGTCTCATCAGTGACCTGGCCGCACGCTGTTCGTCCGGAGAGCTTGAGCAAGCTCCAGCTCTCCGGATAATGCTGACCCTATTCAGCGCCGCCGGCGAATCGACGGCATCACTTCTGGGAAGCGCGGCATGGATTCTCACCGACCGACCCGAAATCCAAAAGCAGGTTCGCGACAACCCAGAATCCCTGGGCGCCTTCATCGAAGAGGCACTGCGCTGCGAGGCGCCGTTTCGTGGCCACTACCGACACGTCATGCGCGACACCACGCTTGGCGGAGTCGAGGTGGCCGCCGGCTCTCATCTGCTGCTGATGTGGGGAGCGGCTAATCGCGATCCGGCCCACTTCGACGCGCCGAACGAGTTTCGCCTCGACCGCGGTAACCCCAAAGGGCACGCGACCTTCGGCAAGGGGGTCCACTTCTGTGTGGGGGCCGCGCTGGCGCGATTGGAGGCCCAGGCCGTGTTCCGGATGTTGCTGGCGCGCACCAACTGGATCGAGGCGACCGACGTCGGGGAGTGGTTGCCCAGCATCTTGGTCCGGCGTCTGAACCGTCTCGAGTTGGCCGCTCGGTAGGCCGCGTGGGCGTCGCAGTCAGCCGATGGCGCCGCTGTCCTTGAGCGCGATGATTCGGTCCCAATCGTCACCGAGTTCGAGGATCAACTCCTCGGTGTGTTCGGCGAACTCCGGCGACGGACCGAGATGCAAAGGCGTCTCGTCGAACAGCACCGGGCTGGCCACCAAGTCGAACGGCTCGCCGTCGCCCTCGATTGTGACGATGCCGCCATTGGCGCGCACCTGCGGGTCAGTCGCCACCTCGGCCGTGTTGAGGACCGGGGCCCACTGGCCCTCGAAGTCCGCGAGCACTTTACGCCAGTGTTCAAGGGGGTGCGCCGCGATGGCGACACGCAGCACGTCGGTTGCCTCGTGGGCGTTCTCGGTCAGCAGCTCATGGCTGGCGA
The DNA here is from genome assembly GCF_059813315.1 of Mycobacterium sp. NGS11. NCBI lineage: Bacteria > Bacillati > Actinomycetota > Actinomycetes > Mycobacteriales > Mycobacteriaceae > Mycobacterium > Mycobacterium sp. NGS11. Next base: position 54,474 of record NZ_JCALEJ010000001.1, read on the forward strand.
ATCGCTCGTCGGCGGCAAGCTCGGGAACTCCGACCCGTTCGCAAAAGTCGGCGAAGTACCGAAACGCCTGCAGCATAGACAATCCCAGGAACCGGTTGTCGCTGGTCCGGTAGAAACCGGTGAGTGGATTGTGCGGCGCCACATTGGCACCGGCCGGATTGGCCACCCACGGCTCGCCGCTGACCAGGGCGGCGTTGACGGCCACGCCCATCGCCCACACACCGACACCGAGCAGCGAGATGTCCACTGTGCGTGCCACGCCCGTCCGTTCGCGCTCGAATAGCGCCGCGGCGATGCCACCAGCGATCGTCATGCCGCCAAGTGAATCGCCGTACGCGGGGCCCGGTTGCGCGATTACTCCATTGAGGTCACTGGGCGTCGTGCTGGCGGCGCCGGCGGCGCGACTCCAGAACCCCGTCATGTCGTAGCCGCCCTTGGCGCCATCATCACCGAGCGGACCGTAGGCGCTGCCACGGGCGTAGATGATCTTCGGGTTGACCGCCCGGACGTCGTCGACGTCGATCTTGAGCTTCTTGCGGGCGTCGGGCAGAAAATTGGTGAGAAATACATCGCTGGTCCGTGCAATATCCATCAGCAGCTCGTGCCCGTCAGGCGTCGAAACATCGAGCGCTATCGACCGTTTGCCCCGGTTGGCGTGCTCCATCACGGGATTGCGCCGGCCTTCCACGGTGATGTTGCCCAGCTGACGCAGGCCGCGCTGCGAGTCGCCGGTGCGAGGGTGCTCAACCTTCAACACATCGGCACCCCAGTCGGCCAGCACAGCACCCGCCGCAGGAACGAACGTCCACTGCGCGACCTCCAGGACGCGCACGCCGTCCATGGGTCCGCTCATCGGTAGTTCAGCACCACCGGCAAGTGGTCGTGGGTGTGGACCAGCGCAGAGGCCCGCGGCACGCGTTCGCCGACAACGTGAATGCCTTTGGCGCGCTTGGCGATTTCGTCCAGCAGCAAGCGCGCCTCGCGCCGAGCGAGCGCGGCCCCCATGCAGAAATGTTCACCCACGCCGAATCCAAGGTGACTTGCAGCGTCGTCGCGGGTGATGTCGAACTGCTCGGCGGTCGGTCCCCAATGGTCCTGGTCGCGATTGGCCGATGCATACGCCAGCAACACGCCGTCGCCTTTCCTGACGGTCGCGCCGCGCAGGTTCACATCGTTGGCGGCCTGGCGGGCCATGCTCATCACCGGCGTCCAGTACCGTAGGACCTCCTCGACCGCGTTGGCGCTCAGACTTGGGTCTGCGAACAACTTCTCCGCTTGGTCGGGATGCCCGTCGAGGCAGTCTGCGATTCCCGCGATCAGGCTCTGCGTAGTTTCGCTGCCCGCCGCCAGCAGCGTCAGCGCGTAGATCATCACCTGCGTCTCGTTGAAAGGTTCTCCGTTGACCGTCACCTCCGACAACAGGGTGAGCAGATCGTCTTGTGGATTGTCCTTACGTTCGGCGACCAGACCTAGCAGGTACGGGCCGATGTGTTCGAAAATGAACGCGAGGTCATCGTCACTGGCCATTCCGCTGCCGACGTTCGCGATTGTGGTCGCCCAACCCGCGACCCTGGGCCAATCCTCCTCAGGTACTCCGAGCAGGTAGGCGAAAACATAGACAGGAATGGGCTCGGCGATCCGCTGGATCCAATCGAACTCACCATCCGGCAGGCCCTCGAGGACGTCGTTGACGACTTGGCGTACCCGCGCTTCCATCTTGGCGACCGCCGCCGGCGTGAAACGGACGCCGATGGCCTTGCGATGCTCGCGGTGTTCCGGAGGATCCATGAACATGATGCCGCGGCCCTGGTATCCCTGTGGGTCGCGGCCCTCCCGGTGCGCGATCAGATCCATCATGATGCCGATACGCTCGGACTTGAACTTCTCCGGACGCGCCGAGATGCCCTTGATGTCTTCGTATTTGGTAATAACCCAAAACTTGCCCTCCTCGTACCAGTGCACGGGGTCGGCTTCGCGCAACTGCGCAAATGTCGCGTTCGGGTCGCCGAGGTAGAACGCCGGCTCGTCGAACCGGGCGGCTGCGATCGTCACCATAGAGTGAACAATAGAACATTGAGTGTCAATCTGCGAGCACCGGCCACCTAACCACGCATGCACCCCGCCTGTTGGCAGAAGAACAAAATCTGTTTTATTGTTACACAGTGACCAGCGCCTTATCCCATCTTCGCGTGTGCGACCTGGGCGGCCAGCTGGCCGGGGCCGGTGCGACGAAAATTCTGGCGGCCTTCGGCGCCGAGGTGATTCGGGTCGAGGATCCGGTTACTCGCGGGATGTGGGACGCACTGCGCGGCGTGGGCCCGTTTGTCGACGATCGCAGGGGGGTCAACCTGGGCGGAGGTTTCAACAACCACAACGTGGGCAAGCTCGGCGTAACCATCAACCTGCGCGTCGACGCCGGTAAGGACCTGCTCCGCGAGCTGATCGCGGTGTCCGACATCGTGTGTGAGAATTTCGCGGCCGGCGTGCTGACCAGAATGGGCTTCGGCTACGACGAGCTGCGACGAATCAAACCGGACATCGTCTACGTGTCGAATTGCGGCTTCGGCCACACCGGTCCGTATCGAGATTTCAAGACCTGGGGCCCGATCGTGCAAGCCCTGAGCGGGCTCACGTTCACAGCCGGGCTGCCCGGCAGGGAACCCGCGGGATGGGGCTTCTCCTACATGGACCACATCGCGGCGTACTACATGGTCGTCGCGATTCTGGCGGCGGTACACCACCGCGAACGCACCGGCGAAGGCCGGCATGTCGATTTGGCGACGGTGCCGGCCGGCATCGCTATGCTGCCCACCGAGGTGCTCGACTGGACCGTGAACAAGCGGCGCGCACGCTCAACCGGGAGTCCCCACGGCAATCGCGCCGACTTTGGTGAGATGGCCCCGCACGGGATCTACCCGTGCCTGGGTGAGGACCGCTGGATCGCCATCGCTTGCCGCGACGATCGCGATGTCGCGGTGCTTGCCAAAGTCGTTGACAAACCGGAACTGACCGCCGACCGGTTCGCGACACTCGAGCAGCGGCTCCGCGCCGCCGACGAGCTCGATGAATTGCTCAGCGCGTGCACCCGGACGCGCGAGGCCCCTCTCCTGGCAAGCGAACTCACCGCTGCGGGAGTTCCCGCCAGCGTTGTCAAGTCGCCCCGTGAACGCATCGACGAAGATCCCGACCTAGCGGACTGGGGTCTCTTCCCGGCCGTGGAGCACCCAGAGATCGGGACGGTGCGGGTCGAGGGGCTGCCGCTGCGAATGTCGGCCTCGCCGTGGAATGTCACGCGGGCGGCGCCCTGCCTCGGCGAACACAACCGCGAGGTGCTGGGCGGATTGCTCGGTCACAGCGGTCAGGAACTGGACGAACTGACGAAGCAGGGTGTGATCTGAACGCACTAGCCGGAATTCGCGTCGTCGAGATCAGCGACCAGTTCACGCCCGTTGGTGGGCGGGTACTCGCCGAACTCGGCGCCGACGTGATTGTCGTTGAACCTCCGACCGGATCTCCACACCGGTCGCGGCCACCGTTTGCGCTCGAGGTTCCCGGGCCCGATGCCAGCCTGCGGTGGTGGGGCGGAAATGCCGGAAAGCGCTCGGTGACAATTGATCTCGACACTCCGCAGGGAGTAACTGCGCTGCAGCGCCTGATAGCAGGCGCCGACATTGCAATTTCGGGGGCCGGGCCGGTGGGCGATGGCCCGCTTGGCTACGTCAAGACCGCCGCCGATAACCCGTCGTTGATCTGGGTGGCGGTCAGCCCGTTCGGCCTGAACAGTGCGCGAGCCGACCAACCGGTCACCGACCTCACCATGCTCGCCGGAGGGGGTCCGGTGTGGAACTGCGGCTACGACGATCATTCGCTGCCACCGGTCCGCGGTGCCGGCGAGCAATCCGCAAACCTGGCCGGAATGTACTGCGCGATCGGAGCATTGGTTGCGCTTGCCCATCGCGACCAGACCGGAGAAGGGCAGCTGGTCGACGTCAGCGTCAACGCTGCCTGCAATGTCAGTTCCGAGCAGGTGACCTACCACTGGCTGGTCAACAACGAGACATGCGTCCGACAGACCGGTCGGCATGCATACTTCACACCGAGTCAGCGGACCCAAGTTCTGTGCGCAGACGGCGCGTACGCCACCACCGGCGTGCTGCCCCGGAAACCACACGAGTTCGCCAACCTGCTGGCGTGGCTCACCGAGCTCGATCTGCTCGACGAGTTGCCCGAGGCCGTGTTCCTGGAGCTGGCCGCCTCCCGCGACGCGCCGGTGGACATCGCGCAGATCGGCGCCGACGACGAAACCACCGCAATCCTGACGGCGGCCCGCGAGGCGCTCACCCTGATCGCGTCGCGATTGCCAGCCAAGGCGTACTTCCTGGAAAGCCAGCGCCGCGGGTTTCCGGCCGGAGCGCTGCTGTCACCTGACGAGGCATTCGAGGACGAACACGTCGCTGCCCGTGGGTTCAAGGTGCCGGTGCGCCACCCGGAGTTCGGGGAAACGTTCAATTACCCGGGCACACCGTATGTGTTCAGTGCCGCACCGACGACGGCCCTGACTCGCCCGCCTCTTGTTGGCGAACACAACGCACTGCTCGACGAAATTGTCGACGACGCCCCATGAGCGGCGGCCACCGACTCGCTCACATCGGACTATGTGTCAGTGACATTGGCCGGTCAGTCGGATTCTATTGCGAGGCTCTCGGATTCGATGAGGTCAGTCGAATGCACGTCGAAGGGCCTGAGACAGCACAACTGCTAGACGTGCCCGGACTGGTGCTTGACCTTGTTTACCTGCAGAGGGACGGATTCCGCCTCGAGTTGCTGAGTTACGCGGCGCCAGGGGTTCACGGCAATGTCGAGCCGCGGCAGATGAATGCGGTGGGATTCAGCCATCTGTCGTTTCGCGTCGACGACCCAGACGACCTCATCGCGCGGATCGAGCGCTCCGGGGGGCGGGCACGACCCGAACGGACGGTGACATTCGAAGGTGGCAACCGCGGCCTGATGGCCACCGACCCCGACGGCAACTGGCTGGAGTTGATTGAGCGCCGCCCTAGACAGTGATCAACTGATCACAAAACGTTCGATTGTTCAGCCAAATGATAGAGTCATGGCTGTGCCGGCCACCAGTGAGCTGATGTATTCGCCGTTCTCTAAGGCGATCTTCGACAATCCGTACCCCGTCTACCGGCGACTGCGCGACGAGGCACCGGTCTACCGGGATCCCGAGGACCGCTGGTGGGTGCTGTCCAGATTCGACGACGTCTCACGGGCACTCCGGGACTGGGAGACCTTCTCGTCCAAGCTTGGTCCGGCACCGGAGAATCCCGATAACGACGGCCGCAAATACTCCGTAATCTCGATGGACCCCCCTCGCCACGACCGTATTCGCGGCGTCCTCAAGGGCTTCTTCACACCAAAAGCGGTCGCCGCGATGGAGTCCGCCCTGCAATCGGTGGTCAACACTCATCTTGACCGGCTGCGCCCCGGAACCACCGTCGACGCCATGGAGGCCTTCGCGTTCTCGGTTCCCACCGACGTGATCGGCGACCTGCTCGGCGTGCCGCACGGCGATCGTGCGCGGCTGCGCGTCTGGTGGGAGGCCTTCCTGACGCGCGAGGAAGGCGAAGTGGTCATGCCGGCCAAGGCCATCGAAGCGAATCGGATGATCAGCCAGTACATCGGCGACCTCATCGAACGGCGCCGCACCGAACCCGGGGACGATTTGATCAGCATCATGCTGCAGGCCACCTTCGACGACCCCGAGGCCGGCGGTGAGCGCTCGTTGACCGCGCACGAGGTGCTCATGTTCTGCAACCTGCTTTCGGCCGCGGGGTCGGAAACCACTCAGAAATTGATCTCCAACGGCTTGGTCGCCCTCGCGGAGCATCCCGACCAGTGGCAGCGAATTATCAAAGACCGCAACCTTATTCCTGTCGCCGTCAACGAGGCACTTCGTTATGACACCCCGAGTCATTGGGTGGCCCGCACGCTGACGCGGCCCATCGAGCGGCACGGTGTCACCATGAACGCCGGAGACTGGGTGCTGCTGCTCCTGGGCAGCGCGAACCGGGATGAACGTCGATACAAAGACCCTGACCGTTTCATCATTGGGCGGCCTCGCGGCACCGACGTCTATTTCGGCTGGGGAATCCACATCTGTCTTGGGCAGTGGCTGGCGCGCCGGGAGGCGCAACTGGTGTTCGAGTACATCGCCAAGAAATTCCCGAACTACGGCATCGGGGCGCTCGAGCGGGTGCTCACCGCGACGGTGCGCGGCTACACCCGCGTGGAGATGACCCTGCGCTGACCATGGACATCGCGTTCACCGACGAGCAGCAACTGCTGCAGGACACCGCCACTCGGCTGGGGGAGAGCCTCGCCGTCACCGGCCCCGAACAACTACCTACCGATGCGGCGCTCGACGCACAGTGGCGCCAGGTTGTGGAACTTGGTGTGCCGACGCTGCGCTCGCCTGCCCTGTGCGGACTCGCGGCCAGCGGCGTGGAAACCGCCATCGTCATCGAGCAGCTGGCACGAGCCCTCAGCGCCGTACCGGTGATAGGCCAAGCGGTGCTGGCCACCGAGCTTTTAGAGGCTGCCAGTGCCGAGGACGAACTGCAGCTCGTCGCGGACGGAAGCCTGCGGGTGGCGCCGGTGCTGACGATGGACTTGGCGGGATTCGCAGCGGCGAATCAGCCTGGAGTGGCATTCGACGCGGCAGGTGCTACCCACGCACTACTATCGGTCCGAACGGATGGTCGACGCAAGCTCGTCTGCGCGCCGCTGGATGGTGATAAGGCGGCTGCCCTCGACCTGACCCGCGTGTTGCACCGCACGCCAGCCGATTTGGCGGCTTCGGCAGTCGCGACCGGGGAGCCCATCAGTGATGAGCGTTGGCTGCGGGTGGAGTCGCTGGCCATGACCGCGTTCGCCGCCGACCTTGTCGGCGTCATGCAAGGCGCGCTCGATGATGCGGTGCGCTACGCCGGCGAACGCGCGCAGTTCGGAGTCAAGATCGGCTCATTCCAGGCGGTGGGGCATCTGCTCGCGGATGCCCTGGTACAAGTGGAAGGCGCCCGCAGCTGTCTGTGGCACGCCGCGTGGGCGATCGACCAACTGCCGGTTGAGGAGGCGCGGTTGGCAGCGATGACGGCGAAGGCATACGCTGCCGCGGCGGGCCGCGAGGTGGTGGAGACGAACATTCAGGTGTTCGGCGGCATTGCGATCACGTGGGAGCACATCTCGCATCTGCGGCTGCGTCGTACGCTGCTGGACCGGCGCTTATTCGGTGACGAGGTGGTTCACTATGACGCCATCGCGGCGATGCGGTTGGCCAACCGGGAGTTGGCGTAGCGATGGACTTCAACGACAACGCGCCCGAAGCGCAGTTCCGCGCCGAGCTGAGGCAGTGGCTTTCCGAACACACCGCGGACGCTTCGATCCCCGAGGATCCCGCCGCCCGCGCCGATGCGCAAAATGCTTGGCATCAAACGCTTTACAAAGCCGGGTACATCGGGCTCTCCTTCCCCGTCGAGTACGGAGGGCACGGCAAGGCCCCCATCTACGAGGCGATACTCAACGACGAACTCGGCCGCGCCGGCGCCCCGCCCATAGAGGGGGTCGGCCACCTCAGCAACGCCTTGCGGTTGTTCGGTACGGACGAGCAACGAGACACCCTGCTGCCCGGACTGTTGTCCGGCCAGGTGCGGTGGTGTCAGGGATTCTCCGAACCCGAGGCTGGATCCGACCTCGCCGGCCTGAAGACCCGCGCCGCGTTGATCGAGATCGAGGGGCGTCAGAGCTTCCGCGTCAATGGCCGCAAGATCTGGACGAGCTTCGGGGCGGTCGCCGACTGGTGTTTCCTGCTGTGCCGCACCGAGTCCGAGGCCCCCAAGCACGCTGGCATCTCGGCGCTGTTGGTACCGATGTCGACGCCAGGGATCCAGGTCCGGCCGATTGTCAATGCCGCACGCAACCGGGAATTCACCGAGGTCACGTTCGACGACGTGGACGTACCCGTGGCCAATCTGCTAGGTGAGCGCGGCCAGGGCTGGTCCATCGCAAGCCAGCTGCTGGCCTACGAGCGCGGTCCTGGCGACATCAACTGGGTCAGCCGGCTCTCGACACAATTGCGGCGGCTCGAGAACGACATCCGGACCGGCTGGCTCCTCGACTCACCCGCGGCGCGGGCCCGGCTTGGACAGGCCTACGTGGAGTTACGCGCTCTCCAGGTCAAGGTTCAGCGCTCACTCACGGAGCGCCAACGCGGCAAACTTCCGGGTCCGGAGGGGTCGGTCGACAAGCTGCTCATGGCCCGTGCGGACCAGTACTTGGGCCACACCATGATGGATCTGTGCGCCAGCGGCCCTCTGCTCACCGAGGGCCTGGAATGGGACATCTACCTGTGGTCGCGCGCCGCCGGCATCTACGGGGGCACCGCGCAAATCCAGCGCAACATCGTCGCGCAGCGGGTGCTTGGGCTGCCACGCGCCTGAGCAGGTGCCGGTTAACCTGGCCCGGCCTCGGTCAGGTGTCTGTACGCCTCTTTGAGACCGTTGAGCCGCCTTTCGAGGATCTCGTCGCCCGCGTGGGCCCCGCTGAGTTTCGTGTCGACCTCGGCTATCTCCGCGGAGAGCCGTTCGGCCGCTTCACCCTTGGTGAGCAAATCTTGGTCGGCCCAGTCGTCATGGGGGATGCGTTCATGCGAGTCCATCGTCTCTCCTCAGTGCACCATTGGTTTGAGCCTAGGTGGAGATCGGCGTTATAGTCAGTTAGGCATAAAGTGTTTAGTTGTACTGTAACGCATGAATCGGAAGAGTTGAGGACTGGACGATGCCCCTGCAACCATCGATGAAGCTTCTGTCGGTCGACGATCACCTCATCGAGCCACCCCATGTCTGGATCGACAGGCTGCCGAAGAAGTACATCGATCAGGGTCCTCGCATCGTCGACTTCCCGCGCGAGGGTGCCCCGCCCATGCAGCAGTGGGTCTATGAGGGCCGACCGTATCCCAACATCGGGCTGAACGCGGTCGCGGGCAGGCCCCCGGAGGAGTTCGGCGTCGATCCGATTCGCTACGCCGACATGATCCCTGGATGTTATGACCCGAAGGCCCGTTTGGCCGATATGGACATCGACGGTGTCCACGGGATGTTGTGCTTTCCGTCGTTTCCCCGATTCTGCGGCACGGTCTTCCTCGAGGGGCAGGACAAGGAACTGGCGCTGCTGGGCGTCAAGGCGTGGAACGACTTCTCGCTCGATGAGTGGTGCGCTACGGATCCCGCCCGCTTCATCCCTATGGCGATCACTCCGCTGTGGGATCCAGCGCTCATCGTCGCCGAGATCGAGCGTGTGGCGGCCAAGGGAGCCCGGGCGATCGGCCTCCCGGATAACCCGACAAACCTCAAGCTGCCCAGTTATCACACCGCGTACTGGGAGTCGGTGTGGTCGGCGTTGGAAGAGACGAATCTGACGGCGGTGATGCACTTCGGCAGTGGCGGATTCCCGCCTCAGACGGCGCCGGAGGGGCCGTTCGCGGTGATGATCACGTTGATGGGCACCACGTCGATGGCCGCGGCCACCGAGCTCATCTTCTCGCCGGTGTTCCATAAGCATCCAAACCTCAAAGTGGCGTTCTCCGAAGGTGGCGTCGGCTGGATGCCTTACCTAGTCGAGCGCGCGGATTACGTCTGGCGCAAACACAAGTACTACCAGAACATTCACCCGACCGTGGCGCCGTCGAAGCTGTTCCGGCGCAACATCTCCGGATGCTTCATCGAAGACGAAGTCGGGATGGCTATGCGGCACCAGATCGGAATAGACAACATCACCTGGGAGTGCGACTATCCTCACTCCGACTCGTTCTGGCCTAAGAGCCGAGCGCGCGCCGAGGAGATGCTGGCCGATGTACCCGACGAGGAAGCTGCCAAGATCGTCGAGCTCAACACTCGGCGCTGGTACGCATTCCCGGAGGAGGGCTTCAAGTCCTGCACGGCGGACTCGGGGTGGCGCCCGAATGACGGCAACCCGGCCGACTATGACTACGACGAGGTCATGGCAAGTCATGGCGGGGTCGGCATGGAGGCCTTCATGAACAAGATGGAGGAGCAGAAGGCTCAGAAGGTTTGAGCCTGAAGCGTTCGGACAGGCTGCGTCTCTCACGGTGATGCCTGGTCGACGCCTGAACTCTTCAGCCAGTTCTCGACCATGACCAGTCGTCCCGATGATGCGAGCGTCATGAACAACGTGTGGCCATCGGGACTCAATGCGACATTGGTGGTCATCGGGTCGTCGGCGGTAATCGCGCCCAGCAGTTCGCCGGTCGGCGAGAAGACGCTGACACCACCTGTGCCGAGGGTTGCGACCAGGATGCGGCCCGTCGGGTCCACACACAGCCCGTCCGCTCCACCGACGTTCAGCGGGCCACCACTGGGCAGGGTGGCCAGTCCACGCGCCCGACCCACCACGCCGGGTTCGTCGAGTTCGAATTCCCAGATGCGGCGGGTGCGGGTTTCCGCCACGTACAACAGCGCGCCGTCGGGCGACAACGCGACGCCGTTGGGCATTTCGAGCGGGTAGACGATTTCGCGAAGGCCGCCGTCGACGGTGCCATAGAGCAGCCCAGTCATGGTGCGGTTGCGGTTTTGCACCACTCCGCCATCGGTGACATAGAAGCCGCCATGGCCGTCAACGCAGATATCGCTGGGCCGCGTCAACGGCAGCACGCTCCCCGAACGCGTGCTGAACTCGGTGGTGAGCGTGCTGACATAACCGCTTGGATCGACAAGCTGTAATGCCGGAACGACCGGCTCGTCAGGCGGGCCAACCGGCCGGAAAAGCGTTGCACAGCCGTCGAAGTCGTAAGGCCACGGGCCGAGCCCGAACGTAGAACCGCCATTCTGGCAGACCACCAGTCGGCCGTCCGCGAGTCGAGCCAATCCGTTGGGCCCGCCGCCGGTCTCGGCAACAGTCTCGGTGACCCCGTCCGGGCGAACGCGGGTGATCCTTCCCGCCGCCATCTCCGACACCACAACCGAACCGTCGTCGAGGGCGAGGGGGCTTTCGGGGAAGGCCAGCCCACCGACCAGACAGCGGCTCCCGCTCACCGCCGCTGTTCCTTGTCCGTCTCAGCGGCCGCGTTCGCCGTGCTCTGCCACCAAGCGGCGAACACCGGATCGGCCAGCGGCAGGTCCCCGACACCGGTTTGGTTTCGCGGCCACTCCGCTGCCTGTTGCGTCAGGGGCGACGTCTGACGGCTGACCCCGTAGCACAAGCGGTGCCGTCGATGCACGAAAAGCCAATGCCCGCCGTAGTATTCGTAGCTGTCTTCGTACTTGATGAGCTGTTCGATGAACCCGTCGGCGTGAGTCTGTGCGAAGCACTGGGCCCAGACCTGCCCGTGCGCGCGGTCTACGGCGTTGAGCTCGATGAGGTGGTTGGCGACGAGGATGACCGCGAATACGCTCGCGTCGACGCTGTGGGACATCAGCCGGCGCAGGCCCTCGCGGCCCTCACCGTGGTGGCCGAACCGCGCGTGTGGGACGAACAGGTCGGCCATCGCCTCGACATCCCGTGTTTCAATCGCCGCGCCGTAACGGTAGGGCAGTTGGCGAATCTCTTCGCGTGCCAACATGTCCCTCACTGGGTCGGCGTCTTCCATCGAATCCCCTTCCGCAGACCTCGTGGGGCCCTAGGGCGCCGGCGTCGACTGGCCGAGTATGTAGTGCCCGGATTGCGGGTGGTGGTACCAGCCGCCGGCCGCCGACGTTCCGCCATCGACATGCAGCGTCTGCCCGGTCACATATGCGCTGAGACCGCTGGCCAGAAAGACTGCTGCTCCGGCCATTTCGTCAACGTGACCGGCCCTGCCCATCGGCACCATGAGCTTGGCGTTCTCGGCGCCCGCGGGGGCCATCTTCGCCAGGCTCTCGGTCAGGGTGAAGTCGGGCGCCAGCCCGTTGACTCGGACACTGTGCGGAGCGAGTTCGAGCGCAGCGGTTTTCGTGAAGTTCACGACCCCCGCCTTGGCCGCGGCGTAGGCGGCAAACCCGGGTGCCGCCCGCACCGCCTCAATCGTGCTGACGTTGATAATGCTGCCGCCTTCGCCTGCTTCGATCATGGCACGCGCAACCCGTTGCGTGCACAGCAAGACCTGGGTCAGGTTGATGCGAATTAACGCGTCCCACCCGTTGGACGAGGTTTCGAGTAGGCCGGACCAGAAGACTCCGCCGGCGTTGTTAACCAAGACGGTTGGAGTCCCCAGCTTCTCGACGGTGGCGGCGAGGGCATCATCAACCTGCTCCTCGTCGCGAACGTCGGTGACGCATGCGAGGCCGCCGAGTTCCGCGGCCGCTGATGTTGCCGTCCGCGCGTTCCTCTCCCAAATCGAGACCTTCGCGCCGAATTCCGTGAACGCCGCGGCTACCGCGCGCCCAATCCCGGACCCGCCGCCCGTCACGACCGCTACGCGACCGTCCAGCGATGCGGCGTTTCGGTGCAGCGTCACTGGTTTTTCCTCATGCCGATCAGCCGGGTCGCAGGTATCCACCCGCGTGACAGATTAACACTGAGTGTTCTATTATCCAATAACGTCGGCGGGGTCGCGCCCGGGCGTTCGGTCGGCTGCCGTAGTCGGGGTGTGAGGTCGAGCCAGCCGGCTCATCGAATGACGGAGGAGCAGATGCAGCGTCTGAGCGGCAAAGTGGCCGTGATAACCGGAGCGGCGCGTGGACAGGGCCGCAGCCACGCGATTCACCTGGCCGACGAGGGCGCCGACATCATCGCGCTGGACATTTGCGCCGATATCGACACCAACGACTACCCCCTTGCCACCCGGGAGGACCTGGACGAAACCGTCAAGCTGGTCGAAAAGTCTGGTCGTCGCGCGGTCTCGGCGGTCGTCGACGTGCGGGACCGCGCCGCGCTGAAGAAGGCGATCGATGAGGCGGTCGCCGAGTTGGGCGGTCTTCATGTCGTGGTGGCGAACGCCGGAATCCTCCCGATGGGTATCAACATCCCGTCCCGCGGCTTCATGGATGCGTTCGACGTCGACTTCGTCGGCGTCGTCAACGCGGTGCACACTAGTTTCGAGCACTTGCGGGCGGGTGCATCGGTCATCGTCACCGGTTCCATTGCGGGGCTGGTTTCACAGAAGGACCTGGCCACCGGTGGCGGACCGCAGGGTCCCGGGGGTGCCGGTTACGGTCTCGCCAAGAAGATGCTGGGGGAGTACACCAAGGGGTTGGCTTTGACGCTGGCGCCAGAGCAGATCCGCATTAACATCGTGCACCCGACCAACGTCAATACCGGGATGTTGCATAACCTTCCGATGTACCGCACGTTTCGTCCGGACCTCGCCGAACCGAGTCGCGAGGACGCAGAGCTTGTCTTCCCGTTGCTGCAAGCGATGCCCGTCCCATGGATCGAGCCGGAGGACATCTCCCACCTGGTGGTGTACCTGGCCTCCGACGAGTCCCGTTACGTCACCGGTCAACAGATATTCGTCGACGCCGGCGCGGGTATGAAACTGGGCCTTTAGCAGTCCATTCGCCAAGCGGTCGTCAGCGGCCACGGAAGTCGGGGTCGCGTCGCTCAACGAAGGCGGCCATGCCCTCTGCGACGTCGTCTGTCCCGGCTACCTGTTCCACGAGCAGGGCCTCGGTACGAAACGCCGCATCGCGGTCGACGTCAAACGCTTGATTGAGCATCGCCTTGGCCGCCGCCAGCGCGCGTGTCGGTCCACTCGCAAGCCGACGGGCCCATGCGCGCGTCTCGTCCTCGAGGTCGCCATCGGCGACCACTTTGTTGACCAGGCCGATCCGGTAGGCCTCGGACGCTGACAGCTCCTCGCCGAAGAACAGCAGCTGCTTGGCGATATTGAAGGGCACCTTGCGGGCCAGCAGGTAGGCGGCACCGCCGTCGGGCGCAAGCCCGCGGCGTGTGAAAAGCGCCATGAGCCGAGCGCTTTCGGCGGCGACGATGAGATCGCAGGCGAGCACCATGCTGGCGCCCACCCCGGCGGCGACGCCGTTGAGCGCGCACAGCACCGGCTTTTCGCAATCGAGCAAAGCTGACACCACCGCCTGAGATCCGATACGCAGAATCCGGGCGGCATCGCCGGCGACCCTGTCTTTCTTCGGTTGCATGCCTGGATCGTGGAGATTGGGTCCGGTGCAGAAGTGCCGGTCGCCGCGACCGGTGAGCACCACCGCTCTGATCTCGGGATCGCTGGACGCGGCCTGGAGATTCTCAATCAGGCTTCGCTGCATGGCCCGCGTCACCGAATTGCCGGCGTCTGGTCGGTCCAATACCAACCAGCGGACCGCGTCCTCGGTCCGTGCCGTCAGATCGGGGATCACAGCCGAATCGGCACGCTGGCCGGGCCGCGCACCGAATTGGTGTGCACGTAGGTCACCGCCTCTTCATCCACGTCCCACGCCGGAAATCGCGCCAGTGTCTCTTCCAGCGCGACCCGGGCCTCCAGGCGCGCGAGTGCGGCACCGAGGCAGAAGTGCGAACCGTGACCGAAGCTGATGTGGCGGATTCCGGTTCGTTCGACGTCGAAGACGTCGGCATTCTCGTATTGGCGTTCGTCGCGGCCGGCCGAGCCGGTCAGCAGCGCCACCCGTGAACCCGCGGGGATGAGCGTTCCGTGATAGGTGACTTCGCGTGCTGTGTAACGGCCCTGTACGGGCGACGGGGCGTCGTAGCGCAGCAGTTCCTCGACGGCGTTGCCGATCAGTTCTGGGTTCGCGGCCAGTTTGGCCCGCTGCTCGGGGTAGCGCGCGAGCGTCAGCGCCGCCCAGCCCAGCAGCCGCGCCACTGTTTCGTTGCCGGCGACGTTGATTGTTGCGATGAACATCAACACCTCACCGTCATCGAGGCGACGCGACTCGCGGCCCGCTTGGACCAGGTCGGACCCCATCAGGTTGCCGACGATGTCGTCGCTCGGAACGATCCGGCGCTGCTGAATCTGGTCGGCGTAATAGCCCAGCAGCTTGGCGTTGGCTTGCTGGCCGTCTTCGCTCAGCTGAGTTGCCCCGTCTTCGCGGTGGAGCTGGGCATCTGACCATTCCCTCAGGTTGTCGTGGTCCTGCTCGGGAAACCCGAGCAGGGAACTGATGACCATCACCGGCAGCTTCATTGAAAAGTCGCGCACGTAGTCGAAGCCCTCGGTGCCGACGAACTTGCCCAGGTAGCCGCGGCACAGCGTGCGGACGCGGTCCTCGAGTTTGGCGACACTTGTGCGAAAGAAGGTGCGGTTGACCATCTTTCGCAGCGCAGTGTGGTCGGGCGGATCCATCATGATAATCGGCTTGGGCGATACCCACGGATCGTCGCCGATCGCGTCCAGCGTGACACCGTGCTCCGAGGAGAACGACTCGGTGTCCAGCGACGCCTCCATCACGTCGGAAAACCTGCTCAAGGCGTAGAAGTCGTACTCCGTGTTGTGGTAGACAGGCGCTTCGTCGCGCAACCGTTTCCAGGCCGCATACGGGTCCTTGTGCAGGGCGCGATCGAACGGATCCCAACGTAGGTCCGTTGTCGTCATCGGCACCGTCCTCCTCGTAAGGAACAGTAATACATTATCTGTATAGTTGCACTATTATGGTGGCGCGGGTCGCCCACCCCCTGCTGAGGAGGACGAAGGAACGTGGAAACCCGAGATCTCGAGCACGTCGTCTACGAGAAGGACGGCGCTATCGCGCGGATCATCCTGAACAATCCGGACGCCGCCAACGCCCAGACCTCTGAAATGGTCCATAGCGTCAACGCGGCCCTCGACGACGCGCAGTACGACTACGACATCAAAGTCGTGATCATCAAAGCCAATGGCAAGGGCTTCTGCTCTGGCCACGTCCCCACGGGTGCATACCCCGAATTCAAGGCCGAGCTGGAAGCATCGGGGAAAGTCTGGCGGTCTGCTGCCCAATTATTTCTGTGGCCGGTCCTCAAGCTGTGGGAGTTCCCCAAACCGGTGATCGCTCAGGTGCACGGCTATGCGATCGGCGGGGGCACGACATGGGCGCTGATTCCCGAAATCACCGTGTGTTCCGAGGACGCGTGGTTCCAGATGCCGCTGGTTCCCGGCTTTGGGCTCCCCGGCGCCGAAACGATGTTTGAGCCGTGGGTTTTCATGAATTATAAGCGCGCCGCCGAATACCTCTACACAGCCCAGCGGTTGACGGCCGCCGAGGCCTTGGAGTTCGGTCTGGTAAATCGGGTGGTGCCCGCCGATCAACTCGAAGCCACCGTCGAGGAGCTGGCCGCGCAGATCGCCAAGGCGCCCTTGATCACGCTGCAGGCAGTCAAGTCCGGCGTCATCCGGGCCTGGGAGACCATGGGGTTCCGCACCCATCAACAAGCCAGCAATGACCTTCAGGCGATGGTGACCGGCAGCAAGGAGTTCCAGCAGTTCATGGCGGAACTCATGAAGAAGGGCTCAAAGCCCAGTAAACGCATCTGAGCATGCCTCTCAAACCGATCATCCGGTTCGGCGCGGACGAGGAGACCGAGTCGCTGCGGGCTTCGGTCCGTGGCTGGCTTGCGGGCAACTTGCCGGATGAATTCCGCCGCACCGCGGCCAATCCCGACTACCTCCCCCGCGATGCGCACGACCGTGCGGTGGCGTTCTGCCAGGCGTTACACGACCAGGGCTGGTTCGTGCCGCACTGGCCCGCCCAGTACGGCGGGGGCGGCCGCGGCGTCGTCGAACAGGTGGTCATCCGGGAGGAGCTCGCGTACGCCGGGGCGCCGCTGGTCAACACCAACGGCGTCAACATGCTGGCGCCGGTGTTGTTCAAATACGGTACCTCCGAACAGAAGGCGGAGCACCTGCCGGCCATCGCCCGCTCAGAACGCATGTGGGCACAGGGGTATTCGGAACCTGAGGCCGGCTCGGATCTGGCGGCACTGCGCATGACCGCTCATCAGGACGGCGACCATTACGTCCTGGACGGGCAGAAGACATGGACGAGCAACGGCGTGCTCGCCGATTGGATCTTCGTCTTGGCCCGCACCTCGCCGGTTGCCGACAAGCGCCAGGCGGGAATCTCGTTCTTCCTCGTCGACCTTGAGACACCGGGAATCACCCGCCGGCCCATCCGCTCGATGACCGGATATCCGACCTTCGCCGAGGAGTTCTTCGACAGTGTGCGCGTGCCGGCGGCCAATCTCGTTGGGGCAGAGGGCGAGGGGTGGACGGTCGGAAAGGCGCTGTTGGAGGTCGAACGATCGAATATCACCAGGGCCGCGCAGGCCCAGCGCTATCTTGATGAGTTGATCGACTGGTGCCACGCGCAGAAAGGCTCGCCGCATGATCCGCTGGCTGAACCGACTACCCGCATCGCGCTAGCCCGCGCCGTCGAACGCGTAGAGGCCGGCCGCGCCCTGTCCTATCGCGTAGCGCACCTGCAGGCCGCGGGTGCTTTGGATCCCGCGTTGCCGTCGTTGTCGAAGCTGTACCACTCCGAGCTGACCGCCGAATTACGGACGCTTGGCGCCCAGATCCTCGGTCCCGCTGGTGAACTCATGCCGAATGATCCGGATTCAATCCTGCATGGGCACTTCTCCGAGGGGCTCCTGTTGTCGCTGCTGCATGCGATCGGCGGAGGTACTAGCGAGATTCAGCGAGATCTGATATCTACGGTCGGCTTGGGCATGCCGCGCTGAGATGATCGCTTAGGAGAAGGCGGTGCGGCCCTCAACCGCAGCCGAGCGCTGCTGCGCAACGGTGGCCATCGCCAGTTCGAGCGGATGGAACGCGGCGAGCTGAGCGCTTTCGGCCGAATTGATCAGCCGCTTGGTCATTTCCACCGCTCCGGCATCGGCTTGTGCCAGCTCGCTGGCGATGGCCAGCGCCCGGTCGATCGCCGATCCGGGATCGACAACGTCGGTCACCAGTCCCACCTGCTGGGCTTCGAAGCCCGACATCCGTGTCCCGCGCAACAGGAACGACGCCGCACGGTGCCGGCCCAACTGCTGAGTCAGGCGCCAAGCGAGCCCACCGTCGGGCACCACCGCGCGCGCCACGAACGGCGCAGCAAAAAAGGCGTCGGAAGCGCACACAACCAGATCGCATGACAGTGCCAGGCTCCAGCCAAGGCCGACGGCCGCGCCCTCGACTGCCGCGATGGTCGGTACCGGCAGTGCTTTGAGTTGTTCCA
Source organism: Mycobacterium sp. NGS11 (assembly GCF_059813315.1). NCBI lineage: Bacteria > Bacillati > Actinomycetota > Actinomycetes > Mycobacteriales > Mycobacteriaceae > Mycobacterium > Mycobacterium sp. NGS11. The sequence continues at coordinate 72,644 of NZ_JCALEJ010000001.1, forward strand.
TCACTCGTTGGGCGTGTTCGACACGGCCGGCGGGGCTCAGCGGACCGTTCCCGTGTGCCGGCCCGGTCTTCAAATCTCCTCCGGCGCAGAAGAATCCGTCTGCACCGGCCAAAACTACGCCGCGGTCGCCGTAGGCGACGATGCCACCGAGTGCGATCGATAGCTCGGTCCACGATTCGTAGCACAAGGCATTACGCTGGCGCGGCCGGTCCAATAAGAGCACAGCGATGCCGTCTCGCTCTTCGTAACGGACTAGCTGAGCATCGGCGTCGGCGACCATTGGACCACCCCTACCGGTTCAGGAACTTGTCGATAGCAGCCCGGTGCTCGGGTGTGGTGAAACACTCCGTCTCGGCGGATATCCCGTACTCGAGGATGCCAGTGATCGCGCGTTGGGCATGCAGATTCAACGTTCTTTTCGTGTCCTGCACCGCGCGCGGCGGCAGCGCGGCCAGGCGGTGGGCCACTGCCAGGCCCTCCTGTTTGATCTGTCCGTGCGGTACCACGCGGTTGGCCAAGCCCAGCTCGACCGCCTTTTCCGCTTTGATGCGTTCGCCGAGCATCAGGTACTCTTTGGCTTTCAGCAGGCTCATCAGCAGAGGCCACAGGACCGAGCCGCCGTCACCGGCAACCAGTCCGCTCGCTACGTGAGTGTCGGCGAAGAACGCCCGGTCTGACATCAAGACGATGTCGCATAACACTGCGATGCTGCACCCGAAGCCGACTGCGGGGCCGTTGACAGCCGCGACTACCGGCAGTGGAAAGTCGATCATGTCGCGCACGATGCGTCGGGCGTCTCGCATTCCGGCGCGGCGAGTGACCGGGTTGTTGACATGGGTTTCCAGCCATTCCACCAGGTTTCCGCCGGCGGAGAAGTAATCGCCGGTGCCGGTGATCAGCACCGCCCGGGCGTCGGGGTCGTCGGCCAGCGTGCCCCACAACCGGGTGAAGGCGGTGTGCATCCGGTTGTTGACCGCGTTCGCGTTGTCGGGGTTGCTCAACGTCACGATACGCACGGGACCGTCTGCGGCCACGAGGATCTCGTCGCACCCGGTCAGTTCCGGTGTGCCCTCCGGTACGTCCGTCATCGGCGTTCAGCCCTCGTCTCTTGCAGTCAGCCATTCCGGCCGACGAGTCTCCACGAAGGCCTCGCGGTCGTGGCTGACAGGCCATTCCGGGGATCGCTTCTGCAGGAACGCGGTAAAGGCCTCGATCTGCTCGGTGGTGCCGATGGACGACCAGTAGCCCGTGACGTCCACGGGCGGCAGCGCACGCGCCATCTCACGTTTCATCGCGGCGCGAGCGACCGGGCCGGTCTTTCGGACTCGTTCTAGCAGGGCGTCGACTTCCAACAGCAAGGAGTCGTGCGGCACGACTTTACCGACCAGGCCGAGGCGCTCGGCCTCGGGTGCGTCGATCCAATCGTTGCCGTAGATAAGGTGATTGGCCCTCAGTGTGCCCAGCCGTTGCGGCAGCCGAGCGGCGACGAACGCTTCGTATACGCCGCGGGTGAGGTCGGGGACGCGGAATCGGGCTCGATCGGATGCGACGACCAGATCCGCGAACAGGGTCATCACCAAACCACCGCCAAGGGCAATCCCGTTAACCGCGCAGACAACAATTTTCGGTATCTTGCCGAGCGTTTCGAACGGCGTCCCGTCGTATGATTCGGTGAATGCATCCCACGTCCGGTCCGGGTTGCCCACCGCGTTCATGTCCCCACCCGCGCAGAATGCCTCGCCGGATCCGGTGATTACCAGGAAGCTCAAACGCGGCTCGTCGGCGACAATCATCGCTGCCCGCTTGATGCCGTGATAGCCGTCCGCGGTGACGGCATTCTTCTTCTCGGGACGGCTGATCGTGACGGTCAATGTGTCGCCCTGGATACGCCCGATTAGCTCTGGGGTGCCGAGGTCGACGTCGACCGATTCGGGGAGCGCGGTCACTGTTCCCCGATCACTGCGAGAAGTTCACCGACACTGTAGGTTTCGCCCGCACTGACCTTCCAGGCGACCACTCCGCTGGCCGGCGCTTCGATGTCCATTTCGACCTTGTCCGTGGCGATCTGATAAAGCGGGTCACCCTCGGAAACGTGGTCACCGTCCGCTACATAGAACTCGATCAATTCCGCTTCGGTGATCGCATCACCAGGTTTGGGCATCCGCACCTCGATCACACGATTCTCCTGACGGTTTCGACGAGTTGCGCGGCGTCCGGACGGCAAGCCGCTTCGAGGGTGGCCGCGCGCGGCACCGGCGTATACGTGCCGGCCACGCGTTGAATGGGGCTCACCAGCACACCGAACAGCTCGGTGCCCACGGCGGCGGCGATTTCGGCCCCCGGTCCGCAGAATCCGACCGACTCGTGGGCCACCACCAGGCGCCGGGTCTTGCGGACCGATTCGATCACCGCCGCCAGATCCAGCGGCACCAGCGTCCGCAGATCTACGACTTCAACCGAAACGCCCTCAATGTCAAGCTGGTTGGCTGCATCGAGCGCGGCATGGACCATGGTGCCGTACGTACAGATCGTCACATCGGTGCCGACCCGTTTGATGTCGGCCTGCCCGAGCGGGATCACATAGTCGGCGGTGGGCACGGGCCCCTTACCGCCGCCGTAGAAGAGCTTCATCGACTCGACGAACAGGCACGGATCGTCTTCTGCCAGGCATGCATTGAGCAGGCCCACGGCGTCGGCTGCGGTGCTGGGCCAGACGACCTTGATTCCGGGTGTGTGCATCGCCCAGGCCTCGAACGCTTGCGAGTGTTGCGGGCCTGCGGCTGTGCCCACCATGGCGCGGATGACGATCGGTGCGCCCTGCCGGCCGCCTGACATGTAGCGGATCTTCGCGGCGTGGTTGGCGATCTGATCCATGGCCACACCCAGGAAGTCCATGAACATGAGTTCCGCCACCGGCCGCAGCCCGCCTAGTGCCGCACCGACGGCGGCGCCGATGATGGACGACTCGGCGATCGGGGTGTCGCGCACCCGGTCGGTGCCGTACTTGGTGGAAAGTCCCGCGGTGATCTTGAACATGCCGCCCGCCGGATCGGCGATGTCCTCGCCGAGCAGCACGATTGAATCATCGGCGGCCATGGCGCGATCCAGCGTGCGGTGAATCGCCTGCACGAGACCGAGATTCTCGGTTTCTCCTTCGGGCGCCTTCGCACGCTGCGTTACGGGTGCCGCTAGTTCGGTGCCATGCGCGGCGAACACGTCGCGAGTGAGTTCCGTTACGGCGGGTGGCTCGGCCTCGCGGGCTGAGGCGAAGGCCGAGTCGATTTCTGCCATCAGTTCGGCGTCAATGCGGTCGAGCTCGTCCTCAGTGGCCAGACCGTCGTCGATGAGGCGCTGCCGGTACCGCGCGAAGGGTGGGTCGGCGCGCTTGGCCGCCAGCTCGTCAGGGTCCGCGTAGGGCATCTGGTCGCCAAAGTAGTGGCCCTGCAGGCGATATGCCACCGCTTCGACGAACGATGGGCCGCCGCCGGACCGCGCACGCTCGACGGCCTCGGCCACGGCGTGAAACACCGCGTGCGGATCCGTGCCGTCGACAGTGATCCCGGGCATCGCGTAGCCGGCGGCCCGGTCGGACAACCGGGTCGAGCGGGTGTAGCCCGCCACGGGCGTGCATTCGGCCCATGCATTGTTCTGGCAGAAGAACACCACTGGAAGCGACCACAGCGTCGCCATGTTCATGGCCTCGTGGACGTAGCCGATGCTCGTCGCACCGTCGCCGAAGCTCACCAGCACCACGCGATCACTGCCCTTGACGGCCTCTGCCAGCGCGATCCCGTTCGCGATCAGGGGGCCGGCACCCACGATGCCGGTGGTCCACGCGACCCCGTGCTCGGGGTCGAAAATGCCCATTGCCCCGGCTTTGCCCTTTGACAAACCGGTGCTTCGGCCGAGGATTTCGGCGAAGTACTTGGGTAGGTCGATGCCCTTGGCCACCACATCACCGAGACCGCGATAGGTGGTGACCAGCTGATCGTTATCGGAGAGGGCAAGGGCCGCGCCGGCCGACATCGCCTCCTGTCCCTCGACTGGCCAATAGCTCATGGCGATCTCGCCGGAGGACAGGCCTTTTCGGACGCGCTGGTCGCTGTGGTGCACCTTGCTCATCAAGCGGTATAACTCGACGGCACGGTCGCTGCTCAGGACCCGGGTTCCCATGTCTACTTGCGTGGCCATCACCACTCCTTCGCGATGCGCACTCCGTCGACGAGCATACAATACAATATGACGATATTTGTTTAGTCGTCCGATGGGCGGCTCAGACGCCCAGTTGAGGAGAACTTCGACCGCGATGCCCGAGCGACTAGCCCTGCGAGCCGGTGAGGGTCTGCCGACCCATGTGCACGGTGCCGCCGACCCTCGATTTGCCTGCGCAGTGAGAACCTTCGCCGCGCTCTTTCCCGGCCCACGGTATGGCGGTGGGGCGCTGTCTGTGTATGTCGACGGGGAACCCGTCGTCGACGTGTGGACCGGCTGGTCCGATCGCGAGGGGCGCGTGCCCTGGTCCGCGGACACCGGCGCGATGGTCTTCTCCGCGGGTAAGGGCGTGGCATCGACGGTCCTGCACCGCCTCGCCGACCGTGGGTTGCTGTCCTACGACGACCGCATCGCGCAGTACTGGCCCGAGTTCAGCGCCAACGGTAAGTCCGACATCACCGTGCGTGACATGTTGCGTCACACGACGGGCCTGTCCCGGCTCGGGACCATCACCACCGAACAGTTGCTCGATCACCGGTTCATGGAAGAGCGGCTGGCCGCGGCGCCCGTTGACCGCCTCGCCGGCCGGGCGGCATATCACGCGTTCACATTCGGATGGTTGGCATCCGGATTGGCCCGCGCGATCACCGGCAAGGGTATGCGGGAGCTATTCCGCACGGAGATCGCGCGACCACTGGACACCGACGGTATCCACCTAGGGCGGCCGCCGGCCGACGGGTCCACGAAGGCCGCACAGACCATGTTCCCGCAACGCTTCTCGGGCGGGCCGGGGGTCGGCCAGCTGATCTCGCTGATGGCCAAACTGCCGATTCCAGGCCCGCTCGGTGCGACCTACGTACCCGGTATCACCTCCCTGGTCCAGGGCGACATGGCGCTGCTGGACAGCGAGATTCCCGCGGTGAATGCGGTGGTGACCGCGCGGGGGCTCGCCAAGATGTACGGAGCGCTCGCCAACGGCGGAAGTATCGATGGGCAGCGATTCCTCTCGGAGGAATTGGTCGGGTCGCTGACAGGCAGGCGCAGCTTTCGGCCGGACCTGAACGTCTTCTTCCCGATGTCATTTCACCTGGGCTACCACGGATCACCGGTGCCGGGCCTACTGCGGGGCTTCGGGCATGCCGGACTGGGCGGGACCATCGGCTGGGCCGACCCGATCACCAAAAGCTCATTCGGCTTCGTACACAACCGGCTGCTGACACCGATGGTCGCCGACCAACTGCTGTTCGTGCCGCTGCTGATACCGCTGCAGCGTGGCGTCAACGAGACACACGACAGTGACCTCGTCCCCGTGCCAAGCTTCGGCGCACGAACCTCCGACGAGGCGCGCACCGAAACCGCCGGGCGCTGACCCGACAAGCTCAGGCGGTATCGTCTACGGGTCTCTATCCGGCCGGCACGGGAAGCAGATGGATATCTCGCGGGCACTTCCCCATGCGGAACTTGAAGCGCTGTCCCGCAGGTATGCGGCGGCGGTCGATCGCCGAGATCGCGACGCGCTTCTGGCGGTGTTCGCCCCCGACGCGTCCATGCTCGTCGAAAGGCCCGGGCGCGAACCGGGAACGCTGACCGGTCACGGCGAGATTCAACGGATAATCGGCATCGTCGCGCGGTGGCCACGCACCTCTCACCTCGTTGCACAGGGCCTGTATGTCGTCGAGGGGAGTCGGCCGTCGGCGAAATCTACTGCACTGCCAATCACTTTCGTGGTGGTGAGCCGGACGGGCAGAACCACGTCATGCACATCCGCTACCTGGACAAGTATTCGCTCGAAGGCGGTCTGCGGTGGCGGATCGCGCATCGCAGGGTCGTCGTCGATGCCACCGAGGACCGGGCCGCGTCGATCGGAGGACTCAGTTGATGGTCCCGCTACAGCTCTCGATGGGGATTCCGTCGTCCAGGCGGTCCGTGACGCTGTCGATGGCTAGGGCGTGCGGATCGACTCGAGTTGCGCAGCGAGCAGCATCCGGTCGAAATAACAGCGTTCCAGGACGAGATCGGGCCCGCGGAAGCCGAAGAGGTTAACGCTCAACATGTCGAGCGGTGTGCCGGGTGCGGTCGTTCGGGTCTCCACGACCAGACCGTTGTCCCCGTGGTAGATCGCCTCCGCGGCATATCGCAGCATGGGGAGATCCGCCCACTGCTGCAACAACATTGCGCGGACCGCCTCGCCACCATCGAAAACGGTTCCCGTAGGGATGATCTCGTAGCGCGGATGGGTGAAGGTGGCCATCGCCGCGTCCAGGTCGCGCGCATTCTCGGCCGCGACGTGCCGGAGCACGACCTCTTCGCGGACGCGCCGCAGCGCGGTATCAGGACTCACTTCGTTTCGAAGACAGCGAGATTGCGGCCGTCCTCGAGCGGCACCCACGCCACGGTGACACGGTCACCAACCGTGGGAGGGGGACCGAACACGTTCGACATCATGCGGACACCTTCGTCCAGATCGACGAGCACCACGGAGTACGGCACCTTGTCGGCAAGGGCGGGGAGCGCGGCGCGGTGGTGCACGCTGACCGCGTAAACGACCCCGTCGCCGCTCAACTTTTCCCACTGCAGCGACGACCCGCCGCAGTGCGGACAGACGAACCGCGGGTACCAGACGAGCCGCGAGCACGATTCGCATCGTTGGACCGTCAGCTCGCGACGCCGGGTCGCGTCCCAGAAGGGCGCGGATGCCGGGCTGGGCGGGGGGACGGGCAGCGTATCGGTCACAGCGTCGCCTCCGTTCCCAGAATCACCGTCGAGGTGGCTGAGAGCACCCCGCCGGTGCCATGTGCGACAGCCGTTTTCGCTTCTGGGACCTGGCGTTCGCCGCATTCACCGCGCAACTGGCGCGTGGCCTCGACGAGCAGGAAGGCCCCGAACGCCCCGGGGTGGGTGTAGGCGAGCCCGCCGCCGGAGGTCTGACCGGGCAGCGTACCTCCGGGTCCCAACGCGCCGTCCGCGACAAACGAACCCCCTTCGCCCTTCGGGCAGAAGCCCAAGTCTTCGAGCGCCAGCAGCACCGTGATGGTGAACGAGTCGTAGAGCTCGACCACATCGATGTCGGCCGGGTTGAGGCCAGCTGCACGGAAGGCGGCTGGCCCCGAAAGGCCACCTGGGGTGACGGTGAGGTCAGGCATTTGGGAGATCATCGCGTGCGAGGCCGCCGACGCCGCACCCAGGACGAAGGCCGGCGGCTTGGCGAGGTTGCGGGCGCGCTCGGCGCTCGTGACCACCAGTGCCGCGGCGCCGTCGGTGACTAGGCAGCACTCGAGCTTGTGTAGCGGTTCGGCAATGAAGCCGGAGTCCAGGACGTCATTCACGGTGATCGCCTCGCGCAGGTGAGCGCGCGGATTCATTACCGCCCAACGCCGGGTGTCGACGGCGATCTGAGCGAGCTGAGCGGCGGTGGTCCCGAAAGTGGCCATGTGGCGGTTGGCGGCCAGCGCGTAGGCACTGATCGGGAGCATCACGCCAAACGGGTTCTCCCACTCGAGCCGCTCGGGGGTGGCGAAGACGCCAAGACCTTTTTCGCCTCGCTTTCGGGCGGCACGCGGTGTGGATGCATAGACGACCACTACCGTCTCGGCTTCACCGGCGGCGATCGCCGCGGCGGCATGCTCGACGTACAGCCCGTAGCTGGCACCCCCGGTTTGAGTGGCATCGGTGAATCGTGGTGTTATTCCCAGGTATTCGGCCAGTTCGACCGAATGCATGAGCGCTCCGCCGGTACAGGTGCACAGGCCATCGACGTCCCGCAGCGACAACCCGGCATCGGCCAACGCCGCGGTGATGACGCGCGCTTCCAATTCCCGCAGCGGAACGTCAATCACACCGGTCGGCGAAACCTCGTCGGCTACACCGACGACGGCCGCCGCCCCTCGGAGGTCGATTGTCAACTCCGCACCTCTTCGAATAATTCACGCACGCCGGGCTGGCTGACCTTGAGCGAGGGCGTCCGTGGCAACTCATCGACGATGACCAGACGGGCCGGAACCTGGTAGCGACTGACTCGTTCGCGCACATAGGCCAGAAGATCCTCCGATGTGACCTGACCACCGTGGACCAACTCGACTGCTGCGACCGGCACGTGGCCGAGCCGCTCGTCGGGCAGACCGGCCACACCGGCGTCGCGTACCGCCGGATGGCTGCGCAGGACCTCGACGATTTCGGCGGGCGTGACCTTGAAGCCACCGCGGATGATGACGTCGTCGATGCGCCCATCGATGAACACGAAGCCGTCGTCATCGACACGGCCGAGGTCGGTGGTCCGCACCCAGGCGCCCCCGAAGGTACGGACCTCGATGCGACCCTGTTCACCGGCCGGCATCTCGCTGTCGTCTTCTATGGACATGACGCGGATTTCCCGGCCCTGCTGGGGCCGTCCTACGCTGCCGCGTTTGGCCGCGGCCCACTCCCGATGTAAGGCAAGGTTCCAGCCCGCCACGCCGCCCGCGAATTCCGTTGCGCCGTAGGATGGCAAGACCGCAACGCCGTAGCGCTGCTCGAACTCCTCTTGTATATCGACGGGCAGATGCGCGGTGCCCGAGGTCACCACCTCCACGCTGGAGAACACCTCAGGCGCCACCCCGGCGTCTAGCACCATTGACAGCGCCGACGGCACCAGGCCCACGGCGCGTGGCCGATGCCGGACCACCAATTCCACGAAATCGGGCACCCGGAATCGCTCCATTAGTGCGATCTTTCGGCCCTCGCAGACATTGAGCAGCGTGCGAAACAGTCCCGACATGTGCACCAGCGGCGAGCCGACGATCGCGACGCCGGAACGCAGTCTGAGTTCCGGCCTGTGCCCCGAACTGTAATGTGCGCTCGCCGCGGCGACTGTGTGCTCGAACGTGCTGTAGGACAGCGGGATTCGCTTCGGGGGACCGGTAGTGCCGCTGGTCAGCATCTCGACGGCGATACCAGCGGTCTTGTTTCGGAACGGGCCGGATCCAGGATCTTCGAGGCCGGCAACGGTAGCGCAGTCGGCGGGCTCGGTCATCACCTGCAGCCCCATCGCCCCAGCGGCGGCGCGGATGACTCCGGTGCGCTGCCAGTCGGTCGGCACTGCGATCAACGCGGGCAACCTCAACCCACGGATGTCCGATGCGAGTCCGGCGTCGCCGTGTGACGGGTTGATCGTGACGATGCAACCGTTGGCCAATAACACGCCCAGCATCGCCCCGACCATCGCGGGGTGGTTACGCAGCACCAGGCCGACAGCAGACTTCTCGTCCAAACCTACTGCTGTCAGCTGGCTTTCAACTCCAGAAGCGATGTCTGCCAGCGCCTGCCAAGTCGTCCAAGAACCCTGGTACTCGATGGCGGGTGCCCCGGGGTCGATCGCCAGAACCGCCCGGATGCGGTCGGTCAGCTGCTGGCTCAAGCCGCCGCTGCCGCGAGCTCGGTGGCCGCTGGGATCACCTCTTGGGCGAACAGCTTCATCGACTCATAAACCTTTGCGCGATCCATCGCCCCGCCTCGCGACATGCGCAATATGATGTTGCGCCAACCCATGTCGATGACAGTACGCATTTTCTCCACGATGCGCTCCGGATTACCCATCAGCGTCAGGTGTGAATTCAGCACCTGCTCGTAGCTCTGCTTGTCGTGCTTCTCGAACCAGTCCGAGTAGGCCTTATAGTCGGCCGGTATCTCGCCGCCCGGCTCAAAGGGGCTTGAATACTTGCGGTGCGTCTGGATGGACAGTTCGACACTCTCGCGCGGATAGCTGCGTGCGAATGCGTCATCCTCGTGGCAGAACGCGTTGAGCAGCGCCCACACGTTACCGGTGGCTGCTTCGAGTCCCTTCTCGGACTGCACCTTCAAGTAAATATCCAGCGCCCCCTGTAGGTCCGGGTCGACCTGGTAGGGGTTACCGATGATCGCACCGAAGCCCTTCTCGGCGAGCCACTCGAAGCTTGACGGCGTCTTCATCACCGTGCCCCACACCGGAATCGTTTGCTGCGCCGGTCGCGGATAGATGGTCACGTCCTCGAGCTGGAAGTACTTGCCGTCATAGCTGACGTTTTCCTCCGTCAATAGCCGGCTGACGATGTCCACGCACTCCTGGTAGCGGCTGGTGGCCTCGTCCATCGAGAGGCCGAAACCCTTGAACTCGTGCGCCTGGTAGCCGCGGCCGAAGCCGGCGTCGAAGCGTCCGCCGGACAAAACGTCGACCATCGCTATGCGTTCTGCCAGTTGGATCGGATTGTGGAAGGGCGCGACCATGCAAGCGGTTCCGATGCGGATGCGTTCGGTCTGCGCAGCGATCGCCGTAGCCACCTGCGGAAGGTCGGGGAGCATCCCGTATGGAGAGAAGTGGTGCTCGGCCAGCCAGACCTCGTCGTAGCCGAGCTCCTCTGCCCAGCGCGCTTCCTCCAGCACGTTGGCCAGCACCTCTCGCTCGCTGAGGTGGTTGGGCTTGTCGCCGAGGATGAACACGCCGAACTTCATATCGGTCCTTCCTTCTGACCCCATTAAGATAGTTGCAGTTACTGCCACTATATTGCACGATTGAACATATATCGTCAATCCGTTCAATCCAAGGAGGTGCCGTGACCCTCTCCGACTCCGTGGTCGGAACCGCTCTGAGGCCGGCGTCATTCACGTGGGATCAGACCGACGTGATCCTCTACGCGTTGGGGGTTGGCGCCCGCCCACCCGCCGAGTTGGCACTGCTCAATGAGGCTTGCGGTCCTGCGGTGTTGCCGACCTTTGCCCTCATCGCCAACTGGTGGGCAGTCAAGGATCTCCGCAGTGTTCTCGACCTCGGTACGTTTCCGATCGTCCACTCGGCCCAGTCGCTGGAGTTGCATCGGCCGATCACCGCCAGCGGCGACCTGTCAGTGCAGGCTCGGGTGTCGTCGGTATGGGACAAGGGCAAACACGCCGCCGTCGAATTGACCAGCCGCGGGGTCGACGCGGACGGAACCGTCTTTGTGGCCCTGTCGCAGACCATGGTCCTTGGAGCCGGGGGATTCGGTGGCGAGCGGGGACCCTCGGCCGAGCCAGATCCGGATGGGCCGCCGGACGAAGTCTTCGACGACGTGATCCGGCCGGAACAGGCTGCGATCTATCGACTGTCTGGCGACCGCAACCAGCTCCACATCGACCCGGCTGCGGCCCGCAAGTTTGGCTTCGGCGACGTGTTCCTGCACGGGCTGTGCACCCTCGGATTCGCCGCACGGGCGGTGATCAACGGAATCGGCCACGGCGATCCACAGTCGTTGACATCCTTGAGTTGCCGCTTTGCCAAGCCGGTCGGACTCGATGCTTCGCTGCGCACTGAGATGTGGCGAACTGGAGATTCCGTGCGTTTCCGGACACTGCAAGGTGACATCGTCGCGTTGAGTTCGGGAACTGCGACGCTGGCAGGGGGATGACCATGGACCAACGGCGGGCCCGCGGATTGCGTAACCGACACGCACTCATCAACGCGGCGATCGAGCTCTTCGCCACCCAGAGCTACGAAACGACCACAATCGAGCAGATCTCGACCGCTGCAGGTGTCGCGCCGCGCACGTTCTTTCACCACTTCGCCACCAAGGACGACATACTGTTCGACGGCTACGCCGATCGGCTCCAGGAGGCCGCCCGCCGGTTTCGTGCCGCACGGTCGAACTCCTTGTGGGACGCACTTGCCGAAACCTCGTCCGCGGTGGCGGAGGCGATCATCGAACAGCCCGAGATCTTCCTGGTCCGCGCCACCATGTACCACAACGTGCCATCGCTGCGCGCAACGATGCTGCGGATCAACGAAGATTGGATCGATCAGCTCACCGCCGAAGTGGCGCGGTGGCTGAACAGCAATAAAGAGATGGACTTGAGGCCTCGCCTCGCCGCCACGCTGACCAACAGCGCCAACCGCGCGGCCATCGATGTGTGGGTGGCCGGCGGTGGTCGGGGAAATCTGCCAGAGCTGATGGCCGAAGCCGTTGAATTCGTGCGGCCATCCATCGTTGCGATCGAGCGCGCGGCAGCGACGAGAGGGGGACAGCGTGTCGGTTGAATCTCGTCCGCTGGCGGTCGTTACGGGGGGAGTGCGTGGCATCGGTGAGGCCATCGTCGCCGAGTTGATTTCCGCCGGTCATCGCGTGGCCGCGGTTGACATCAACACGAAAGCCATTGCCCGAGCCCAGGTTTGCGACGCGGCGCACTCGGGCGATCTTATCCCCATGAACCTCTCGATTACGGATCGTGGCGCCGTGGAGGATGCGCTGGGCAACCTCGCCGAGGAGTACGGACCCATTCGTGCATTGGTGAACAACGCCGGGATGACGCTGCCCGGAACGTTTCTCGAGCAGAGCGACGAGGACTGGGATCGCATCGTGGAAGTCAACCTCAAGGGTACGTTCATCATGGCGCAGGTTGCGGCCCGGCAGATGGTAGCCGAAGGCGGCGGGGCGATCGTCAACATCAGCTCGGTCTCGGCCCACGGCGTGCGCACCGGTCCGCCGGCCTATGCCGCCGCAAAGGCGGGCGTGGAGGGACTGAGCCGGCTGATGGCCGTCCAGTTGGGCGAGCACGGGGTGCGGGTCAACACGGTTGTTGTCGGCACCACGGCGACGCCCTGGCTAGTCGGGCGCAAGACCGAGGAAGAGCTGGCGCAGATGCGCCGGAGCACTGTGACCGGGCAGTTGGGCGAACCGGCGGACGTTGCCGGTGTGGTCGCATTCCTGTGCTCGCCGGCAGCCAAACACCTGACAGGCCAGCTGATTTCGGTGTCCGGGGGCCAGTGGATGCCATAAAAGTCTCGAATGAGACGATAAGACAAATTCTGCTATAGTGTTTAGCTGCTACAGATCGATGCCAGGGGACGCCGTGGAACTGAAGAGAATCCTGTTCGAAGTCAGCGAGCACGTCGCCACGATCACCATCAACCGCCCGGAGCGGCTCAACGCTACCGACGATCTGACCCGCACCGAGCTCGGCAATGCGTGGGCGCGCGTCCGCGACGATCCCAACGTTCGAGTGGCCATCATCACCGGAGCGGGGGACCGCGCGTTTTCCGCGGGCCAGGACATTCGGGCAACGGCAGAGGGCGGCATCCGCAACAAGATTCCCGGTTCTCGGCTTCACCACAACGTATGGAAGCCGGTCATCTGCGCTCTCAACGGGATGGCGGTCGGAGGCGCTCTGCATCAGGTCGCCGACTCCGACCTGATCATCGCAGCCGAACATGCCGAACTGATCGACACACACTTGGCAGTCGGCAACGTGTTCGCGCTCGAACCCGCGGTGCTATTGCGCCGAATGCCACTGTCGATGGTGATGCAGTTGGGGCTGATGACCAAGCAAGGGCGTATCAGCGCACAACGAGGTTACGAGATCGGCTTGATAAATGAGGTGGTACCCGCTGACCGACTGCAGCAGCGCGCCAGGGAAATCGCTTTGGAAATCGCGAAACTCTCCCCGGCAACTGTGCAGGCGTCCATCAAGGCGATGTGGGCCAGCCTGGATGTCGGGCTGCGCGCGGCCAATGACGTTGCCTACCGCTACGTGCTGCAACACCAGCTGACCCATCCTGACTACCGGGAAGGGATGCTCGCGTTCGCCGAAAAGCGTGAACCGCGCTGGGTGGTGGAATGACTGTCGCGCCATGAGTCAGTCCGCACGGAAGTTCAGCTATGACCCGTTGCCGTACGCACCGGTGCTGCCGGCGATGCTGGCCAGTCTGGTTGCTGACTATGGCGACAGCGACTTCATCGTTTCCTCGGTCGGTGACGGCATCGTCGAGCGGATTACCTACGCGGAAGCCGATTCCAGGTCGGCTGAGATGGCCCGGCGACTGGTTGCGGCGGGAGTGACCAAAGGTGTCCGCGTCGGAGTGATCGCACCGAATGGGCCCGATTTCGTGGTCGCGTTCCTGGCAGCCACCCGCATCGGTGCGGTCGCGGTGCCCATCAACACTTTCTTTCAGCCGCCGGAGTTGAGGTGGCTGCTTCGCGACGCCGACATCCACACCCTGTTATCGGTCGACTCACTGCTCGGCAAGGACATGCTGGCGCGGGTCACCGAGGCCACGGCTGAGGTCGCGGTCATGGGCGCGCCGCTGACTCTGGAACGGCTGCCACAGTTGCGCAACATTTTTGGGCTCGGCGGCACCGAGCGCTCCTGGCCTAGTGAGTGGCCGGACCCGGTGCCCGAAGCGTTTCTGCGCGCGTGCGAATCTACCGTCCGCCCATCCGACGATTTGGTCGTCATCTACACATCGGGAAGCACCTCGGACCCCAAGGGCGTCATCCATACGCACGGCACCGCGATCACACACTCTCGCTTCGTCTCCACTCAGCACGAGTGGAAGCCCGACGACCGGGTCTACATCCCGATGGTGTTCTTCTGGGTTGCCGGGTTGGTATTCGGTCTGCTCGGTCCGATGCAGACCGGCGCCACCATTCTCACCGAACACAAGTTCGACGCCGGCGACGTGCTGCGCCTGCTCGAATCCGAACGAGCCACTTACGCAACGGGATTCCCACATGTGGGCCGCGCACTGGCGAATCATCCCGAATTTGCGTCGATCGATCTGTCAAGTCTGCGCGCGGGGTACCACCAGGTCCTGCTACCGCCGGAACTGCGCGCGGCTGATCCATCACTGCTGGTCACACAGTTGGGAATGACCGAAACGTGCAGTTCCCACACCTGGTGGCCACCGCACGAACCGGTGCCCGATAGCAAGCGCGGTTCGCTCGGGGTCTCCGCACCCGGCTACGAGCACAAAATCGTCGATGAATCCGGAGCGGAGGTCCCCAACGGCACCATCGGGGAAATCTGTGTGCGGGGAGTGGCGATGATGCGCGGCATGGTAGGACGGCAGCACAGCGACCTGTTCGACGCCGACGGCTGGTATCACACCAAGGACGCCGGATACCTGGACGACGACGGATTCCTGTTCTTCACCGGACGCACCGACGACATGATCAAGACCTCGGGCGCCAACGTCGCGCCCGTTGAGGTCGAAGCGGTGATCACTAGCGTCGACGGCGTCCGAATCGCCTATGTCGTCGGCGTTCCGGACGCGGAAAAAGGCGCGGTCGTCTGCGCCGTGGTCGTGCTCAATCAAGGGCGCCGCATGTCGCAAGACGAACTCGTCGCCGCATGCCGAACAGAACTCGCGGCCTACAAGATCCCGAAGAGATGGGTGATCCTTCCCGACGCCGATCGGCTGCCGTACACCACCACCAACAAGATCGACAAGAACCGGTTGGCGCAGCTACTGGAGTCCGGGGAGTTGGCGTGACGGACTTAGAAACGCGCGTCGCCCGGTTGGAGGCCATCGACGAGATCCGGCAACTAGCCGCCAAGTATGCGGTGGCTTTGGACATGCGCGACTTCGATTCCTTGGCAAACCTTTTCGTGGACGACATCGGCGTGCCGGGCAAGGGTCGCGGCCGCGCGGCGATGCGGGAGTGGTACGACGCCCAGATCCGGCGCTCGTTGTTGGGCAGCGCACATGGTGTTCTCGGCCACATCATCGACGTGCACGACGCCGACAACGCCAGTGGACTCGTCTATTCACGCAACGACTTAGAGACGGAGTCGAACTGGGTCATCGAGCTGCTGGCCTATCTGGACAGCTATGAACGGCGGGACGGCCATTGGTATTTCGCCCGCCGGACACCGCTGTTCTGGTATCAGAGCGACATAACCGACCCGCCGGTCGGGCCACGCAAGATGCGCTGGCCCGGTACCCCGCATCACGACGGCGCATTCCACGACGCCTTCCCATCGTGGGAGGCGTTCTGGACCGCCGATCCCGGACGCTTCGACGCGCCGGTCCCGGCCCCGGCCGTCGTCGGCGAGTGGTTGCGCACCCTGCGCCGAGGTGTTGCCGTCCCTCGCGTCGACCCCACCGGCCGTGGCGCAACGGAGACTTGAAATGCCCGGCAATCCTACGAGTTTCGCGTTCACCGATGAGCAGAACGAACTGCGCAATACCGTGCGCTCATTCCTAATGAGCAAGGCCAACGAGGCCGAGGTGCGTCGGCAGATGGAATCGCCGAGGGGCTACGACTCGAATGTGTGGGCTCAGATGTCTGACCAGATGGGCCTGGTGGGGCTGGCCATCCCCGAGGAATTCGGCGGCCAGGGCTTCAGCTTCGTCGAACTCGGAATTGTCACCGAGGAAATGGGCCGGGCACTGCTTCCTTCGCCCTATTTCGCGTCGGTCGTGCTGGCGGGCAACCTGATCATGCATTCCGGCGACGACGCCGCCAAGAAGCGATATCTGCCAAACATCGCGTCCGGCGGCACCGTCGCGACGGTGGCGGTCACCGAAGAGTCGGGCCGCTGGGAAGTCGGCGCGATCCGGACGCGGGCACGCAGCACAGACGACGGTTGGGTGTTGGACGGAACCAAAGCGTATGTGCTCGACGGTAGTAGTGCCGATGTAATTTTCGTTGCGGCCCACACCGATGCGGGCTTGTCGCTCTTCGCAGTTGACCGCTTTGACAGTGTTGTTCGCCGGCCGCTGTCGACCTTGGACCAGACCCGCAAGCAGGCGCGCATCGAGTTCAACGCAGCGCCGGCGTCGCTGATCGGCCGCGAAGGTGAGGCGTGGCCGGTGCTGATGCGGACCCTGGCGCTCGGCTGTGCCGCGCTGGCGACCGAACAGGTCGGGGGCGCACAGCGCTGCCTCGAACTGGCCGTCGACTACGCCAAGATGCGCAGACAATTCGGCAAGCCGATCGGATCTTTTCAAGCCATCCGCCACAAGTGCGCCGACGTCTTGCTAGACGTCGAATGTGCCCGCGGCGTAGCACATTACGCGGTGCGCGCAGCAGCGCAACTCTCCGACGAGCTGTCGGCGGTGGCATCGTTGGCCAAGGCGTGCAGCTCAGATGCGTATGCACGCGCCGCCGCGGTCAACATCCAGATTCACGGGGGGATCGGCTTTACCTGGGAGCACCCCGCGCACCTGTACTACAAGAGAGCAAAATCCTCCGGCCACCTGCTGGGCGATCCCACATTCCACCGGGGACTGCTCGCCGGTGAGATCGGAATCTGAGGTCGGCAAGCGCGAGCGCCTCAGAAGTCCGTGCCCCCGTCGATGTTGATGGCCGCGCCAGTCATGAAGGCTGCGCGCTCGCCGAGCAGGAAGGCGATCAGCTCGCCCGCCTCGGCGGGGCGGCCTCCTCGGCGAAGGGCGACCCGCATATTCCAGTCCGGATTGCTCGCCAAGTGCGTGTAGATCGCGTCCTCGAGTGGCACGTCGTATTCCGCCGCGCGCTGCGCGCGAATGAAGTCGTTCACCTCGGTGTCGAACAGCCCCGGGCATACGGTGTTCACTCTGATGCCGTCGGGACCGTGGTTTTGGCCAGGATTTTTGACAAGGTCAGCACCGCCGCTTTCAGCGCGTTGTAGGGCGGTATCAGAATCTTCGGCGCCCGTACCGAGTACGCGGCGGTGGTCACTATCGTCCCGCCGCCGTTGCGCTGCAGGTGGGGGATGGCAGCGCGGCAAGAGCGGACGGTAGCCATCAGGATCAGCTGGTAGTACCAGTCCCACGAGTCGTCGCCGTGTTCGAGGAACGGTCCCTGCTGGTTCATCGGGCCCGCCGTAATGGCCAAACCACGAAGGGGGCCCAGGCTTGCGGCCGCGTGATCGATAGCCTGGTCGACGCCGTCGCCGGTTGCGGCGGCGTCAACGGCGATTCCGACCGCACGGACGCCATGCTCGGCGCTCAGTTGCTCGGCGCGATCGCGGGCCCGGTTACCGTCGCGAGCCAAAAGCGCGACGTTGGCTCCGTTTTCGGCGAGTTGCTGGGCGGTGGCGAAACCCATCCCGGTGGTCCCGCCGACGAGAACGAAATTGCGCCCCGCCACGCCTAGGTCCAAGCCCCCGCCCCTTCCGTGCGATCGAACCCTGACGCAAGGCGTCCGGCAAAGGCCCATACTAAACAAAAGTACGGGAAATGTAGAAATGACCACTAATCTGCTTGCCAGAAGCGCGATCATGGGCATGGATTGAACATAAAGGGCATATTTGTCGCGTAAGATGGCTGTTTCGGGTGGGGCGGCTATCACGGCAGAGGAGCGAAATGTCGACGGAACGGGCCACTGCCGAGCTGGACTCGGCCGAGGAGTTCGATCGCCGGGACCAAATTCTGGGGGCGGCGAACGAATGCTTCACCCAGCTCGGGATCGCGCGCACCAGCGTGCAGGATGTCGCGCGGACGGCCAATGTGTCGCGGGGCACGGTGTACCGCTACTTTGAGGACCGCAACGTGCTCATCGAGGCCGCCATCGAGTTCGGGGCACAGCGGTTCTATCGCGAAGTCGCGGTGGCGATGGCCGCGAAGGCGACGCTGGCCGAACAGGTTGGCGCGATGGCCGAAACCCACGCGAAGATACTGATTGACCACCGCACTCGAAACCGATTGATGGCCGACGACGCCGAGCTGATGCGACACATGATCTCCGATGGAGACACCGCAGTGCGCCGCACGACGGCATTTCTGATGCCATACGTTCGCGACGCCCGGGAACGCGGCGAGATCGGCGCCGGTGTCGATGTGACGGCCGCCAGCGAATGGCTGGCGCGCATCATCTACTCGTTCTCCACAGTCAACGAGGCGCAGACATTCGACATGTCCAAGCCGGCGACTGTGCGGCGCTACGTCGAAACTTTCGCGATCAACGGTCTCCGCTGATCTACGTCCTGCGCAGACGGGCTTTGGCGCAAGTGAACAACATATGTACTAGTGTTCCCCGAAGGCGGATGCGGCCTGACCCGCGAACGTGAGAAGAGGGCGCCATGAGTGAGCGGACTTTGGCCGGCAAGCGCGTCGTGGTCGTGGGCGCATCGGCCGGGATTGGGCGGGCTTTCGCGGTGCGTGCGGGTAAGGAGGGCGCGGAGCTGCTCATCGCCGCACGCCGACGGGATCGGTTGGAAGAGGTTGCCACCGAGGCCGGCTGCGGCAGCGCCGTGATCGCAGATGTGCGCAGCACGGAGGATTGCGCGCGTCTCGCCGATGTCGCGCGAGACGCCCTGGGGGGCATCGACTTGCTTTTCATATCGGTGGGTTATGCCCCGCTGCGCATGTTCGCCGATACCTCCGCCGATGACTGGCTGGACGTAATGCGTACCAACGTCATCAGCGTTCATCAAGTGATCAAGTCATGCGTGCCGGTGCTTGCGCCCTCTGCAATCGTCAGCGCCCTGTCCTCCGAAACAGTGGGTCAGCCGAGGACCGCCCTCGGTGCCTATTCATCCAGTAAGGCCGCGCTGTCGGAGAGCCTTAACGCTTGGCGCACCGAGCATCCGAGTTTCCGGTTCTGCTGCATTACGGTGGGAGGAACCGTGCCCACGGAGTTCACCGCGGCCTTTGACCCCGATCTACTGGGGGTTGTCGTCCAGGATTGGATCGCGCGCGGTCTGCTTCAGGAGGAGCTGATGACGCCCGAAGACGTTGCCGACGTGCTGGCAGGCGTTTTCGCGAGTGCACTGAACTCTCCCGCCGTGGGCCTCGAGCAGCTCGTCGTCCGTCCGCCGTCGTCGATGCGTAGGGCCGTGACGGCATGACAGCGCAAGTCCAATCAGCGTGGCCCGATCACCCCGAATACCGAATCGAAGCAATCCCGTGCCCTCATACCGGTCAGGTGTGGTTCGGCGATGTACTTGTCGCCGAAAGTGACCGTTGCCTCGTGGTCACCGAGACCGACCACGACGACCGGCTGTACTTCCCCGAAGCTGATGTGCGGTGGGAACTCTTCGCGCCGTCGGACCACACTACCGTGTGCCCCTTCAAAGGCCGAGCAAGTTACTGGACGTTGTCAAGTGCTGACCCCGCAATCGAAAACGTGGTGTGGACATACCGCACCCCGTTGCCTGAAGTGGCCGCGATCGCGGGGCACGTCTCCTTCTATGACGACGGATTGCGTGTCGTCGTCGTCGAACACTGGCCTGACGGCTCGAAGGTTCCTGTCACGTTCCCACTTTGGGGAGACGCAATTGAGCTGCAGAGGCTGATCGATGTTCAGCCTGTGCAGAACGGCTGTTTCGTTGGGGCGGCTCACGGACCCACCCGCCGCAACGTTGTCGAGGGTGGACAACTCCTCGCCGAGGCCATCGTCGCCGCATCGAAAGTGCTTCCAGAGCAGAGAGTTACGTCGGCATCGATGGT
Organism: Mycobacterium sp. NGS11; assembly: GCF_059813315.1. Lineage (NCBI taxonomy): Bacteria > Bacillati > Actinomycetota > Actinomycetes > Mycobacteriales > Mycobacteriaceae > Mycobacterium > Mycobacterium sp. NGS11. The sequence goes on from NZ_JCALEJ010000001.1 coordinate 92,988, forward strand.
CTTCACCAAGGCGGCGTCGTTCGATGCACCGGTGGACCTGACCGTCGATGTTCTCCGCCGCGGCAGAACATTCTCGTCGGCCGAAGTGCGGGTGTGTCAACATAGCGTGCTACGCAGTGCAGGAATCATTCTCGCGGACTCTGGTGCCGGCGAGGTAATGCGGGACACTGAGCGGATGCCGGACGTGCCGGGACCCGATGCGGCGGTGGCTTTTCCGGGCTTCGGGATGACCGGGCGCGAAATCCGTGTGGTCGACGGGGCCTATGATCCCGACCCCGAGCGGGTCGGACCGCCGGTGATCAATGCGTGGCTCCGATTTCGCGAGGCGCCGCGTGAACGCTATTTAATGGCCGCGTTGCTTGCTCAGTCGACGACGCATTGGACCATCGCGGCCGGCATGCTTCCCCACCGGGGACTAGGTGAAGCTCGCGCGCACGTCAGCCTTTCGACGGGGATCATCAAGGCCACCATCGCGTTTCACGACGAGGTCGATATTGACGACTGGTTGCTGTACACCAACCACGCTTTTTGGTCGGGGCGCGGGCTGGTGCAGGGCGACGGGCGGGTGTTCAGCCAAGACGGTCGGCTGGCCGCGTCGTACACGATCCAGGCGATGGTCCGTGAATTCGCGGCCGATCCCGCCGCCATGGGGCACGACAGCCGAACGGCTATGTGATCGGCATAGGGATCGTCGCCCGTAGGCGTCCGGGTACGCGTCGATGCGCCACAGCCGTTTTGGTGCGTGGCGGGGTGAGCTGCTGAGTATGCCTTCCCTCAGCGCAGGCCGTTGATGGCAAATTTCTCTACATAGTCGCGGACCGTTTTTGGCTTCGTCATATCGAAGCTCAGTCCCTGATTGACCGTCGAAAAGGAATAAATAATGCGCGCGAGCCACTCGCTGGCCGCCGTGATGTTAATTCCTGATCCGACCTCACCGCGTTTTTGCGCGTCGCGCACGTAGGGTTCGAGAAACTTTGTCGTGCGCCGGACCGCACTGTCGCCGTCGGAGACCATGTGTCGCATGAGCTCGGCGTCATCGGCCATGAGTCGATTGCGGGTTCGGTGTTCCAGGAGGATCTTTGCGTTCGTTTCGGCCATAGCGCCGAGCTTTTCAGCGAGCGTGGTCTTCTTTTCCATCGCCGCGGCGACCTCACGGTAAAAGCGTTGAGCTCCATGCTCGATCGCCGCCTCGATGAGCACGTCGCGGTCGACGAAGTACCGATAGATGGTGCCCCGGGAGACCCTGGCCATCCGCGCTACGTCCTGCACGCTGGTGCGCTGGATGCCCAGTTGTGTAAAGCACTCATTGGCGGCGTCGAGAATCTGTTCGCGTCGGTCGAACTCGTCGGCGACCTCTGTTTCGGCAATTGCTCGGTCAGTCGACATGTCGTTCCTCCGCGTGCGGTGCCTATATTCCCAGCTCTTTATGCTACGTGACACCCGGTGTCGGGCTCCTGAAGCGCGCCAATCGCGCTAACGACACGCAGAGCAAAACTCACCCAAGAAAGGTGGTCTTGGTGTCGAGGTACTCCATAATTCCTGCGCGCCCGTTTTCGCGGCCCAAACCCGACTGCTTCATCCCCCCAAACGGGGCGTGCGGTTGCAGCGTCCAGGTGTTGACACCGACGTTGCCTGCCCGCAGGGCGCGGCTCACTCGAAGCGCTCGGCCGACGTCGCGGGTGTAGACCGCGGCTGCCAGTCCGTAGGTGGTGTCGTTCGCCAGCCGAATGGCCTCGTCCTCGTCGCCGAACGGGATCACGCACAACACGGGTCCGAAGATTTCGTCTCGGGCCACGGCCATCGAGTTTTCCACATTGACCAGCACCGTTGGGGCGACGAAATTGCCGGCCGTTGGGGCGCCTTCGGCGCGGCCCCCGCCTGCCGCGACTTCAGCGCCCTCACTGATTGCGCTGTGGATGTGGCCGAGCACCCGGTCCATGTGCTGAGGGCTGATCATCGGTGCCGCCGAGACCGCGGGGTCGAACGGGTCACCGAATGTCGCGGCCGACGCGAAGCCGATTAGCGTGTTCACGACGTCGTCGTACACGTCGCGGTGCACCAAGATCCGCGACTGACACACGCACACCTGGCCCGACAGTCCGAGAAATGCGTTGCCCGCGGCGATCCCGACAGCCATGCCCAGGTCCGCGTCGGGGAAGATCACTGCCGGGCTTTTACCACCCAGCTCTAACGAGACTCGCCCAATTCGGGCGGCCACGGTGGCCGCGATCGCACCACCCACTGCCCGGCTCCCGGTGAATGACACCTTGTCAACTCGAGGATCGTTGACCAGCGCCGTACCTACTGGGTCGCCGGGACCGGTCACCACGTTGAACACTCCCGCCGGGAGATCGGCTTGAGCAATCAGTTCCGCAATGCGCAAGCTGACCAGCGGGGACAGCTCCGAGGGCTTGGCGACCAACGTGCAGCCCGCCGCCAATGCCGGGGCCACCTTCTGGGCGAACAGGCTCATCGGGGCATTCCACGGTGTGACGATCCCAGCGACTCCGATGGGTTCGTGCGTTGTGAAAGTGAACGGTTGAGTGGGTTCCCACTGTGGGTACGTTTCGCCGGTGACCTTGTCCACCCATCCCGCGTAAGTGTCGAACAGGTCTGCCGGATACTCGGCTCCCATTTGGTAGAAGCCAGAGAACGAACTCGGCGTCGCATTGTCCAGGGAGAGCAGGGTATTCAAGTTCGCGGCGTCAGCACGGATGAGGTCGGCGATCTTACGCAAATATCGCGCGCGATCCTTGCCCATCATTCGCGGCCAGACACCGTCGTCGAACGCCGAACGCGCTGCCGTCACCGCCGCGTTAACCGCGGACCTGTCGGCGTGTGGTGCCTGGAAGACCATCTCGCCGGTCGCCGGGTGAATGTGGGGGATCGGATCGGCGGCTCCGTCCAGCCACGAACCGTTGACGAACATTTGGGATGGCGGCAGCGTCGCGGAAGACAGATATGGCAGGACGGAGATTGCGGTCACAGAACTAAACAGTAATACATCATATGTATTGTTGTATATTCCCGAAAACCAGGTGGCCGCATGGGGTCCGCCGCGGCCGCGAACTTGCGCTCTTGGCGGTGGAGGCTCTGGTGCGCCGATGCGGCGGCGTCGCCGACGCAAATCGGTAATCAGCGCTGTTACAAGCGAACTGGCCGCTAGTCAGTGTGTAGCGCCAACGCCATCTTGGGGCAGATGGCGGCCGCTTCACGAACAGCGGCTTCGCGGGCAGGTGGAACTCTCCTACGGGAACCCGGGCCAGAACGTCATCACTCATGTCCCTCCTGCTGCGGGTTCCGTGACCGCACAACTACGACAGCCGCTTGGACCCAGCCCCACTAGGCACGGCGGCGAGGATCTGCAATTATTGAATAATAGAACGTCTGATGTTCCATTGTTACATAGCGGCAAGGAGTGGTTTTGTCTCGTTTGGAGGACAGATACGCGCTGGTCACGGGCGGGGCTCAGGGGTTGGGAGGAGCGATTGCTGAGGAGCTTGCCGGTCTGGGCGCCCATGTCACTATCGTCGATTTGAACGAAGAGAAGGGTCAGGAGCGCGTAGAGCGGATTCGTGCCGACCAGGGGCGGGCCTCCTTCATCAAGGCCAATGTGGCCCACCGGGAAGCGATTGAAGCCGCGGTGCATCAGGTGGCTGATACCGGGGACGGCCGGATCGACGTCTTGGTCAACGCGGCCCAGTTCTTCGCCATGCCCAAGGCGCTGGAACTTGTTACCGATAAGGATTGGGAACTCTCAGAGGCCACCGGGCCCAAGGCGACCTTCCGGTTCATGCAGCTCTGCTTTCCGTTCCTCCGTGAGTCCGGACGGGCTTCAGTGATCAACTTCGTGTCAGGGTCTGCTCTGGCCGGCATTGCCTACACCGCCCCCTACTCGGCGGCCAAAGGCGCGGTAGCCGCGCTGACCAAGGTCGCCGCGAACGAGTGGGCTCGCCACCGCATCCGAGTAAATGCGGTGTGCCCGTTTGCCCTGACCGAGGCCCAGCAAAAGATGATCGGCACCGAATGGGACAACTACACGCGGACGGCAGCCGCCTCGCCGATGAAACGCGGCGCTGATCCCGTTGAGATTGCGCCGGCCGTGGCTTTTTTGGCGGGAGACGACGCAGCATTCGTGACAGGCACGATACTGCAGGTCGATGGTGGCATGACCGAGCTATCCACGGTGGACTACTCGCAATCGCCGGGAGTCTTTGGTTAACAGGCTGATTCGCCCGACAACACATGACGCACATGCCAGAAGCTCACCGTCCCGCTCCTGCGCTTACCGCGCTGAATCGGCCCTTCTGGACCTCGGGCGCGGACGGAGTGCTGCGCATGCAACGCTGCACCTCCTGCAGGCGGCTCTGTCAGCCGCCCTCGCTGTTGTGCCCTCATGACCATGCGGCGACCGAATACGTCGAACTCAGCGGCCGGGGGTTTGTCGAATCCTGGACGGTGAATCGTCATCAATGGTTCCCCGGGTTCCCGCCGCCATACCTCATCGCGTTCGTAAATCCGGTCGAGGACGAACGGGTGCGGCTGCTGACCAACCTGGTGCACGTCGAACCTGACGACGTCACCCAGAACATGCCGGTGCGCGTCATCTTCGATCGATGTGTAGATGGTGACGACGAGGTGTTCATTCCGTTGTTCGAACCGGAGCGCTGATGACTAAGGCGTTGACCGAGCGGACCGTCATCAGCGGCATCGGTCAGTCGGCAATCGGTCGTCGACTGGGGCGGGATCCGCTGGAGCTCACCGCCGAAGCATGTCTGGCCGCAGTTGCCGACGCCGGTCTGACGTTGGCCGACATCGATGGCCTTACAACGTATCCCGGTAGTTCCCAACCGGGCCTCGGGTTCTCTGGGGCGTCACTGCGTGACATCCATGACGCATTGGGAATCGAGCCGAATTGGGTCGCAGGGGGGGTGGAGTCCCCGGGTCAGCTCGGCGCGGTGGTCGACGCCATGCTCGCTGTGGCGGGCGGGTTGGCCAACCATGTGCTCTGCTGGCGCAGCATCTGGGAGGGCACCGCGCAAGGCGCCGGCCGACGCAAAGGATACGGTTCCGGGGGCGGCCGTCCAGGCGGAATGCTGGCCTGGCAGATTCCTTTTGGTGCCACGGCGGCTAACTTGGCGGCCCTGCAGATCCGCGCGCGGATGCTGCGATACGGGCTTACTCGCGAGCAGCTCGCGTCGATCGCCATAACGCAACGGAGTCACGCCGCTCGCAACCCGTCGGCGGTCTACCGCGATCCGCTCGACCTCGAGACCTATCTCAACGCGCGAATGGTCTCCGACCCGCTGTGCATGTTCGACTGCGACATCGCCTGTGACGGCGCCACCGCATTCGTCGTCTCTTGCGCCGAGCATGCTGAGGGGCTGGACCACCCGGCGGTGACCGTCGAGGCGGTCGACTGTGCTCACCACGACCGCTTCACGTGGGAGGGCGGTCAAGACATCACCCGGATCAGCTCACGATGGTCCACGATCTGGGAGCGGACCGACTTCACCGCCGCCGATGTCGACGTCGCCTCGCTGTATGACGGGTTCAGTGTCTTCGTGCTCTGCTGGCTCGAGGACTTTGGTTTCTGTCCCGTCGGAGAATCCGGCGAATGGGTTTCGGACCCTCACCGCATTTCGCTCGGCGGAGAGTTGCCCCTTAACACCGGCGGAGGGCAGCTATCGGGAGGACGCCTGCACGGCTTCGGGCATCTGCACGAAGCGTGTTTGCAGATTCGTGGCCAGGCTGGAGAGCGACAGGTCCACGGTGCCAAGCTGGCTGCGGTAGGCGTGGGAGCAGCCAACAGCGGCACGACGGCGATGTTGCTGCGCCAGGTGTAAGAATGCGAATAGCCACACGGTCATCAAGTCCGAGGAGGAATGTCGATGGCTGAGACTCATGCACCCAAGTTGGGGTTCATCGGCCTAGGGAATTTGGGTGCGCCGATGGCCAGGCGGCTCGTCGAGTGGCCCGGCGGCCTGGTTGTTTTCGACGTAAGAGCCGACGCCACAACGCCGTTCGCCGAAGCCGGTGCCGAGGTGGCCCGGACCACGAGCGACGTGGCGGTCGCCGACATCATCAGTGTCATGGTGCTCAACGACGAGCAAGTCCGCGACGTGGTGGCCGACCTCACCGCTCACGCTCAACCGGATACCGTCATCGCGATACATTCTACGATCAACCACAACACCGCGTCCGAATTGGCAGAAGAACTCCAAGTCAAGGGCATTCAGCTCATCGACGCACCGGTCAGCGGTGGTGTGGAGGCCGTCAAGACGGGTGAACTCGCTGTCATGGTGGGCGCAGACCGGGAGACCTACGAGCGCGTCAAGCCGGCGTTCAAACAGTGGGCGTCGATGGTCGTCCATGCCGGCGAGCCGGGCGCCGGCACGCGAATGAAACTGGCGCGCAACATGCTGACCTTCACTTCCTTCGCGGCCGCTTGCGAGGCGATGCAACTGGCCGAACGTGCAGGCCTCGATGTTCAAGCGTTGGGCCGAATTGTGCGTCATACAGACACACATAGCGGTGGCGCCGGCGCCATGATGTTTCGCGACGACATGAGCCGCCCACTCGACCCGGATCATTTCCTCTACCAACCGTTCACCCACACCTGCGCGCTGGGCGAGAAGGATCTCAGTCTGGCGCTGCGGCTTGGCAGGGAACTGGACGTCGATCTACCCCTGGCCGAAATCGCCTTACAGAATTTGGCGGAAGGACTCGGAGTTCCACACTCGACTGTCGCGGATTCTCCCTGAACCGGTGACGCGCTCAATACGTTTGTCGCAGATGAGAATAACGAGTGGTGGCGCCTGGACTTCACTCGTCGCGAAGCAACACCGTCGCCGGGGAGAGCGGGCCGGCGCGGGATTGACCTAGCCTGCATGTCTGTCCCGTTCGGAGTCACTTTCAGGTGATCGGGTCAGCGCGTCGAGAGGCCATTCATCAATGCGTCTATTAGCCCGTCATAACGTCTGATCGCCTCGCCTGCGGTCGATGTGACGCTGAGCATGCGATATAGCGTGGCTCCAATCAATGCGTCAGCGGCAGCCTCGATGTCGGCGTCGACGCGAATTTGACCCAACGAGATGCCGGTGTGCAACCGCTGCATCACCGCGGCGTGGAAGCGGCTAGTGAGTTGTTGGTACAAGGTGTCGCGGTCTCGAAGGTTCTCAGCGGCGGCAGCGGCCAGAGCGCGGACGAGTGCGATGTTCTCAGGGGCGGCACTGAGCGCGGCGGATTCGTGCATCCAGGTCCTCAGATCTTCGACCGTGTCTCCCGTATCGGGAAGTGTGAAGTCGGCTTGCGCATAGGCCTGCATTACCGCTTCGGCCACCAAAGGAGCTTTCGACGGCCACCGTCTATAAACCGTTTGCGTTCCCACTCCGGCATTGGCAGCGACCTTGTCCATAGACACTCCGCTGTACCCGACTTCGACCAGAAGGGTGCGCGTGGCGTCGAGGATGGCCTCATGCACGGCCGCGCTACGCGGTCGCCCTCGGCGGGGTTGGCTCACGTGACGACCCTAAAACAAATCTTGGGCGTCCTGACTCTTCTACGTCTGGGCGAGGCGGCCATGTACATCGGCAGCACAATGTGTCACTATTTACGAGAAAAAACATCTCGTAAATAGTGAGGGACCCGGCCAGCCAGGCGTTAGACCGTGACCGAGCGGGGATGGGTTCGCCTCGAAGTGGGACTTCCCGCCGAGCGGAAAGGTCGCGAATGCGCGAACTGTGCGTAATCACCGGAGGCGCGGGTGGCATCGGCCTCGCCGCGGCGAAGATCGTTGGACGCGACCACTCGGTCGTCATCTGCGATGTCAGTCCAACCCGCCTCGACGTGGCCACAACGGAGCTGCGGGACCTCGGCGTCGAGTGCAAGCCCGTCGTGGCTGACCTCACCAACCGTGACTCAGTCGCCGAGTTAGTCTGCGAATCAAAAGCATTCGGTACCGTTGGCTCGGTCATCCACACCGCTGGGGTGAGTCCCAGCATGGCTTCGGCCGAGCAAATCATCCGGATCAATGCGCTGGGCACGGTCAACGTGAACGAAGCCTTCTACCGACTCGTGGAGGAAGGCTTTGCGATCGTCAACGTTGCGTCGATGGCGGCGCACACCTTTCCGCGAGTCTTAATACCCAAAAGGCGTTTCAAGCACGCGCTGCGTGACCAGGACGTCTTCGTGAAGAAGATGACATCGGCGTGCAACGTCGTGCCCACCAAGATGCGGCCAGGGTTCGCGTATTCGATCAGCAAGAACTTCGTAACGTGGTACTGCTCCTCACAGGCAGCCAGGTTCGGCCAGCGCGGCGGAAGAATCATCTCGGTATCTCCTGGCGCCATCGACACGCCCATGGGCAGGTTGGAGGAACGAGCCGGCTCGGGGGCGATGTTGAACTACGCCGCGTTGAAGCGGTTCGGCAGACCCGAGGAAGTCGCAGAACTATTGGCATTCTGCGCGGACACCAAGGCCAGCTATATGACTGGCGTCGATATCGCCTGCGACGGCGGCGTTCTCGCAGCGTTCACGATGAGAGACATGATCGCCGTCGCTCGGAACACCCCGCAACTTCAATGACCGACACAACTACTCGTCGTTCGGGAAGAGGCCGCGAACACCGCGTCGCGGTCATCGTCACCGTTGTCGGTGTCGCGCACTTTCTCGTTCCACGGTTCTTCGACCCCATCAACCGCGTCGGCTTTGGCGAACACGCGCGCATGTTCACCTACATCAACGGTGCCATCGAAACGACGATCGGGGTCATGATGGCGAATCCTCGAATGAGTCGGCAGTTGACCATCGTATCTGCTTTACGTCATTCATTTGACGAACAACATCGTCCACAACCAAGTTCGAATTCGGCACGGATGCAGTCAGGGGAGCCGGGGGCTCGGGTAAGGGGAACGAAATGTCGATCGGTCAGACCGCCCAAGGGGTTGCCGAAGCCATTTGGCCTTTCAGTAATGCCGTCCGGATGAACCTGGCTGCCGCGATACGCACCCGCCGGCGCGGCTACGACGCTTGGACCGGCGCGGTGAACACGGACTTTGACCCACAGAATCCGATCACCGCTGCCCAACCATTCGACGCCTACCGCGCCCTACACAGAAGTGGCCGGCTGCACTACAACCCCAGGCGAGCCACCTGGATCGTCAGCCGACTCGACGACGTGCGAGCTGCACTGCGCGACACCGATCAGGTCACCAGTACTCAAGGGGTCACCCGATTGAGAATGTCGGCACCGCTCGCGGTTCTGAGCGACGGCGAAGAACACGCCCGACTCCGTAAGCAGATCCAGCCGGGATTCAGCAAGGGAGCCATGAGCGCTTGGCAGGGAATCGTCGAGAAGCTAGCCGCGGAACTGGTCTCCGACGTGTTGAACAACCCCGGCTGCGATGTCGTGCAGCACCTGGCGATACCGATGCCAATCCGCCTGATCGCTCAGATCCTCGGCGTACCCGAAGACGACGTCAATGACTTCCGTTGGTGGTCAGAAAACGCCGTGAAAGTCATGGAATTGAACCCAACACCCGCAGGTCTCACAGAGGCAACCAGATCAATATCCGCAATGGTGGCGTTGCAGCGCTACTTCGTGAAGCAATTCGCACAGGGCGCACTCAAAGGATCGGGCACTGTGCTGGGGCGGCTCCTCGAACACAACACCGATGGCAGCCTCACCGATCGTCAGCTTTGGATCATCGCAATCCACCTGTTGATCGCCGGGAACGAAACAACCACGAACCTTCTCGGTGGAATGTTCGACACTCTCGCACATCACCCCGATCAGTACGACTTGATACGCGCCAACCCCCACCTCATCCCGATCGCCGTCGAGGAGCAACTCCGCATCACGACGCCAATACAGAACCTCTACCGTTACACCCGCGCGGACTATCAAATCGGGGGCATCACCATTCCCGCCGGGTCACGCGTGCTGCTCTCCTTCGGAGCGGCGAATCGCGACCCCGCAGTGTTCGACGAACCCGACGAGTACCGTGCTGACCGCAACCCGCGAACCCACGTCGCCTTCGGCTACGGCCCACACATGTGCATCGGCGCACCACTTGCTCGAATGGAAGCCCAAGCCGTGCTTCGACAACTCGTCACCCACGTCAGTCGCCTAAGCCCCAACGGCTCGACCACCTGGTCGACCCACAGTTCGCTACGCGGCCCGACCCACCTACCGATCCACCTGACGCCAGCCTGACCAACCCTTCCGGGCGCGAGCACAGACCTGCGCCGCCCGGCCTCTGAAGTCACTGACCCGATGGGCACGCCGATCTACCTGACACGACGAAAGGCTTGGCCTGTCGTTGATGCCATCAACACCTTTGGCGTATCCGCAGGTCATTTTGCGTACTTTCGCGTCGTTTCGCGTACTAAAATTCCACATTTACTCAGGTCAAGGCGATCTCTGGGGCGGGTTCGATTCCCGGCAGCTCCACCATGTAATTCGTCGGGTTGTGGGTGCACACCAGTAGTCGTTCCGATGGCCGCCAAAAATTCTGTGGTCAAACTGAGAACAATCGTTCTCGTTTTTTGACATGCTTCCTTTACACTAGCTGCCGGAGCATGAGCTGCTGAAAGGGCTGGATGGGATGACCGTAGATCGCGTGGCGCTCCACCAGAGGATGGCCTACGCCAAGTGGGAAGCTTATGCGAAGGCTCCCCAAACGAACTTCGTCACCTATGGCGAAGACTGGATTTATGCACCTGACGCCGTCATGATGTGCCCACTATTCAACGGTGGTCTAGCGCAGCCGATGGTGGACCTCTTCTCGGACGAATTAGCAGCAGCAATGGCCGAATACGCGCCCGATGGTGACATGCTCACCCCAGAGTTCCGTATGTGGTGGAAACACATGCCGGACTTCCGGATCGTCACTCCTTTCGACTGCATTGCCGCCGAATGGGGCTTCGCGGTTCGTGACACCTACGCGGGAACGCTTGGCGACGGGACGGTGCTGGAACTGCATGAGTGGGACTATGTCTGGACCAATGAGGACGGTCACATCAGCCGCTGGGACTGGTTCGTCGACTCTCGCGAGTGGTACCCGTTCCTAGCGCTCATCGGGCTTGATCCGAACGACCTGACCTACCAGGGCTATACCGTCAACTTCTTGCGCGAGGGCGGCGTCGGCAACTGACGCGCGTAGCCGGTGGGATGCCGACCTTTCGTAGACCGCCATTTCGGCCCCTGCGGCGTTTGGAATGCGTATCGCCCGGGACAACCATCGCCGTGTATGTTGCAGCCATGGCAGATGGCCAAGTTCGCACGTACCGCTTTGCGGCTCCAGTGAAAGTCGGCTTACTTAAGGACTATCCGATTGTCGGCGGCACCGACGGCGTCTCGAGATCACCAGGGCGCAAATGATTTCTTTCACTGATCGGGTCGTGCTGGTCACTGGCGGTGGCCGCGGCCTCGGCGAGTCGTACTGCCATGAAATAGCTCGGCGTGGCGCGGCGGTGGTGGTCCACGACAACGGCATCGCTACCGACGGAAGCGGTGGGGACGTCGAACCGGCCAACGAGGTCGCCACCGCAATCCGTGCGGCGGGCGGACGCGCGGTGGCTTGCGTGTCCGACGCCAGCACCGAACTGGGCGGGCAGGCCGCAGTCGACCTTGCCGTGGCGGAGTTCGGCCGGCTGGATGCCGTCGTCGCGAATGCCGGCATCATCCACAACGATTCCTTTTCGGACTGGCCGACCGAACGCTTCGAAGCGCTGCTGCGCCACCATCTCTTGGCCGCTTTTCATGTCGTTCGCCCGAGTTTCGCGGTCATGCGGGACGCCGGGTACGGCCGGCTGGTGTTCGTATCGTCCGCTGCGGGGGTTTTCGGTCAGCCTGGGTTGTTGGGGTACGCCACTGCGAAGACGGGGATGCTCGGCTTGATGAACGTCGCAGCGCTGGAGGGCGCGGCGCACGGAATCAAAGCCAACGTCGTCATGCCGATGGGCGACACACGAATGGCCGCGGCCCTCATGGGGGAGGCCGGCGAGAGTCCCGACGCGCGCGCCTTCCTGGAGACTTTGCGGCTCGATCAGGTGGCGCCCGTCGTCGCCTATCTCGCCAGCGAGCATTGCACACAGACACATCGGGCGTTCAGCGCATTCCGGGGACGAGTGGCCGCATTGCAGATCGGTGTTACCCGTGGCTGGTTCAGCGCAGACGGCGCTCTGGCCGCCGAGGACGTCGCGGCCAACCTCGACCGGATCCTCGATCCATCTGGCATATTGCTGCCGGACAGCATATTCGACGAAATTGAACACGCGGTCACGGCGACAACGTCAGTGACGGAGCCGACTTGACAAGGGCATGTCAAAAGGCGATGACACCGCGGATGTTCTTGCCAGCCCGAAGGTCTTTCATGGCCTCGTTGATGTCGTCGAGCTTGTACTTCTGTGTGACCAGCTCATCGAGCTTGATCAGGCCCGCCTCGTACATCGACAGTAGTTTCGGCATGGCTTCCCGCGGGTTCATCTCGCCGTAAAGCACACCCTTGAATGTTTTACATGAGCTGATCATGTCAGTAAGGACCATCGGCACCATCAGGTCGGTGATCTTGGGCATTGCGGTCAGCACGCACGTTCCGCCCTTGCGTAACAACATCATTCCCATCATCACCATGTCTACGGGCACCACCCCGGGCGTGAGAACGACCCGGTCGGCCATCACCCCCCAGGTGATCTCCTTGACCAGTTCCAGCGCGGCGCCGGTGTCGATAGCGGTGTGGGTGGCGCCGAACGTCGGCGCAATCTCACGTTTGAACTCGTTGGGGTCGACGGCGATGATGTGCTTGGCGCCCGCGACCCTCGCGCCTTGCACGGCGTTCATGCCGATACCGCCGACACCGACGACGACGACCGTGTCACCCGGTTGGGTGCCCACCGCGACCGAACCGGACCCGAATCCCGTTGTCACGCCGCAGGACACCAGGGAGGCAGCCTCTAGGGAGATCCAGTCATGGACTTTGACCAGTGAGCGCTCGGATGCCACTACGTACTCCGAGAAGGTGCCGACCTGCATCATCGCCATGAGGTCCTCGCCCCCCAGATGGCGACGTCGGGTGCCATCGGTGGTCATCGCCTTGTCGTAGATATCGGCGCCCACGTCACACAGGTACGTGTAGCCGGTCGCGCACCATCGGCAGCTGCCGCAGGCGGGGAGGAACGAGATGGCCACGTGGTCACCGGGCTGCAACGTCTTCACCCCGGGGCCGACCGCTTCCACAACGCCGGAGCCCTCGTGTCCGCCCAGCATGGGAAACCACTCGGGCACCGCGAGCCCCGACGCCCGCATCATCTCTTCCATTTCCTTACTGGGCACACTGTCGCCGGTGTAGAAGTGCTCGTCGGAGTGACAGATGCCGGCGTACGCCATCTTGACGAGGACCTCGCCGGCATGTGGCGGATCGAGTTCGACCTCGGTGACTTCCCAGTCCACACCTACACCGTGCAACACGGCCGCTCTTGATTTCATCGCGGTTTCCTTCAGACGTCCTTCACCATTGTCGAAGTTCGGCCACGGCGCCGGACGGCCGAGGCGCAAGGGTTAGATAGGGGATGAAACTGCTGCTACCGCAACGGAGTACGGAATGGACGACATCGACAAGGTGTTCGGCCTCGACAAGGCCGCCCTGCATGTAGCCGTGGTCCATCCAGTAGTGGATGGCACTCTCCAGCGCCTGGGGGTCCCAGGCTTTGTTGAACTCGGTCTGTGAGTCGCCCTCACCGCCGAAGCAGTCTCCGACCGCGAGTCGGGTGAAGCCGATGTTCGGATGTTCGATGCGCCATGCCTCGACGAGCTTGTCGAGTGCTGCTTTGGACACCGCGTAAGCGCCAAGCAGCGGCCACGGCGCGGAATAGGAGGCGCTCAGTGACGACAGGTACACCGCAGATCCCGCAGTAGCGGCGAGGTGGGGTGCGGCAGCAGCGGTGATCAGTGACGCGCCGGTCACGTTGGTGGCGAACAACTTTCCCCACTGATCGGCGCTGACGTCGGTGAGCGGTGCCAACACACCGACACCTGTGGTGTAGACGAGCGCGTCCAGTCCACCGAAGGTTTCGACGACCTCGGCGATCGCCTGCCCACATGCCCCGCCGTCGGTGACATCGCAGGTGACCGCGACCGCGTCGTTGCCCGCCTCTTTGGCGGCGCGTTCCAATCGGTCACGACGCCGGGCGAGGAGGGCGACCCTGGCACCCCTGTCGGCCAAACCCATTCCGATGCATCGGCCCAGACCTGCAGACGCTCCGACCACGGCAACTCTCAGCGATGGTGTGTCAGGCATCGGCTCTCCTCGAAGCAGTTGAGAGGAACATTATCATTTCGGTAGAAGCGCAATATTCAGGTATCGAAAACAATCATTTCCAATATAAGGGTGACGAGTTCCCCATTCCGGGCAGAAACCTATCGCCGCAGGACTTTTCGAGGCTCGACGGCGAAGCTCAGCAGGAGCCGGTCGAGAACCTTGGCAGCCCTGGCCCGCGCCTTGGCTGGGCGGTCGGCGTGCGCTACGAGGAGCGCTGCCTCCTCGACTGCCGCCACCAGTAGATGGGTCAGCTCGCCGACCGGGTGGTCGTCGATAATGCCCTCGGCGATCGCTTCGTCCACCATCTCGTTGATCAGGGCAATGCTGTTGCTCTCCTGGATGGACCGCAGCGTCCGCCAACCCAGCACCACCGGCCCGTCGATGAGCATGACGCGCTGCACTTCGGGTTCGAGAGCGGACTCGAGGAATCCCCGCATCCCGACGGCCAACTTTTCCCATGCGTCCGCGCCTTGCGGAGGTGAGGCGAGCGATCGCAGTGTCAGGTCGCGTTCGACCTCTTCGAAGACCGCGCGAAAGAGTTCGGCCTTGTCCTTGAAGTGGTGGTAAAAAGCACCGCGAGTGCCTACACCGGACCTCGTCACCAGGTCCGAAATACTGGTTTCGAAATATCCTTTCTCGACAAACAGCGCGCGACCGGCGTCGACTAAATCGCGCCGAGTCCGATCTCCCCTCGCCCGGCGCTCGACGTCGGCGCCACCACGCTTGGCCATTCCAGCATCGTAGCAACATTCAACCTGTATGTTGAGTGCTCAACGCACGATGCCGATCACCCGCATCAGCCCGAGGTCGCTGTGGGACTTGAACCCCGCGGGTGCGTCACAGATGGCGGGAATGGTGTTCACCGGCTCCATCGCCGTCCACGCATAGCCGACGTAGCCGGGTTTGGCGGTGTCGCGAGCGTTTTGGTCACCGCGCAGAATCAGTTCGGTGCCCGGCTCGCCCTCGATCACGATCCTGTAGTGGTAGTAGGGTTCCCAGTCAGGTTTGGGCTCTATGGCGTCGTGTTCGATGAACGAGTACAGCTCGTGCAGCGTAATGAACGGCCTGCCGTCCACCCATGCCGTCCAGAGATGATGCTGGGCGGCGACGGTTCCCATATTGATCACGCCCTTCAGCCCCGGCATGTCCATATCCGCGGTGCCCTCGTACGGGATGTCGCGGGTTGCGATGCCTAGCTTGACCTCCGTCGTGAACCTCTCCACGGTCTTGCCCAGTCCTTCCACCACCATGGTCAGCGACTGCGCGAACAGCGACCAGGCGTCGGCGAAGAGATTGCCCTTGGCGAACTCGTCCGGTGTCTTCCCAAATCCCATCTCGTCTAGATACTTCAAGGTGTCTTTGTTGAAGTTGACCGCCTCGTAGATGTGGATGTGGTCGGTCCTGCCGACGATCCGGGCCAAGGTGAGCACTAGCAGGTCCGCGGCGTAGCCGGGATGGATTCCGCCGCCGTGGAAAGACGTCGCGCCCTCGGCGCATGCGAGCTCTATCTTGTCTATGTCAGCCGCGTTGGCCTCGGTTCGGTGCCACCACGCGCCACCCGAGGCGACGACGTTCTTGCCGCCACGCAGCAGTCGGCAGATCTCGTCGATGTCTGACCACAGGGGCGCATAGAACACGCAGTCCGCGTCTAACGCCTCGAGCGCGTTCTTGTCGGTGGTGGCCACAACGCCGATGGGTGGAACCCCGACGAGCTCGCCGGCGTCTTTGCCCACCTTCTCCGGGCGATTGCACAGCACCCCGACAACTTCGAAGACGGGGTTGTGCGCCATGTGGCGCAGCGCGAGCGTCCCGACATTGCCCATGCCCCACTGGATGATGCGGTACTTCTTGCCGGTGGTCGATTCGACGGACATGGCGGCGACGCTACCAATAGCCGGTAATTCGTATATGCGGTTTCGTAAACGCCCATTTCCGTAGGCTGGCAGACAACCTTCGTATTGTATGTTGCCCTAATGGCAGACGAAAAGGTTCGCGCGTACGGATCGGTTGCGCCGTTGAAAGTGGGCTTGCTCAACGATTATCCGACCCAAGCCGGCACCGAGAACGACACTCTCGACACACTGCGGTTGGTCTTCGACGAGGCGGTCGCCGCGGGTCTGGTCGACCGGCCGATAGAACTGGTGGAACGCCATGTGATCGGCCTGCCCAACGGCACGTACCACGCCGTGGAGACTGCCTACGACGAGCTGGTGGCCGAGGGGTGCCTCGCGATCTACGGTCCGTATGTCTCCGACAACGCGGTGCCATTGGCCGCGCACGCCAATCGAGTTGCCAAGGTTCCCAATATCATCCTGTCGGGCTCCGAGGGGGCGCTCGGCGAGTGGACGTTTGCGCTCAACAACGGATCGATGCCCGAAGAGCCGGTGATGCTGGCCGCCGTGATGCTCGGGGACGGCCGGTCGCGGATAACAATCGCCTACGAAGCATCTCTGATCGGTAAGGAGTACCTCGCGTTCGCCGAAAAGGCTTATTCCGCTGCCGGATTGAAGGTCGTGAGCACGGTCGCGATACCGCAGGTGGAAGCCGACAAGTCCAAGGTCGTCAACGAGCTGCGGAATGCCGAGCCAGACGCCCTGGTGCATGTCGGGTTCGGCCACGGGCTGTGGGGCTTCACCGACGCGCTGCTGGCGGCAGGATGGGACCCGCCGCGGTACACCACCACGGCATTCGAGATGGCGCACATCAACGCCGAGTGGATGCGACAGCTGTCGGGCTGGGTCGGGCTGGACAGCTACGACGAACGCAACCTCGTGGGGCAGGCGTTCCTGGATCGTTTCGAGGCCCGATATGGTCGCAGGCCGGCACATTCGATGCCCGGCCTGACGCACGACGTGGCGACCGTGATAGCGCGCGGCCTCGCGGCGGCCCGGCCGTTGACCGGAGATGGCGTTAAGGACGGCATCGAGCAGGTCAAACTCGTCCCGTCGGCCAGTGGGGCGCCGGGGACATTCCTGCGATTCGGCCGCTACATCCGGCAGGGCTGGATGGGAACGGACTATTTGATCGCGCGCCGGGTGCTGCCGGACGGTTCGGCGCACGTGTTCCATGCTGCGCCCAGCGACCACATCTCACGCGCGGTTGGTGTCGGCACCCGCTAGCTGGATCGCACCGAATACTGGGGCGGTGACGACGCCGGGTGGCGCAGCCAGCACGTCGGGAATCGCGCGGACCGCCCCCATCGCGATCATGAGATGCCCCGGCTCGGCGTGCGTTCCGGTGGGCGGATCGCCGTCCCATCCGACATCCAGCTGCAACTCGAAACTGGGCTTTCCCTTGATGACGGCCCGGATCAGCGGTGCCTTTTCGCCGGGAGCGAGGGGCCTTAGGCCCCACTGCGGGAGGTCGCGGGTAAGGACCCACTCCTCGTGGATGGCAAGCAGCGGCCGGTCAGACCAATGGCCGACCCACGAGAACCGTTGTCCCACGACAGTTCCCGCTTCGATGGTGCCGGCGCGGACCTCGAGGTCGTGGGGAAGTGTCGTTGCGTCGACCGAGACGTCGACATGTGACAGCGTGGTCCCAAGGACGTCGGCGGTGGCGTTGAGCGCCTGGCGATAGGCCAAATCGAGCTTTTTGATGATCGGGGAATCAACGCTGACATCTCCGGGCGGTCTGCCCATGCCCATCAGGTCGACGAGCATCGGTTTGCTGTCGACCGCCGACACGTCGGTGGCCTCGTAGAGATCTATCCGGTCGATGCTCTTGCACAGCGCCGTTACCGTGGCGACCAGGCGTTCGAACATGAAGCCCGGATTCTCACCCGCCGCGTGGAAGCGGGACCCGCCTGCGCGGCAGGCTGCGACAAAGGCGCGCTCGGTCTCCGCCCCGTAGGTGGGCAGATGGTTGTACGAGGTGGTCGTGATGACACTGGTTCCCGACGCGAGTAGTCGGCAGATATCTTCGGCGTTGGTTTCGACGGCATGCGCCTTGCTGGCGGCATGGATGACGACGTCGGCGCCCAGCGCGAAGATCTCCTCCTTGTCCGATGTCGCAAGCACTCCGGTGGTGGGTGGCAGCCCGCACAAGGTTCCGGCGTCCTGCCCGGCCTTGGCCGGGTCGTACACCAGCACACCGACCAACTGGTAATCGGGATTCTCAATCAGTTCCTGCAGCGCGGCACGGCCCACCGCGCCCGTAGCCCATTGCACGACTCGAGTTGCCAATCGAACGCTCCTGATTGCTCTTTCGGCGATCCACAGTTATTGGTGCCCTCAACCTACATCATGTAGGTTTTCAACCAGCAAGGTGTATGTTGTGCGAGCCGATGCATGAGTGAGGAGTCGTCACATGGCCGAGCCGGCGACTGTCGAGGAGCTTGAACAGAGCATTCGAGACGCACAGGACAGATTCAACCAAGGCATGGGTGCCGACGGCGACGCATCGCCATATCCGATGCTCAGGAAACTCCGTGCGCAGAGTCCGGTGCACGCCGGCTGGCCGGAGATGGGGATGGACGGCAATTCGGGTGACGGCCCGCCAATCTTCACCGCCTACACGTTCGACACCGTCAAGGCAATCTTCACCGACAACATCACCTTCAGCACGCGCTGCTATGAAGATGTCGTCCGGCCACTCCAGGGTCCGACGATCCTGGAGATGCAGGAACCCGAACACGCGGTCTATCGCAAACTGCATGAGTTCGCCTTCGCCCGCTCTTCGATGAAGCGCTGGGACGCCGAACTCGTAGGCCCCTTGGTGGAAAAAACCATCGCGAAATTCAAGGACGCCAAGCGTGCCGACCTCGTCGACGCGGTTTTCATGCCGATCCCGGTGCGGGTGATCGCGGCGCTGCTGGGCCTTCCGGATGCTGATGTGCTGCAGTTTCACCGACTCGCCATCGACCTGCTGGGTTTCCGGGGGAACATGGAGTGCGCGTTGCGCGCGTCGGCCGAGATGAAGGAGTACTTCGTCGGGATACTTGCCGACCGACGCATAGCCCCGAAGGACGACATGGTTTCGATCCTGGCCGGTGCCGAAGTCAACGGCGTAAAGATGTCCGACGAACAGATCTACGGTTTCATGCGCAACCTGCTTCCGGCCGGCGCGGAGACGACCTCGAGGTCGACGGCCAGTCTTGGCCTGGCCCTCTTGACGCATCCCGACCAACTCGACGCCGTCCGTGACGATCGCACGTTGCTAGCTCAGGCCATCGAGGAAGGGATCCGCTGGGAAACCCCGCTGCTCAACTTCATGCGGGAGGTCACCTCCGATACCGAGATGGGTGGCATACACATTCCCAAGGGCGCGACCATGATGCTCAGCCTGGGCAGCGCGAATCACGACGAAACACGATGGGACGAACCCGAGAGGTTCGACATCTTCCGGGAACGCAAGCCGCACATCGGCTTCGCTCACGGAGCGCATGTGTGCCTCGGTATGCACCTAGCCCGGCTCGAGACAACCAAAATATTCAATGCGATATTCGATGAACTCCCCAATCTGCGGCTCGACCCGGACGCGGCGCCGCCGTACATCACCGGCACGATGTTCCGTTCCCCGCCCCGCCTTGACGTGGTGTGGGACTGAAAGCGATATGCCATGACACGGGTGATCCAGTGGGCGACCGGCGTTACCGGGATGATGTCGCTTCGTCACGTCATCGAACGGGCGGATCTGGAACTGGTAGGGGTGCGCGTGTACGGCACCGCAAAGGCGGGTGTGGACGCCGGCACGCTGTGCGGTGTGGGCGAAGTCGGACTTCGCACCACCGCCGATCGCGACGAGATCATCAGCACTGACGCGGACGTGGTGCTCTACATGGGCAAGGTCGAGACCGATACGCCCGGCTGTTTTGCCGACGTGTGCGAGCTCCTCGCGTCGGGCAAGAACGTCGTGGCCACCGGGAGCCGGTTCATCCATCCCCGGTCGCTGCATGCATCGCTGGCAGACGGCATCGAGAACGCCTGTAGCACAGGACAATCCTCGTTCCTCGGAGTTGGTTTATATCCCGGATTCTTCGGCGAATCACTCACGCCCATCCTGTCGCGCCTCACCGCGCGCGTCGGGCGGATCAGCGTCCGTGAGGTGCTCGACTACTCGACCTACGCCAGCCACGATCTGATCTTCAACGCCATGGGTTTCGGGCATACGCCCGACGACACGACGCCGCTGCTGAGCAACACCGAGTACGCGGCGAGCGCCTGGATCGGCAGTGCCACCGTGCTCGCGCAGTCGTTGGGGCTGCAGATCAGGTCCGTTCAGGGTTTCCGTGACGTCCGGACCACCCCGCGAGTGTTGACGGTGGCCGCCGGCGAGATCCCCGCGGGCACCGTGGCCGCCATGCGATTCGGTGTCGAGGTCGATTGCGGCGCAACCACATTAGCGGTCGAGCACCTCACCCGCATGGCAGATGACCTCGCGCCGGAGTGGCCCACCGATATCGGCTACGACGTGAGTTTTGACGGCGAGCCGAACCTGAGGTGCCACCTCGTAATCGGGTCGCACGACGAAGACCACTCCAAACAAGGGTGCTTGGCCACCGCAATGCATGCGATCAACGCGATACCGATGGTCGTGGCGGCCGATCCGGGCCTCTACGACATTTCCACGATCGCCCCGTTTGTCGCGCACTGGACAAACGGCTAGAGCGCACCCAGACTTCGATGGCCGAAACCGGTGTAGCTGCGGATCAGCGGGAGGTCGGCCATGGTCGCGAACCCTGCCGGCGCGGCGCACACGGCTGGGATGGCGTTGACGACCTGCATGGCGACGGTGATCAGTCCAGCTCTGACGTGCTCCTCGATCGAGGCCTCGCGCGAAAAGCTGGCCAGGGGAAAGAAGTGCGTACGCATGGATGGATCGCCCTCGATGGTCAGCGTCCAGCCGTCAAGAGGTTTGGGCCAGTGCTCCGGGTATTCACCGCCGAGCGTCCATAGCGTCTCGAACTCGACTAGCGTCTCGCCGTTGCGATGGCCGACGAAATTCCATCGCTGCCCGGCCGTGGTGCCAGCCGCGACAACGTAGTCGAAGATCTGCAAGTCCTTTGTCGCGGGGACGGTCTCAAGCGTGACCGAGACATCGTCGATGTCTGCGTTCAGGGTGTCGGAGATGAACCAGGTCTGCTCGACGAACAGTCTCGTCAAGAACTTGAGGTACTCGTTGGCTGTCGGCGTGACCTCCTCGATTGGCCGACCGAACCACATCCCGTCGAAGGTGATCTCGGTGCTATCCCACAGCGTCCAGTCGGCGCGCTCCTGCAGCGTGATCCGATCGATCGTGCGGCTCATCCCGGACAGCGCCAGGGGCAGCACGCCGGACAGGTTGCCTGGATTGAGGCCGCTGCCGTGGATGGTGCTGTTGCCTTTGTCGCATGCGGCCTGCAGGCGAACGCGGTCGGCTTCGGGGATGCGTCGCGGGTGGAATAGGAACGCCGGCGTTGCCACGTTCTTTCCGCTCTCCAACAATGCACAGACATCGTCGATACTGGTGAAGGACGGTGCGTACAACACCAGGTCGGCCTCGAGCGCGAGGATCTGAGCGACATCGGTAGTTGCGGTGACGCCGATCGGCTCTCTGCCGACCAGGGTTCCGATGTCTACGCCGTTCTTCGCATCGGCATAGACCCGCGCGCCCACCAACTGGATGTCTGGCCGGTGATCGAGGATGGTTGTGACCATCTCGGTGCCCACGGCGCCGGTGGCCCATTGGATGACTCGTAACGGACGGGTGCTGGCGGTCAAGCATCGCTCCCTTCACGTCCCCATCGCGGACCTTCAATGTATCGGTCGCATCGATGTTCGTAAGGCAAAAAGTCGTTACGGCAGCCGATAACGCCTATTCTCGTCCTGTGACATACAGGGTGAAGGTTGATCCGTACTACGACCCTTTTGACTTCGAGATCGACAACGACCCGTATCCCGTATGGAAACAACTGCGTGATGCCGCGCCGCTCTACTACAACGACAAGTACGGCTTTTACGCGTTGAGCAGGCACGCAGATGTTGCGCGCGAGCTGGTGAATTGGAATGACTACCGGTCCGGTAAAGGCACCACCATCGACATCATCCTCAACGGGGTCGAGGTGCCTCCCGGGATCATCCTGTTCGAGGACCCGCCGATTCACGATGCGCACCGACGATTGCTGTCAGGGGTGTTCACGCCGCGTCGGATGGCGGCCATCGAACCGCTGGCCAGGGAGTTCTGCCGGCGCGCGCTGGAGCCCCTTGCGGACGCCGACACATTCGACTTCATCGCCGACCTCGGCGCGTGGATGCCGATGCGCACGATCGGGTACCTGCTGGGCATACCTGAGGACAGGCAGATCGCGATCCGGCGGAACACCGACCGGCTCCTCGAATTGAAAGACGGCGGGCTCGTCCAGGTGGCCGATGACATGCTGACGCGTCAGGGATCGATGCTGGAGGAGTTCATCGACTGGCGCTACGACCACCCCTCCGATGATCTGATGACCGAACTGGTCAACGCCGAGGTCGAGGAACCGGACGGTAGCCGCAGGCGGTTGACCCGTGCAGAGGTGCTGACCTACACGGGCACTGTCGTGGGCGCCGGCAACGAGACCACGACGCGGTTGATCGGCTTCGCCGGGCAGCTGTTGTCCGATCACCCCGACCAGCGCCGAGAGCTCGCAGCGGATTTCAGCCTGATTCCCGGGGCGGTCGAGGAAGTGCTGCGCTACGAGGCCCCGTCACCCGTGCAGGCGCGCCATGTGGCCCGTGACGTCGAATATTATGCGCAGACGGTACCCGAAGGGTCGGTGATGTTGCTGCTCAATGGATCCGCGAACCGCGATGAACGCCAATTCGTCGACGCCGACCGATTCGACATCCACCGGCGGGTGGCACATCTGTCCTTCGGGCACGGCATCCACTTCTGCCTGGGTGCTGCGCTGGCGCGGGTTCAGGCACGCATCGCCCTTGAGGAAGTGCTCACCAGATGGCCCGACTGGGAAGTCGACGACCACAACGCCAAGCGCGCTCACACCACCAGCGTCCGCGGCTGGGCGAGCCTGCCAGTGCATGTCTGACATGACGAATACCGTTGACAACCCAGATTCTCGCGCCACCGATGTGACCAGGCCTCGGTTCTCGCGATGGCTGGCGCGAGCGGGCTGGGGGCTGTTCATCGTCGCCTACCTGGCCTTCGCGGTCGTCACCATCGCGACAATTCAATCCGGTCTGCACGGTGACCCGACGAGGACCAATCCACGTCCGAATGCCGCGCCCTATCCACCGTTCCTCGGCTTCGACAACTGGCCGCTCGCCGTGTCTATCAGCTCGGTTCCGATGGCGATCGGCCTGATCGCCACGCTGGTATGGCTGTCCTATAGGCAACGCAAGGTGCACTGGGCGGTGGTGATCGCCTTCGCCGGGTTGATCACCGGCGCGCTCGATCCTCTGGCCAACTGGGCAACGTTCGCGATCTTCGATCCGCGCATGCTGCACTTCCCGCTGACCTGGCCGTATGTCAACATATCGCCGAATCTCGAACCGGCGCTGGCATTCCTGGGCGGCTATGCCGCCTACTATCTGCTCACCGGCCTCGCCATCCTCCAACTGCATGACCGAATCGTCGATCCGCTGATCCCGCGGACGAGTTGGCTTGCGCGCCATCGGCTTGTCTCGGTGTTCCTCGGCGCGGCCGTCATCGCTATTCCCATCAACGGGCTGGTTCAATTCACCTGGATGAGGTGCGGCATCTTCTTCTACACGGAAGCCGTCGGCCCCGTGCTGCGCGTGGGGCATGTCTATTTCCCACTGATCATGGCGGTGTACGACTCGTTCATCTTCGCGATGGTCGCGGTGATGTGCGTTCGCGACGACGAAGGCGAACTGTTGCTGATCAGCCGCATCGCGGCCTTGATGCCTGCGCGGCAAGGACGTCCGAAGCTGACGTTGACCCGACAGTTGCTGATCTCGGTGACGGTGGGCCTGGTGTCGTTCGCAATGCCGCTGGCGGTGCTCGCGGGCCTGCGGGCGGCAGGATTGTCCGAGCCCGCCTACGACCAGAACCCCTATCCGAGTGTCAAGGTCTACGACCCCTACGGCCATCTGCAGAACGCGGGCAAGCCCGGGCCGTTCTATCGAAATACTAAGGAGTAGTGAAACATTGGCGACTGAAGGTAAGGGACGCTACCGCGTCGTCCACGTCGGTACTGGACTGACTGGCCGCGAGGCGTTGCGGGCAGTCATCGACGATCCTCTGCTGGAACTCGTGGGCGTCAGGGTGTCGACACCGGAGAAAGTCGGGGTGGATGCGGGTCAACTCTGCGGGACTGCGGATGTCGGTGTAAGCGCAACCGGCGACATGTCAGCGGTCTTGGCGCTGGCTCCGGACTGTGTCGCCTACTGCGCGACGGCGGTCCGACGCGAAGGCGAAGCCATCGCCGACATCGCCGGCTACCTCGAGGCGGGCATCAACGTGGTGACGTTCTCGACCATCCCGATGGTCTATCCGGCCGCGGCCCCCACCGAATGGCGAGAAGTGCTGGAAAGCGCAGCCCGAAAGGGTAACTCGACGTTCTACGCGACCGGCAGTGAGCCGGGTTTCATCAGCCTGAACATTCCCACCGCTCTCTTCGCAGGGGCAGGACGGGTCGACTCGTATCGAATGGACGAGTACGCGCTCGACCTGGACAAGGCGTATCCGATCTGGGACGTCTTGCACGAGTCGATGGGCTTCGGGAAGCCCGACGGTCATGTGCCGGTTCGCATCGCCTCGGGGAAGGTGAATAAGGACTGGGACACCGTGGTGCGTTACATCGCCGACATCCTGGGTTTCGAGCTCGACCGGATAGAACTGGATTGGGAGACGCTGCTCGCGCCGACAGATCTCGACACCGCGCTAGGTGTCATCCTCGAGGGGACGATCTGTGCCCACCGCTGGCAACTTGCCGGTGTGGTCGGCGCGAGACCGGTTGTCGCCGTTCAATACTTCGCGACGGTCAGCAGCACGCCATGGCCGGATCGCTGGCCGAAGCCGGCCCGCGAGAATGAAGGCGGCATGGTGTTCCGCGTTCAGGGCAGTCCGAGTATGAGCCTGGAGTTGCATCTCGAGCAGTCGGCAACGGACCGGGTGAACCCAGGCGTCGCGGTCACCGCCATGGCCGCTGTCAACGCGATTCCGGACGTCGTCAAAGCCCCCCCTGGCGTGATTGCCAATCCGCTGTCGGGACCCTCGATCGTGAGCAGGCAGTCGCGTATCTAGCCGACGTCTATTGCGTTGAGCGGTGCGGTGATCGGCAGGTCCAGCGACGTCGCGATCCCCGGCGCGGCGTCGATGACGTAGGGGATGGCGTTGACGACGCGCATGGCAGTTGCCTCCATTGCGTTGTCATTGGCCGACTCTGGAGTGTCCTCGGTGCCGAGCCGTAGGTCGCACTGCATATGAGGTTGGCCCTCGATGATGAGGCGGTATGTGCCGTTGGGTGCTGACGCCCACTCCGGGGCCAGGTCGGGAGCCATGCGGTTGATGTGTTCGATAGTGATCACCGGCTGACCGTTGACCACGCCGGTGGTTTCGGCGCGGACGGCGCCAACCGTCCCGGCGGGAATGGTCCCGCACGCTACATGCAGATCACGCGGGGTGATCACGCGTTCGTAGGACTCGGTGACCTCGTCGAGCTCAACGCCGAGCGCTTTGGCGACCAAGCCGATGGGCGGCCCCCAGGCGAACTGCTGGGCACCCTCGAGTTCAAGCAGCGGAGTGAAGTCCAGCGGCTTGCCGAATCCCATTGCAGTAACCATCAGGTCCTGATTCGGATAGGCCGAGTAGTCGAAGATCTCCTGCGCGCGAATAGACCGGATCGTGTTCGACAGGGTCGTCAGCAACACCGCGAACTGATCACCGGCGAAGCCCGGCTCGATACCCGAGGTGTAGATGGTCACCCCGCCCGACAAGGCCGCCTCGCGCACCTGGCTGGCCAGCTCGGGAATCCATCTGTCGGGGAACATCATTCCGGGTGTGTTGGTCGTGACGACGTTGAGCCCGCCGCCGAGCAGCCGCACGTAGTCGCGCACCGCCGCGGCATCCATCTCGGCGCCGGCCGCACCGTAGACGACGCAATCGGGCTTTAACGCGATGATGTCGTCGAGGTCGTTGGTCGTCGTCACTCCGATCGGACCCAGCCCGACGATCTCGCCGGCGTCGCGGCCTGTCTTCTCCGCGCTGTGCACCCATACCCCGACCAGCTCGAGGTGCGGACGCCGCACGATCGCGCGTATCGCCACGCTGCTGATCCAGCCGGTGGAGATGACGGCAACGCGTAACGGTTTGGTGGTCATGGCCATTGCTCCTACTCGTACTCGATCACAGATCGGGAATGGTCAGTTCCGATTTCGGTTCCCGGATGCCCATCACTGCTCCTATCGCAATCAGCTGCCGGTCGGAGCCTGTTGGCGCTTGATGATTCGGGGTGCGAGGTGCACGATTTCGCTGACCACAGTGGGGTTGGCGCGTGAAATGGCGATCAGGGAGAGCATGGCATTGGCCACGTCTTCGACTGTGGACATCTCGTCTGGAATCTGGCCGTGTACCACCCATGCACGGTACAGATCGGCCAGTAGGTCGCGGTCGGCTCCGCGCAGGATTTCGGTGTCGGCGGTGGGGCCGACGCTGACCCGGATCACGGCGAGATCCGGATGCTCGGCCCGCCAGGACCGCAGGATCTCGTCGAGCGCCGCCTTGCTGGCGTGATAGGCGGCCACACCTGCGCGAGGCCGGCCAACGTCGTGGCTCGACGCGACAATGACGACCGCGTTGTCCGCCAGATGGGGGAGGGTCGCACGCAGCACATGGGAAGCGCCAACGGCATTGACGGCATACGCATGCAGCCAGGTCTCGACTTCAGTCTCTTCGATCAGCGCGAAGGGCACGACGGCGCTGGTGAACACGACCGCATCGAGCTTGCCGAATTTGGCCACGACCTCACCAACAACGGATTCGACGCCGCGGGGGTCGGACACGTCGAGCTCGTGCGACGATCCATGCAGTTGATCGGCCAGTTTCGCGAGGAGGTCCAGCCGCCGCGCGGCGAGCGCCACGTTTGCGCCCCGGGAATGCGCGGCAACGGCCAATGCCTGTCCGATGCCCGAGGATGCCCCGATAATCAGCATCCGCGTCCCTGCAATGCTGGAGTGCCGGTCGCTCATGAATCGCTCCCTTTGTGCCGTAGTCGAGGCAATTCTCGCATGTGAGAATAAGGATTCTCGGCAAGGGTCGACCGCAGCCAGTTAACGCTCAGCGGCGCACCAGCAGTCCGCTGAGCTGTTGCGCCAGCTCCGTCTTCTTGATTTTTCCGGTCGCGGTGAACGGAAGATCTTGCTTTGAGGTAACCCAGATGACCTTCGGCACCTTGTATGCCGCAAGTCGGCCCCGCAGTTGCACCCGCAATGACTCGCCGTCGAGCGTCGAATCGCCGCGGGGCACCACCGCCGCCGCGACCACCGTTCCGTCCTCGGGGCTCTCGGCACCGACCACGTACGCTTCGAGCACGCCGTCGCAATCGGCAAGTGCCAGTTCCACTTCGCTCGGTGTGACGTTGGTTCCGCCGCCCGTCTTGATCAGATCACCCAACCGGCCGGTGAATTTGATCCAGCCGTCGTCGTACTCGACGCCGCAATCACCGGTCCGGTAGTACCCGCTCGCGGTGAACACATCCTCGCGCTCACGCTTGTAGAGGCGCTGCATCAATGAGTAACCGCGAACCCAGATCTCACCGGTCGTCCCGAGGGGGACCGGTACAGCGGTCTCGGGATCGACGAGGATGTGGCTGAGACCTTCGACCGAAAACCCTCCGGTCTCAGCTCGATCCGGCGGTTGTGGCGGATAAGGGTCCACGCCAATGTGGTTGCCGCACAGTTCTGTCATTCCAAGGGCATTCGGCCCCTTGGGTCGCCGGTCCGGCGACACCATCGCGGGCATACTGGTGCGCTGCACCGAACTGAGGTCGCGCCCGGTAAAATCGGGATGCTCCGACAAAGACTTGCCCTGCTGTGGCCAACCGAGCGCGATCGTCGCGCGATACCGCTCCATCAATTCCAGGGCCTCTGCCGCATCAAACGCCGGCTGAGTGACGAGCGTGGCTCCGTGGTGAATCACAGCCTGCAATCCGGTGATCAACCCGCCCACCCAGAAAAACGGCATTGCGGTAAACAAGACGCTATCGGCGGTGATGCCGTACTGGAAGGTGAGGTTATAGCTGTGGCGAACCAGGGTGCCCTGTGTGTGTACCGGCGCCTTCGGGTCACCAGTACTGCCCGAGGTGTAGATGATCATCGCCTCGTCCGCCGGGGTCACGCAGGACTCGACATCGAGAAGGAAATCGGCGTCGATGCCTAACGGTAGTTTTTTGTCCTCAAATGCCGTCGCCCAGGCCCGGTCACAGGGTCCCCACACCCCGATCGTGCGCAGAAAAGGCGTCTTGTGCAGGACGATGCGGCCCGGTTCACGCTGTTCCGCGAGACCCGGTAACGCCTCCTCGATCCGCTCGACGAAATCGTGGTTGCGGAAGGCGGACCATGCCAAGACCGCCTTCAGGTCAGCGTGGCGGGCGGTCCAGGCGAGTTCGGACGTCTTGTAGAACGTGTTGAGCGGAACAGCGACGGCGCCGATGCGGGTGGCCGCGAACCAGGCGAGCGCCCATTCCACGCTGTTGGGCATCAGAATCCCGACGTGGTCGCCCTTTCCGACACCCTCGGTGAGCAGCGCCATCGCCAACTGCGACGAGCGCGCGCCGAGATCGACATACGTCAGCACGTGCCCGTCGGCGATGAGGAACGGCTTGTCGCCGAAACGCTCTGCAGACGATCTCACCAGGGCGGGGACCGTAGGCATGATCGTCGGGAAGGGCATGTGGTCGTCATCCTCCTGTTCATTGGGCCTCAACAGGATAGTTGCCTTTCCGTGAAACGAGAACACCCGTTCTCGGTCCTAATGTCGTCGAACTACACTGCAAACCATGGCGCCGGACCGTCTGGATCGGATCGAGTCCAGTTTGGCGATCAGCCAGCTGCCGAGCCGCTATGCCATGGCGCTGGACGCCCGCGACCTGGAAAAGCTAACGGCGCTTTTCGTCGACGATGTCGAGGTGGGCGCGCAGGGCCGCGGCCGGGAGACGTTGCAGCGCTGGTATGACGGGGTTCTGCGGCGGTTCTACCGCAGCATCCACCTGATCTGCGGGCACGAGTTCGACTTCATCGCCGCCGATCATGCGACGGGATCGGTGTACTGCCGCGCGGAGCACGAGGACGGTGACGGGTGGTACGTCATCACGATGCGCTACGACGACGTCTACGAACGACGCGATGGCCGGTGGTACTTCGTCAAGCGGCGTGAGCATCCGTGGTACTCCGTGGACGTGACCGAACGGCCCGGGCCGGACTTCATCCGGTGGCCAACGGACGTACCGTTTCGCGCGGCCATGCCACAGCGAATGCCGAGTTGGCGAGCGTTTTGGGAGAACGGAGATCCCGAGCAACCCTGGCGGCTCTCCCGGCGCCCCTAGTCCGTTTACAATACAGGGCGAAAGTGCCATTCTCAGTTATGTAAATGCCAGTTATCGCAAGCTTGGGAGGGCGTCATTTCCGACGACAAGGTGCTCAGCGGGGTTCGTGTGCTGGAGGTCGCCGCGTGGACGTTCGTGCCCTCGGCCGGAGCGGTACTCGCGGAGTGGGGCGCAGAAGTCATCAAGGTCGAGCCGCGCGACGGCGGTGATCCCCAGCGCGGACTGGTCACGATGGGAATCGTTGACGGGGGTGGCGGGTCGGTCAACTACATGATCGAAATCCCCAACCGGGGTAAGAAATCCATCGGGGTGGACCTGAGCACTCCCGGCGGTCAGGAAGTGGTGCGCGAGCTGGCCAAGACCTGCGACGTGTTCTTGACCAGTTACCTGCCGGAGCGCCGCAAGAAGTTCGGCATCGACGTCGAGGACATCAAAGCGGCCAACCCGAACATCGTTTATGTGCGGGGGTCGGGGCACGGGCCGACCGGGCCCGATGCCGACAAGCCTGGCTATGACGGTGTGTCCTACTGGGCGCGTGGGGGAATCGCTAACGTTCTCACCGAGCAGGCCGACGAGCTGGTGCGTTCGCGTCCCGCGTTCGGCGACCTGCTCGGCGGGATGACGATCGCGGGAGGGATCGCCGCCGCGCTCTACAAGAAGGCGACGACCGGTAAAGGCTCGGTTGTCGACGTCTCTCTACTCGGGCTGGCTGCGTGGAACCTCAGCCCCGACGTCGCGGTGAGCCAAATACACGGCGGCAGTGCCATTCCCAAGTACGGGCACGCCGATTCACCCAACCCGCTGGTGGCCACCTACCGCACGAAAGACGACCGCTACGTGCAGCTGATGATGCTGCAACTCGACAAATTCTACGCCGAGGCGATGCGGGTGATTGGTCTGCCCGAGTTGGTCGACGATCCGCGATTCGCCGATCCCGCATCGCGGTTCGAGAACCGGGTAAATCTGGTCGCGCTGCTGGACGACGCGTTTGCCAAGCGCACGTTGGCCGAATGGCGCGAGACTCTGGCGGCACTCTCGGGGGCATGGGGAATCGTGCAGACACCGGCCGAGCTTTGTCAGGACCCCGCCGTCGTTGCGAACGGCTACATCGCGCACACCCAGACCGTCAGCGGAGTGCCATTTTCGTTGCCCACCAACCCCGTTCAATTCGACGGGCGATCGGTTGTCCCGCCCGGAGCGCCCGAGCACGGCCAGCACACTGAGCAAGTCCTGATGGATGCCGGCATCGACTGGGACACGATCACGAAGTACAAGGAATCCGGGGCGATCCTGTGAGCTCAGCGATCTCCATCGAATTCGACCCATTCTCGACCGAATTCTTCAATGGGGCCTACGACACCTACAGACGGCTGCGTGACGAGGCACCCATCTATTACAACGCGAAGTGGGATTTCTGGGCGCTCACCCGGTACGACGATGTAGCACCCGCAACCAAAGACCACGAAACCTTCTCGTCGGCCAAGGGCGCGACGCTGGACATGGTCAAGGCGCACGACGACGCCATCCCGGTACCCGAGGTGATCATCTCCATGGACCCGCCCGAGCATCAGAAGATGCGCAGGCTCGTCAGCAACGTATTCACCCCGCGGTCGATCGCCGCGTTGGAAGACATGGTGCGCGACAAGGTCTATGAGCGCATCGAAGCGCTGGATTTGGCGTCCTTCGACGTCGTTGCCGACTTCTCGGCCCTGTTTCCCAACGAGGTCATCACCACCATGCTGGGCGTGCCGAAGCAGGACCGCGACCAGATCCGGCTCTGGCTGGACTTGCTGCTTGAGCGCCATACTGGCGAGATCGCCACCACCAAGCGGGGATACCAGGCCTCGGTGAGCACGGGCCTGTATTACTACGATTTGGTGCAGCAGCGGCGGGCCCACCCAGAAGACGACATGATCAGCCGATTGATCGAGACGGAGATCGAACGTGATGGCGTGGTGGAGAAGCTCACTGACGTCGACATCACGGGTTTCGCAACAATGCTCGGAGGGGCGGGCGCCGAAACGGTCACCAAGTTGGTGGGCAATGCGATGGTCGCATTCGCCGATTTTCCCGACCAGTGGCGCAAGCTTCGCGACGACCGAAGCAAAATCCCGGCCGCGGTGGAGGAGTTGCTGCGCTACGAGGCGCCCTCGCAGTATCAGGTCCGGACCGCCACACGCGACGTCATGTACTACGGGACAACGATTCCGGCAGGCAGTGCAGTGCTACTGGTTACAGGCTCGGCGACCCGGGACGAGCGAATGTTCGACGACCCCGACCGGTTGGACATCGATCGAGACCGCAAGATGGGTTTCAACCTCGCGTTCGGCTACGGCATACACAGTTGCCTCGGTGCGGCGCTAGCTCGGATGGAGAGCCGCATCGCACTCGATGCGCTGTTGGACCTGCTTCCCGAGTATGAAGTCGACCGCGACGGGCTACAGCGGGTGGCCATGGCGAATGTCTGTGGCTGGTCCAATGTTCCCGTGCGCAGGGTCGGCTGAGGCCTGCCGTTTAGCGCCGGCGCGCGCCGCCGTCGACGAACCCTTTCACGACATAGGCCCGCACGAAGTCGGCCACCGCGTCGTCGTCGCGCATATCGATCGTCGGCGACGGAGTCGTGAACAACGAGAATAGGATTCGAGCAAACCACTCGGTCGCAGTGGGGATGTCGAGATCGCTTCGGACCTCGCCGGTCAACCTGGCAGCCGATACGTATGGCGCCAGGAACTCGGTGCATTCCTTGAGAAGCATTGCGGCGTTCTTGGTCATCATCAGGCTGACTTCCGCCTCGTCGAAGTACGCTTCCGGCTCGACGACGCGCCGTGCCTGGCTCACGAAGACAGCGGCTTCCACAAGCCGGCCCTCCAGGGTGCTACCGCCGCGACGGTCGATCGCCTTGGCCATGTTGCGGTAGAACCGCTGCGATGCCGCCTCCGCGCAGGCCTCGACGATTGTCTCCTTGTCCCGGAAGTATTCGTAGAACGTGCTGCGGGACACGTCGGCCGCCCGCGCAATGTCGACGACGGTCGTCTTGGCCAGGCTCTGGGTCCGAAAGCAGGCGAAGGCCGCCGCAATGATGGCAGCGCGGGTGTCGGTCGCCGTTGCCTGCGTCATGGAGGACCCCTTTCTAGCTTCCGATCAGGGTAGCGGTGTTGCGACTCAGCGGTCGGGCGAGAGGATCAGCCCGCTGGTCGGGACGCCGGTTCCCGACGTGACCAGGACATGTTCTACGTCGTCGACTTGGTTGTAGGACGTGCCGCGCACCTGTCGAACCCCCTCGGTGATCCCGTTCATCCCGTGGATGTAGGCCTCGCCGAGCAGGCCGCCGTTGGTGTTGATCGGCATCCGTCCGCCCAACGACAGTTCATCGATCGACACGAAATCCTTGGCCTCGCCCCGTCCGCAGAACCCGAGCTCCTCGAGTTGGGTGAACACGAACGGTGTGAAGTGGTCGTACAGGAACGCCGTCGAGATGTCATCCGGTTTCAGCCCGGAGTCGCGCCACAGCTTGTCGCCGACCACGCCCATTTCGGGTAGCCCGGTGATCTCTTCGCGGTAGTAACTTGTCATCACCTCGCCGTCGTAGGCGGCGCCTTGGGCGGCCGCGGTGATGACGGCGGGTGGCTTGGGCAGATCGCGCGCCCGCTCGACGCTGGTCACCACCATCGCGACGCCGCCATCACTTTCCTGGCAGCAATCGAGCAGGCGCAGCACCGGCTCGATGATCCAGCGCGACTCCTGGTGCTGCTCAAGGGATATCGGCTTGCCATAGAACCAGGCGTCCGGATTGTTGGCGGCATGTTTGCGGTCGATGACAGAAATCTTGCCGAAGTCGGCGTTGGTGACCCCGTAGGTCGACATGTACCGCTGAGCGTGCAGGGCGACCCACGCGGCCGGCGTCATGAACCCGAACGGGGCATATGGAGCCATCCACAACGGCGTCACACCGGGTTGGCGTCCAGCGCCGCCGAAACGAAAGCCGGAGCGCTCGTTGAATGCTCGGTAACACACCACCGCCTCGGCGGCACCGGTCGCGACGGCCATAGCGGCCTGCATCACCGTGCCCGCCGCCGCTCCGCCGCCGTGCGGCACCCTGGTGAAGAACGAGAGGTTCTCGATGCCGACGTTGCGGGCGACCTCGATCTCCTCGTTCTCGTCGACGGTGAACGTCACCATCCCGTCGATATCGCGGGGACGCAGGCCCGCATCGTCGATGGCCGCCTTGACCGCCTCGCAGGCAAGCTGCATTTCGGTGCGGCCAGACTCCTTGGAGAATTCAGTCTGGCCGATACCGGCGAGAGCCGTTTTCCCGCCGATGCCCGCGCTCACGCATCGACCCCGTCGAGCAGGCTGACCACCGCGGTGCCGGAGACATGCGCTCCGAGACTGTTGGTGCCCTTGAAGGTGACCTCCACCAAGCCTTCTCCGTCGGCCGACGACTTGTCGGTGACGCTGCCTTCGAAGCGCAACGGATCGTTGGGGTAGGCGGGAACACCGAGGCGAACGGAAAGCTTCTTGACCATCGCCTCGGGTCCAGCCCAGTCGTGCAAAAACTTCACACACAGCCCGTTGGTGGTCAGGATGTTGAGGAAAATGTCCTTGGAGCCTTGGGAATTGGCGAAGTCGCGGTCGTGGTGCACCGGCATGTAGTCACGCGACGCGATGGCGCCCGCGACGATCAGCGTGGTGGTCACGGGCACATCCATCGGTGTGACCTCGTCACCGACATTGACGGTGTTCCACGCCAGGGTCGTTGTGCGCTTGAGGGTGGAGGTCATGTGTCGCTTCCTTCCAGGTATGCGTTGCCGAGCCGGGCCAACTGCAGTGATGCCGACCCGAGTGCGAGTTCGTTCTGCTTGGCCCACAAGAAATAACGGGACAGCGGGTAGGTGACATCGATTCCCATGCCGCCGTGCACTTGCTGGGTCGAGGAGGCGACGCGGGCGCCTGCCTCGGCGGCCCAAAACTTGGCGATGCGGGCCTCTCGATCGGCCGGTCGTCCTTGGGCGATCAACCATGCCGCGTGCCACGTGGTCCAACGGATGGCTTCGACGTCAATGAACGCGTCGGCGAGACGCTGCTGGACGGCCTGGAAGGATCCAATCGGGCGGCCGAATTGTTCGCGCTCGCTGGTGTACTTGGCGGCCAGTTTCAAAGCCCGTTCCACAACGCCGATTTGGATCGCACACAAGCCGACGAGGGCGCGGGTGTAAAGCGAGCCGACTATATTCCCGGCGACGTGCTCAGTGAGCCGGCGGCCGATCGCGCCGGTCATGTCCATATCGGCGTGGGGTTCACCATTGGTGGTGGGCACGGGTGTGATACTCACGCCATCGGTTCCGGTGTCGACGATGAATAGGCCAGGACCGTCTTCGGTCTGCGCCGACACGACGACGGCCGCAGCGAGTTGCGCCGCGGGCACGAGCTCCTTGCTGCCGTCTAGCCGCCACGTGTCGCCGTCGGATCGCGCGGTGGTGCGCGGGGCGTTCGGTTCGGAGTTAGCCGGTTCGACGAGCGCCGCGGTGAGGATCGTGCTGCCGTCGACCACGCCGGGCAGATACCGTTGCCGCAACACGGAATCGCCGTGCCGTGCGATCGTATCCGCGCCCAGGACGAGCGTGGCATAAACCGGCACCGGCGCGACGCTGAACCCGACCTCGCTGAGCAGAACACCCAACTCGAGGAATCCGCCGCCGCTGCCGCCCACGGATTCGGGTAGTGCGATGCCGAGTAGGTCCGCGGACGCCAGTTCGGTCCACAGTGCGGCGTCGTAGCGCACGTCGCCGGTCTCCAGCTCGGTCAGATGCTCGGGCGTGGCGCGGTGCTCGAACAGCTGGCGCGCAACTTTACCGACGGTCTCTTGTTCCTCAGTGAAGGTGAAATCCATTGTTTTGCTTCGCCTCCGGTCACCCAGCGGGCCGGAATTGGTGCAGCACCAACTCGTCGCCGCTCGGCAGGGCTTCGAAGGTCTCGTAGAAGACCTCGACGGGCATGCCGACCTCGATGGCGGCGGGTTCGATTTCGCAGAGGTTCGACACGATGCGGACACCCTCGTCGAGCTCAATGAGCGCGACGACGTAGGGGTACTGGAGGAACGGTAGCGGCGGATACTGCGGCATCACGAAGCTATACACCGTGCCGCGACCCGACGCCACGACGTAGTCCCACTTCAGCGACTGGCATTTGCCGCACATCGGCCTTGGCGGGACGCGCAGCGTCTGACAGTCCGCGCAGCGCTGGATGCGAAGTTCGTTGTCTTGCAGGCCCGACCAGAAGAACTCGGTGTCGGGGCTGATGGAGGGGGCGAGTCTGCTGGCCATCAGTCCCCAGCCGTTCCGGCGGGGGCCCCACCCGTCTTGAATCGCAAAGTGCGAAACCACTGGCGGCCGATGACCTCGCCATTCTGATCGCGGTAGGTGGTCACCCAGGTGACGAAGAAGCCGTTGCCCATCGCCGTCTTCTTCTCATCCGAGATCGAGTCGAACACCGTCTCGGCGGTGATCTGGTCTCCGACCCGCGGATAGCGTTCGATCTCGAACTCGGAGTTCGTCGCGATGATGCCCGTGTACCCTGCGTCGGACAGAAACTGCAGCGGGTTGCTCTTGATTTCGATCGGCACACCGCCGCGCTCGCGAATGCCCGCCAGCTTCGGTGGGGGCATCGTCCAGCTCTGCAGCATCACCGGCGGCGAGACCAAGCCGCCGTAGCGGGAATTTCGCGCGAACTCCTCATCCAGGTAGGCCGGGTTCATGTCGTCCAACGCGTGCGCCCAGTGCCGGATCATGGCGGCGTTCACCGGATCCGGCGCGCGGGCGGGTCTGCCGACCCCGTCGGTGGGCGTGCCGATCAGCGCGTCGAGGCGTTGGCGCAGTTCGTCATTGGTCACTTCGGTCATAGATGTCGACACTCCTTTCAGGAGGCTCGCATGTCGCGGGGTGCGCGTGGCATTCCGAGACCGGCCATGGCGATGATGTCGCGTTGCAGTTCGTTGGCACCGCCGCCGAAGGTGTTGATGACGGCGAATCGGTAGGCACTCTCCAGCTCGCCCTGGAGCGGAGCCGACGTTTCCTTGCGCAGGCCGGCTTGGCCCACCACGTCGAGCAGCTCGCGGGCCACCTGCTGGGTGAGCTCGGTGCCGAAAACCTTTGCGGCGGAGGCCTCGCCCATGCCCAGACCACCCGAGCTCATGTTCGAGTTCACCCGCAGGTTGAGCAATCGATAGGCCGCGACCTGTGCCTCCACCCGTGCCAATGCCTGTTGGACCCAGGGCTGGTCGATGACGAACCCGTCGTCGAGTTCTGTGGTCTTGGCCCATTCCAGCGTCTTGCTGAACAGCGGCTCCAGCGCACCGAGGTTGCCGAGTGCGGCGCGCTCGAGGTTCAGCTGGTTGGTGACCAGCTTCCAGCCCTGGTTCTCGCCGAGGACGATGGCGTTCTCCGGGACGCGCACATCGTCGTAGAAGGTGTAGTAGGTCGAGACACCGGGCATCGTATGCAGTGGTTTCCAGGAGAAGCCGGGCGAGTCGGTGGGCACGATGAATACCGTGATGCCCTTGTGCTTCTTGGCTTCCGGATCGGTTCGGGCCGCCAGCCAGATGTAGTCGGCGAATTCCGCGCCGCTGGTGAACATTTTTGAGCCGTTGATCACGAATTCGTCGCCGTCGCGCACCGCGCTGGTCCGCAATGAGGCCAGATCGCTTCCCGCGCCGGGCTCGGAGTAACCGATCGCGAAATCGACGGTGCCCTTGAGGATCGCGGGAAGGAACTTCTGCTTCTGCTCCTCGGTCCCATACTGAATAAGCGTGGGGCCGACCGTGTTCAGCGTGATCATCGGCAGTGGCGCATGGACTCGGCGTGCTTCCTCGCCAAAGATGTACTGCTCGAGCGCAGTCAGCCCGCTGCCGCCGTACTCGACCGGCCACGCGACGCCAAGCAACCCGGCCTCGCCGAGCGCCCGCCGACATTCGGTCACCACGGCCCCGCCCTCCAGCAAGCCTGCGACCGCCTTGCGGCGTTCGGGGGTCATCACGGCTTCGAGGCGTTCGCGGTAGTCCTTGCGCAGCTGTTCCTGTTCGGGGGTGTAGTCGAAATCCATCAGACACCGGCTCCCATCCGTACCGGCATGCGCTTGACGCCCGGCACCATCGTGGCGCGCAGCCGCGTCACATCGCCGGTCAGTTCGATGCTCGGATAGGTGCCCAGCAGCACCTCGAACATCACCCTGGCCTCCAGCCGTGCCAGTTGCGCGCCGAGACACGCGTGTTCGCCGGCGCCGAAGGCGATGTGTGGGTTCGGGTTTCGGGTGATGTCGAACTCCTCGCTGGTGGGGCCGAAGATCTCCTCGTCGCGGTTGGCCGCACCGTAGAGCATGACCACCGTTTCACCGGCCTTGATCCTCTGGCCGCGGATCTCGACGTCCTCGGTGGCTTCGCGCGCCATGTGGGTCACCGGGCTGGTGAACCGCAGCATCTCTTCGACGGCCAACGGCAAAAGCTCGGGCTTCGAGCGAAGTAAGGCGAACTGATCGGAGTGGTCCAGCAGCGCCAGCGTGCCCAGCGCGATCAGGTTGCGTGTCGTCTCGTTGCCGGCGACCAGCAGCAGGAACGAGAAATTGAGCAGGTCCGCATCGGTGAGGCGCTCGCCATCGACTTCGGCGGCCGCCAGGATGGACAGCAGGTCGTCTTGTCCGGTGACCTTGCCGGAACGCCGCGCGTCGATCAATTTGGTGAAGTACTCGTAAAGTTCGCCAAGCGCCACCATGTTGTCCAGCTCGATGTCGGGATCGGCGGTACCCACCGCCGCGTCCGACCATGCCCGGAACTGCTCCCAGTCCTCGGCCGGCGCGCCGAGCATCTCCGCGATCATCCGGGTCGGCAGCGGCGCGGCAATCTCCTCGGCGAACTCGTAGACCCGTGCCGGGTCGACGTCGTCGAGGATGCCCTTGACGATCTCGCGCACCTTGGGTTCCAGCAACGTGACCTGCCGCCGGGTGAAGCCCGAGTTGATCAGCTTGCGCAGCTGCCGGTGCCGTGGCGGGTCGGTGAAGATCAGGTTTCCCTCCTGCACCGGGCTTGGCATGGCGGGATCCGGGATCGAGATGCCCCTCGTCGACGTGAACGTCATCGGGTGGCCGGAGACCTGGCGGATGTCCTCGTACTTGGTCAGGGCCCAAAAGTTCGTGACGTCGTTCCAGACGACCGGCATGCTGTTGCGCAGCTCCCGATAGCCCGGATACGGGTCACCGGCGTAGAAGTCCGGCGAGTGCA
Source organism: Mycobacterium sp. NGS11 (assembly GCF_059813315.1). Taxonomy (NCBI): domain Bacteria; kingdom Bacillati; phylum Actinomycetota; class Actinomycetes; order Mycobacteriales; family Mycobacteriaceae; genus Mycobacterium; species Mycobacterium sp. NGS11. The sequence continues at coordinate 132,058 of NZ_JCALEJ010000001.1, forward strand.
GAGGCAGCGTGGACGTTGGTCTGGAGGTGGAGTCAGCGGGCACTGCGGGCCTTCCTCGACACACGGGAAATCGGACAGTTAATTCATGAATGTCCGGTAATGCTGTGTCTACAGACAAGCGCCGCGAATGTCAATCACCGTTCGCCCAGTTGAGTGCCAACAGCGTTGACGCCACTGCATCCTCAGGTGTACATAATTGAAGAATTGTCGGACACGTTCGCATCGGCATCGGGCGACACCGTACAGTGCGGCGACCAACCGGGAAGGTCCAGTGATGTGATGGCCGAATCGAGCCTGGTCGACAGCTATGGCGCCTATATCGACGGCAACTGGGTCGAACCGGACACCGGGAGATATGACGTACTCAACCCGGCGACAGAGCACGTCATTGCCTCGGCGCCGAATGCCGGCGTCGCGCAGGTCGAGCAGGCCATTGGTGCGGCGCGTGCCGCCTTCGATTCCGGGCCTTGGGCCGTGGCGGATTCAGCCGAGCGGTCCCGCTGCCTCCAGCGGCTCAGCGACGCGCTACTCGCCCGGTCCGATGAAATCTACGCGCTGGCGCAGGCCGAGTGGGGCTGCACAGCAAACGAGCGGCTGATCCATGTGGAGGGCCCCGCGTTCATGGTCGGCCATGCCGCGGAACTCGCGCTCGAGCCGGCTGAGGCGCCCATGGATGCATGGGGCGCGGCGGGGACCACCCTGTTGCGCTACGAGCCACTCGGTGTGGTCGCGGCGATGACGCCGTGGAATTTCCCGCACACGCTGAACGTGATGAAGCTGGGTGCCGCGCTGGCCGCGGGCAACACCCTTGTCCTCAAGCCCTCGCCGCTGACACCGCTGGCCGGTCTCGCGCTGGCGCGGCTCATCGATGAGGAGACCGACATTCCACCCGGCGTGGTCAACATCGTCACCCCGGGCAGTGTGGAGGCCAGCAGGATCTTGACCGTCGATCCCCGGGTCGACATGGTGACCTTCACCGGAAGTTCGGCCGTCGGTCGCGATGTGATGGCCGGCGCCGCAACCTCAATGAAACGGATCCTGCTCGAATGCGGCGGCAAATCGGCGAGCATCCTGCTCGACGATGTCGACCTGACCGACGAATTGTTCCAGCGGCTGCTCTTCGAAGGGTGCACGATGCACGCGGGGCAGGCGTGCATCCTGAACAGTCGCCTGGTGGTCCCGGACACGCTGCACGACGAGGTCGTCGATCGGCTCGCCGAGCTGGCCCGCAACGTCACCGTCGGTGACCCCACCGACGAGGCGACCGGGATGGGTCCGCTGATCAGTCGCCAACACCTGGAGCGGGTCGAAGGTTTCGTCCGCCGCGCCGAAAGCGATGGCGCGAAGATTGTCGCCGGCGGTGGGCGGCCGGAGGGGCTCGATCGCGGTTTCTATTTCGAGCCAACGGTTTTGACCGATGCCAGCGCCGAGTCGTTTATCGCGCAGGAAGAGGTGTTCGGCCCGGTGTTGACGGTACTGCGCTACCGCAACGACGACGAAGCGGTCGGCATCGCAAACGATTCAGCCTACGGACTCGGTGGCGCGATCTGGGGTACCGACGTCGAGCGTGCGGTCGGGCTTGCGCGGCGGATCAGGACCGGTCAGATCTCGATCAACGGCACGATACCCGGCGACGCGCCGTTCGGCGGTTTCAAGCAGAGCGGAATCGGCCGCGAAGGCGGCGTGATGGGCCTGCGGGCATACATGGAACCCAAGGCGATCGGAGTGCCCGCGTGACCGGATCCCTATCGGGACTGCGGGTCGTCGAGGTAGGGACCGACATTTCGGCGCCGTATTGCACGAAACTGCTCGTCGATCTCGGCGCCGACGTGTACAAGGTCGAGTCGCCGGCGGGCGATCCGCTGCGAAGCTGGGGCTCGTCCAGCGGATTGTTTGAGTATTTGAACGCCGGAAAGCACGGGCTGACAATCGATCTCGAATCACATCCCAAGGCGCTTTCTGACGTCATCGCTCAAGCAGATGTGGTGGTCGAGGATCTGCCGGTCGGATCAGCCGACAGGTTGAACGGGGGGCTCGATCGCGAAACTCTCCAACGCCTCAATCCGAATCTCGTTGTCGTCCGGATCTCCGACTACGGCCAAAAGGGCCCACGCCGGAACCGCCAGTCGACGTCGCTGACCCTGCAGGCCGCGTCGGGGTGGGTCAACACTCGCGAACTCGGCCGGGCGCCGGTACAGGCCGGCGTCCGTATCCCCGAGTACATCGCCGGCAGCTACGCCGCGCTCGGGGCCCTGACGGCCCTGCGGGTCGCGGATGCCGGTCTTGATCGGGTGATCGAGGTCGATGTCTCTGCGTTCGAGTCACTCGTGTCAACCTTGGCGTATCCGATGCTGATGGCTGAACGTTTGAAAAGCCTTGGTCTTCCGGCGAATTCAAAGGCGGGTCCGATGCTCGGCATAGTACGCGCCGCGGACGGGTGGATCGGGATCAACTGCTTGACGGGGCAGCACTGGCTGGACGTCTGCGCGATGGTAGGACTGCCGGAATTCGGCGATCACCAAATAGCCATCATGCTGGGCGGCCCCGAACGCGCGGAGTTCTTCGCGAAGGCGCAGCCCTGGCTCGATTCGATGACCGTGGCCGATCTGGTCGAGTTGAGCCAGGCGATGCGAATTCCCGCGGCGCCGGTCAACGATGGAGCATCCATCCTCGACTGTCCCCAGTACCGCGAGCGGGGGTTCTTCATCGAAAGCGAAGCGGGAGGCCAACGTTTCCTCCGGCCGGGCGCACCGTTCAGGTTGGCCCGCACGCCGGTTGAGCCACCGAAACCAGCGCCACGGCTGGGCGATCGAGCGGCAGCTTCATCCCACGATCGACGGACGAAGCCGGCCGCATCCGCAGTTGACGATGTGACACTGCCATTCGCAGATCTCAAGGTTTTCGACCTGAGCACATTCTGGTCCGGCGCCTACCTCACCTGCTACCTGGGTGCCTTCGGCGCCGATGTCGTCAAGGTCGAGTCGATCCAACGTCCGGACGGTCACCGGTACTCGGGCTCGCTGCTGCGCAGCACCGATGACTGGTACGAGATAGGACCGATGTGGCAGGGCACCAACCTCAACAAGCGCGATATCACGTTGAATCTCAGCACCGAATCCGGCCGCGAATTAGCCCTCAAGCTCGCCGCCGAGGCAGATGTCGTGGTGGAGAACTTCTCGCCGCGCGTGGTGGAGCAGTTCGGTTTGGACTACGCCTCGCTGGCGAAGGTGAATCCGGACGTCATCATGGTCCGCATGCCGGGCCTCGGGCTCGAGGGTCCGTGGCGCGACTACGTCGGATGGGCACTGAACTTCGAGCAGATATCGGGGATGTCGGCGGCCACCGGTTACCCCGACGGTCCACCGTGCAACCTGCAGGGGCCTGCCGATCCGATCGTCGGCGTACACGCGACCGTCGCACTACTGGCCGCGCTCGAGCACAAGCGCAGAACCGGTGAAGGCCAACTGATCGAGGTCGCACAGATCGAGGTCGGTGCCGCGGTGACTGCCGAGCCGGTCATCGAATACTCGCTCACGGGCCAGGCGTACGAGCGGGAAGGCAACCGCCACCGCAACTACGCACAAGGCGTCTACCCGGCCAGTGGCGACGATGAGTGGGTGGCCATCTCGGTGCGTGACGACTCCGACTGGGCCGCCGTCGTCGACGTGATCGGCCGGCCCGAACTGCTCGACGACCCGCGGTTCGCCTCACCACAGGCACGGCTGCACAATCACGACGTTCTCGACGAGGTGCTGTCCGGATGGGCGGCGTGTCGACCGCCCGACGAGATCGCCGAGACGCTCCTTCGCCGTGGTGTCCCCGCGGAGCGGATCCTCACCGCGGACCGGATGTACGACGTCGACCAGCTCGGGGCGCGCGGCTTCTACGAGGAGCTTGAGCATCGGCTCGCCGGGCGACAGAGGTTCCCGGGCTGGCCATTTCGGATAACGCCGGGACCCCTGCGGCATCACCGCGCGCCATCGCCGACGCTCGGGCAACACAATGGCGAGGTGCTGGCGGCGCTCGGTCTGTCGGATGAGGAGCTGACGAAGCTGCGTGACGAGCAGATTATCGGCGAACGGCTGCTGAACGCGTAGCTTCAGTCATCGACCATTGCCGCGATGGTGTCGACCACGCAGGCCGGTCGGTCGGATCCCTCAACCTCGACGGTGACTCGCACGGTGGCCCGGCCGCCCGTGTCGGTGCGTTCCACCTTGATCAGTTCGGCGCCGGCGCGGATGCGCGAGTCCACCGGTACCGGGGCAGGGAAGCGAAGCCTGTCGGAGCCGTAGTTGACCTGCATCGACAGCCCCGAAACCCGGTAAATTTGTTGCACGAGAATGGGAACCAGTGACAGCGTGAGATATCCGTGCGCGATCGTCCTACCGTACGGACCCTTGGCCGCCCGCTCCGCGTCGACATGAATCCACTGGCGGTCGCCGGTCGCCTCGGCGAATAGATCGATTTCCTTCTGAGTGACCTGGTGCCACCCGCTGTAGCCAAGGTGTTCGCCGACGTGCGATTCGAAGCCGGAGACGCCTTCGTAGACGGTCGGAGAGACCTGCGTCATGCCGGGACCTTGAGCCCCAATTGCTCAATGGCGTTGCCGCCCATGATCTTCGCCTTCGCGACGTCGGAGATGCCGTCGAGCCGGTCAACAAAACTCAACGGATCGCCGATGCCCTCGGGGTGGGGAAAGTCGGAACCGAACATCACGTGATCCTCACCCATGATGTCGACGATCCCCTTGACGTCGTCCTCGAGGAACGGGTGGATGTAGATGTTGCGTTTGAACACCTCGACAGGATGCTCGTCGAACTCCTTGGGCATGATTTTGTACGCGGTGTTGAGTTGTTCGAGAAGATTGCGCACCCAACCGCTGCCGTTCTCGACGCAAAAGATCTTCAGGTCGGGGAACCGCGACAGCGCACCGTGGCAGATCATTGCGGCCAAGGTGTCCTCGATGGCGCGGTGCCCCATGACCACCTCGCGCAGTGCGCTCGGCTTGAACGAGAGGTATTCGTCGCCGCCTTCCCACTCCATGAGGTGCTTCTGGTATCCGCTGTCCGACGCGTGCATGGTCACCGGAATGCCGGCCTTGACGACTTCTTCCCAGAACGGGTCGAATTCGGGCAGACCCATCGATCGCGAGCCGCCGAAGCGGCTGGGCACCGGAGCCGGGCGAACCAGGAACGTTTTCATTCCCCGTTCGAGGCACCAGTGCAGCTCCTTGATGGCTTCGTCGACGAGCGGCAGGCAAACGACGGGTGTCGCGAAGATGCGGTCGTGGTAGTTGAACGTCCAGTGTTCGTGCATCCACTCGTTCAGCGCATGGATGATTGCGTGGGTGAGGACGACGTCGTCGGTAGTGCGCTCCTCGATGAGGCTGGCGAGGGTGGGATACATGACGCACTGATCTATACCGAGTTCGTCCATCAGCTCCAATCTGGGAGCCGGGGCCTGGTAGGCGGGGATGACATCCATTGCTTCACCGATGAATTCGCGGAAATTCAGGCCCTCTGGATTGTTGCCCAAGAAGTAGTCCTCGGCGCTTCCCGGCCGGGCCACCCGCTCGAATGTCGGGTTGGGGATCATGTGGCTGATGTGGTCCTTGACGACGAGCTTGGGCCGTCCGTTGACCTCGACGTAGCCGACCTTGCCGCGGTGCTCTTTGGGTAGGTACTTGGTGAGCGCGTCCCTCGTCTCGTACATGTGGTTGTCGATGTCGAAGACCGGGTAGGGCAAGGACCGGGTAGACATGTGACTGATCCCTCCAGGGCAGCGAATATGACCGTTTACGCTAGGTGGAAATGACGTTATCACCAACGCTCCGCCACAGCTATGCGGGGCTACCTCCGGCGAGTTCTTTGCCAGGCCTTCACGACGGCTTCGGTAGTGGTGACCGTGCTCAGCAGCGTCAACGTGTTGTCGATGATCGATTCCGCGTAGTCGCGGGGGTAGCCACATACCGCATCGCGCGGAAGCACGAACTGATAGCTGCGATTGACGGCGTCCATCACAAAGTTCTGGATCGCGATGTTGACCGAGACGCCCACGCCCACAATGGTCCTGATTCGGAGGTTGCGGAGTACGGAGTCAAGGTCGGTACCCGTCATCGGTCCGACGCCGTGCGTACGGGTAAGGACCAGATCGCTTGGCTCCGGGCCGAACTCAGGTAGTACCGAGGCGCCGGGGCTGCCCGGAGTCAAATCGGCGGCGAATGACTTCCCCGCCATGAACAGCCTGGCATTGCTATTGGACCCGCGGTTGTCTGGGCGCTTCTGCATAAGGCAGTGCACGACCGTAACGCCTGCCGCCCGAGCCGCATCGAGAAGCCGGACAATGTTAGGGATCGTCTCCCGGCTGGCTTCCTCGGCCAACATGGGCAGACCGGCCTGGGGGCCGATCACACCGCCCTGACATTCCTGGGTGACCAGGGCGGTTGTGGCGGGGGTCAACAGATCAAGCAGGCTGGGTTGCGGCATGAGAATAAACGTTATCGTGTGTGAGAACACGATTTCCAGTCAGCTTTCCCAGGGAGGATAAATGGAGGTCTGGGAGCTCGGCATCCGTGAGTCGGTACGCCAGACCATCGCCGACTACACCGCTGCCACCGATCGGTTTGACCTGCGCGGTCTCGCCGCCTGCTTCGCGGCGGACGGCACCCTCGAGTTCACCGGCGGAGCGCAACCGCTCACCGGTCCCGCCGAGATCGAGTCGGGGCTCGGCGTTGCCATGTCCAAGAATCCCGGACCGGAGAGACAAGCGCCAACGCTTGTGCGTCATCACGTTTCGAGCATCCGCTTCGGGTCTGTAGCCAGGGATCGGGTTGAGGTCAGCAGCTATTTCGCCGTTCACACCGACAGAGGCGTCGACCACTGGGGACGCTATCGCGACGTCCTCGTACCGCTGAACGGTCGGTGGTTGTTCGCGCATCGACGAATCACTGTGGACGCCTTTGCAGCCGACAGCGTTATGCGATGAACTCCGTTGCGAAACCGCGCGCGCGGTCGATGTATTCGGCTCGGGTGGCGCCTCGCGGTGCGATGGTCAGCCAGGTCACGCCCATCGCTTCCAGCTGTGCGATGGTGGCGTGCCGTTCGTCGGTCGACCTGCTGTCGTCGAGCAGGTTGCCTGCCGAGAAGCAGATGTCCAGCGGTTCGGTACGGCCGATCTCGGCCGCATAACTCTTGGCCCAGTCGATGGCCGACGCCAATCCCTCAAGCGTCGAGATCTCAGCGGTCCGTGACGCGGCCGCGTAGCCGAATGTGTTGAAAGGTGCCCAGCCCTGCGCGCGGGCAACTGCACGGCGTACCGCGGGCTTGCTGTTTCCGCCAACCCAGATCGGTGGCGGAGTCGCCGGTACCGGATACAGGCGCACACCTCGAGCGGCGAACGAGGTGCCCTCGTAGGCGACATCCTCACCGGTAAGCACCTTTTCGAGAACGTCCAGCGCCTCGTCCAGCAACGCCCCGCGGTTTTCGAAATCTACTCCCAGCGCGTTGAACTCGGGTTTGAGGTAGCCCGCGGCGGTGCCGAGTATCAGCCGGCCGCCGGACAGGACGTCCAGGCTCTGGATCGACTTCGCGCCCAGGAATGGGTTCCGGTAGGCGGCGATGTAGACGTTGGTGAGCAACCTGGTGTCCGTGGTGGCGGCTGCCGCGAACGCGAGGGCGACGAACGGGTCCAGGGCGTGGTGTCCGCCATGGTCGAGCCATTTCGCGTCGGGGGCGGGGTGGTCGGTGACGTGTACGGCGGCGAATCCGCTCGCCTCGCCGACGCCCGCGATTTCGGAGATCGCTTCTGCGGTGACGAATTCGGACACCGCGTCCACCCGCTGGGTGGGCAGTTCGAGGGAGTACGAGATGGTCACATTCGTCCTTTCATGTTGTCGCCAGGGCTGCTAGGCGTTGCGCGTGGTGATCGGGGCTGCCGAAGATCAACTCGGTGGCCTTGGCGCGCCGAACGTAGAGGTGTGCGTCGTGTTCCCAGGTGAACCCGATGCCGCCGTGGATTCGCATGTTGTCCAAGGCGACTTGCAGAAAGGCTTCCGAGCAGGCCATCTTCGCCACTGACGCTGCAACTGGCAGGTCGTTGCGGTCGGCGGATTCCGCAGCGTGAACGGCGGCAGAGCGGGCACCCTCGACGAGCACCAGCATGTCCGCGCACCGGTGCTTGACCGCCTGGAAGCTGCCAATGGCCCGCCCGAACTGGACCCGCTCCTTGGCATAGCCCACTGCCATGTCGAGGCAGCGTTGGGCGGAGCCAACCTGCTCGGCGGCCAGCGCGGCGATCGCGAGGTCGCACGTGCGGGCCAGGCCAGGGGCCGCGGCTCCATCTATTCCGATCAACCGGGCGGGGACATCGTCGAACCGCAGACGCGCGACCTTGCGCGTGCGGTCGAGCGTGGCGAGCGGCTCACGAGTCAGCCCCTCGGCGTCCGCCGCGACCGCGAACAGCGATATGCCCGCCCTCGTATTCGCCGCGGCGAGAACAACATCGGCGGTATTGCCGTCGAGAACGAGATCGGCATCGCCCCGGATCCGATGACCGGTGCGGTCGGCACGTGCCGTCAGCGCGACGGCGTCCGGATCCCACGCATCGAGGCGGCCGTTGAGGATCACCGTCGCGGTGGTGGATCCGTCGACGAAACGCGGTAGGTAATCAGCCATCGCGGCGTTGTCGCCGCTGCAAAGAATCGCTTGGGTGGCGAGTGCGACGGTGGAGAAGAACGGCGCGCACAACAGCGCGGCGCCCATCTCCTCGAACACGACCGCGAGTTCGGACAGCGTCGCACCTGCCCCGCCGAACTCTCCTGGGACCGCGATGCCGTGCAGTCCCATTTCACGGGCCATTTGATGCCACACCGATTCGTCGTATCCCGCCGTGGTGGACATCAGGTCGCGCACCCGGGCGGACGTCGAAGCGACCGCCAGGAACTCCCGCATCGACCGGCGGAGTTCGTCGGCTTCACTCATCGCGGATTCCTTTGGTGTGGGTCTGCCCGCCCGACCCGGGATAGGCATTGCCGGGAAAGGATAGTATCTTTTCTGAAATAGGAGAATCACCATTCTCGCACGAAGGAGCCGCGTGGTGACGACGAAACTCGAGTACGGGATCTTCGACTGCGACACCCATTGCTACGAGACGCGTGATGCGTTTACCCGCTACCTGCCCAAGGAGTTCCAGGATCGGGCGATCACCACCGTGCGCGGAGCCGACGGGGTCGAGGTAATTCTCGCCGGCCACCGCGTCGCGACCTTCAACAGTGAAGGGGGCCTGGGTCTGGACGTCGCATACCGCCCTGGATCGTTGAAAGAGATGCTCAGGCAGATGGGATCCGGCAACCCGGAGGAGTCCTACGAGCCGCAGCCCATGCAGCCCGAATACATCGAGCGTTCAGCCCGGCTCGCGGTAATGGAAAAGCAGAACGTCGAGCGGATGGTCATCTATCCGAGCGGCATGGCGCTGTCTGCCGAGCACTACGTTGACGACACGCCCGCGCTATACGCGAATCTTCGTTCGTTCAACCGATGGTTCGACGAGGAATGGGGCTTCAACTACCAGGACCGTATCTACGCGACCGGGCTGCTTTCACTTCGCGACCTAGACTCAGCCGTCGCCGAAACCGACGAATTGATCGCGCAGGGTGCGAAGTTTGTCCTGCTGCCGACGGGCCCGGCATACGGCCGATCTCCGGGGGATCCCTACTTTGACCCGATTTACGCGCGACTTCAGGAAGCCGGCTGTGTCCTGGTGTTCCACATCATGCCCTTCTGGTACTTCGATGCGATCTCACCTGCCTGGGGGCACTGCGCAGATCCGGCCTCGTGGCACATGTCTGCCTGGCAGTGGATGAACGTCTACGGCCAACGCCCGATCGAGGACACCCTCTCGGCGCTGATCTTCGACAACCTCTTCGGCCGCTTTCCCGGGTTGAACGTGCTGGTAGCCGAACACGGTGCAGAGTGGGTGCCCTTCTTCACGAAACACATGGACAAGAGCCGCGGCATGGGCCGAAACGGCCCGTGGATCGGCGGGAAACTGACGGAAAAGCCGTCTGCCATCTTCCGGCAGCACGTTCGAGTTGTGCCGTACCCCGAAGACGATACGCCTGCGATCGTCAGCAGCTTGGGCTACGACGACTGTCTCGTGATGGGCTCCGACTACCCGCATGCAGAAGGGTTGGCCGAGCCGGCTGACTTCGTCAAGTTGCTCGATCCGCTCGACGACGCCGCCAAGAAGCGAATCATGCGCGACAATGCGAATCAGTTGATAGGGCGGAGCTAGGACTCGATGGGTAATGCGGACGAGGATGGCGTCGACCTCGGTCTGTTGCGCGAAACGGCGCGCGATTTCCTGAGCGGACGGATCGCGCAGGATTCGGTCAAAGAGCTCGCGGCCATGGATTGGACCGGGCTGCTCGTCAAGGAAGATCTCGGCGGCAGCGGATGGCGTCCTGTGGAGACGACAGTCGTTGCGGAAGAGCTCGGCCGCGCGCGAAACTCGTCGGCGTGGTTCGGTTGTGTGCTATCTGCCGCGGCGTTGGCCTCGGCGCCCGCCGAGCTGCGCGATCGATGGTTGCAGGCGATGCTCGACGGGACCACGACGGCCGGCTGCGCGCTGGCGGGCGACACGGTACGGGTGGCGAGCGGCGATGTCATCGACCTCTTGGTCACACTGGGGCGCAACGGAATCCATCTGTTTGAGGTGTCGGCCTCAATGCCGAGGCGCCGAGATGACGAGTTGTTGGATGTCAGCCGGGCAGCATGGCGCTTTGACCTTTCCGGGGCCGCGAGCGTGCTGATCGGTGGACCCGAACAAGCGGATCGGTTGCTCGCGGTCGCGAGGGTTCTGCTCAGCGCGGATTCGCTGGGAGCGTTTTCGACCACATTCGAGCGGCTGGTCGCATACCTGAAGGGGCGCATCGCCTTCGGTGTGCCGATCGCGAGTTTCCAGGCGGTGCAACACCGGCTAGTGGATCTATTGGTCTTCGAGGCGAAGGCACGCGCGGTCATCATGAAGGCCGCCCGTGCCCTCGAGGCCGACGAAATTTCAGACGTCGCCATCGCGTTGTCCGCCGCGGCGCACGCATTCGTCGCCGCGAATGCAGCCGCCGCCGTCGACGAGTGCATGCAGCTCTCGGGCGGTATCGGATTCACCTGGGAGTACCCCTTGCACCACGAGTTGCGCCGGGTATTTACGAACGGCTATCTGCTCGGCACGGCTCGCTCCAGTCGTGCGTTACTCGCGGAGAGGTCGGGTTGGTGAGCGCCGCGCCCGCCCGGCCCAGCGAAGCGCAGCTGACCGAGTACAGGCACCGGGTCAGGGCGCATATCGCCGAACACGCACCTCCATTCGCCGCGCAGGAAGGACGCCGGGCGCCGGAAAACCCTGAGCAGGAAGGGCAATTGCGGAAGTGGTTCGCCACGTTGTTCGACGCCGGCTTCCTCGGCGCCGACTGGCCCGCCGAGCACGGCGGACGCGCCGACCACCACCCGCTGCATGACCGGATCCTCAGCGAGGAACTCCTGCGTGCCCGTGCTCCGCGACCCGTCGACCAGGTCAACCTTGCGGCCCACGTGCTGCTGCACTTCGGGTCGGACGAGCAGAAGGCCGCATGGCTGCCGCCGATCCGCCGCAGCGAGCACATCTGGTGTCAGTTGCTCAGCGAGCCCGATGCAGGCAGCGATATCGCCGCAGTGCGCAGCAGGGCGGTCGAGCAACCCGACGGAACGTGGGTGATCGACGGCCAAAAGATTTGGATCACCGACGGGCACTGGGCCGACATGGGGTTGGCGCTCATCCGTACCGACCCGAATTCATCGCGCCACCAAGGCCTCTCGGTGTTCGCGGTCCCAATGTCAACGCCTGGCGTCGAGGTCCGTCCGATCCGGACCATCAACGAGGCGGTCGAGGTGAACGAAGTTTTCCTCGGCGGCGTAACGGTGCCCGCGATGAGCCTGATCGGCAGGCCCGGCCAAGGGTGGTCGATCATCATGGCGGGCTTGGACTTCGAACGCTTCGGCATCGGCGGAAACGTCATTCTGCTCGAGCTGCTGATCGATGACCTGGTGACGGTGACGCGCAATGCCACCCTCGACGGGATCCCGGCGTTCGAGCACGATGACATCCGGCAGGCAGTCGCCGAGTTGGCCGTCGAAGTCGAGGTGGCGAAAGCTTTTATCGACGATCATGTCGATCGTCTCGTCGTCGGCGCCGAGAAGCCGGGTGACGGTTCGATCGCCAAGCTCAGCTTTGCCGAGACGTATCACCGGGTTTCGGTGTACGGCGCCGAGCTCGCCGCGACGGTATGCACGATGGGCGCCGACCCGAGTATCGAGCAGGCCAAACAACGTCTACGAGAATGCTGGCTGTGGTCGCGCGCGTATACGATTTCCGGCGGAAGCAACGAAATGATGCGCAACATCCTCGCCAAACGTCGGTTGTTGCTTCCGAGCGGCTGATGACCGGAACCTATTGGGGCTTGGTTGAAGAAGCGGCCCGCGCGCATCCAGAGCGAATCGTGCTCGTCGACGATTACGGCCGGAGCCTGACAAATGCAGAGTTGCGCGATGCGGCGGAGCGCACCGCGGCGGCGTTGGCGCAGCGCGGGATTCGCGACGGAACTGTGGTGTCCTGGCAGCTGCCGACCACGCTCGAGACGATGGTCGTCATGGTGGCGCTGACCCGCCTCGGCGCCGTGCAAAATCCCATCCTGCCGATCTGGCGCGAGAGTGAAGTCCGCTTCGCGACAGTGCAACTCGGCACCGAGGTGATCATCGTGCCAGGTTCGTGGCGTGGGTTCGACCATGTCGCACTGGCCGACGCGCTGGCACGAGAGCAGCCGATGACGGTTTTGGTCATTGATCATGCGGCCCGTGTCGGTGAGGGCCTTCGACTTCCTGCAGTCGATCCCGCATCGCTGCCCGCACCTCCTACCTCGGAGACGCTGCCACGGTGGGTTTACTACTCGTCGGGTACCACCGCGGCGCCGAAAGGCGTCCGGCATTGCGATCGGTCGGTGATCGCAGGCTCGGCCGGGGTGGTGGGAATGTTCGGTGCATCCAGCGACGACGTCAATCCGATCGCGTTTCCGGTGTCACACATCGGCGGTGCGGCGATGTTGGCAGCGAGCCTGCTGACCGGCATGCGACTGGTGCTGTTCGACGAGTTCGATCCGGTGCTCACCCCGAAGGCGATCGCTGCGCACCGGCCGACGATGCTGGGCTCGGCTACACCGTTCTTTGTCGCCTTCATGGCAGCACAGCGAGAGCACGGCGCTGATCCGCTCTTCCCCGATCTGCGCGGTTGTGTGGGCGGTGGGGCGCCGATCACTGCCGAACTGGGACGCCAAGTCCGCGAGACGTTTTCGGTCGCCGGAGTGGCGAACGCCTGGGGGCTGACCGAATTTCCAGTCGTGACCTCACCACCGCCGGACGGAGCGCCGGAGGTGCTCGACCATACGGTAGGCCGCCCGGTAGCCGGCGTATCCGTCCGTGTCGTCGACGATTTCGGACGCGAAGTCGAAGCGGGAGAGGAGGGCGAACTGCGGCTCAAAGGACCGCAATGCTTCCTGGGCTATGTCGATGAAGACCTGAACGCCGACGCATTCGATGCCGAAGGCTGGTTCCGCAGCGGCGATCGGGGCCGCATTGACGCCGACGGAAACGTCGTGGTCACCGGTCGTATCAAGGACGCGATCATCCGCAATGCGGAGAACATCTCGGCGCTTGAGATCGAGGGCGTACTGGCCACGCATCGGGCCGTCGCGGACGTCGCGGTCATCGGTGTCCCGGATCCTCGTACGGGCGAACGTGTTTGCGCGATCGTGGTCGCTGAACCCGGAAGTGATGTCACCATCGACACATTGGCGGAGCATTGCGAGGGCAAAGGCTTGAGTCGCCACAAATACCCCGAGCGACTTGAATTGGTGGAAGCGCTGCCGCGAAACCTCACCGGGAAGGTGCTGAAGAACGAACTGCGCGCGCGGTTTGGTGCCTGAACCCCTAGAGGCCGATGAGCTGCTTCAAATTGCCGCCCATGACCCGTGCTGTGGTGTCGGCGGGAAGGTTCGCGAGTTCGTTGACGAAATCCGCGGGGTGGGCGAGTCCCTCCGGATGCGGAAAGTCCGAACCGAACATCACCCGGTCAGCGCCGAGCACGTCGATGAGGTGTGACATGTCCTCTTCATGAAACGGGTTGACCCAAACGTGCCTGCGGAAGACGTCGCAGGGGTGTTCGCTGAAGTCCTTGGGCTTCTTGCGGTAAACCCGATCGAACACCTCCATCAACCGCTGAGCCCACGATCCGCCGTTCTCGACCACACCGATGCGCAGGCCGGGGAAGCGCTCGAACACTCCATGAGCGATGAATGCCGCAAGCGTGTCGAAGATGTGGCGGCTCTCTTCGTAGACGAACCCGCGAAGCTTGGTGAGCTGGAACCCCTGGAACTCGTCGCCGCCTTCCCAATCGTCGACGTAACGGTCGTAGCCGGAGTCCGAGTTGTGCATCTGCACTGAGATGCCCGATGACTCCACGAGCCGCCAAAAGTCGTCGAATTCAGGGAGCGCGGGCGAGCGGGACGTGCCGTCTGCACGCGGTACCGGGGCCGGCCGGATCAGCACGGTCCTGGCTCCCTTCTCCAGGCACCACTCGAGTTCCTTGACGCCTTGGGCGGGATCGTTAAGCGAGATCGCGGGCACGGGGAAGATGCGATCTTGGTAATTGAAAGTCCAGTCGTCGAGCAGCCAGCGGTTGAAGGCATGCGTCACCACGTGGGTCAGTTCGGTGTCGGACTTGGTCCGTTCCTCGAGCATCCCCGCCGTGGTCGGGAACATCATCGCGCCGTCGACACCTTGGGTGTCCATCAGCTCCAGCCGCAGGTCCGGACGTCGGAACGCGTCGGGGCAGCGGATAGGCTCGGCCAGTTCCCGCAAGGACTTGCCCTCGGGATTGATGCCGCGGTAATAGTCGGCCCACGCGCCCGGCGTCGGGATCACCTCGTAGGTCGGATTCGGGATGCACTCGGTGACCACGCCGAGGATCTGCAGCTTCTTGCGGCCGTTCACGTCGACGAATTTCAGCGCCTCGGAATATTTCTCCGGCAAGTAGCGCGTGTAGGCGTCGATGGTTTCGTACATGTGGTTGTCGGCGTCCCAGACCTCGATGGATCTTCCGTCGGTCACCAGTGCCTCCAACCTGACTGAGAATGTTGATTCTCAAGATAGCAAACGGCTGTATTCGGCCGCTACCGGGCGCTGGCCATGGCGGCAAGCTCGCGTTTCACGACTTTGCCGACGTCGTTGCGCGGCAGCTCATCAACGAACACCACCCGCACAGGCACGCGGTAGGGCGTCAGACGCTGGCGGCACCAGGCGATCAGGTCGTCTTCGGACAGGCCGGGAGCGTGACGGGCGACGAACGCCCAGGGCGCCTCGCCGAGTCTCTCGTCTGGAATCCCGACCACCGCCGCGTCGCGTACCCCCTCGGCGGCCAGCAGTACGTCCTCCACCGTGCCCGGGAAGACCTTCAGCCCACCGCGGTTGATCATGTCCGACACTCGGCCGTCCAGCCACAGGAACCCGTCGTCGTCGAACCACCCGAGGTCACCGGTGTGAAACCAGCCGTCATCGGTGAGCCTGTCGAGGAAGGCCGGGTCGATCTTGCGGGCGGCGGTCGTCGGCGTGCGGACCATCACCTCGTCGTCGGCGATCGTGACATCGATGCCGGGTAGGGGGCGGCCAACCGAGCCGAGCTTGGTCTCGCCCCATGCCCGGGCGTCGGCGGCCGACCATCCGACGACCTCGCCACCGAGTTCGGTTTGGCCGTAGGAGTTGAGGACGATCACGCCGAACTTGTCCCGGAACCGTCCGGCTTGCACGGGGGAAAGGGGAGCGGTGATCGATCGCACGATCTTCAGCGGCGACAGGTCGGTCACCGACTCGTCGTGCAGGACCATCGTCAAGGCGGCGGGGGGCAAAACCGTGGAGCGCAACCGGTGTCGCTTGACCAGCGCGGCGAACTCGGCGGGTGAGAACTTGTCCATCAGCACGACCCCCGAGCCCGCCCGAAAGGCGAACAGCACCTGGTAGATGCCGGCCCATAAGGACAGTGAGAGCGGCACGAGGTTCGGCATCGGCGTCCGGTGCGTCTTCGCAGCAGCAGATTTTGCTCCGCGGAGCTTGGCCAACAGCCGGTCGATCAGGTCGAGCACCGTTGCATGACGCAGCGGCACCGGCTTCGGCGGCCCGGTGGTTCCCGACGTGAACTGCAGCAGCGCAACATCCGTGTCGTACTGCCGCGGATCGGGCGGTTGTACAGACGATGGCGAGAGCGACCACATCAAGTTCGATCCGGTCACCACCGGCAACTCGGCCGCCGAGAACCGATGGGCCAGTTCGGGTGTCGTTATCACCACCGCCGGCCGCAATGTCGCGAGTTGGGACGCCACCTCTGCGTCGGCGGCCCGGGGGTTGAGTGGTGTGTAAACCCCACCGGCACGCCACGTCCCGAACAGTGCGGCGACCGTGCCTGCGTCATTGGGCAGCATCGCCGCGATGACTTGTCCGGTCACCAGACCGGCTTCGTCGAGTATTGCGGCCAGGCGGTCCGCGCTCACGCTGAGGTCGTCGCGCGAGACATCGGTGGTCAACGTGTGCACGGCCGTATCGGGCAGGCTGGCCAGCAGCGCGGCAAGACTCACGAGTCAGGCTCCAGCGGTAGCCAATTGGGAGTGCGCTTGTCGGCGAACGCCTGTGGTCCCTCATTTTGGTCGGGATGGCCCCACATCGACGTCAAGTGGTTGGCACCCGCTCGGCACGCATCGGTCAAGCCGTATTCGAGCGCTCCCCACAACGCGCGCTTGGTCGCCCGCATCGCCGCGGGTGAGTTCATCGCGATCTTCTCGGCCAGTTCCTGTGCGACGTCGCGGAGCCTGTCGGGCGGGTCGACGATCTGGCTGATCATCCCGAGCTCGTAGGCGCGTTGGGCGGTCAGACGTTCATGGCTGCCGACGAGCGCCATCCTCAACACCGCCTCGGCGGGCATCTTTCGCATCAGGGCGATCGTCTCCAACGCGCTGACCTGACCGATGGAGACGTGGGGGTCGACGAAGGTCGCGTCCGATGACGCGATGACGACGTCGGCGTCGGCAACCCAATGCAGTCCGCCGCCGGCGCACACTCCATTGACGGCGGTGATGATGGGCTTCCCGACGTTGCAATGCCAGCCGGTCAACTTGAGGTCCAGCGTGCGCATCGACTCCTGGAACTGCTGCACCGCCTCGCCGTCCAGGTCCTCGACGTCGGCGCCAACCTGGAAGGCCCTGCCATTGCCGGTGTGCACGATGACCCGCACACCGGGGTCGGTGTCCAATTCCGCCCATGCCCTCGGGAACTCCGCGCGCATCGTCGCGTCGTACGCATTGAGTCGATCGGGCCGGTTGTTGATGATCCAGCCGACCGGGCCGCGCCGCTCCACGAGCAGCCTCTGATAGGTCACGAAACCTCCGCGGGGTCGAGCGGCTGCCAGCGCGCGGATCGCTTGTCACGCCAGGCGCGTACGCCCTCGGCATGGTCGGGGTGGTTGCGCAACCGCCAAATCTCCTCGCTGGCGGCACGTTTGGCTGCGGACAGGCCGACTTCGAGGGAATGCCACAATGCTTTCTTGGTGGCGCGCATCGCGGTAGGGGAGTTGGTTGCGACACCGGCGGCCAGCCGGCCGGCGGTCGCCCGAAGCTGATCGGCTGACACTACGTCCGAGACGATGCCCAGTTCGTATGCCCGCTGCGCCGAGATACGCTCGCCCGCACCGCTCAGCGTCATCCGGGTGATCGCCTCCATCGGTGATTTGCGCAGCAGTGTGATCGCCTCGTACGCGACTGCTTGCCCGACCGAGACATGCGGGTCGACGAACGAAGCCTGTTCGGCGGCGATCACGATGTCGGCGTCGGCAACCAGGTGCAGGCCCCCGCCAGCGCACACCCCATTGACCGCCGCGATCACCGGCTTCCACACCTCGCAGTGCCACGACGAGATCTTCAGCTCGGCGTCCCTGGTCCGGCGCGAGTGCCGCCGCATGGCCGCCTTGTCGCGAGCCACCTGCACGACGTCCATGCCGGTGCAGAACGCCTTGCCGTTGGCGGCATTGACGATCACGTGCACGTCGCGGTCGGCATCCAACTCGGCCCATGCGGCCTCGAGTTCGTCGAGCATCAGTGCATCGAACGCGTTGCCGGCATCCGGCCGGTTCAGGATCAGCCAGCCTACGGAGTCGCACTTCTCGACGATCAGCCGCTCGTAACCGCTCACGAGCGTGGAATTTCTTTCCAGGGCTTACCCTTCCACGGATCAGGCTCCTTGGGCAGCCCGAGCACACGCTCGCCGAGGATGTTCTTGTTGATGTCGGTCGTGCCGCCCTCGGTGGCGTTGGCCAGGCTGCGCAGCATGCCTTGCACCTCCCGGGGCAACGCATCAGGATCGCCGGTCGCCGGCCACGCCACCGCGGCGGTGCCCAGCAAATCGAGCATCAGATCCTGGATCTGTTGATTGAGTGTGGCCTGATGGACCTTGCCGATCGAGGACGCCGCACCGGGCGACTGGCCGGCCGAAAGTGCTGCGCGCACGCGCGCATTGGTCCAGCCACGGATCTGCTCCTGCGCCCACAGACGCATGACCTTGCCTCGGACCACGGGGTCGTCCCAACGCCCGATTTCTTGGGCCAGGGAGATCAATCGCTCGGCGCCGAAACCACCGAGGCGGCCCATACCACCGGATCCCGATCCGGAAACCATCTGCCGCTCACTGGACAGGGTCGACGCGCTAACTCGCCAGCCGTCGTTGATCTCCCCGACCCGATGCTCGTCGGGCACCCGCGCGCCGTCGAGGAAGACTTCGTTGAACTCCGCTTCGCCAGTGATCTGGCGTAGCGGTCGCACGTCGACGCCCGGTTGGTGCATGTCGAGCAGGAAGTAGGTGATGCCCTGGTGTTTAGGCTGATCCGGATCGGTGCGCGCCAGCAGGACCGCGAAGTCCGCCTCGTCCGCCCACGTGGTCCACACCTTCTGTCCCGAGATCACCCAGTGATCGCCGTCGCGTACGGCGCGGGTCGCCAACGACGCGAGATCGGAACCTGCCCCGGGCTCGCTGAAAAGCTGACACCACTTCTCTTCGTTGCGGACAATGGGCGGCAGGAATCGCCGCCGCTGTTCCTCGGTGCCGTGACTGAACAACGCCGCCGCGGCGTTGTTGAGCCCCAAGGGATTCAGCCGCGTGAGCCGGAGCGGGGCGAGAACCGCCTCAATCGCATGTGCGGTGTCGTTGTCGACGCCGAGGCCACCGTGCTCCGGAAGCCAGGTCGGCGCAACCAGTCCCGAGTCGGCGAATGCCGGATACCAATCCCGGTAATCGGCCGCGGTGCGGACCCTCCGCAGGGCTGCAGGCCCCTCGGCGGCGGCCGCCCGCCACGCTGCGGGCACCTCCGCATCGATCCACTGCCGCACCGCCTCGACGGCGGCGGCGGCGGAGGAGTCGGGGGTGATCGGCAAGCGGGTCATGATCTCGCAGCGGCCTTCATCGGCCCTGGAACTTTGCGTCGCGCTTGTCACGGAAGGCCGCCAGGCCCTCTTTGAAATCGTCACTGCGACTCGACAATTCCAGCGCGAGGGCCTCGTTCTGGAGATGGCGGTCGAGATCGAGCCCGTTGCCGCTGTGCAGCAGCCACTTGGTGAGCCCGAGGGCAACCGTGGGCGCCTCACCGAGTTTGGCGACAAGCTGCTCCGCGCCAGAGGTCAATTGCTCGGGTGCGTAAGCGCGGTGGATGATGCCCCAGTCGGCCGCGGTGGCGCCGGAGATCTCCTCGCCGAGCATCAGTAACTGTCTGGTACGCACCATCCCGATTAGGCGTGGCAGCAACCATGCGGCGCCGCTGTCCGGTGTGAACCCGCGGGCCATGAACGGTTCCCAGAACCGAGCGTCGTCGGCGGCCAGGCAGAAGTCGGACGCCAACGCGATGTGAAACCCCAACCCGGCCGCCCAGCCGCGGACCACCGCGACGATCGGCACCTGTGTCTCCAGCATCAACGGGATGAGCCGGTTGGCCTTGTTCGGTAGCCGGCGCTGAGTACTGCCCACCCGCGGTTTTCGCTCCGACTTCGCGTTGTTCGCGATGAGATCGGATCCCGCGCAAAAGTCCGGTCCGTCGGCGTCGATGTGGATGACACGCACCGCCTCATCGACCCCTGCGGTGGCGAGATATTCGATCAATGCGTCGAGCATCGTGTCATTGACGGCGTTGCGACGCTCAGCGCGGTCCAGGGTGAGGCACAGCACCGGGCCCTGCTGCTCGGCCGAAAGCCCGGGAACGCTCGCATATTTCACGGCAGCTGTCACCGTTCTGCGAATTCAGCCGACACGGCCGCGAGCAGATCCGTCAGGTTCGTCGCTCCGCCGGGCGGATCCGGCAGCCGGACCGGACCGCGGTCCCGGCTGGGTAACAGGATGGTCGCGTGTCCCGGTGTGGTGATCTCGCTGCGATGGTTGGTCGCCGCGAGTTCGACATCGACGGCGGGGCGCTCGCCTTCGGCAAGGTACTTTCGAGTCACGGTGCCGGTGATTGTGTGCAAATCACCCACGTAGTTGAACAACCGGAACTCACAGTCCAGCTTCCACAACCAGGCGTCGTCCCCCATCCAGTCCGTGCACAGATGGATCAACCACGTCTCACGCATCCGGCCGTAGTCGAAAGTGGTGGGGTTGCCGGCATTTCGGGCCGCGTCCGGTTCCCAGTGCACGCGCTGCTGCGCATCGGGTACACCGCGGTCGTTCGGGGTGTAAAAGCGGGGAATGCGTTGCCGGTTGCGCCACGCCAACCGCAGGGGACGGACCCCGTACATACCGGTGCCCATGCCGACATGCCAGCAGACCATGTCGGTGACGGTGAGCGGTCCCTTGGTCAACGTGCCGACGGCGTCGCCCTCGTCGACGTCTTCCCACCACCGCGGTTCAGCACCACGTGGGGATTCCCGCGCGTAGCGTTCGTCGATCTCGGCGATCTCCTCGGCTGTCCAGGTCTTGAGTTGGATCGACTCGTATTTCTTGCGGCCGCGAGCCTTGCTGCGCTCAGTGCGGATCATGTTGCGGTACTGGCCGCCGAGAATGGTGCCCTCGTCGTCCCGGAAGACTTGCGCCGACCATTCGTGAATCGCCCGACCGGCGAACTCACTGCTCTTGTCGATCGCGGCGACTAGCGCGTTGCGCCTGAATACCCGGTGGTTGGCCCGCAGCGGAGCCCACCACTCTCGTGCGGACGACGCGTAAAACGCGTGCACCCCGCGCAGCGGGTCGCCCTTGGTCAGGGCCCGGTCCTCCTCGGAGAGCTCGGTGACTTCGTCTTCGCCGATCAACGTGTCACCACCGACCAGTGCCGGCGGCGCGATCGATTCACCCCACACCGACTTTGCGGCGTAATCCGGATCGGTCCACATGGGATTGGCGTCACCGTAGGCTTCGGCGACGTGGCGGAAGGTGTCCTCGTTGGGGCGGACGTAGTGCGGTGGCTGGGTGTGCGGAACGGCGATGCCGATGGTGCCACGCAACCTGGCCAGCCCCTCATCGGTGATTTGGCCCGGTTGAGAAGAGCGGGTCATGGCGCGCCTCCTCAGTTCTGGCGAATATCGTGGCCCGGACAACTGTGGAAATTAAGATACCCGAAAAGCGGAAACGCCGTTAACGGCAGGGGTGAGTGAGTTGAGTGAGCAGCAGCCAGGGATCCTGGAGGCCGTTGGTGCGGACGGCGTTTGTCGCATCACCATCGACCGGCCTGATGTGGGAAATTCGTTGTCACCGTTGGCTCGTGACGCGCTGACCGAGGCTTTTCAGCGCGCTGGCGACGACCCAGCGGTGCGCGCGGTGTTACTGGGCGCGACTGGGCAGCGGCATTTCTGCGCGGGGGCCGGGTTGCCCGCTGGATCAGCGCCCCAGCCGCCGGTTGCCGGCAAGCGATCAGGGGACGTTGCTCGCATGCTGCAGAACGGATGGCAGAGGCTGGTCGCATCGATCCTCGACTGCGATAAGCCGGTGGTCGCTGCGGTGACGGGAACCGCGGCCGGTGCAGGAATCAGCCTGGTGCTCGCATGCGATCTCGTCGTCATGTCCACGGAGGCAAAGCTTGTCGCGGCGTTCGTGCATCGCGGGGTGCTGCCTGATTCCGGCGCCATCCATCTGCTGACGAGGATCGTGGGGCTGCGTAAGGCCACCGAGCTGCTGATGCTCGGCGAACCCGTTGACGCCGCCGCCTGTGAGCGGTTGGGACTGGTCAACCGCGTGGCCGCACCGGACGTTACGGGCGCGGAGGCAGAGAAGCTGGTCAGCCGGCTTGCCGCCGGCCCGACGGTGATGCTCGGGCACACCAAGCGACTGCTCTTGGTTTCCTCGGAGTCCGGCCGTGATCGAGCTTTTCAGCAGGAGGCGTGGGCACAGGAGGCGGTGTCGCGCACCACCGATCTTCAGGAGGGCCTGCGGTCGTTCGCGGAGCGCCGCGAACCGCGGTTCTTGGGCCGCTGATCCTCACTCCTTGGCTGGCCCACCGCGGATCCTGAAGGTCGCGGCGTCATCGATCTCGTCGATCGCCTCAGCGACGGATTCCGCAGTGAGCGAGGTGTTCTCGATTCCTTTGGTCACGCCGATGAATACCCGCGACACCTTGCCCGCTCCCACCGAATAAATGTGGGCAGTGCGGTCGCAGTCGCGATGCGACAGATAAACCACGACCGGAGTCACCAACTCAGGGTCCATCGCCTTAGCGGCTTCGCCCATGATGGTCTCGGTCATGCGCGTCCTTGCGATGGGGGCAACCGCGTTGATGGCGATGCCGTTTCGTGCTCCCTCGATGGCGAGCACGTGCATCATGCCGACGAGTCCCATCTTGGCCGCGCCGTAATTGGCCTGCCCGAAGTTTCCGAACAAGCCGGTACCCGAGGTCGTTTGGACTATCCGTCCATAGTTCCGCTCGCGCATGACCGGCCAAACGGCGCGGGTGACGTGGAACGCCCCGGACAGGTGGACGGAAATGACCGCATCCACCTGATCGGCGGTCATGTTCTTGAATGCCGCGTCACGCAGAATTCCCGCGTTGTTGATGAGAATGTCGACCTGTCCGTATGCGTCCATGGCTGCCGCAACGATGGCCGCGCCGCCCTTTTCGGTAGCGACCGAGTCGCCGTTGGCGATCGCCGTGCCGCCCGCCGACGTGATCTCGTCAACTACCGCCTGCGCGGCCGATATTGACGCACCGGTGCCGTCCACTGCGCTGCCCAGGTCGTTGACCACTACGCGCGCGCCCCGGCGGGCGAGCTCAAGGGCATGACAACGGCCGAGGCCACCCCCTGCACCGGTGACAATGGCGACCTGATCATCGAAATTCATTGACGGCATGGTGAGAGGCTACATTTACTCTCAGTGAGAACCAGCATTTGCATCGGAGGGCATCCATGAGGGGCGCGCCGGCTCTCTTGCAATGTGCGCAGCGGCGCGCGACGGCATTGCGGGACCGATACCGTGAGGCCGGGTACTGGTCGGGCCAGCCCGCCGACATCGTTCGTGCTGCCGCGGCACGACATCCGGGGAAGCTGGCTCTGTGCGCCCGGGGGGTCGAGCTCAGCTATGCCGAGCTCGACGCGCGCATCGATGCGGCATGCGGCGCTTTGGCGGCTTCGGGCGTTGGAGCTTCGACACCGACCGTTGTGGTCGTGGGTAACGACGTGGATTCAGTGGTTGCCGTTCATGCGACGATGCGCCTGGATGCCGTGGTCCTGTTGGCGCCTCGCAGCGCCGGCGAGGCGCAGGTGGCCGACATCATCGCGCGCACCGGTGCTGAGTTCGGGGTCGCGCCGAATTGGCCTGCGGCCCCTCGGAAAGGGATGTCCGCGCACTTTGCATGGATCGCTTTGGACGATGCCGCATCGCAGAGCGTGTACGGATCCCAGCGTGCAGCCGACGAACCCTGCCTCGTGCTCTACACGTCGGGAACCACCTCGGCGCCCAAGGGAGTCATCCACTCGCAGAGCACGCTGATGAAGGCGTCATCGAATTACATCGCGGCGGCCGGACTCGGCCCGGCAGACCGGATTTTTCTCATCAGTCCGCTCGCGTCGGTGACTGGCGTGCTGCAGGCGTTGCTCATCGCGCCGATGCTCTGCGCACCCGTCATCCTCGAGGACAACTGGGATGCCGCCGAAACCTGTGAGCTGCTGGTCTCGTCGGGTGCGACGTGGTACGGCGGACCCGATCGCTTGCTGGACAGACTGCTCGACGAGGCGGTGGCGCGCGGGTTGCACGTGCCGCTGCAAGCGGTCTATTTGGGCGGGACCGTGCTGGACCGGCGCATCGTCAGCCGCATCGAAGACGACTTCGGGATCATTGTGATGCGCGCCTACGGTTCGTCCGAAGTACCAGTGAGCACGTCTGGTCTGCGGTCGGAGTCCGCGGACGTCCGTCACGCCGACGACGGTGTCGCGTTGGATGATGTCGAGGTGAAGGTCGGATCCGCAGCCAATCCGACCGAGTGCTGCATAAGGGGCCCGCATGCGTTCCTCGGGTACACCGACCCCGATGACGACGCGCAGGCGTTCGATGGCGACTGGTTTCGCACCGGCGACGTGGCCGAGATGTCGCAAGGCCGGGTGCGCATCGTCGGGCGCCTGAAAGACATCATCATTCGCAACGGACTGAAGATCGCGGCCGTCGAGGTGGAGGAGGCCGTCGCCAAAATCGCCGGGGTGCGCAACTGCGCGGCATACTCGGTGGCCGACGCCGCGACCGGCGAACGACTGGCCGTTGCCATGGTGCTCGACGCCGACGTCGACATGTCACTCGCGAAGGTCACCGACGCGCTCATCTCGGCGGGACTGCCCAAGTACAAGCTGCCCGAGGAACTGGTGTTCTGGAACGAGCCGCTGCCGGTCAACGCCAACGGCAAGGTCGAGCGCAACAAGCTCGCTGCGCGCTCGGCGGGCCGGCCGCGGGCGCTTGCCGACCGCCTCGCCGCAGGTGGTTGAGTCTCAGTCTTCCGATTTGCCGGTCGGCCGGAAAACCGGGACAACAAAGCCGTCATCGTCATCGCGAAAGGCGATGGTGAGTTCCATTTCTGCACAGAGGCTTTCGGCCGGGCAGTCTTCCAGAGCCGTCATCAGTCGGGGGCCCTCGTCGAGATCCACCATTGCCACCACATACGGCGTGCACGCATCGAAGGGCGCCGCATTCTGGTGCACCACGGTCCACGTGTAGAGCCGTGCCCGCCCGGACGCCGGTGCCAGCGCGACGTCCTCGCTCCAGCAGTGCGGGCACAACGCGCGCGCATAGAGCGAGTTCTGGCCGCACCCGGCACACGCGTTGATCATCAGTCGGCGATCCTGGATGGCCTGCCACCACGATTCGCTGTCGGAGTCGATCGTTGGCCGGTTCGCGGCCACCGGCACGTCCATCTACTGCCTCCCGAGGATCATCGTGGCGCTATGGGTGAAAAAGCCTCCCATCGCATGCACGCATGCCAGACGCGGGTCGTCAACCTGTCTGGCGCCGCATTCGCCGCGCAGCTGCCTGGTCGCTTCGACCATCAAAAACATTCCCCGCATGCCGGGATGGCAAGAGGCCAGACCGCCGCCGTCGGTGTTGGTAGGTAACGCCCCGCCCGGACGCAGCGCACCCGATGCGATGAACGGCCCACCCTCACCCTTGGCGCAAAAACCCAGATCCTCCACCGTGAGCAGCACGGTGGACGTGAACGAGTCATAGAGCTGACACACATCGATGTCGGCGGGCGCGACACCGGCTTGCGCGAACGCGCGGGGACCAGACAGCGCCGCGGCCGACGTGGTGAAGTCGGCCCACTCGCTCATGCTGACATGCGACGTCGAGTCGGCCGCACCGAGAATCCAAATGGGCTCCTTGGCGCAATTCTTCGCCACTCGCTCGTTTGCCAGCACCACCGCGCCGCCGCCGTCGGTGCGCAGACACACATGCTTGGAGGTGAAAGGATCGGCGAGCATCGGCGCGGCGGCGACGTCGGCAACAGTTATCCGGTCGCGCTCAAATGCGGTGTCGTTCATCGCCGACCACTCGTGGGCGGCGACCGCGATTTCGGCCAATTGCTCTGCGGTGGTGCCGTATTCGATCATGTGACGCCTAGCGGCCATTGCATACTTTGCGATCAGGGTGGCGCCGTATGGGGCCTCGTACTGCATGGCGCCGCCGGTGCTCATCGCCGCCGCCGATGCGCGTACGCGGCGTTTGACGTCCGACCGCGCCGTTGATCCGTATGTCAGCAGTGCCACGTCGATCACGCCGGCGGCGATGGCGTCGGCGGCGTGCCCCGCCATGACCTCCCAGGACGACCCACCGACATTGGTCGCGTCCACCCAGGACGGTCGCAGGCCGAGGTACTCGCTCACCTCGGCAGGGGGCAGCAGGGTTCCGTGGCCGCCGAAACCGTCGACGTCGTCTTTCGTCAGACCGGCGTCGGCGATGGCGCGGCGCGCTGCTTGAGCCATCAGCGCCATCGCGGTCTTGTCAGGCACCCGCCCACAATCCGACAGGCCGGCGCCCACGATAGCGACCCGGTTCGCGGACATACGTAATGGTTACCACATTGATAATGCCGTTAACGACCTGGTGGAATGAACGTTCTCAGTCGGCTACCGTGAGCGTGTGCGGAAACCACTGCGGGAGGAACTGCGCGGCGAGAAGCTGGTGCTGTGTCTGGCGCTGATGAGCGCTCGCACTCCCGATGTCCCCGCGATCGCAGCAGCATGTGGATACGACGCGGTCTACGTCGACCTCGAGCACACTTCCACGTCGCTGGAGACGGCGGCCATGCTTTGCGCGAGCGCATTGGGAGCGGGCATCTCGGCATTGGTTCGGGTGCCGTCTCACGATCCGAGTGTCATCGCTCGCGTCATCGACAACGGCGCAACCGGAGTGATTGTGCCGCATGTGAATTCGAAAGAAGAAGCAGCAGCCGTCGTGGGTGCCGCGCGGTTTCCTCCAATCGGGCACCGCTCCATTTCCGGGCCCAATGCCGTCAGCGGTTACCAGCCAAGGTCACCGGCCGAACTCACCGCTGTCCTCGAGGGTCGCACGGTGGTCGCGGTGATGATCGAGACGCCGCAAGCGGTCGACTCCGCGGACACCATCGCGGGCGTCGAGGGTATCGACATGATCCTTCTCGGTCCGAGCGATCTGACGGCCGAAATGGGCATCCACGGCGACTATGAGAATGATCATTTCCGCAATGCAGTAGAATCGGTCGCGGCGGCTTGTCGTGCACACGGCGTGGCGCTGGGAATAGCCGGCATCAAGTCCGTTGACCTGTTGAAACGCTTCACAGAATTGGGTCTGCGTTTCATTTCGGCAGGTACGGACATCGGGATGTTGACCGAGGCGGCGAAGGCCCGGGCACGTGCGTTGCGAGAGCTCGACGGGCGCCACGCAGGTAGCAACGACGAATAGCCCCGAGAAGCCGAAAGCCTCGCCGCCACAACAGGAGGACGGATGCCCACCGCGATCTATACCGAGCAAGTCGCCGACTCGATGTCCTGGACCGGCGCCGACTTCTCGAGCAAGGACGATTTCGCTTTCGACCTTTCGGCCCGCAATGTGGCTGCCCTGGAGTCGATTCTGGCCAAGACGTCGAACAAGGACCGCGACGACATCACCCCCGAGGATGCCCGCCACCCCGATCTTGATGACGATCTGGCGAGGCTGTACCGGGACCTGATGTTCGGTAAAGGCCTGGCGTGCGTGCGTGGATTTCCGGTCGAACAACATTCGATCGACGACCTCGAGCGCATCTACTGGGCGTTCTGCACCCATCTGGGATACCTGGTATCCAACAATTCGTTCGGACACCGAATGGTTCGGGTGCAGGAGGAGATCCTGCCGAACGGCGTGCAGCCCGCGCGTGGCACCAAATCGCGGGCGGAGCTGGCCATGCACAACGACGCCGCCGACATCCTGTCACTGCTGTGCGTCTACCCCGCGGCGACCGGCGGTGAAAGCCAATTCGCGAGCGGGCCGGCGGCGCACAACCGGATTCTCCACGAGCGACCCGACCTGCTTCCCGTGCTGTATCAGGGTTTTCCGCACCACCGGCGCAGTGAGCAGCCCGACGACCAGCCGGACGTGACACCGTACGACGTCCCGGTGTTCTCGCAGATCGACGGCCGGATTTGCATCAACTTCACCTACAGCAGCATCCTGCCGGCGATGCACACCCTCGGCCGGGAGTTCACGCCCGAACAGACCGAGGCGATCGAATTGCTGCGCAACATCCTCGTCGAGCAGCAGGTCGAGTTCCGGCTCGAGTCGGGCGAGGCGGCCGTAGCCAACAACTTCGCGATGTGCCACTCTCGCTCCGACTTCGTCAGCAGCAACGATCCGAAGAAGGCCCGCTGCTTCCTGCGCGCATGGATGGAGGTGCCGCGCAAAGACCGACGCCTGCCGATCGGCCGTGAGTACTTCCACATGGAGAACAAGGACCTGCGCTTGGGATATGACGTGGTCCCGGGCCGCGACGGCTCGATCGCGCGAAACGACTACAAGAACGTCAACGCCGAACTCGCCGACATGTTCAAGGCGGCGCAGGCGAAGCCCAAGCTCAAGCAATGAGCCAAAGCCCAAGTCCGAGAATCGTCTACGAGCGATGGACCGACCCCGTCGCCGGGGACATCCTCGAGGTGGCCGACATCGACGTCGTCAAACTCGACCTGAATGCGCCGACTGAGGACGGTTGGGCGGTATTGGAATCCGCCAACGGATACCAGGTCGCCACGCGCACCGACGTGGCGGCCGTCCTCGAGGGCGAACAGTGGTTGGTCGGGCCTGCCCTGGTGCAACGCTGCGATCAGCTGCTGGCCGTCTGCTCGGCGGGCGCCGGCTATGACGTCATTGATGTCGAGGCGTGCACACGCGCCGGAATCGCGGTGTGCAACAACTCCGGTCCGGGCGCGGAGGCCGTCGCCGAGCATGCGCTGGGCTTCATGCTCGATCTCGCCAAGAAGATCACCGTTGCCGACCGTGCCCTACGTAGCGGGCCGCTCGGCGACCGCCTGGCCTTGCGGGGCAGCCAGCTACTCGGAAAGACGCTCGGGGTGGTCGGCCTCGGCGCCATCGGCCGGCGCCTCGTGGAGTTGTGCGCGCCCTTCGGGATGGAGATCCTGGCCCACGATCCATATGTCGACGAAGCGACCGCCGCCGAGCGGGGCGTGACCCTGGTAGAGCTCGGCGAGTTGATCGAGCGCTCCGATTTCGTTCAGGTCACCTGTCCACTCACGGCCGAGACGCGTGGTTTGTTCGGTTCCACACAGTTCGCCACGATGAAATCGTCGGCGTTCTTCATCACCACCGCCCGCGGTCCCGTTCACGACGAAGCCGCGCTGTACGACGCGCTGGTCGCCGGCGACATCGCCGGGGCGGGCCTTGATGTGTTCCACGAAGAGCCGCCGCGGCATGACAATCCGTTGCTAGCACTCGACAACGTGGTCGCAACGCCTCACGTCGCGGGCATCACCGTGGAAGCCGCCCGCGACATCGCCGTCGCCACCGCGACCCAATGGCAGGTGATTTTCGAGGGTCGCATGCCGCCCCGGTTGCTGAATCCCGATGTCTGGCCGCGCTACTGTGAGAGATTCAGCGAGATTTTCGGATTTCGTCCCAGCGCCACAACGGCTTTGGAGAAAGAGGGTCCGACCAGGTGACGGATTACGACACCCTCGAATTCGAGGTGCGGGGTCACACCGCGTGCGTGACGCTGAATCGGCCCGAGGTGCTCAACGCGATCAATGACGAGATGATTGCGGAGCTCGCCGAGGTGTACTCCGAAATCGAACGCTCCCAAGAGATCTGGACGGTCATCATCACCGGCGCCGGCCGCGCGCTGTGCGTCGGAGCCGACGTCAACAAGGCAGCCGACCATGACATGGAGAACGCGGCGGGGATCGACAACCAGGGGGAGCCCATCCTCAGCTCGATGCGGCAGTGGGATGCGCCGCAGGAAGCAACGCCGCCCTGGCTTCAGATGACCAAGCCGATCATCTGTGCGGTGAACGGCATCGCCTGTGGCGCTGGGATGGACTTGGTGACTACCGCCGACATCACCATCGCGTCCGAGCGCGCGACGTTGATGGATCCTCATGTCAGCATCGGCGTGAGCTCTGGTCGCGAAGGGGTGAGGCTGGCCCGTATCCTGCCGCTGCCGGTTGCCATGCGACTGATCTTGATGGGCAAGCACGAGCAACTCGACGCGCAGCGTGCGTACGACTTGGGAGTCTTCACCGAAGTGGTCTCCCACGACACGCTCATGGATCGGGCGTGGGAGATCGCCGAGGTCGTCAATTCGAATGCGCCGCTGGCGGTGCGGGGCTCGCGGATGGCCGTGCGCAAGGGGCTGACACTGCCCATCTACGAAGCCGAACTGCTCGCCGAGAACTACCGCATGAAGGTGGCGCTGACCAAGGACGCCATCGAGGGCCCGCGCGCCTTTCTCGAGAAACGTAAGCCGGAGTGGAAGGCGTTGTAGCGCAACAACTCCAGAACGCTACGCCATACCAAAGAACGTCTTGGCGTTGGTCGACAGCACCTTGCGCTTGGTCTCCTCGTCCAGGCCCTCCGTCGCCTTGTTGGCGACCTCCATGCTGTGCGGCCAGTTGGTGTCGTTATGCGGGTAGTCGGTCTCGAACATGAGCTGGTCCTCGCCGACGAGGTCGAGGATGCGGAAGGCGACCGGATCGCCGAACGTGGAGAACCACACGCGGCCGGGCACTTGGGTGCTCGGCGGTTCGGTTAGCAGCGGGTGGATTCCGCCCCACGCCCGCCGGTCCTCCCAAACCTCGTCGACGCGCTGCAGATAGTAGGGAATCCAACCTGCCTGCGCCTCCGCGAAGGCTAGCTTGAGATTCGGGAATTGCCTGAGCTTGCCGGAGAACAACCAGTCCACCATCGCGATGGTGCAGTTGACCGCCATCAGCGCGCTGGTGACGACATGCGGAGAGTCGGGCGAGGACTTCGTGAGCGACGAACTCGACCCGATGTGCAGCATGATGCCGACCTGGTTTCGCTCGCACGCCGCGAAAAACGGGTCCCAATAGCCGCTGTGAATGGACGGCAGATCCAGACGTGAAGGCAGCTCGGAGAAGCAGATCGCGTGCATGCCACGGGCGGCCACCCTGTCGACCTCCTTCGCAGCGAGCTCGACGTCCCACAGCGGGATGATGCCAAGCGGGATCAGCCGACCGTTCGAGCCGCCGCCCCACTCATCGATCTGGAAGTCGTTGTAGGCCTCAACGCAGAGCTTGGCGAGCTCCTTGTCCTTGCCGTACAGGAAGCGTTGGCCGCAGAAGCGGACGAGGGTGTTGGGGAAGCATGCCGACGCCTCGATGCCCGCGATGTCCATGTCGGCGAGCCGGTCTGCCGGGCGAAAGCAACCCGGGCGCATCTCGTCGTAGGTGATCGGGTCGGTGGTGAGCTCGTCGAGTTCGTAACCGGCCGCCGCGCTGATCAGCGGGATCGGGATCACCGCATCTTCGTAATGCCAGATATCCGCGTCGCGGCCCTCGTCGTCCTCGACGAAAGCGACATCGGAAGTAACCGACGGATCCATCCGCCCGCGGGTGCGAACGATCCGCGGTCCGATGTCGCGATATCGCTCGGGCAGTCGGCTGGTCCACAGATCGGCAGGCTCCACCAAATGGTCGTCCGGCGAGACAATTCGGATGTCTGTGCTCAACGCTGACTCCTTCGAAGGCAGGGGCTTCACCTGCGAAACGCTGATTGCCCGCAGACGAGAATAACCGTTTCCACAATATCGCACGGCCGCGCGACCGCCAGTCCCACACCGGCACGCTGCGTAGGACCGGCCAACATACCGGTGTAGGTTGATTGGGCGAACCGCCAGGGAACGCGTATTCTCAAGCAATCATGACTGCGAAGAAGCGCCCCGGACAGGACAGCGAAGCCAGCCTCGAGATCGTCGACGCCGATCTCGACGAGATGCCGACCAGCTGGCAGGAACGAACGATAGAGCGGCGTCTCTCCGCCGCGCGCGCCCGTGCGCTGGCACGCAGCTCGAGATTCCTTGCCACTGCGCTGGAGTTGGTCGAGGAGTCGGGGCGCGCCGATTTCACCATCCAGACCCTCATCGACCGGTCGAACCTGAGCCTGCGCGCGTTCTATCAACACTTCGCGGGCAAGGAAGAGCTCCTGCTCGCTCTTTACGAGAACGCCACGAGTCAGTTCATCGAAGCTATCCGCCACGAGGTCGCAATGGCAGATGGTCCGATGGAACAACTCGAGGCGTTCTGTCGGGGATTTCTCTCCCGGGCGGAGTCATCCGAGGCGATCGGCGGACGGGTGATGACGATCTACAACTTGAGTTTGGAGATCGAGCGGCCTGCCGACTTCGCGAAGATCTGGGAGCCGCATCAGAAGCTGCTCACGAAGATCCTCACCGCGTGCTCGCGCGCCGGGTTGATTAGAAAAGATTTGACACCAGCGCAGTTGACGACGCTGCTGAACTCGACACTCATTGCGCTCGCCCAAATAGGGGTCTTCCACCTGGGGGTCAAGGGCGCAGAGCTCGCCGAGGACCAGTTATGGGCCTGGTGCAAGCAAGCCCTCACCCCGCCAGCGAATTCGGCCAAGACCAAGCCCAAGGCCGTGGCCGCCAAGGCAGCGGCGAAGCGAACCACGGGCCGCCGGCCTCGAAAGCTAACGGGGTAGCCCCAACCCGCGCTGGGCGATGATGGAGCGCTGAAGTTCGCTTGTGCCGGCATAGATTGTGGTGCCCAGCGCGAACCGCGCGAGATATTCGAAACGGCCTTGCTCGGGCGCCGTCGGCTCGAAGTAGCTTCGCGCCGCGTCCGGCCCGACCAGCTCCATGACGTCCTGGCTGGCGCGCACGAGCGCTTCGGTGCTGAACACCTTGGACATCGGTCCCTCCGCTACGGGGTTCTGGCCGGTCTCGGTCATCCAGACGCAGCGACGCAGGAGCAGCCTCGAAACCTCGTCTTCCATTGCCACCCTGGCGATTCGGCGCCGAACGTCTGTCTTGGTGAGCTGTGGTGACCCGTCGTCGGCTTGAGTGTTCGCGGCCCACTGCTCGACGTGCTGCAGCAGCCGAGACAGATGCGGTCCCCACCCGGATGCGTGCTCGTCCTGCAACGACAGCCCCATTACCTGCCAGCCGGCGTCGACATCGCCGACGCGCCATTCGTCGCAAACACGGACGTCGCTGTAGAACGTGACGTTGGTGCGTTCACCCGAAAGCGTCCATACCGCTTGGGCTTCGAATCCGTCGGAATCGCGCGGGACGAGGAACATGGTGAGTCCCTTGTGCTTGGGCTTGTCGGGACTCGTGCGTGCCAGCAGGAACACGTAGTCGGCGATGTGACCGTTTGTGGTGAACATCTTGGAGCCGTTGATGATCCATTCCTCGCCCTCGCGCACGGCCTTCGTGGTCGCCGCCGCGACATCCGAGCCGCATTCGGGTTCGGTGAATCCCAGTGCGATGGTGATATCGCCCTTC
This sequence comes from Mycobacterium sp. NGS11, assembly GCF_059813315.1. Classification (NCBI taxonomy): domain Bacteria; kingdom Bacillati; phylum Actinomycetota; class Actinomycetes; order Mycobacteriales; family Mycobacteriaceae; genus Mycobacterium; species Mycobacterium sp. NGS11. Next base: position 165,631 of record NZ_JCALEJ010000001.1, read on the forward strand.
ATCGCAGGGCCGAGAATGCGGTCTTTCATCTCCGGCGTACCAACGGTTCGGATGATCGACGCCACCATTCGAGTGGTCTCCGAGAGGTACATGGGTGCCTCCGCATGCATGAGTTCCTCTCGGAGGACCTGCTCGTCCCATGCGCCGCGGTTTTGGCCGCCGAATTCGGTCGGCCAGCTCGGGGCGAAATAACCTTCGTCCACCAGCCCCTTGGCGAAATCGTCGTCGTGTGAAACGCCGCTGCGGTAGATCCGCTCTTCGGACTCGGGCGTCGTGACCTTCGCAAGGTAGCGGCGTACTCCGTCGCGATATGCCTGGGTGTCGGCGTCGAGCTGAAAGTGCATGGATCAGAACCAATCTGTCTCACGACGGGCCCGGGGCGGCACGCGCGATAATGTTACTCTCATTTGTGAGAGTAACCATATCCGCATGTGACGGGACCTGAGCGTGGACTTGAGCCTTTCCGGCGAACAGCGTCAGCTGGTCGACTCGTTCGCCGCGATGTACGCGCGCGAGTCGACGTCGCAGCGGGTGCGGGCCGCGGAGCCCGTGGGTTTCGATTCCCGGCTGTGGAAGGCGCTAATGGAGACCGGCGTGGTCGAGATGGCCGTCGGCGAAGCCGACGGCGGCTGGGGTGCGTCCGAGCTCGAACTGGCCTTGATCGCCGAGCAGTACGGGCGGGCGCTCGCGTCCGCCCCGGTCATCGAGGCCCAAGTCGCAGCCAGGCTGCTCGCCAGGTCTGGTGAGGCCGGCGCGGGTCTGCTGGCTGAACTGATGACGGGCGACAAGCTCGTCAGCTTTGCACCGCGAGTCGCACCGGACCGCCTACTCGGGCTCGTCCCCGCCGGGGCGGTGGCGGACACGGTGGTGGCGCTCTCGGGCGAACGCCTGATCGCGGTGTCGCTCGGGGAGAACCGTCGGCGCGTGCGGAACCTCGGCTCGCTTCCGCTGGCCGATGTCACGGTCGGGGACGAGGTCGCGGTTCTTGCCGAGGGCGATGCTGCACGGCGGATGTTCTCCGATGCACTGGATCTGTGGCTGGCACTGACCGCTTCGGCGCTCGCGGGCGCGGCGAAGAGGGCCGTCGAAATAGGAGTCGAGTACGCCAAGCAGCGACACGCGTTCGGGAGCCCGATCGGATCTTTTCAGGCGGTGTCTCATCCGTTGGCGGACAGTGCCACTGCGGCCGACGGCGCGCTGTTGCTGGCGTTCGAGGCGGCGTGCGCGTTCGCCGACGAGCCCCAGCGCGTCACTGAGTTGTCAGCCATGGCATTCGCATTCGCATACGAGACGGCGCGCGACGCCACACAGCGCAGCTTGCATGTCCATGGGGGCTACGGATTCAGCATGGACGGTGACATCCAGCTGTACTACCGTCGAGTCCGGGGTTGGGCGATGGTGTACGGCGAATCGGCCGTTGCCCTCGACCGCGTCGCGGACGCGCGCTACGGATCCGTCGCGAATTGAGCGGCTATTAGGCCTCGGCGCTCACTCGGTCTTTCACCGACAGGGCTATCGGGGGAGCGGTGCGCCAATTCGGCACTCCCTGCTCCTCGCCGGCGGTGGCGCGCTTGTCATCCCGTACACCGACCCAGTGCGAGTGGTTCAGCTGGTGCAGGGTGAAGCAGGACTGCAGGGCGTTGTAGAAGCCCATATTGTCCACGGACTGATTGACCGACTCCTTGATAAGCAGTGCGGCCATCGTCGGCACCGTGGCGATGCGCCGGGCCATTTCGAGTGTGCGGTCGGATAACTCGTCTCTTTTGAAGATCTTGCTGACCATGCCGAGTCGGTATGCCTCCTCGATGTCGATCGCATCGCCGGTCAGCATCAGCTCCTTGGTACGACGGGGGCCGAACTCCCATGGGTGCCCGAAGTACTCCATGCCGCACATGCCGAGCCGGGTACCGACGACATCGGCGAACCGCACCTCTTCGCTTCCCACGATCAGGTCGCATGCCCAGATCAGCATCAGGCCTGCAGAGAACACATCTCCGTGGACCTGCGCGATCGTGATCTTGCGCAGGTTTCGCCAGCGCAGGTTGTTCTGAAAGAAGTAGTGCCACTCCTGCAGCATGATCTTCTCCGCGCCCTCGCGGGTCCCGCCGTTGATGGCCGCTGTCGGGTGCTGTCCCGGTCCCGGGGTGAACTCGGCGCGGGCCTGCTTGGAGCCGATGTCATGGCCAGAGGAGAACATGGGTCCCTCGCCGGCGAGGATGACGACGCGGACGGTGTCGTCGGCCTCAGCGCGGGTGAAGGCGTCGTCGAGTTCGACCAACATGCCGCGGTTTTGCGCGTTGCGTTGCTCCGGTCGGTTCAACGAGATTCGGACGATCTGGCCGTCGTCGAACGTCTCCCACTTCAGGAACTGGTAATCGGGCATCGTCTCCTCCAAGATTCTTCTGATGCGGCAATGGTGTTATCAATATCTGAGAAGATATGTTCTCACAGGTAGGGCTGGGTCAACTGGGAAGGGCGTCGATGACGGACTGCCAACGTAAGCCACGGGTGATTCTCTGGGGTCCCGGTCAAGTCGGGGCCGGCGCTTTGCGCGCGCTGATCGCGCATCCGGGGTTGGACCTCGTGGGCGTCGTCGTGCACGCCAAGGCCAAAGAGGGCAAGGATGCGGGCGATCTGTGCGGGATGCCGGCGACCGGCGTCGTCGCCACCCGTGACGTTGATGCCGCACTGGCTCTCGACGCCGACGTGGTCGCCTACTTCGCGTCGGGGGACTACCGCTATCAGGAGGCGGCGCAGGACGTCGCCCGCTGCCTGCGCGCAGGGAAGAACGTCGTATGCACCTCCTTGGTACCGATGTGTTATCCACCCGCCGCCGACAAGGAGACCGTCGATCTCATTTCGGCTGCGTGCGAGGAGGGCGGCACGAGTTTCTTCAACAGTGGCGTTGATCCCGGATGGGCCAACGATGTCATCGCGTTGACGATGACGGGATTCAGCAGCCGCGTCGACACCATCACCATGCTCGAGATACTCGATTACGGTCCCATCGATCAACCCGAAATCATGTTCGACTTCATGGGATTCGGCCACCCGCCAGATTATCCGGCGCCGTTGTTCGACACCGCGCGCCTGGCAGCGTTGTGGGCCCCGATCGTACGCTTAGTGGCCGACGGCGTCGGCTTGCCGCTCGATCGTGTCGACACCACCATCGAAAAGTGGTTGGCCACACAGCGTTACGAAGTCGCATCAGGGTGGGTCGAGCCAGGGACGATGGGCGGAATGCGATTCAAGCTCGCCGGAATCGTCGACGGCGAGGAGCGGGTGGTGCTTGAGCACATCACCCGCATGGGGGAAGGGTCGGCTCCCGAGTGGCCGCGGCATCCGTCGCCGCACGGTGGTTACCGCGTCATTGTCGACGGTCTACCCACGTACACGGTTGACGTTGAAATGCACGGACGGGGGAACAATATGCGGGGGTTGACGTATGCGACGGTGATGCGGGAACTCAACGCGATCCCGGCAGTCATCGCAGCGCCACCGGGTGTCCTGTCGACGCTGGATCTACGGCTTATCACCGGCCCGGTCCGCGGCGGGACTTGGCAGGGAATGCTGCCCGCGACGGCGAAATCATGAGCGAACAAGTTGTCCCGCGGACCTCGGCGGACCTGTGGGAGGTCATGCACACCGCGTCGAGCGTTCGGCGCTACCGCGACGAACCCGTCTCCGACGAGGTCATCGAATCATGTCTCCGCGCGGCGAGCTGGGCTCCGTCCGGTGGCAATCAGCAGCCATGGAAGTTCGTCGTCCTGCGATCGGCGAGTTTGCGCGGCGTGATCACGGCCGCGGCCCACAAGACATGGGACGTGATGACCGAGTTCTACTCGATCTCGCTGCCCGACAACGACGCTGACGACCCGAAATCGCGCGTACTGCGAACCATGGCGGAACACATGAGAGTTGGTGGCGCAGTGCCTGTGCTGGTGCTGTTCTGCGTTCAGCCGCAACGAGGAACCACCGAACTACAGCAGGGCGGTTCGATCTTTCCCGCGGTCCAGAACTTCCTCCTGGCCGCGCGCGCGCAAGGACTCGGCGCGGCGATCACCCTGTGGCACGGGTCCTGCGAGGACGAGCTGCGGTCGATGGTCGGAATTCCTGACGACTGGAAGATCGCGACCCTGCTGACGGTGGGCTGGCCGCGCGGCCGGCACCACCCCGTGCGCCGCAAGCCGCTATCCGAGGTGGCGACGATCGATCGCTGGGACTCGCCCTGGCAGACCGGGTAAGTGACACACGCATGGGCCTCTGCGACTACGCCACTTACACGAAACCCGCTGTGATACTTCATCCTTCTGGGGTGACGGTGAGTTTCGGCCAGCTCGAGGCCAGCGCGAATCGCCTGGCCCATTATTTGCGCCGACAAGGTCTCGTTACGGGGGACACGGTCGCCGCCGTGATGGAGAACAACGAGCACATTCATGCGGTGATGTGGGCCGCGAGAAGAAGCGGTCTGTACTACACCTTGATCAATACACACCTGAGCGCGGCCGAAATCTCCCACATTGTGAATGACAGCGGAGCGAAGGCGATCATTTCGTCAGTGGCGATGCGGGCTGTGTGCCGACAGCTGCCGCAATCACGCCCGGGCGGATTGCCATCGGTGGCGCTTGTCGCCGACGGTGAACTCGAAGGGTGGCGACGCTACCCGGACTGCGTGGCTGCGATGCCAGCGACACCCGTTGCGGCCGAATGCGACGGGCAGCTTCTCCAGTACTCGGCCGGAAGCGCTGGACTTCCAAAGGGGATCCGCCGCCCATTGAAGGCCGCCAGCTCTGTTGGGACGCGACTGTCGACGCCCGTCTTCGAAGCACTCGGTGTGACAAGCGAATCCGTCTACATGAGTCCGGCGCCGACGTATCACACCGCACCGGCGATGTGGACAATGGCTGCCCAGGCCGTTGGCGCAACCACTGTCATGATGGAAGCATTCGATGCCGAGGGCGCGCTGGACTGCATCGAGCGGTACGGCGTCACCCATGCGCAATTCGTCCCGACGATGTTCGTCAGGATGCTCCGGCTGCCCAAGGCGACGCGAATGCGGTTCGACCTGTCGACCCTTCAGCGTGTGGTTCATGCCGCCGCGCCGTGTCCGCCCGAGATCAAGCGGCAGATGATCGATTGGTGGGGTCCAATCGTCGATGAGTACTACGGCTCCTCGGAAGGAGCGGGTATCTCATTCATCCGCGCCGAAGACTGGTTGCGCCACCCTGGTTCGGTTGGCAGGCCAATGCTGGGAGTCCCGCACATCCTCGGCGAGGACGGCAAAGAGTTGGCAGCGGGGCAGGTCGGCGACATCTACTATGACGGCGGCTATCCGTTCGAGTACCTCAATGATGCGGAGAAGACCGCGGCGGCACGCAACTCCACGGGCTGGGTGACCGTGGGCGACGTTGGCTACCTGGACGACGACGGCTACCTCTATCTCACTGACCGTCGTCATCACATGATCATCTCGGGAGGCGTCAACATCTACCCGCAGGAAACCGAGAATGCCTTGGTGTGTCATCCGCTGGTGGTCGACGCCGCAGTGTTCGGCGTACCGGACGAGGTGATGGGGCAGTCGGTCACTGCTGTTGTTCAGCTAGTCGATCCGGCGCGGGCTACGCCACAGCTCGCCGACGAGTTGACCGGGTGGCTGCGAAATCGACTGGCGAGTTACAAGTGCCCGCGATCGCTGTTCTTCGAACCGCGATTGCCGCGCAGCGATGCCGGCAAGTTGTACAAACAGGACCTGATCAAGAAGTACTCGCGGCGTTGACGTCAGCGCGACGTTGACCTCGGCGGGTATCGAGGCGGTTGCGGTTCTGGGCAGCTTCACCGAGTATTGGCTGGCCGAAGCGATAACCCGGTATGTGGGCGTATCTGCGTCACGTCCCATCGCGGCGGCGATGTCACGGTGGGCACGCCCGACCGCACCCACGAAAACATGCATCGGATCGGGCTCTGGTCGCGGAGGCAGAATTTCGTTTGCTTGGATTATCGCCAGTGAACCCTCACGATGGACTTTCGCAGCTAGATGAGGAGCTCTCATGACCTATCGCCGTCTTGCTTGGGCGCTCTGCGCGGTGATGGCGGCGGCCATCATTCCCGTCGAGGCCCATAGCGAGCCGCCGACGAAGTGTCTGACCAACACCCCCAAGGGCAAGCAGGTCTACGTGCCCTGCGATCTGCTCAACGCGGGCGCCAACTTCCCACCCGGGCAGCGTTGTCCTCCACCGCTCGAGCAGTACCCGAAAGATGTGGCGGACTGGTGCGGCGAAGGTCCAGGCCTTGCGAGCACTACGCCCACGACTCCGACGGCCCCCACGACTCCGACGAGTCCTACGGGTCCGACGACCCCACCGAGTTCGAGGACTCCGACGACCCCACCGAGTTCGAGGACCACTCCGACGACCCCGACGACTCCGACGAGTCCCGCGACCTCAACGAGTCCTGCGAGCCCGCCGGCCTCGAACAATTCGGGGTGAACCGCTGGAGGTTTGTCCTTCGAGGAGGACTTTCTTTGCGGCGACGGGTCTTGACGCAACCAAGGCGCATCAGCTGAAGCGGACGTTCAACGTCGCCAAACCGAAGATCTTTCGGCCACCGGACTTCGCCCCGACCAGGACGACTCCGGTGCGTGTCGCCGGGTCCAGCGACTTGACCTTGCCGCTGAACTCGATATCGCAGCCTCCTTTGGCCGACACGATCGCGGGCGCCGAGAGTCGTACCGCGTAACGGGTGACGGCACCGGGGTCGCCTGTCCATGTGGAGGCGAATCCGGCACCCAGCCCCATGGTGAGCATTCCGTGGGCGATCACGTCGGGCAGGCCGGCCAGCTTGGCGATCTCCTCGTCCCAATGGATCGGGTTGGCGTCGCCCGCCACGCCGGCATAGTTCACCAGGTCGCCGCGAGACAGTCGGGTGTGATGCACCGGTAGCTCGTCGCCAACCTGCACGCCATCGAAGGACGGCGTCCCGGGCGTGCGACTGCCGTGCTCGGCGATCCGGATTCCGCCCTCGGGGCGCACCGTCTTCTCATACGCGTCATCGGCATCACCGACCGCCGTCAGGTCCACGTCATGCATCATGATGTTCGGCACCGCCAACTTGATCGCCGGATCGACATCCTCGGCGGTGACTCCGACGACGGTGGTGTGCAGGGTGTGCACCCGCTCGCCGGCGGCGTCGGTGAAAGTGTTGGTCACGGTGATCAGGTCCCGACCGGCGATCCTGCGCACCGAGGTCAGTTCGACGTCGATATGCAGTTCGTCGCCGGCCACGATCGGGCGGTGCTGCTCGAACAACTCTTCGGTTTGCATGTAGGTGTCGTAGCCGACGACAACCTGTTCGAACATGCGGCGATTGCAGGTCATGCCCGGCGTCGACGTGAACGTCAGCGGCGCCACCAGGTCCGGATAGCCCAGCTCAGCGGCGGCGTCGACGTCCCAATGCGCGGGGTGATAGTCCTGCACCGCGCGGGCGTACTCGCGTAACTTCTCGCGGCCGACCAGGTAGGTGCCGTCCATCTTGTAGTAGTGGCCGACCCGCGATTCGAGCGCCGACGCTTCTGCTGTGGTCATCAATTGCCCAACTTTTCTATCGGCCCGTTCGGTGAGGCCGACCAGAGCACAGTAACGCGCGTCGCGCCGAGGATGACGTCCGCGGATTCCCGACGACACCGCCGTGTCGAAACCTATGCTGCCCGCATGACCGAGTTCCGTGCGTCGTCCCCGCCGGATCTTCCCGGCATCCCCTCGGCCGAGGGTCCCTTGCCCGGACCGGATCAGTTGGTCGGCCGACCGCGCGCGCTGGCCGTGGATCTACTCGGCGAATTGCACGGGCCGCTGTTCTACGCCGACTTCAACGGCGGCTTCAGGAAGCTCTACGCGTGTTCGCTGGAGCTCGTCACCGAGCTTTGCGACGAAAGCCGGTTCGCCAAGAACCTGACGGCAACCCTTGCCCGAGTCAGGCCGTTGGCCGGTGACGGCCTGTTCACCGCCTACCACGGCGAACCGAACTGGCAGCGCGCTCACGATGTTCTGTTACCCGGTTTCAGTTACGCGGGCCTGCGCGCCTACCACGCGGCGATGCTGGACATCAACTGCACAATGATCGACCGGTGGGACGCCCGCGCAGGGGTCGGGCCGGTGGATGTGTCGGCCGACTTGCAGAAGTTGGCCATGGACACCGTGGCGCTCGCCGGGTTCGGTTCGCGCTTCGAATCTTTCGACTGCCCCGGCCTGGCTCCGATCCCACAGAGCTTCACAACGGCGCTGGGGGAGTTGACATCTGACACTCCGACGCCGGTGTTCAAGAAAGAATTGGCCACCTTGCACTCGTTCATCGACGGACTGATAGCCGAGCACCAGTCCGGTGACCGTGAGTGTGACGACCTGTTGGCGTTGATGCTGCAGCAGGATGCGAACGGCAAACCCGTACTGGAAACGGAGAACATCCGCAATCAGATCATGACCTTCCTGATCGCGGGGCAGCTCACCACATCGGAACTGATGCCCAACACGCTGTACAACATCGTCAGCGATCCGACGGTGCTGCACCGGGTGCAGGCCGAGGTGGACACCGTGTTCGGAGCAGAAGACGGCTACTTGCCCAGCTACGACGACATCGGCAAGCTGACCTATCTGCGGCAGGTCATCGAGGAAACCCTGCGTCTTTCGCCACCCGTATTGCATTTCGATCGAATGGCTCTGGAAGACACTGTGATCGGTGGCAAGTATCCCATCAAGCGCGGCGAGGCTGTCACGGTGCTCACCGGCGCATTGCACCGCCAGCCCGGCTGGGGTGACAATGTCGAACTCTTCGACCCCAGCCGCTTCGCTCCCGAACGCTCGGCGGCTCGGCCGGCTGCGTTGTTCAAACCCTTCGGATCCGGTGCAAGATCATGCATCGGCCGGCAGTTCGCACTGCATGAGGCGGCCATGGCGGTGGCCCGGCTCATACATCGCTATCGCCTCATCGATACCTATCACTATGTGCCGCAATGGGAAACTCCCACCAGTCGCCGGCCGGTGGGGTTCCGGCTCGACCTGCTGCGGCGCACGCCGCAGGACCGCAATACCCACACGCTCGACGCCCAGCCGGATGGCGCACACGGCGAATCGCAAAGTCTTGCAACGGCGATGATGGCCGGCATCCGGCTGGCGGTCCTTTACGGTTCCAACCTCGGTACCTGCCGTGCGCTGGCTCGCCAATTCGCCGACGACGCCACGGCTTTAGGCTGCACGGCGACAGTGGCCCCTCTCGACGATGCCGTTGGTGGCTTTCCCGAAGCCGAGGCAGTCGTGATCATCGCGTCCTCCTACAACGGGCAGCCGACCGATGACGCGCGCGCCTTCCTCACCTGGCTGCTCGACGCGAGTACCACGCTGAATCCGGCACCCAATGTCGCGGTTCTCGGTGTGGGTGACCATAATTGGGCGGACACCTACCAGGCGGTCCCGCAGCGCATCGACGAGCGCCTCGGCGAGCTGAATGCCAACCAACTGGTGCCGCGGGCGGCGGCCGACACCTCGGGGGACATGGTCGGCACGATCGAGGAGTTCGCGGCGGCGCTGTGGTCATCGTTGGCCGAACGCTTCGGCGACCCCGACGCCGCACCGGTCACGGATGCGGCCGAACCACTTTACGAGTTGCGCCGGATCGTCGGGCCGGTGACGGCGGCGCTGGACGCACGGTCGTCGGTGATCCCGATGACCGTCGTCGAGAACACCCAACTGGTCAGCCCCGAGCTGGGCCAAGCCAAAACCAATGTCCGCGTTGAGCTTCCGGCCGGCGTCGACTACCAAACGGGCGACCACCTAACGGTGATGGCCGACAACCCACCCGAGGTGGTCGACGCGGTTTTGACACAGCTCGGCATCGACCCTGGACTGCGGCTAGCGATCAATCCTCGGCGCAGCTCTCGGCGCCTCATCGCGCTCGACCGAGAGGTCAGCGCACGCGAACTGCTCACGCACTTCGTCGAATTGCGGAAACCGGTGACCAGCAGTCAATTACGTAGACTCGCCGCGGCCAACAACAGTCCCGCGGAGCGCCAGCGGCTCACTGGACTGGCCGAGGCCCCGGATGGCTGTTCGCTGAGCGTGCTGGAGTGCCTCGACGAGTACCCGGCGTGCGTTCTCACCGGTGCCGAGCTGCTTGAGCTGCTGGATCCCATGGTGCCCAGACACTATTCGATCGCATCGTCGTCGATGCTGTCACCGCGCACGGTGGGACTGGTCGTCAGTGTGCTCGATGCGCCGGCCCGTTCGGGTCACGGTCTATTCAAAGGTGTCGCGTCCAACTACCTCGCGACAATCCAACCCGGACAGGTGATCCGGGCGCGGGTGGACCCGGCTCGCCAGGCGTTTCGGGCCGGTGCCGATCCGGCGAAGAACGTGATTCTGGTCAGCGCCGGTACGGGCGTCGCTCCGTTCCTCGGTTTTCTCGGTGACCGGCTGGCCGCGCGGGGCGCAGGTGCGCCGGTGGAGCCGGCGCTCTGCTTCTTCGGGGTGCGTGACCCAGAAGTCGATTACATCTTTCGAGACCGGTTCGAACAGGCCGAAGCCATCGGTATCGTGCGGATGCGCCCGGCGTTCTCCCGCGCGCCGCAGAACGGGGTCCGCTACGTGCAGGACCGGATCGCCGCGGACGCCGACGAGGTGTGGGACCTGTTGAGCGACCCGGCCAAGGACACCCACGTCTACGTGTGCGGCGACGGCGCGCGGATGGCGCCTGGGGTGCGCGGTTCCTTCCTCGACATCTATCGGCAACGGACGGGGGCCACCGACGATGAGGCCCGCGCCTGGTTGAACGGACTTATCGAATCCGACCACTACGTCGAGGATGTGTGGGCAGGGTAGGTCAGTTGCCGGCCTCGATCGACGCGACCCGTGCGGCCGCGTCGGGCCCGCAGAAGCGCTGGAGGTCCACCCCGCCCGCGCCGAGAAGGTCGTCGACGCGGCGCTTGAGGTCGCCCGAGGAAAGGTGGGCGTACAGGTTTCGACCAGGGCAAGAAGTTTGGGCCAGGTCTCGATGGCCCGCCAGCGTGGTGGTCGAAACGTGAAAAGTCTGGGCGGCCCATGCGAATGCGCGAGCTGCGCCCTGGAGCTGGGCCTCCGGCACGGCCTCTTGATCGAAGTCTCCTTCGCAGAGCACCAGGAAATGGCCCGTGGTGTCGTAGTCGGTCGCGGTATCGCCCGCGATCTCGGTGCTCCGCAGTTCGTAGATGTTGCCGTTACGGTCGACGCCGACGTGATAGGCGATGTCGATCCACCCGTGCTGGTCCTGGTGGTATCGCTGGTCCTGGCGGAGATGGCTTGGGGCGTTGCGGTTGTCGCCGAGGACGACGGCCTCGTGGTGAAGGGTCATTCGGGTGATGGTGTGGCGCTTGCCTCCGGAGCGGGCCGGTCGGGCGCCCCAGGCGTCCCGGCATAGCAACAGCGTCGAAGTCGTAGCGGTCAGGCTTGCGTTGATCGTGGGGGCCGGGGGAGGAGGTGGCGTTGCACCGGTTTCCGACACCGCATTCGTGCAGCCGCCGACGAGGGACGCCGCCCCGGCGCTACCGGCCAGCATTAGCAGCTGACGACGGCTGACGGGCGCTGGCCGGCCGCACGCTGGCTCACACACGATCCTCACCATACGGGCGTGACGCCGGCCCGCGGGACGTCTTGATTCATGTCCCACCCAGCGCGTGGCGCACGCGTCCGCGCGCCCGGTCGAGCTTGGCGGCGGCCTCGGTCGCGTCGACGCCCGCGAGCAGGGCGACGATCGCGGTCTTGGCGTGACCGCCCGCGCCGGCGAGCGCGGCGGTAGCGGTCCGCTCGTCGACGCCGGCCGCATCGCGGACGATCCGCACCGCTCGGCGGCGCACCTTCGCATTGGTCGCGCGCACGTCGACCATTCGGGCTCCATAGGCCTTGCCGAGCGCGATCATCACGCTCGTCGAGAGCGCATTGAGCACGACCTTCTGCGCCGTCCCCGCGGTGAGCCGCGTGGACCCGGCGAGCACCTCGGGCCCGGTCAGCAGCTCGATCACCACATCGGCAGACGCCTCGCTTCTCGGGTTGTTGACTAGCGCGACCGTCAAAGCACCCGCCGCGCGCGCGTGCTCAAGCGCTCCGAGCACGTACGGTGTGCGGCCCGACGCCGTAATCCCGACGAGCGCGTCGACAGCGGTGAGATCCGTGAGATCGGTGGGGTCGAACGCATCCTCCGCGCCCTCGATCGCCTCGGTCAAAGCCGTTGGCCCGCCGGCGATCACACCGCGTACCAGGTCGGTGCCGAACGTCGGCCCGCACTCGGCCGCGTCGAGCACGCCGAGCCGACCGGGCGTCCCCGCGCCGGCGTAGATCAGGCGGCCACCGCGTTCGAGCCGCGCGGCAATCGCCTCGGCCGCCGCCGCGATCCGCGGTACAGCCGCCGCAACCGCGCCGTGCGCCTCGCCTTCGGCGGCGACAAGCAGCGCGACGACCTCCGCGATCGGCCGCGCGTCGAGGTCGTCCAGGCCCGGCCGCACGGCCTCGGTGGCGAGCGCGTCGAGGCCGTGCGTCGCACCGGCGGTCTGGATCCGAATGACATGCGGCTCATGGATCGGTCCCAGCCGCAGCGCGCCATCGAGCGCATCGCCGGCGGCACGGATGAGGTCGAGTCGCTCGCGCAGCGCCTCGACCCCCGCCAGTCCGCCGACCATCGCCACCGGGCCATCCCCGGCCGCGCGGGCGGTTGCGGCGAGTGCCTTGGCCGCGGCGCCGATGATCGGCAGCGCCGCGGCGTCGCCTTTCGCGGCGAGGACGTCGGGCGCGAAGGACGCGAGGGCAGCGGCGTCGGTGAGCTGCGCGGGCCAGGTCTCCGGCGCGCCGAAGCGGGCGCGGGCGGCGTCGAGCAGAACGGTGGATGGCCCGCGGCCGTCGTGGCCCCGCAGCGCCGCGCGCAGCCCGGCGGCGCCGATCCACGTGCCACCACCCTCGTCACCCAGCCACGGACCCCAGCCGTCGGCGGTGCGCAGCGCGCCGTCCGCATCGATGGCGAGCGCCACGACGCCGGTGCCCGCGATCAGCACGACGCCCGGCTCGCCATTCAGTGCGCCCGCATGCGCAATCACCGCGTCACTCGTCACCGCAACGCACTGCGCCCTAAACGATTTCAGCAGCGCGTCGCCCAGTGCGCGCGCCGCATCGGGTGCCGCCAGCGCCCCTGCGGCGCCCACGACCACCTCATCGACGGAGCCGAAATCTCGCGCGACGGCCACAATCGCCGCCTCCGCGCCGCGCACGCCACCGGGCATCGCGAGCCCCGGCGCGCCCGCACCCTCGACCCTCCGGCCGCCTGCCGCTGCCCGACAGGACGTCTTGCCGAGGTCGATGGCGAGGATCATCGCAGCTTCTGTGCGAATTCGATGATGTTGCCGTCCGGATCGGCGATGTGCAGCGTGCGTTCCCGCCATGGTCGATCCACTGGTCCCGTGAGGATCTCGACGCCGAGCCCGCTCAGCCGTTCTGCTTCCGCATCGACGTCATCGATCAAGAAGCCGATCTCACCGCAGGGCGCGTTGCCGCCCTCGCGACCGATGAGCTCGGGCAGCTTCGAGCGTTCGAAAAGCGAGAACTTCGTATTCTCCATGTCGAACTCGACGTAGCCGTCGCCCTCGATGCGCACCCGAAGCCCGAGGACGTCGCGGTAGAACGCCACCGAGCGGCTGAGCGATTCGACATAGTGAATGACGTAGTCCACACGACGCATGCAATGCACCGTATCGGTTTTCGCCGTGAGCCCGAGGAAGTTCAGCGACCGGTAAATGTCGGGGTGCGGCGCTGGGCCGCCGCCGTCACGCCCTCGCGGAAATCCGCGGTCGACTGGAGTCGCGTTTGTTCCTCGAGTTCGTGGGCGGTGGCGGCTGCGACGGCCACGGCGAGTCCGGCGCGCATCGTCGCACGGATGCTCGTGAGCGCCAGGGGAGCCGAAGCGGCGATCCGCTCGGCGAACCGAATCGCCGCCGGCCGAACGTCGCCGTCGGCGGCCAGCTCGTCGAATAGCCCCGCCGCATAACCGATTTCACCTCCGAAACGCTCACCGGTGAGCATCCACTCCAGCGCCTTTTGCTGGCCGACGACACGAGGCAACGTGGCGGTGATACCGAAACCGGGATGAAAACCAAGCCGGCTGAAGTTGGCCGCGAATTTCGAGGAGGGTGCGGCCACTCGGAAGTCTGCGCTGAGAGCAAGCCCGAGCCCACCGCCGATCGCGGCGCCCTGCACCGCCGCGACAACCGGCTTGCGGGCGCGGAACAACCGGATGGCCTGCGCGTAGAGCTCACCCGGTGACGAGCGATTCTCGGCCGGCTGGGAGAAATCGGCGCCCGCACAGAAGTGTTTTCCCTCCGCGCACAACACAATCGCCCGGCATTCGACATCGTCGTCCAGTCGCTCGTAGGCGTCGGCGATGCCCGTGATCAAGGCGGTGTCGAAGTAGTTGTTCGGGGGCCGATGGATCTCCACCATGGCCACGTGCCCGACGGATTCGACGGTGACATCAGTCATAGCTGTTCCAACAGGTCGCACACCGCGGCGTTGAACGCCTCGGGCTGGTCCATGTTCGCCGCATGCCCCGCGTTGTCGATGACCAGCTTGCGGGAATTGGCGATCTTGCGGTGCATGTAGTCGGCCGGGGCCAGGAAGTCGGTGTCTTGGGCGCCGACGACCACCAACGTGGGCACCGTGATGCGCTCGAGCGACGTGATCACGCGGGCGTCCTTTTGGGCCATCACGCCGCGGGCAGCGAGCGGCAGGCCCTCGGGATGCGCATGCAACGCCTGTGCGACTTCCGCCGACGCGTCGGCGCGCTCTTCACCGCGCTCGAGTTCTCGAGCGCGGCGCTCCACCCACGCGTTCCACTTGTCGCGCGCTTCGTCGTTGCGATAACCCGGCCCCGTGTCGACCAGCACCAGCGCGGCCACCCGCTGCGGGTGGACGAGGTGGAAAGCCAGGGATAGGTAGCCGCCCAAGGACATTCCGCCGAGTACGGCGCGATCGGCACCCGCGGCATCGAGAACGGCCGCCATGTCGGCGACGCTGATCTGCTCGGTGTAGCGCGTGATGTCCTCGGGCGCGTCGCTGCTGCCATGACCGCGCTGGTCCCAGACGATCACCGGTCGGTCGACGCTCAAGGCATCGATGTTCGGATTCCACATGCCCGCGGTGGCGCCGAAACCGTGGGTGAGCAAGAGCGGCACGCCCCGCGCGTCCGGGTTGTGCACCTGATAGGCCAGTGTCACCCCGTCCGGGCGCTGCAGCCGGTTCACGACACCACCTCCGAGCCTGACTGGATGGCTGGGTACAGGGCGTCGGGGCCACCGGCGACCAGGGCCGCGCCGAGTCGGTCGGCCCAGCGGTGATGCCCTCCGGCTTCGTCTCGCCATGCCCAGAGCCGACGGGTCAGATAGTGCAACGGATACTCCTTCGTCATGCCGATAGCGCCGTGCGTCTGGTGGGCGGCCGCCGTCACCAATTGAGCGGCCCGGTCGGCAAGCATTTTGGCGCAAGCGATCTCGAATCCGCCCCGGCCGAGTTCGACCGCTTCGACCGCACCGTCGAGGGCTGACGCGACCACCGCGGCCTGCTGGTGAATGGTCACCAGATGGGCTTGAACGGCTTGGAACCGACCGATGGGGCGGCCGAATTGCTCACGTTCGCCGCTGTAGCGCAGTGTCATTGCGGCGACGGCACTTATCGCGCCGGCCATCAGCGCCGCACGGCCCAGGGCGCTGCGCTCCCAGAGCGATTGGTCATTGACCCCGTCTGGTGCGTCGGCGCGCGCGGTTACCCGGACACCTTCGAAAATCACTGTGTCACGCGGCTCTTCGGCGAGGTTGACGCCGCGGCTGACGGCCGGTCCGCCTGATGAGGCCGCCGGTCCGGGCGCGAGCACCACGACGCCGTCGACGAGTCCGATGAGATGCTCGGCGCGGTGGGCCCATGCGACCGCCGGCGCCGTACCGAACAGGCGGCCACCGTCGAGGCTTAGCGTCGCGGCGGGTGGCAGTACCGTCCGAACACCCTCGGGGAGCGCGAGACCCGCAGACGCCAATAGCCAACCGCCGACCAGCCCGGCTTCGGCCAGGGGCACTGGTGCCGCGTGCGCTCCCGCGGCGCGCAACAGTTGGATCGCGTCGGCAACGCTTCCCCCGGCTCCGCCCAGCTCCTCTGGAACCGGGACATCACTGAACCCGTTCTGCCGCAATGTGTTCCATAGCTGTGGCGCCCAGCCGGTGGCGTCGGCGTCGCCGACGTACTCCCAACGGCTGTGTGCGGCAAGCAGCTTGTCGGCGGCGCTATACAGCTCGTTGTCGCTCATGACAGCCCTTTGAAGGCGACGGAGCGCAGCACCTCGGTGGTGCCGCCCCGGATGGTGAATGACGGCGCGTCGAGCGCGGCGCGACGCAACAATCGCTCGAACAATGACGGTTCCGGCTCCAGCCCGCACACGAGCTCGCGGTCCAACAACTCCCGCAGCGCGCGCACGACGTCTTGTTCGAACCGGGTGCCCATCTCCTTGATGAGCGCCGCCTCGGCCGCGGGGGTGTCGCCGGCATCGATCGCGCGGGCCACCGTCAGCGAGAGTCGGCGTAACACCCAGTATTGGGCCGCGAGCTCGCCGATCAGCCGGCTCCCTTCGCGACTGGCTGCGAGGTCCGGGTGTTCGCGGACGAACTCCTGAACGACCAGGAAGGTCGAGATCCAGCGGTCGGGGCCACTGCGCTCAAAGGCCAACTCGTCGGCGTTCTGTGCCCAGCCCTGTCCGATTTCGCCGATCACCATCTCATCGGAAACCAGCACCCCGTCCAGGAGTACTTCGGCGAAGTGGTCGGTGCTGCCATTCAGGAAGGGGATCGGCTTGACCGTCACGCCGGGGCTTCGCATATCGATCAGGAATCGGCTGAGCCCCGCATGCCGTTCGCCGTCGCCGGTGCGGCACAGCGCGATCATGAAGTCGGCGCGCATCGCGTTGCTTGTCCACACCTTCACGCCCGAAACCCGCCAGCCATCACTGTCGCGCACGCCCTTCGTGCGGACCGACGCGAGGTCGCTGCCGGCATCGGGCTCGCTCATGCCGATACAGAAACACAACTCGCCGCGGCAGATTCGCGGTAACAGCCACCGTTTCTGTTCCTCGGTGCCGTAACGAAGGAGCACCTGGGCGATCTGTCGGTCGGCCACCCAGTGATGCCCGACGGGCGCGCCCCAGCGCAGCAGTTCTTCGACGACGACGAAGCGGTCGACGGCGGTGGCGTCGTGGCCGCCATAGCGCGCCGGGACCGCCATGCCGATCCAGCCACGCTCGCCCAATGCGGCGGAGAACCGCGGATTCACCTCGGCGCTCATGCCAAGTCCAGGCTCGAACGTCCCCCAGGGCAGCTTCTCGGCCAAAAATGCCCGAACCTGTTCCCGCAATTTCAGTTCTGCGGCGGTGAGCGCGGCGGGCGACGTGACCATACGTGGAGGCTAACCACCCTCCGTGAAGCGAGGGAAGGTGCCGCCAGGCAGGCGTAAGGTTCGACCATGAACGTCGCGGGCAGCGCGCCGGACATCCACTATGCCAAGAGTGGTGGCCTGAACATCGCGTACTCGGTCACCGGACAGGGACCCGACCTCGTCGTCGCGCCCGGCTTCATCTCGCACCTCGACATCATGTGTGAGGAGCCGTCGGTCGTCCACTTCTATTCGCGCCTCGCGTCTTTTCGTCGCGTCGTCACCTTCGACAAGCGGGGCACTGGCCTGTCGGATCCGGTCATGCACGCGCCGACATTGGAAGAGTCCGTCGACGATCTGCGCGCCGTCATGGACGCGGCCGGCTGTGAACGCGCCGACCTGGTGGGCGTTTCGGAGGGCGGCACGATGGCGATGCTGACCGCGGCAGGCCATCCCGATCGCGTGAATGCGCTTGCCCTCTATGGCACGTTCTCTCGCCTGCTCGAAGGAACTGACTACCCGCTCGGCGTCACCGAGGAGCAGCTGTCGTCGTTGGTCGAGGTGAGTGCCAAGGGCTGGGGTGAGGGCGTCGGATTGGGTGCATGGGCTCCCAGCCGGCGGAACGACGCCGATTTCCGGCGGTGGTGGGCGCGGCTGCAACGCGTGGCCGCCAGCCCCGGAATGGTCCGCAACATCTTCGCGCTCTATCCGCAACTGGACATCCGCGACGTGCTGCCCACCATTCAGGCGCCGACGCTCGTGCTCCACCGGCGCGACGACCGGATGGTGAAACTTGAGATGGGCCGCTATCTCGCCGACCGCATTCGCGGGGCCAAGTTCGTCGAGCTCCACGGCGCCGACCACCTCTTCTTTACGGGCGACGCCGATGCCCTGCTCGACGAGATAGAGGAGTTCCTCACCGGCGTCCGGCCGCAGCCTGCGGTCGAGCGGGTCCTGGCCACGGTGTTGTTCACCGACATCGTCGACTCCACGAAGCGAGCGGTCGAGCTCGGCGACCAGCGATGGAAGGAGCTGCTCAGCAGGCACGATGCCCAGGTACGGCGCCAGCTCGCACGTTTTCAGGGTCGCGAGGTCAACACGACTGGCGACGGCTTCCTCGCCCGGTTCGACGGGCCCGCCCGGGCGATCCGGTGTGCCGCGGCGATCCGCGACGTGCTGCGCAGCCTGGGCCTCGAGATGCGGGCGGGTGTACACACGGGCGAGGTGGAGTTGCGCGACGACGACATCAGCGGCATCGCCGTCCACATCGCCGCGCGCGTGGCAGCGGCGGCCGGGGCGGGCGAGGTGCTCGTCTCGCGCATTGTCGTCGATCTGGTCGCCGGGTCGGGTCTTGGCTTCACCGCTCGCGGCGCGCACGCCCTCAAGGGTGTGGCGGGTGAGTGGGCGCTGTTCGCCGTCGAAGGTTGACGGCTAGGGGTAATCCACGCGCTCAGTTCTCCGCGGACTGATCCGTCCGGGAATCCCAAATCGCCTGTGTGTCAATCCCGATCGAGGGGTGGTGGATTTCCTGGAGGTTCCGTCCGCCCCGACCGAATGTGGCGACGACGGCGTCCGGCACGTCGTGTTCCAGGATCGGCGTGGACAGCCACTCGCAGGGTCGTATGTGCACCAGATCCACCGCCGCAGCGGTCTCGTCGGCGTCGTAGACGTAGGGCCCGGAGATGCGGCCCAGCCAGAACCACCCGCTGGTGTCGCGGGTCCACACGAACGAACCTTCGTCGAGCTCGGCGAATCGGGCGACCCGACGGGCCAGCCGCTCCTGTTCGGCCGACCTGACCACAAGTTGGCCAAACCCGCACACGCCGAGCCGGCGCGCGCGATCGATGGTGGCTTGCGGCTCGACGGCATCATTGCGCGATCGCATCGGCGCGCGGTAGACGGCGACCATAAGAGACATCGTGCCTGGGCGCTGCAGCCGGACCGACGCGGCCCTTTCCCGCACATCGCGATCGGCGACGTTTTAATCTCCCGACATGGATCGCATCTGGCAGTGGGCGTGGGATCGATACGGGGCGCGGTATTACTGGTGGGCGTTATGCGCGGCAGCGTATCTCGTTTCGCTTCCCGTCTACGCCGTGTTCGTATCGTTGCCGATCGTCGCTGCGGAGAAGCAAGGGCGATATGTAGACGCGGCCGCCGTCACCGTTGTCGCGGTGCTGTTACTCGTGTGCATCATGGTCTCTCCTGGTCGCCAATGGATCCGCTACGTGGGGCAGTGGGCAGCCGGTCGCGAGATCGATCGAGCGGCCGCACTCGAGGAGACCTACCGCTACAGCCGCAAATCGTCCGCCCTGACGGTCTGGGCTACCGGCGTATGGGCCGCCGCGTTGTCGGTCGTCGTCGGCGCCATCGCTGGAGCGTCGTGGACCCGGTTGGTGCAATACGGGATCCGCGGCGCCGTCATCGGAATAGCGGTGCAGCTGATCGCTTTTCACAGCATCCTGGAGGCGATGCAGCGTCCGGTCAGGATCGCCCTTGCCGACGGGACGGGAATTGGGGACTCGCTGCCGCGCTCGCGCCCGAGTTTTGCCACGCGGTCTAACGTGTCCATGCTTGCAGCGGCGTTTGCCTACGCCGTTGCGGGGGCTATGTGCGCGACGGTGCTTGCCCCGGTCAGCGATGCACCGATCCTGTCCGCCGCGATCGGCTGTGCGTTGACACTGGTCTTCGCGGTGCCGGTCACGGTCGGTATCGGGTTTTCACACTCCCTGCAACCCATTCGCGACCTCGCCAAAGGCGCCGAACGCGTTGCGGCAGGGGACTATGGTCAACGCTTGCCGGTCGTCCAGGACGACGACCTGGGCGCCCTGGCCGCGTCGTTCAATCGCATGCAGACGGGTCTGGCTGAGCGGCAACGGCTTCAGGGCGCGTTCGGCACCTACGTCGACCCGGTGCTCGCCGCGCGGCTGCTACAGCAGGGCGACGACGTCTTCACCGGAGAGCGGCGCGAGGTGACTGTGATGTTCGTCGACATCCGTGACTTCACCCCGTTCGCCGAGGCGAACTCCGCCGAGGACACCGTCACGCGGCTCAACGCGCTGTTTGAAATCGTCGTGCCAGCCGTCGTCGACGCCGGTGGGCATGTCAACAAGTTCCTCGGCGATGGCGCTCTGGCGGTGTTCGGCGCCCCCAACGATCTCGCCAATCATGCCGATGCCGCGGTTACCGCGGCGGTGCTGATCCAGCGACTCGTGGCCCAGCGATTCGGCGATGAGCTTCGCATCGGCATCGGCGTCAATACCGGCAAGGTGATCGCCGGCACCATCGGTGGCGGAAGCAAGCTCGAGTTCACCCTGATCGGCGACGCAGTCAACGTCGCCGCCCGCGTCGAGCAACTCACCAAGATCACCGGCGACGCCATCCTTCTCACCGGTTCGTGCGTGGAAGCGCTGACATCTCGGCCGCCTGGACTCCTGAATCGGGGAGCGCACGCGTTGAAGGGAAAGTCGGCCGAGGTGCAGGTCTTCACTCTCGGTTTAGCGGCAACCACGGTGACCTGACTCGCGCGGCTCCCGTGCTGTCCTACCCTCTCGGGGCCAGAACCACGACGGGGATGGGTCGCGACGTCTTCTTCTGGTATTCGTTGTAGCGGTTTTGATTGTTCTTGTTGACGATCTGCCACAGCCGCTGATAGTCGGGATCGCCGGACAGCACCGGTCGCGCTGTGACGGCGAAACGCCTTGGGCCGACGTTGATCTCGACGTCGGGATTGGCTTTCAAGTTGTGATACCAGCCGGGAGCCTGGGGCGCACCGCCCTTGGACGCGACGACCAGGTAGTTGTCACCGTCACGGGCGTAGGACAGCGACGTCGTGCGTTGTTTGCCGGTTTTCGCCCCGACGGTATGCAGTAGCAGACTCGGTATCCACAGTGTGCGGTGGCCGATCCAGCCGTTCGTCTTCTGATAGACCGTGTCGTGTACCCGTAACACCTGCGAAAAGACCGTTTCCACCAAACTCATGGCTACCAGTCTCACTCAGCGGCGGCGGCCTTCGCCAGTCCCTTCCGCGAGGCCCTTCGGGCTAGTGGTGATGCGGCGGTCGCTCGTCAAGTAGCCGGCGCTCGTCTGACGCCTCGCGCACCTGCTCCTCGTCGCCGAACCTTTCCACGTCCTCGGGCGTGACATGCACCCGCTTCGGTCGCGGCGCGGCCGGCGGCTCGTGGGGTTCACGGGGCATGAGGTGATTGTCTCTTATCTCGGGCGAACTTCAGCCCTTTGCCCGGGCGATGGTCTCGACAGCCAGCGCACGACGTGGTCAAAGGAGGTGAAGGGCGCGAGCGCCCGCGACGAATTATCATTCGGAACACGATGCCGACGAGCGGAAGGGATGGTTCGTGGCCGATAGCTTCAAGGTCGATCCGGTCGCACTGCACCTCGGCAGTAACCACATGTTCAACGCGATTGGTGATGCTGCTCTGGACTTCATCGCCCATGAGGATCGGCTGGCCGAGGCCGCGCCGGGCTGGATCGGATCTTCGGAGCTCGCATTGGGTGAGTTGACGGCACGGTGGGAGGTCCGCCACGACCAGCACAATGAGCGGGTGGACGCGCTTGGGTCCCACGTGGCCGAGGCGATGCTCTGGTATCTCACCAACGAGCGTCAATCGCAACGAGCCTTTACATCGGTGCAGGAGTAGGGGTTTCGAGTGGGGCAGTTGACCCCATCTGATGTCAAGCGTTGGGATCTCGACGCGATTCACAAGGTATTCGAGACGGCCGATGGGCGCGCAAATACCTTGCAGCAGTTGGGGGACAACCTCCAGCAGGTCCACAACGTTCTCATCGGCTGGCAAGGGCAGGCCGGGGAAGCGTTTCGCACCGATTTGGGCAAGGCTCGCCGCGACATCGAGGCGGACGGTCAGGAGTCCAAGCAGGTAGCCGCGGCGGTATCGCGCGCCGAGGACGACGTTAGTGCGTGCAAGCGCGAGCTCGATGACATTCAGCGGGTCACTGATGCGAACGGCTGGACCATAACGCCGGACTGGCGAATCGACGTGGGCGACACGTGGGTCGGCCGTGACTCCCTGGACTTCGCTGCCCAGCAACAGGTGTTGCAGGACAAGCTGATTGCGTTGAAGGTGCATGCGGACAGCGCCGACCACGAGCTTGCCACCGCCATCCGCAGTGCCGTCGGGGAAGGCCCGTTGAGTGCCAACGGGTCTTTGCCTGCAGGTCGCCCGGCGCCCCAAAGCGCGCCGAAGCCTGCCGCCGAGGGTCAGCCGCGGTCGTTGCAAGACATGCTTTTTCCGGCGGGCGCCGCAGATCCCGCGTCCGGTGATGGCCCACCCTCACACGCGCCGGCTCCGGCTGGCGGCGCCGGTGGCAATCCCCCCATGCTGCAAGGCCCCTCGCTTCCCACCGGCAAGCAGGCGGTAAGTGGTCAAGGTGATCAGCTCACACCCGGAAGCCTGGCCGACCTCTTGGGCGGGGTGCAAGGACCGGTGGTTCCTGGCACACCGCCGCCTGCGCTGAAACCCGCTGACGTGGAGAGCTTCAAGGCGATGGCACGCCAAACCATGATCCGCGACGGTGTGCCGCCAGATCAGATCGAGGCGCGTTTGAATGACGTGGTTGGGCGTACTCAGCAGTGGCTCGATAACGGTATGCCCAATTACGTTCCTCCCGAGCCGCAGCGCCCGCCACCGCCCGGATTCGGTGAAGGATTCAGTGACCGATGGTTTGCTACCGACCAGGCGATCAAAAACCTTGTCGGACAAGGAGGACCCGGGGCTCCAAGCGTCCTCAAATCATGGGAGCAGATGCTCAAGAACACGATCGAGACGGCGCCGAACCCGGCTGTCGCGGCGATCGGAGAAGTCAAGAACGCCCTTGACTCACCGAGCCCGGCCTATTATCTCGGCGGCAAGGCCGCCGACGGCGCATTCGCTCTGCCTGGGCTGATTTTCGGTGGCGAGGGAGCGGCCGTTGAAGCGGGACTTGGCGACATCGGCCCTGGTGTGCTCGACACCGGTCCCGTAGTTTCACCGCATTCGCCGATCGGGTTCGATCACCCCTTCGGTTACAACCCGTGGGCAGAGCAGGCGGCCACAGATCTGAATGGCGCGTTCGGGCATGGCGGCCCCACACCGAGCCTCAGTCGACAACTGGCTGACATGTCCACTCACTACGTTGGTGACCACTCGGACCGAGTAGTTCTGGGCAGATTTGATGGCCAGGAAGGTGGTTACATTGGTGACGCCAGAGGGCACGGCGGAATTTACTTCGATACGGGTGACCCAGCTTGGGCTGCTCTAACGCGGAGCCTTGGTCATGCGGAAGCGCAGGGCCTGGCTTGGCAGGTCAATGAACAATTCCTCCGCGGCCATATGGAAGCTGGCATTGCCCGCATCGAATACAATTTGCCGCAGGGGTTCAACACTGTCGAAGAGGTCTTAGCTCTGAGGCCGGACACCTTCTCCGCCAAGGAAATAGCTTACTTGAAGAGCAACGCAGAGGAATACGGTTATCAGCAGGTTGGCAACTCTTGGGTACATGTGGCGGGCGGGCGGAGATGACAAAAGAATTCTTAGCGGGAGTGCGGTCCATTGTTGAGCCTCTGCTGATT
Source organism: Mycobacterium sp. NGS11 (assembly GCF_059813315.1). Taxonomy (NCBI): domain Bacteria; kingdom Bacillati; phylum Actinomycetota; class Actinomycetes; order Mycobacteriales; family Mycobacteriaceae; genus Mycobacterium; species Mycobacterium sp. NGS11. Next base: position 189,682 of record NZ_JCALEJ010000001.1, read on the forward strand.
CAGCTCGGATTCGAACTGGACGAGTTCGGTGACACTGTTGAACACGGACGGAAGGCTTACGTTGTCTTTTTCCGTTCAGACGATTGCAAGATCCAGATATACGATGCACCGCGTGAAGGCGAGATAAATTGCATGATTGCGCCGCTCGACGCCGATAACATTCTTGGTCTTTATGATCGGTCAGAAAAATGGCAATATCTTCCCAGATTCGCCATCCGACGGGGAGTGTCCTTGGATGAAGTCATGAGGGATAATCCGGCAATCGCGTTCCCAACCATAGACCAATCGCTCGAGGCGGTCCGCGAACGCATCAAGAAGTATTTCCCCGTTGCACATGACGGTGTCCGTGAAATGGGCGGGCCGGGCTAATGGAAAACCAGCTAATGAAGAATTTGCACGGTATTGCACCCCTGGTTAGACTCCAGTGAACCGGCGCATGCAAATGCGATCAGGACCGCGCCTTGGCCGATAAGGCAGCGGAACTTCAGGCTGAAGTCGATCGGCTATCGGAAACGCTCGGAGTTCGTACTATGCCCGTCGGGCTTCGAACAAACGACGGACTGAATATCTATGTGGTCGACGATGACGCGTATCACTTCACTTTCTACGAGCGCGGAAAACTCGGTTTCGACCGGGTCGGCACACTTGATGACCTTCTTTACTGGTACGTCGGAGGGGTGGTTACCGGCCAAGCCGCCAAACGAGTGGGAGATAGAGCAGAGCGCTTCAAATATGAATATCAGGTGCTAAGTCACTTCAATGTTGATTGGGCTAAGAGGAATGTTCGAGAGACAGCGGCACTATTTCGTCGCAATGGCCAACCCGAGGACATCGCCTTACTCCCCGACATTGGCGAAGCGCTATGACAGTGACTTGCGTAGCGCGTAGGCGCAGGCCGGAATGCGGGCGATTCAGCACCGTCCCCAGCCGTTTCGCCGCCACATCGCAGCGAATGTTCCAACTGCAGCCGACGCAACCGGGACTTACACGTCGTTCTCGGTAATCCACGTGGTGGTGAAGCGCACCAGCTCGGGGATGCCGTTGGCCAAGTCGGACCCGATGGATTTCTCGAGTTTGCCGCCGAGCAGAGGGATTTTCACCTCCACGCGCAGGGCAGAGCGCATTTGGCAGCCGCCGTCGTCCGTCGGTGCCAGCCAGCTCTCCACGTGACCAGACCCCAATCCGCCGGACGCCAAGACGCTGACCTCCCCGCGCACGCGCCGGTCGGCTTGCGGTCGCCATGTCTCGGTGTGCACGATTTTCAGGTCGCCTTTGATGAGCTTGGACACCAGGCCGGGTAACAGTTGACGGCCGAAATGCTGGCTAATTTGGGCTGTCACCGTGCCGTCGGCATCAACCACCAGCGAGTCGAGCGTGATGTTGGTGGCATCGGCGATGCGGGCCCGCCAATAGTCCTCGCGACCGAACGCGGCATGGATCTGTTCGACACTGGCGGGTGACTCGGTCGAGACGTCGAATGAGCGCGACATATCCATGCATCCTTGCAGAGTTCCGGTTCAGGGCCGCTCGAAATGCTGATAATCGATCGGGGCCGCCCAGTGACCGCCCCACCGCCACCCGCGGTCCGTGAAGACGCGCACGGCGGCGTCCCCGTCGTGCAGGAGTCCTGGGTCTCGCCGGCTGCGGTCCAGGTAACGCCCGGCGTTTTGCGGCTGGAAGGTGCCGGTGGCATAGACGCAGGGGTTGAGACGCGGATTGAGGTCAATAGCCCGGCCATAGGCGTGTTGAGACCAGTGATCGCTTCCGGGGATGCCCCGGCAGTTGAACGCCGACGTGTTGTCGTCTTGCATGGAGAGCTCATCGTTCGCGGACGGGTAGTGGTCGACGGTACGCATCTTCTCGATGGGAAATCCGAGTCGGTAGAGCTGAGCGAAGACGGTAATGACCTCCGGCGCCAAGTCCTGATGCACGATCAGTTCGCCGTGGTGCGCCCGTCCGTCGAAACCGATGTGGTCGACCTCGACGCGTCGTAGCTGCGCGGGGTCTACCGGGCAGTCCGGCCGCCAGCTCGCCCCGAGCTCCGCGGCGGTGACCGGCCGAATGTTGCTAGCGGCAGCGGGCGGCGACGTGCCGGCCGCCGACGTCGCGGCGGACGACGGCCTGGACGCGGGGGGCTTCGGCACGCCGGTGCATTGCGTCAAGGTCACGATGGCCGCCATCGTGCCCGCCAGCACGGCAACTGATTGCCTGCCGGACGTCAAAGGGGATGAGTCCTCACCGCTCGCTCCCAGACCGACTGGATCGCCGCGACCGGGCGTCGCGACACATCCCGGGCCAACGGTACTGCACACCGCTCTAACCTGCTGCGCGACAGCCGCTTTGCGCGGAAACCGAAGGAGTGCTGGATGCCGTCATGCCGTCGATTTACTCTTGCCGTATGCCTGTGATCAGTGGCAGGTGGAAATTTTGGCCGACCTCGCCGCGCAAGACGGTCGTGGTCGCAATTGTGCTGCTCGGCCTGATCGCGGCGTCGCCCTGGGCGTTTACGGCACACGCACCCGAGGCCGACCGCTCGCAGCAGCCCGCTTTGACGTCCGCGCCGGGGCCTGTGCCGGCGGAGCCCCCGGCTGCGGGGCCCGCGCCTGACTTCGCACCCGTCTCCGAGCTGATGAACGACGCGATCGCGGCAGGCGGGCTGCCGGGTGGGGTAGTGGTGGTCGGGCACGGCGGCCATGTCGTCTTCCACCAGGCGTACGGGTCGCGAAAACTGGCCGACGAACCGGGGCTGGATGGATCGCCCGCACCCGCAGAGCCGATGACCGAGGACACGATCTTCGACATGGCGTCGTTGACGAAGTGCCTCGCGACGGCGGTCGCCATCATGCAGCTCTACGAACAGGGCAAGGTCGCGTTCGACGATCCGGTGCAGAAATATCTGCCCGACTTCAACACAACGAACGATCCACGGCGAGCCAAGGTCACGGTTCGCATGTTGCTGACCAACTTCTCCGGCGAAGGGATCGACGTCAGCCTGCAAGACCCGTGGGGGCTGGGCGGACCCGACAAAGCGGAAGGCATTCGTCGCGCGCTCACGGCGCCACTGCAGTCGGGTCCGGGCGAGCTTTTCCGATACTCCGACATCAATTACATCCTGCTCGGCGCGCTGCTCGAAAAGACCACCGGCGAGGCCGAAGACACGTACGTGCAACGCAATGTGGTTGCACCGCTCGGGCTGCAAGATACCCGCTACCTTCCTGCGGCCAAAGCGTGTGGCCCACACGTGGTGCGAGGGGCAGCGGTTGCCTGGGCCGCCGCGCCGCCGGGAGGTGAGCCGATGAATTGCCCCGCGGGGACATGGAACACCAGCCTCCTGACGCGTATCGCGCCAACGGCGCGTGACGAGGAAAGCAGAGACGACCCGAGCAGAAATCCGGATTTCTATGCGCTGCTTCGGGGTACCGTGCATGACCCGACGGCGCGCCGGATGGGGGGAGTAGCCGGCAATGCCGGCCTGTTCTCGACGGCGCACGACGTCAGTATTTTTGCGCAGGCGCTGCTCGATCGGCTGGCCGGCCGTCCGAGTGAGTTTCCTTTGCGGACAGAAACTCTCGAGCTGATGACTACCCCTCAGCAACCCGGTCACACCGCCGGACAAGTTGAGGCGGCAAACCGTGCCGCCCAAGGAGCTCACGCAGCCCACTATCCGGCGATCGAAGGGCAAAGCCTGTTCGGTTTTGGCTGGGACATCGACACGGCCTACTCCAGGCCGCGCGGGAAGGTGTTTCCCGTCGGCAGCTTTGGCAATACCGGGTTTACCGGAACCACGCTGTGGATGGACCCAGGCTCGAATACCTACGTCATCCTGCTCTCGAACTCCATTCACTTGCGGGGCAGCCCGCCGATCTCAAATCTCAGGGGTGCCGTGGCCACGGCGGCGGCGCAGGCCCTGCACCTCTAAACACCGCGCCGTCCGCCGCGACATCGAGGCATGCCCGGCGGAAAACACCTTGGCCTCTTGTCATTTCACGCAGGGAATGCCGTCGGCGGTCATGCGCGACAGGTTGGTGACGGCAGGTTCTTGCGTGCCGGCGCCCGTCGCCGGCACCGTGGTGACGGGCGCCGTCGCGGTTATGGTCGGCGATCCCGACGGGTAATCGCGGTGGTGGTCGAATCGGGAGAAATCGGTCCCGACGGTGAGCTGCACCGTGTTGCCGGCGACGCTGTCTGATGCGGTCGCGGTGATGTCGTACTGGTCGGCGAGTTCGGTGGCCGCTGTCTTCGCGCCGGGCCCGTAAGCGATGCTGCTCGTTTCGCTGGTGGAGTCGGCGCTGCTGACCTTGCCGCCAGTGAATCTTCCAGTCGCCAAGAGCGTTTGGAGGCTTGCGGCCTCGCCTTGCCGGCCCGAGGCGTTGACCACGTCGAGCGCGACGCTGCCGGCAGTGCTCTGCGTACCGCTGTCCGGTTGCGCTGCTGCGGAGGGGCTGCTGGTCGAGGAGGTAGTCGACGAATCGGTGCCCACCAGGTTGTGCACGATGGAGCGGATGGTGGGTATGTCAATGAAATTCACGTAGGCGCCGTTCGAGATTTCGCCGAACCCGGTGACCGGCAGCGTGTACAGCGCGACTGGCCTGTTGGGGAACTCCAGCGCGTTACGAACGAAATCGTCGAAGTCGAAATTAGCGTCGACGGCAACGTTCTGCTTCGCGACCTCTAGCAGGGCATGCAGTTTGGTGGGATCCGACAGCGTCCCGCCGCGGCGCATCGCGCTGACCACCGAGACGATGAAGGCCTGCTGACGCCGGCTGCGGTCAAGGTCGGTGAATGCCGCGTCGTTGGGGTCGCGGCGTTGCCGAACGAAGGCCAACGCTTGAGTTGCGCTGATCTGTTGCATACCTCGGTGGAAGTCCGCGCCGGAATAGTAGCGGTCCGAGGTATCGGCGTTGAGGCACACCGTGATCGGTTCGACCACGCGTGCGATCTGGAAGAACCCGGCCAGGGTGACTTCGACGAAGTGATCGATCGGGATTTGCAAAAGACTCTTGACGGTGCTGATTTCGGCTTTGCGGCCCGCCTCCCGCGCCGTCTGTTCTCTAGTGGTGGAGTCTTGCCCTTGAACCGGGGTCGGGCTCGGTTGTGAGCCGGCGGAGCCGTGGCCGGCCATCACGCGCTGGTAGGCGAAGCTGTAGGCCTCCTTGATCTTGCCGCGGCAATCTGAGGTCGGGCATCCGGCCAGCTCGACGTAGTCGTCGCGGGGAATTGAGATCGCCGTGGCCGGACCGCCGCCGGCGGGCAGGTGCACCACGATGAGCGCGTCGGAATCGCCGTCGGCGGAATCCGCATCGCCCGCGTGCAGCGCGTCATAGATGTCGGCTGGCAGCGGCTGTCCGTGCTGGTCGCGCCGGCTATCCAGGCCCATGATCAGGATGTTCTGGTCGTTTCCGGTCGACTCGGGTTCACCGGCCAATGCCTCGGATTTGGTGATGCCCGCCGAGGCGCTGCGGTAGGCGTGCCAGGCGATGCCGATGGCGGCCACCAGCACCAGCGATGTCAGCGCGGCCAGCATTTTGGCACCGGCCACCATCCGGTGGTTGCGGTGCAAACGATTCCCGAGCCCGGCCGTCGGCGAATCCGATTCTTGTTCGTCGGGCGGGCCCGCTCGACGCGTCATGACAGAACTGAGAATAGCCAGGTAGGGGCCCGTCAAACCGGGAAACGTGCAAGCGCCCTGCCTCCCGATCGAACGGGCGCTAGGACTGCGCCTCGACTTCCAACAGCCGCAACGGATGCAGGCCGTCGACGTTGCCGACGAACGGTGGGTGAATGCTATAGCCCAGCATCCGGCGAATGTCATCGGAGACCGCTCGGGCGATGTCGCGCGATATCGACAGGGTGTAGGCCTCCATCGGCCGCAGCCACGGTTGGCAGTACTGAGCGGTGACGGCAAGGCGCTCGCGATCTGTGGTGTTGGCGCCTCCACCGTGCCACAGCGTGCCCACGAACAAGACGCACGACCCGGCGGGCATGACGACCGGGAGGGCCTGATCGTCGGGACCCGGCCGGCGCTTTCCCCAGCGGTGGCTGCCCGGGTACAAGACGGTGGCGCCGTTGTCGGCGGTGAAGTCGTCGATCGCCCAGATCGTCGCGGCCGCGAGCGGGGCCCGAGGACGCGGAATCGGGTAGAAGCCGTCGTCGTGATGCGCCAGCTGTGCGGCCTCGCCGGGGCGAATGTTGATGGCCTGCAACGCCGAAAGCAGGTAGTTGGGCATCAGCAGCCGATCGAGCACCGCCAGCACCCGCGCATCGTCGACCAGCCGATCGCACGCCCTGGTCCTACTCAGCACGCTGTAAATGCGCTGAGTGCGCAGGCCCTCGAAGGAGTTTCGTCCGGTGTGCCCCAGCCAAGGGCGCACGACCTCGCGGATCTGCGAACACTGCTCGGGGCTTAGCAGGTTCTCCCAGATGACGTAGCCGTCGCGATCCAGCGCGGACATGTCGGCCTCGACGATCGCGCTGTCTACCGAACTTCCACCGGTCGGCGTCCGCTTGTAGCGCTGCGCCAGATCGCCCCGCAGGTCCTCCAGCGTGGTGACTGATTCGTCGTCGATGCTCATCGGTGCTCGTCCTTGTCACTGGCACTTCTGCCCACACTAGGCCGATTTGGACTTGACCCACACCCGAATCGCCGACCGGTCAACCCCGAAGGCCGGTGATGAACCGTTGCACGCTGCGGGTCAGCGACCGGGGCACATGGTCGGGGTCCATCAGGTCGTTCTCGGCCAGCGGGCCCGCCTCGTTGGCGATGGTGCGCTCGGTAAAAGGCCGCAACGTCTTGCCGTGTCCCCGAAGCGCCTCGATGGCCTTCAACACCGACCGGTGTTCACCGATCGCCTCTGCCAGTTCGCCTACCGAAACCCCCAGGTGTTCGGCCAGCAATTCGTTTCGCACGGAAGCGATTTCGCGGCGCAGCTCGTCGTGTTCGGAATCGGCCGGCGGCGCCTCGATCGCGACGTCACATTCGCTGTCGAACCCCATCGAGCGGTTGTTGAAATTCGAGGAGCCGATGCGCAACAGCCGGTCGTCGACCACCAGCACCTTCGAATGGACGTATATCGGCGCTCCGCCGTCGGTCACCGGCCAAAACACGCCCAACCGGCCATGCTCATCGGCCTCCCACAGCAGTTGGATGAGGCGGTGGCGTGCGCTGTCCATGGTTCCCCGCTCGAGAGGATTGTTGCCTCTGCGAGCCAGCACCATGACGATCTCCGGACCCCGGTCTTCGCGCAGCCGCGCAGCCAGCGCTTCGGCGATCGTGCGGGACGCCAGGTATTGGTTTTCCACATACAAGGTGTCCCGTGCCGCCGCGATGGCGGCCAAGTTGAGCGCCTCCACCTCCCTGACCTCGGCGGAATCCTCGAGCTCCGGCACGGTGCGGGCGATTCCGACGTCGACGTTGCGCAGGCTCGGTTCCAGTTTGCTGGGCCACGCGCTGTGCTTGGCCTGGACAGGCGACAGCGATTGTTTGGTCGCGGTCTGCCACCTGGTCATGGCCTGCTCAGCCAGGGCCCGCGCCGCCGCGCCGTCGACGGCCAGGCCGACGTCGTGGCGCGGACCGTAACCGCGCCCTACCGTCCGGCGGTGGTGGTTGCGATGCGCGTGTGCGCGGGTGTCCCATCGTTCGAGTGTCAGATCGATGCCGCCGCAGAACGCGACCGCGTCATCGACGACCACGATCTTCTGATGATGCACCGAACCGATCGGGTGGGCGCCGTCGATGGCGAGATGCATTCGCCTGCTGCTGATCTGGTTCAGCAGCGATACCGGGGTGAGGCCAAACCAAATGCCGTCGAACGCCGGCAGCAGCCGAAGATTGGACTTCAGCAGGTAGACATCCAGATTCGGCCGCTTCCACAGCATCCAGTAGAGGAACGCGCCCAGCTGGTTCGGCCCGGGAAGTGTCTTCGCGCCGCGCTCGAATGTCACCCGGGAGTCGAAGTCCCAGCCGATCAGCATGATTCGATGGCGAGCGCGCAGCATCGCCGCCTTGACGTGTTTGAAGTAGTCGGCGGCGTCGATGATGGGGGCGAATTGGTCGGCCCGTGCCGTGCGCCAGCAGGTCTGGCCGGATGTCAGAAGTCGATCGTCGTCCACGTCGGCGCTCTCAACGGTGTTGACGGGACAGCGCGGACATAGCCACTGTGTACCACATCCAGGGCGGGTGCCAGCATTCGTCAGGATCGCCACCCGGCGGCTCGACTTCCCCGTTCATGCACACGGTGGGGGGCCGGCAGGACACGGCCACCGATCTATACGAAGATGAAGCGATGCGAATGCTGGTAGCGCTTGCGGGCTGCGCCGTGCTCGCCGGCGCGGCCGCGCCGGCGTACGCCGATCCGGTCGGCGCTTCGGGAGCCGATGCGAGCTTCCTCACCGCGCTGAACAAAGCGGGCATCACCTATCAGGATCCGGCTGCGGCCGTCGGGGTGGGTAAAAGGGCCTGCCAACTGATGGACGAGGGCAGCCCGCAGGTCGAGGTCATCAAAAGCGTGTCGTCGAGTAATCCGGGGTTCACGGTGGACGGCGCCGCTCAATTCACGATGATCGCGGCGAGCGCCTACTGCCCCCAGCACCTGGGACAACAAGTCACTCAGGCGCCGCCGCCGGCAACGACTCCGCAGACGCCGCCGATCATCGATATTCCCATCATCACACCCGGCGCAGCGTAGCGGTCGATACCTGGTTGTACGCAACGGCTTTCGTGCGGACTACACCGACTGGAAGCTGCGCTCCACCTCCGAGCGGCTGCGGACCTCATCGCTGCCGAGTACGTAGCTCGGCAGGGTGTGGGGGACCGTTGTTCCCCCCTTGACTCTCGCTTGGGCCTGCTGAAATTCCGGGGCGGGCCCGGATGCCGCGTGGATCCCGTTGATGATCGACCACACCGCGGTGCGACGAGCGGTACGTTCGATGATGTTGCAATCGCGGTGCTGCAGCATCTGCTTGGCCCATTTCGGCATGGTGTCGCGGATGGCCCAATCGACCGCAGCCTGCGGCATCGAAACGTTGGGGCCGGTGCCCATCGCTTTGCCATAGGTGACAGCCAATTTCGGCAAGTAGGACTCCAGGCACTCGAGCGTCTCGGCCTTCGTGGTCGGCAGGTCGACGCCTCCCAACGCATGCCCGACCCGGACGAACTCACCGTAATACCGGTCAAGCTGCTTGCTGCGCAACGGCATTGGGTGATATAGCTCGTGCACGGTGGCCAGGCCCCAGACCACCGTCGCGTAATTCCACCGCAGCCACTCGGGATCGTCGGCGTCGTAGCGTGCGCCGTCGGGGCGGGTGCCCTTGATGGTGTGGTGCATCGCGCGCACGGATTTCGCCAGGCGCTCAGCCGTTTCCGTGGACCCGTATGCCGTGCCGATGAAGAACGCCACCGAGTGACCGAGGCGTGTCGCGGCACCTTCGGGATCGATGTGGGGCACCCGCGATATCGGGTTTCCGTCGCTGTCCCGTTTGATCAGGCGGGAGTGGTGCATGCCCATCCAGTAGATCGACGGGTCCAGGGTCTCCATGAAGGCGGCACATTGCAGCCCGAAGATCAGCGCCGGCAAGTGCGAGTGCACCCGCCACACGGCGCTGTCGGGACCGAACCAACCCGGATCGCCCACGGGCGCGGCGAACTCCATGCCGCGGAAGAAGTACCGCCGCATGTTGTCGTCCAACCGTTTGTTGATCATCTGCCCGACGATCTGGTGTGGCAGAAACACGACACACTCCCTACGAAATCTGGCCACGACTGTAACCAGAATAAGGTTTTGGCCACAGGTGTGACAAGACACGCGCCTGGTCGACTTACCCTGTAGGAATGTCGAGTCCCACCCGGTGGGCCGGTATACCGCTCAAGGACCGCCGCGCCGAACGACGTGCGCTGCTGGTGGAGGCCGCCTATCGACTGTTCGGCAGCGGCGGCGAGGCGGCCCTCTCGGTGCGTTCGGTGTGCCGGGAATGTGGGCTGAACACGCGGTATTTCTACGAGAGTTTCAGCGACACCGACGATCTGCTCGGGGCCGTCTACGACCGGGTGAGCGATCAGCTCGGCGAAGTGATCGAGGCCGCCGTCGGGCAGGCGGGGGATTCGCTGGGCGCCCGGACCCGGGCCGGCATCGCGGCGGTGCTCGGCTTCTCCTCGGCCGATCCGCGCCGCGGCCGGGTGCTGTTCACCGACGCGCGCACCAACCCGGTGCTGGCCGTCCGGCGCCGCGCCACGCAGGACATGCTGCGCGAGGGCGTGCTGACCGAGGGCTGGCGCCTCAACCCCGACTCCGATCCGGTGGCCGCAGAGGTCGCCGCGGCCCTGTACACGGGCGCCATGGCCGAGCTCGCGCAGCAGTGGCTCGCCGGGCATTTGGGTACGGACCTCGATGCTGTCGTCGACTACGCGCTGAAACTGGTGCTGCGGTAGGAAGTGCGGTCATGGGCGGAATCGAACACGCGATGGACCCGATCCGGCGCATCCTCGGGCACAAGATCAGCGTCGGCGGGCTGGTCGAGCTGGGATTATGGTTGTTGATCCCATACCTGTGTATTGGGTTCGCGTGGACCGCTTTTCACCCCGAGCAGATCCAGCGAATTCAGGCGCGGATAGAAGCGGTGGCGCCCACCGGCGCCGACGCCATGGCCTTTGGGGCGGCGACTGTGCTGTGGCCGGCGTCGCTGCAGATCGCCGATTCCTGCCCGGCGCCGTGAGCGACTTGCGAATGGAATACGCGCACGATCGCACGATTTGCTCCTAGGCTCTGAAGACCATGTCCATCGACCGGTTCGGCCTTCTTGCGGGCACCATCCGACTTGCCTCTGGCGTTTCCTTCCTCGTCGACCCGCTGCGGGCGAACAGACTGTGGGGGGACCCGGACGAGCCGACGCCCACGGCGCAGCTGCTGTTGCGGTCGATGGGCTATCGCGACGCGCTGATCGGTGTCCTGCTCGCGTCGGCGGCGCTGCGCGGTAACAACACGCGCGGCTGGTTCCTGGCCTCCGCGGGTGCCGACGTGGCCGACCTGGTCGGCGGGCTGAGCGTGCACAGCCAGCTGAAGCCCTCGCAGCAGATCATCGGCTTGGGCGGCGCCGCGGTCGGTGTCGCCACCGGCCTCTGGGGCGCGGTGCGTCCGGCCAAGCGCCGGGCAACCCGGGCGGTGACCGAAGAAACCGCGCCGTGAGCTGAGTCATTTCGAGCGAGCCGCCGGGACAAGCCCGCGCTGACAGGCGGGCGGTGATGCTGTTGACTGAGCATCATGGGTTTCGGTGTGCTGACATTTGTTACCGACGACGGCATTGGTCCCGTGGAGTTGGGCGAGGCGCTTGAGCAGCGCGGTTTTGAATCGCTCTTTCTCGCCGAGCACTCACACATCCCCGTCGACGCGAAGACCCCGTATCCGAGCGGCGGCCCGATCCCGCCGAAGTACTACCGCACGCTGGATCCGTTCGTGGCGCTGACCGCCGCCGCGGTCGCCACCGAGCGGCTCGTCCTGGGCACCGGCATCGCCCTGGTGCCCCAGCGCGACCCGATCCACACGGCCAAAGAGGTGGCGTCGCTGGATCTGGTGTCGCAGGGGCGTTTTCGATTCGGCGTGGGCATCGGCTGGCTGCGTGAGGAGATCGCCAACCACGGCGTGAATCCCTCGGTCCGCGGACGAGTCGTCGACGAGCGGCTCGACGCGATGATCGAGATCTGGTGCCACGAAAAGGCGGAATATCACGGCGAATTCGTCAACTTCGACCCGATCTACAGTTGGCCCAAGCCGGTCCAGAAGCCCCACCCACCGCTCTACCTCGGCGGCGGACCGGCGGGCTTCAAGCGCATCGCGCGGCTGAACGCGGGCTGGCTGTCGATGACGGGATCGGCAGAGGAGTTGGCTTCTCCGCTCGAGCAATTGCGAGACGTGGCCGGCAAGGACGTGCCGGTGATCCACTTCCACGGCGGCAAGCCGGCGGCGAAAGAACTCGAGGCCTATCGCGACCTGGGTGTGGATCACCTGTTGGTGGACCTGCCGACCGAGCCTCGCGATCAGACACTACAGCGCCTCGATGGGTTGCAGGCCGAGCTCGCCAAGCTGTCGTAAGGTCAAGTGCCGCAGAAGGTCTGATACTTGCCGAAGTCCTCGGGGGCGGGCTCCGCGTAGCGCTCGAGGCCCGGCCGTTCCGCATAGGGGTCGGTGACCGCGGCGAGCAGCTGTTGCAGCGGGTCGAGCTCGCCGGCCGTCGCGGCGGACAGGGCCTCCTCGACAAGATGGTTGCGCGGAATGTAAATCGGGTTGGTGCGATCCATCGTGTCGGCGTCGGGACCCAACGCCCGCCAACGCGTCAGCCACGCGTCGAAGCCGGCCAGGTCCGCGAACAATCCGCGGACGGGTTCGGCATCGGGTTTGGCATCCCCTCGCGCCGCGTCGCTGAGCCGGCGGAAGAACGAGGTGTAGTCGATGTGGTTCTGCTTGAGCAGCGCGAGCAACTCCTCGACCAGCACCGTGGCGAATTCGTCGTCGACCTGGGCGGACAAGCCGAGTTTGGCGCGCATCCCGGCGCTCCACACGGCGTCGTAGCGGGTCTGGAAGACGCCGAACGACTGCTCCGCGAGCGCGATTGCCTCCTCGGTGTGCTCCGAGAGCAACGGAAGCAGAGTCTCGGCGAAGCGGGCGAGGTTCCATCCAACGACTACCGGTTGATTTCCATAGGCGTAGCGTCCCCAGAAGTCGATGGAACTGAAGACCGTGTCGGGGTCGTAGGCGTCCATGAACGCGCAAGGTCCGTAATCGATCGTTTCGCCCGAGATCGTGGTGTTGTCGGTGTTCATCACGCCGTGGACGAATCCGATCAGCATCCATTGGGCGATCAGCGAGGCCTGGACGGCCACCACCGATTCGAACAAGGCGAGATACGGGTTGTCCGCCTCGGCGGCGGCGGGGTGGTGGCGGGTGATCGCGTGGTCGGCGAGGCGGCGCAGCAAGTCCTCGTTGCCGGTGGACGCGGCGAACTGGAAGCTACCCACCCGCAGATGACTGCTGGCCACGCGGGTGAGCACCGCACCCGGCAGTGTTTCTTCGCGATGGACCGGACGCCCGGTCCCCACCACGGCCAACGACCGCGTCGTCGGCACGCCCAGGGCGTGCATCGCCTCGCTGACCAGGTATTCGCGCAGCATCGGGCCCACCGCGGCCAGGCCGTCGCCGCCGCGGGCGAAGGGCGTGGCGCCGGAACCCTTGAGGTGTATGTCGCGCAGTCGCCCGTCGCCGTCGACCAGCTCGCCCAGCAGCAGGGCACGCCCATCGCCCAACCTCGGAACGAAGCCGCCGAACTGGTGGCCGGCGTAGGCCTGGGCCACCGGGGTGGCGCCGTTGGGTACCGAGTTACCGACCAAGAAGCGCAGCCCGTCGGGGCCGCGCAGCCAGCCGGTGTCAAGCCCTAGCTTGTCGGCCAGCGGCGCGTTGAGCGCGAGCAGCTGCAATTCGGGGAAGGTCTCCGCCTGCCAACGGACCGCCATCTCCGGCAGTTCGCGGAAGAACCGGTTCTGGAGAGCAACGGTGGTATCCGGGGCAACGCTCATCTCACCGAGCCTACGGAAACCCGGGGGGCGCGCCGGGTGCGCTATCCGAGGGCTTTGCCGATGAGATCGCGGGCGCGATCAAGCATGGACGCGAACGGCCCGAGCGCGAAGTTCAGTTTCGCCGATTCCACGCCCGGATGCGGGCGCGTCGGAGCGATCGCCTCAGCGGCGCGTACCGCTGCCCCCATCCGCTTCAGGTCGTCGGTGTCCACCTTGCGCTTCAACACCGGGAACTCTTCGTCCTCCTCATGCCGGGCGTGCTCGAGGACGGCGCTGCGCAGTTTGGTGAGCTCCGCGATGAACTCGTCCGAGGTGACGTCGAGCTTCTCGATCGCCGATAGCAGTTCCTTGGCCTCATGCTCCTCTTCAAGGCGGGCGTCGACGATGGCGTCGCCGGCATCATCGTCCTCCCGCCGCACGCGCGGATGCACCACCATCTCCTCGGCCGTCTCGTGCACGGCCAGCAGCTGGCGCAACGTCGCGAACGGCTGCTCGCGCGCCTTGGGATCCGTAGCGTGCAGCACCTGGTCGAACATGTCCTCGATGAGGTTGTGCTGCGCTTTCAGGAACGCGACGACTTCGTCGGGTGATTCGATAATCATCTCGGCCATCGCCGGTACCTCCTGTAATGGGGGGAATGGGGGGCGCACGCTGGGCTGTGTACGGCTTGAACGAGGCATACCCGCTGCACAAGTGGTCAAACGGACGCTGCGCTGGGCGCGAGGCTCGTTGCGCCAACTCAATGATCAAAATTCCTTGCGGCGCAATGCGTTTTGTAACCGGGACCCAGCGATCCCCGTCAGCCGCGGCGCGGCTGACGGGGACCCGAGGGTTAGGGGATGAGGCTAGACGCCGCGGCCCCGGGTGGCGGCCGGTCCGGCGCCGGTGCCGGCGACGTGGTCCTTCCGGCGCATCAGTCCGGCGAGTCCGCCCAGGCCCAACAGGCCGACGAGGCCCCACAGCCCGTTGTTGTCGCTCTTTTGGTCATTGCTGGTGTTGTTGTTGTCCGCCAGAGTCGTTGTGGTGGACGACGGCGCGGGTGCACTCGGGTTGGCGGCGTTTGCGACACCCGCTCCACCGAACAACAGTGCCCCGGTGGCTGAAACGACTGCTATGGCCTTACGCATATCTACTCCTCGTGGGTCTTTCTCGGTCGGTCCCAGAGACGGGCGATCGAGACGCATTTCGGGACCAGGTTGCTCTAGCCTCCGCAGGATCCGACGCACGACCGATGGCCGTAACGTGGCGAAGTGTGTGTTACCCCTGCCCACCGCGGGGAAACTCGCCGGCGATGACGGTTTCGTTTGCTGGCTATCACGTCTCCGGTGGTTCTTGTGGCAAAACGAAGGTGAGACGACCGTCCGGCATGAGTTCTTTCGCGGTCGGGCTACGGTAAAGGAGCCCAAGACCGCAAGCACGAGAAGGCGACAGATCAGCTGACATGTACGAGCAGGTCAACAACAGCGCGCCAGAGTCCGATGATGTCGTCGGCTTCCGCATCGACCCTGTTCTGGCCCGAAGTTGGCTATTGGTGAATGGTGCACACGACGACCGGTTCCAGTCCGCGGCGCAATCGCGCGCCGACATCGTCGTCCTCGACATCGAGGATGCCGTCGCGCCCAAAGACAAGCACGCCGCCCGCGACAACGTGGTGCGTTGGTTGAACGCCGGCAATACCGACTGGGTCCGCATCAACGGCTTCGGCACCCCATGGTGGGCGGACGACCTCGCCGCCCTGGCCGCCACCCCGGTGGGCGGGGTGATGCTGGCGATGGTCGAATCGGTCGATCACGTGACCGAGACCGCGAAGCGGCTGCCCGATGTGCCGATCGTCGCTCTGGTCGAAACCGCCCGGGGCCTGGAGCGCATCACCGAGATCGCCGCGACGAAGGGCACCTTCCGGCTCGCCTTCGGCATCGGCGACTTCCGCCGCGACACCGGTTTCGGAGAAGACCCCGGCACGCTCGCATACGCCCGCTCCCGTTTCACGATCGCCGCCAAGGCGGCCAGCCTGCCCAGCGCCATCGACGGGCCCACCATCGGCTCGAACGCTTTGAAGCTGATCGAGGCCACCGCCGTTTCCGTAGAGTTCGGGATGACGGGCAAGATCTGCCTGACCCCGGATCAATGCGCCGTCGTGAACGAGGGATTGTCGCCCTCGCACGACGAAATATCCTGGGCGAAGGAGTTTTTCGCCGAGTTCGAGCGCGACGGGGGAGAGATCCGCAACGGCTCCGATCTGCCCCGTATCGCGCGGGCCACCAAGATCCTGGAGCTGGCCCGCGCGTACGGCATCGAGGCATTGGACATCGACGAGGAAGAGCGTGATCACTCGCCCGCACCCTCGGACACCTACCACTACTGAGCCGACGGACGCCGCTACCCTGGGCGGGTGAGCGCCAAGAGGCGGGTCCGGGTGGCGCGGGTCTATGACGAGGTCGACCCCGGCGAGGGCCAGCGCGTCCTGGTCGACCGGGTCTGGCCCCGCGGGGTGCGCAAAGACGACCCACGGGTGGGTATCTGGTGCAAGGACGTCGCGCCGTCGAAGGACCTCCGCGAGTGGTATCACCACGATCCGGATCGGTTCGACGAATTCGCGGCACGCTACAAGACCGAACTGCGCGAAAGCGGCGCGCTGGACGACCTCCATGAGCTCGCCAAGCGGAAAGCCGTGACGCTGGTGACCGCGACCCGTGAGCTGGACATCAGCCAGGCCGCGGTCCTGGCCAAGCTGCTCGAACCCCGGTGAACGGGCTTAGACCGACAGCGTCGTAGGCTCGCCGGTTGACATGACTGATGCCGAACCCATTCTTCCGCGGGAACTGATCGACCTTCCCGAGGCGATCCGCAGCGTCCCCCCGCCGCCCATTCCGCAACTGCCCGAGCCGTACGGCCTGCGCGTTGCCGACCCGGACGCTGACGCCGAGATGGTCTCGGAGTGGATGAATCGGCCGCATCTGGTCGAGGCATGGGAGTCCGACTGGCCGGTGGAGCGGTGGCATCGGTACCTCCAAGCGCAATTGGAGGGCGCCTTCTCTCGCCCGCTCATCGCCACCCTGGACGGGGTAGACCGTGCATACATCGAATTATATAGAGCGGCAAAGGATTCCATCGCTCGTCGCTACGAGCATGAGCCCAATGATCTGGGATTGCATGTCGCGGTTGCCGATTTGGATCACATCGAACGCGGGCACGTCAGTTACCTGTTGCCGCATCTGGTGACCAGCATCTTCACCCTCGATCCGCGGTGTCGCCGCATCATGTTCGATCCCGATCATCGCAATGCGTTGGCGCGCAAGTTCTGTGAACGGGGCGGCTGTGCGTTTCTCGGCGAGCATGACATGTCGAATCGGCGAATGGCGCTGTATGTGCTGCCCCGAACTCCCGACGATATTCCGCGTCGACGCGACGCCTGATAGCCCGGACCCGATCAAAGGTGCTGTGCGATCTGCTGTCCGATGAACGCCGCCGCTTCACCGAGCAGGACGCTGACCACGATGTTGGCCAGCGCGGCCCGCAGCCGGCGTTCCTCCCCGAGCCGCTGTGTCTCGAGCATCCAGGTGGAAAACGTGGTGTAGGCGCCGACGAAGGCGGTGCCGGCCAGCAGGGCCGCCTCCTTGTTCAGCGCCATGCCGCCGAGGAAACCCAAAAGCGCTGCGCCACTGATGTTCACGGCAAGCGTGCCGAACGGAAAAGGCCGTGATACTCGCCGCGCCACGGTCCGGTCGATGACGAAACGCAACACCGACCCGATGCCACCGATGAGCGCGACGCCGGCCCAGACCAGAGCCGTCGTCGTCGTGGCGGTCACCGGCGCACCCGGACCCGACGCACCAACTTGGTGGCAAGGTGTGCGGCCAGCAGGCCCAACACGATGCTGGTGACCGTGTAGCCGATGGCCAGCCCCCAGTAGTCGTGTTCGATCATCTTCAGGGTCTCGACCTGCATTGTCGAGAAAGTCGTTAAACCACCGCACAACCCGGTGCCCAGCAGCGGCCGCCGATAGCTCGATGTCGGCAACCGCTCCAGTAGCCGGGTGGTGAAATAACCCACCAGAAACGCCCCGACGATGTTGACCGTGAACGTGGGCCATGGCCAGCTCGCCGGGTCACCGCCGACCAGCGTGCTCAGCGCGGCCCGGGCCAGGGAGCCCAACGCCCCACCGACAAACACCGCGGCCAGTTCGCGATAATCCCGTTGAGCCACTGGGTGGATTCCCTTCGTTTGCCGGTGCGCTACGCAGCGTATGGCCGAAGTCCAGACCGGCGCAGCCCGGGTGGACGCGGACACGGGCAGAATTGGTACCCATGGTGGCCAATCCACGCGCCGGCCAGCCGGCCCAGCCCGAAGACCTCGTCGATCTACCTCATTTGGTGACGGCGTATTACTCGATACGGCCCGACCCCGGCGACGTCGCACAGCAGGTCGGCTTCGGCACGTCGGGGCACCGCGGGTCAGCACTGGACGGCGCGTTCAACGAGGCTCACATCCTGGCGATCACCCAGGCCATCGTGGAGTACCGCGCCGCGCACGGCACGACGGGCCCGTTGTTCATCGGCCGGGACACGCACGGCCTGTCCGAGCCGGCCTGGGTGTCGGCGCTGGAGGTGCTGGCCGCCAACGACGTCGTCGCCATGGTCGACTCCCGCGACCGGTACACGCCGACACCCGCGGTCAGCCACGCCATCCTGTCCTACAACCGCGGCCGCACCGAGGCGCTGGCCGACGGAATCGTCGTGACGCCGTCGCACAACCCGCCCGCCGACGGCGGCTTCAAGTACAACCCGCCCAACGGCGGCCCGGCCGACACCGACGCAACCAACGCAATTGCCAAGCGCGCCAACGAGATTCTGCGCGAGGGGGCGGGGGTCAAACGCATTCCGCTGGCCCGCGCGCTGCAGGCCGTGCGGCGGCACGACTACCTGGGCAACTACGTCGACGACCTGCCCAACGTCGTCGACATCGATGCCATCCGCACGGCCGGGGTGCGCATCGGCGCCGACCCGCTGGGCGGGGCCAGCGTGGACTATTGGGGCGAGATCGCGCAGCGGCATCGTCTGGATCTCACCGTGGTGAACCCGCTGGTCGATGCGACGTGGCGGTTCATGACACTCGACCACGACGGCAAGATCCGCATGGATTGCAGCTCGCCGGACGCGATGGCGGGGCTCATCGCCAACCGAGACCACTACCAGATCGCCACCGGCAACGACGCCGACTCCGACCGCCACGGCATCGTCACCCCCGACGCGGGGCTGCTCAACCCGAACCACTACCTCGCGGTGGCCATCGAATACCTCTACACCCAGCGGCCGTCGTGGCCGGGCGGCATCGCCGTCGGCAAGACCGCCGTCAGTTCGTCCATGATCGACCGGGTGGTCGCCGGCATCGGCCGCAAGCTGATCGAGGTGCCGGTCGGATTCAAGTGGTTCGTCGACGGCCTGATCGGCGGAACCATCGGCCTCGGTGGTGAGGAGTCGGCCGGGGCGTCGTTCTTGCGCCGGGACGGCTCGGTGTGGACCACCGACAAGGACGGCATCATCCTGGCACTGCTGGCTTCCGAGATTCTGGCGGTCACCGGAGTGAGTCCGTCCCAGCGCTATCAGCGGCTGACCGCCGAGTACGGCACACCGTTCTATGCGCGAGTCGACGCACCAGCCGATCGAGAGCAGAAGGCCCGGCTGTCGAAGCTGTCCGCCGATCAGGTGACGGCGACGGAACTGGCGGGGGAGCCGATCACGGCGAAGCTGACCGCGGCGCCGGGCAACGGCGCGCCGCTCGGTGGATTGAAGGTGACGACGGCCAATGCGTGGTTCGCCGCGCGCCCGTCGGGCACCGAGGACGTGTACAAGATCTACGCGGAATCCTTCAACGGGCCTGAGCATCTAGCGGAGGTGCAGGAAACCGCGCGCGAGGTAGTTAATAAAGTCATTGGGTGACTATTTCCCTCCGGCTTGCCCGCTCGGAGGGGCGTGCGTTCCGTTCTCCCCGCCTGCCGCGCGAAGTCTGGATCCTGAGCTGGGCAAACATCATGGTCGCGCTGGGCTACGGGGTGATTTCGCCGGCGCTGCCGTCGTTCGCCCGCAGTTTCGGGGTCAGCATCAAGGCGGTGACTTTTTTGGTCACCGTCTTTTCGTTGAGCCGGCTGTGTTTTGCGCCGATCAGCGGCCAGCTGGTCCAGCGCCTGGGGGAGCGGCGGATCTACATCGGCGGCATGCTGATCGTCGCGGTCTCCACCGCCGCGTGTGCGTTTTCCCAGGCCTACTGGCAACTGCTGGTTTTCCGCATGATCAGCGGCGTCGGGTCGACGATGTTCTACGTTTCGGCGCTGGGACTGATGATCCATATCAGCCCGCCCGACGCGCGCGGACGGGTCGCGGGCCTGTTCATCACGTCGTTCATGGTGGGCGCGGTGGGTGGGCCGGCGGTCGGCGCCCTGGCGGCCGGGTGGGGCCTGACCGCTCCGTTCATCGTGTACGGCGTCGCGCTGCTGGGCGTGGCGGCGGTGCTGTTCTACAGCCTGCGGAATTCGACCCTGGCCGCGCCGGGGCCGCCGACGCGATCCACGGTGACGATGCGAGAGGCGCTGAGGTTTCGCGCCTACTGGTCGTCGCTGGGGGCCAACTTCGCGACCGGCTGGTCGGCGTTCGGCCTCCGCGTCGCCCTGGTCCCCTTGTTCATCACCGACGTCATGGGCCGCGGCGTCGGCATCATCGGCATTGCGCTTGCGGCGTTCGCCGGAGGCAACGCGATAGCGATGATCCCCAGCGGCTACCTATCTGACCGGATGGGGCGGCGCACGTTGATGATCGTGGGCCTCACATTGTCCGGCGTGGCGACCGTTTTCCTGGGCGCCGCGTCGTCGCTGCCGGCGTTTCTGGCCGCTGCGATTGTGGTTGGTGCGGTGACGGGAATCTACATGTCGCCGATGCAGGCGGCGGTCGCCGACATTCTCGGCAGTGAGGCCCGCGCGGGCAGCCCGGTGGCGGCGGTGCAGATGATGTCCGACCTGGGCGCCATTGTCGGCTCGATGACGCTCGGCTGGGTCGCCGAGCGGCTGAGTTACGGCTGGGGCTTCACCATCAGCGGGGTAGTCCTGTTGATCGCCGCCGTCGGCTGGGTGGCGGCGCCGGAAACCCGGGCGGTGCCCGATTCCGAACCGGATCCGTTGCCGTCTCCGCACACGGCGAACCTGCCTGAGCAGCAGCTTTGATGGACGGTTAACGGTGGTGTAGCTTCGATGGGCACGACTTCTCGGGGCTATGGCGCAGCTGGTAGCGCACCACACTGGCAGTGTGGGGGTCAGGGGTTCGAGTCCCCTTAGCTCCACCGAGAAAAATGCTGGTCAAGGCTTCACGGTGATCGTGTCAGCGCCTGTAACTCATCGAGAAAAGGTGTTGGCTCCCTCGGCGGTGAGGATGGCGCGGCTGGTCTTCCCGGTGCCGCAGCGGGGAATCAACGCGGTCCTGCAGCGTGGTGCAGAACGAGGCCGGCAGCAGCAGTCCCTCGCTTAACCCACCGATGACGTGGTGTAAGTCGTGCCCGCTCGGGTATCTGACGGCGAATGACAGAGACCGTGGCTCGGGTTGGTGATCGAATTCCGTTTGCGCCGGATAACGCTTTGCAGCGGCCGCGGGATCCGGTGTTCGCAGGCGTTGTCGCCCGCGGCGACACTTCGCATCGGCCCGGCGCCGACGTAAATGGTGCTCATGGGTGATTCTTACCGTCAAGGCTCTGGGTGGAGCATCGCTTCGCAGCCGCCGGGTAACTCCGGTGGTTACGGGTTTCCCGCTCGGGTCTGGCGCTGGCTCGATCGGCATCCCGCGCCGGGCGTCGACCGGCTGCATCGCTGGCGCAGTCCGCTACGTGGACCGTGGCTGACTTCGGTGTTCGGTTTGGTTCTGCTGATCGGGCTGCCGATCGTGATTTTGACCGGGCTGTTGTCTTACATCGCGTATGGACCGCAGTTCGGGCAGGCCCTGCCGGTGCATGTGGGGTGGCTCAAGCTGCCGACGTTCGACTGGCCCACTCGACCCGTGTGGCTGTATCGACTGAGCCAGGGCCTGCATGTCGGGCTGGGCCTGGTACTCATTCCGGTGGTGTTGGCCAAGCTCTGGTCGGTGATCCCGCGCCTGTTCGCGTGGCCGCCGAGCCGGTCGATCGCCCAGGTGCTCGAACGGCTATCCATCGCGTTGCTGGTCGGCGGAATTCTGTTCGAGATGGCCACCGGTGTGCTCTACATCCAATACGACTACATCTTCGGCTTCAGTTTCTTCCCCGCGCACTACTACGGCGCCTGGGTCTTCATCGCCGGTTTTCTGATGCACATCACCCTCAAGACCCCGCGCATGATCGCCGGTCTGCGGTCGATGCCGCTGCGAAACGTGTTGCGCACCAATCGCGCCGATACCTTGCCTCAGCGCCCAGATCCCGATGGACTGGTGGCGGCTGAACCCGGGCCGCCGACGATGAGTCGCCGTGGCGTGCTCGGGGTGGTCGGTGGCGCCGCGGCGTTGACAGCTTTGATCAGCGCGGGACAGACCATCGGCGGCCTGGCGCGGCACCTGCCGCTGATGCTTCCCACAGGCGACACAACCGGCAAGGGGCCCAATGACTTCCGGATCAACAAAACGGCGAAGGGGGTAGGCATTGATCCGACGGCAACGGGTGAAAACTGGCGGCTGACCTTACGCGGTGGACCGGCACCGCTGGTGCTGCGGCGCGACGAGCTGATCGCTATGGCTCAGCACAGTGCGCGACTACCGATCGCCTGCGTGCAGGGTTGGTCCACGGTTCAAACGTGGAGCGGAGTACGTCTGGCCGACCTGGCGGCATTGGCCGGTGTGTCGGCCCCGCGCGCGACGTTGGTTTCCTCATTGGGGCGCAAGGGTTACTTCAACCGCGCCACGTTGCAGGCGAACCAGGTCGGCCATCCCGATGCGATGCTGGCGCTGCGGGTCAACGGCGCGGACTTGTCGCTCGACCACGGTTACCCGGCGCGGATCATAATTCCCGCTTTGCCCGGCGTGCACAACACCAAATGGGTGACGTCCATCGACTTCAGGGGGAACTGAGATGGCAAAGGCAGCAACGTATTTCCGCGACGTTTACGGGTCGACTCCAGTGCACCTGCTGACCATGGTGTCAGGTTTCGCGTTACTGGGCTATCTGATCTTCACGGCCGGGCCGTTCACCTTATGGAAGCCGGAAGGCACCTGGTGGAAATCGATGACCTTGTGGTTCGCTGCGGCGATCGTCTTCCACGATCTGGTGCTGTTCCCGATCTACGCGCTAGCCGATCGGCTCCTCAGCCCGCCGGCCAACCGGCGCAGTAAGCCACGGGTGTCGGCCCGCAACCATCTACGGGTTCCTGCCCTGGGATCGGGGCTGATTCTGCTCATCTTTTCGCCGGACATCATCAAGCAGGGCGCCGAGAAATATTTTGAGGACACCGGACTGACACAGGAGCCCTTCCTCGGACGGTGGCTCATGCTCACCGCAATCATGTTCGGCGCCAGCGCCGTCATCTATGGCGTACGAATCATTTCGGCCCACCGACGCGCCGTTGCACCTACCGAGGGGATGCCGCTTTGACGACCCAACTGACACCGGACGTCAGCACCGCCAGGCGCTGGTCAATGCTTGGCGTCTCGCAGTTCGCGTCGCTTTCGGCCAACGTGTTCATCAACGGCGTCGCGTTCTTGATCCCCACCCTGGCCCATCGCGGCACCAGCCTGTCCGAGGCGGCCCTCCTCGCTTCGATGCCAAGCTTCGGGATGATGTTGACCCTGATCGCCTGGGGCTACCTGCTGGACCGCATCGGTGAACGGATAACCCTGACCTTGGGTCTGGGGTTGACGGCGACGGCGGGTCTGGCCGCGGCGTCGATGCACTCGATGATGGCGATGGGGGCGTTTCTGGTTCTCGGCGGAATGTCGGCCGCCAGCTGCATCACAGCCAGCGGTCGGCTGGTGACCGGCTGGTTTGCCGCGCACCAGCGTGCCCTGGTGATGGGCATCCGCCAGACCGCACAGCCTTTCGGCATTGCTCTGGCGGCCTTGGTCATACCGGAGCTCGCAAAACGCAATCTATCGGCGGCGCTGTTGTTCCCTGCCTGCCTGTGCGCTGTGGCAGCGGTCGCGAGCCTCATCGGGGTAACCGATCCACCGCGCCCGCAACGGGAAAAAGTCAACGTGCGGGAAGTGGGTGACCTTTACCGAAAGACGCGGTTGTGGCGCATCCACATAGCCTCGGCCCTGCTGATGGTGCCCCAGCCGGTGGTTCTGACCTTCATGCTCGTTTGGTTCACGAGCGAGCACGGATTGTCGTTGGCTTGGGCCGGCGCGATGGTCGGATTCTCGCAACTGGTCGGCGCCTTGGCGCGCATCGCGGCGGGTAGGTGGGCGGATCACATTGGCTCGCGGATGCGTCCGCTCCGACCGATCGCCATCGTCACCTCGGTGGTCATGTTGGTGCTGGCGCTCACCGATCAGCTGGGTTGGGGAATCGCGGTGGCAGTCATGGTCGCCGCATCGGCGATAACGGGCGATAATGGTCTGCCGTTCACGACGATTCCCGAGATCGCCGGACCTTTCTGGAGTGGGTGGGCGCTGGGCAAGCAGAATACGTTCGAGCGTCTGGTGGTAGCGGCGGCACCTCCGGTATTCGCCGAGTTGATCATGGCTGCTGGTTATCCGTTGGCCTGGGCGGTTTGTGGTCTGTTTCCCTTGCTGGCGTTGCCGCTGGTGCCGCTTCGGCGCCAACAAAACGGTTACGCGCCGATCGGTACAGAATCCGCCAATGACGGGACACCGCAGGGAGATGCGTTGTGAAGTCGTGCGTCCAGGAGGCGACTATATATCCATTTCCGCAATGAGAGCGTCGACAACTGCGGTGAGGCTTCCCCCATGTTGCTTAGCCGTGTCACGCTGCCGTCGGTATGACGCGCCTGGGTGATAGATACCGCACACCGATGCCAACTCGTCGACGCAATGCAGCTTTTTCGCCACCGGCTCCAGCCGGCTCAGCACGTCGTCCAGATCCTCGGTCACCAACCGCTCATTGCTGTCGGCATCCAGAATGATAACCGCATCCAGGCCGTAACGTGCTGCGCGCCATTTGTTTTCCTGAACGTGCCAGGGCGGCATGGTCGGCAACTTTTCACCGGCATCTAGCCGCCTGTCCAGATCGACTACCAGACAATGGGTTAGCGCGGTCAGCGCCTGAAGCTCCCGCAGGTTGGACACTCCGTCGCAGATGCGTATTTCGACCGTTCCGTTCCGCGGGGAAGGGCGTATGTCCCAACGGATTTCATCGACGTTATCGACGATTCCGGTCTTGTGCTGGTCATGGAAGAACGCTTCGAACTGAGGCCATGTCTGGAAATGGAAGGGTAAACCAGCAGTGGGCAGTTGTTGGAATAGCATCGCCCGGTTGCTCGCGTAACCGGTGTCTTCGCCCGCCCACCACGGTGACGACGCCGACAGCGCCAACAGATGCGGGTAATAGTTCAGCAGCGAAGTCATGATCGGCATCACCTTGTCCGCCGAAGCGATACCCACATGTACGTGTACGCCCCAGATCAACATCTGCCGGCCCCACCATTGAGTGCGATTGATCAACTCGGCGTAGCGCGGCCCGTCCGTCAGCACCTGCGACGACCACTGAGCGAACGGGTGGGTGCCCGCGCAGAAGAGCTCCATCCCGCGCTCTCGCACGATGCGTCGAGCCGACCCTAACGTCCCGCGGAGATCATCGACCACCTCCGCCGCGTTGTCACACACACCGGTGACCACTTCGATCGTGTTGCGCAGCAATTCCGTATGCACCCTGGGGTTTTCGCCAATTTCAGCGATAACCGCAGCGGCTTGGTTGGTCAGGTCACGCGTCTGGCTGTCCACCAGTGCGAACTCCCATTCGACACCGACGGTCGGGCGGGGCGAGCAGGCGAACTTCACGCCGGCGGATACCCGCTAGCCGATTGGATAATCGATGCCGTCGGGCCGGATCCGGTTCCTCCGTGATGTAGTGGCGACAGCATCGTCAAGGTCCGCAGTTCATTGGGCCGCGACCAAATCAGAGGCAATCGAAATCGCGGAGATGGGTGAGTCGATGGGCTATATCGGCTAGCTTGGTGTTCCGCTCTTGGGAGAGGCGCTTGAGCAACTCAAATGCCTGTAGGGCACTAATATTGAAGCGCGCCATGAGAATTCCTTTTGCCTGCCCGATTACGTCCCTGCTGGCCAACGCGCTTTGGAATTGGTCTTCTCGCCGCGCCGCCTGCCACGCCAGCGCGGCGTGAGTGGCCAAGACGTAGCCGATTTCTTCTGTCGTGCTGTTGAATGCGTGGGGCCGCTCGGCATAAAAGTTCAGTGCCCCCATCGTGCGCTCGCTGGTGAACAACCGGAAGGACAGCACAGAGCGGATCGGCGTCACCCTGAGGGCATCACGGGCATAATTTGGCCAGCGCCGGTCGGTGGAGAGGTCGTCGACGCGGACGGTGTGTTGATGCCAGGCGGCTTCCAGGCAGGGTCCTTGACGGTGGCGTTGTTGAAGAGCGTCCAGGATGGCGGGATACGGGTGAGTCGTTGCAGGGGTTTGTACGCCGGCGTCCACGGTCGTAAGCGTGACGCCGGCATATTGCGCCCCCTCGATTTCGCTGGTGGCATAGTCGACTATCCGTTGCATAGCGGAGCCGGCAGCGCCGTGGCTGGTGTCTTGCAAGCTTCGCGCAAGAGCGGCGATGCGCTGGTAAGCACCGCCGTTACAACCGGGGACGTGGCCCTCTTGGACGGGCACGACCCGACGTTAACGGCATTTCGTCACGCCGGTCGAGCCGCGAGAATAGCTTTCGCTTTGAGTGCCGCTCTCTTCGTCTTTCGGATAATGGCGGGTACGACTGATTGTGGGGCAGCGCACTGCGCGCCGGTATATTGGGTCTTCCACGCGGCGCAAGGGTTGAAGGAGGGCCGACGTGGAGGATGTGGAATTCGCCAGCGACAATTTGGACGTCACCGAGGATTTCCTAAATCGCGTCTACACCCGGTTGCGCATAAGTGGCGACGGTGAGCGGTCCTCTGCACACGTGGTCCGGAGGTGGCTGGGCAACATCAATGCCGACACGCTCGAGGTCGACTACACCTTGGCGTTCGAAGCCGACCCGCTGGAGCGGGTTTGTCTGTGCCGCATACGGTCGGGAAGCATCGTCGAGAACACTCACGGACGGCCCGGTGAAGTATTCGCGCCGGGGGATGTGACGCTGTTTTCTCCACCGGAGCTTCCGTTCTCGGGTCAGCTTCGTGAGGCATCGTATGACTTGCTTATGTTCGATCCTGCGTTGCTGGATCGAGTCGCGGCAGCAGCGCCGACTGGTCACCGCGGGCCAGTGCGATTACTGGGGCAAAGGCCGGCCACGAAGTCCGCAGGACGGCAACTCAGCGCCGTGATGGGCTACCTTCACCAGCTGGTGTTCGCCGATGCGGAGGTGCGTGATTCACCACTGGTGGTGGGGACCGCCGGACAGCACCTGGCCGCTAGCGTGTTGGCAGCGCTGCCCAACAGTGCACTGCTCGAACCCACGATCGAAGATCGGCATGACAGCACCCCGCTATTGCTTCGTCGCGCCATCGCTTTCATCGATGACAACGCCCACCGTGATATCTCGGCCGCCGAGATCGCGCGGGCTGTTTATGTGACACCTCGGGCGCTGCAATATATGTTCCGCAAGCATCGCGACTGCACCCCAACGGAGTACTTGCGCCGGGTCCGCCTGCACAATGCTCATTGCGACCTCGTTGCCGGCAACCACCTGACGACCACAATCGGAGAAGTGGCCCGGCGCTGGGGCTTTGCGCATCTTGGGCGGTTCGCGGTCTACTATCGCCAGTGCTACGGCCAAAGCCCCCATCTCACGCTGCGCAGCTAGGGATGCAGACTCAGCACGGATACTGATCGCTGTTGCCGACCTCGCTCAGAGATCGCCTGGTGCGCAAAGTCGACCACGTCTCGACATTTGTGTGCGATGTCGGCGGGCCAATCCGGCTTGCCCTTTCCCGCGACACAGTGGGCAACCTACTCGATTAGTTGCCGGATGGGCGGGTACGCACGGTCCGAGGTCTTAGATCCTTCGGTTGCTAAGCCACATGCACCGCCTATTTCGGCCGATTGTGGACCCGTCCGCATTGGTCAGGTCTTTGGCCTCCCGGTCGCAGGCTGCGGGGTGCAAAGGGTAGTGGCGCAGATCGGCGAGAGTATCGGACG
Organism: Mycobacterium sp. NGS11; assembly: GCF_059813315.1. Classification (NCBI taxonomy): domain Bacteria; kingdom Bacillati; phylum Actinomycetota; class Actinomycetes; order Mycobacteriales; family Mycobacteriaceae; genus Mycobacterium; species Mycobacterium sp. NGS11. The sequence goes on from NZ_JCALEJ010000001.1 coordinate 217,499, forward strand.
CGAATACCGCAGACCCGCGTTGCCTGCGAGTCGCCAGATCAAGGGACTCAGTCATGGCCAGATCCAGCCTTTACCGCGTCGGCCTGGAATCTTCACTCAACGACGTCACCAGACCGCGCAACAAGATCAATAGGTACCAGTACGAGCAGCGATTCACGCTGGCGAGTTGGGGCGCGCTGTTGATTGTGATCGTTGTTCTGTCGGCATGGGCTCATCACCACTCATCTGCTAGACGCTCGGATTCAGCGGACAGCGCTGCGATGCCATCATCGAGCGGGGCGGCGTCATCGAGGCCCTTGTCGTTGCCTACATGGCTGAATAAATCCGCTTCGTCAATAAATGAGTTGGTCGCCGCGCGGAACAACATCGCCACCGCTGCGGCTCGACACGACATCGCCATGACGGGCGCAGCGTGCCGCTCGGCCAGCAGTGCGGTTGCCGAAGTGCGTCAACAGCTTCCGAGCCCGGAGCCTATGTTGAACAGTACGTTGCACGACGCCGTTGACAGTTACGAAATCGGTCTTCCCTACTGCGTCCGAGCTACCCAAACCCAAGATGCGGAAGGCATGCGGCGAGCGGCGAGCTACATCTCCCATGGAGACGCCGCTATGCGGGTAGCGCTCGACTTCTTCGAGCGAAGTTCCGGCGGCGGTAGCCCCGGCGTTGGCTTGACGATCGTATGAATGACCGTCGTCACGACGACGGACGGCTATGGGGCCACACAGGCCGGGCAATCGATACCGCAGTGCGCCACCGGAGAACCCGAATCCGGCCGGCTAGCGGGGGTTTCGGCCAGGGGAGCCGCAACCCACGGCGGAGGGCAGTGGCAGATCACGTCTCGCAGGCCGATTTGCACCCCGTTGCGGATGCCAGCCCAATCGCGATCGGATTAGACAAGGGCGAAGGCTATATTGCCGAAACCGCAAGCAGGAACGGCCAGGCGATCGCGGCGAACAGCAAAAGCCAAGCGATCGCGGCGAACACAATGCCACCGGTGGTGGTGGGAGATCCCGAGACCTCCAGCAACATGCCTCTGCTCGGCGAGCAACAGGAGTTGCTCCGGTAGATCTGCTGCTTGTTGGCCTAGACACGGGCAAGCCGTTCGATGTCCTCCTCGATCAGCACAGGATTGGGGGCTGACGCCCAGTTTTTGATTGGTACCGCCGATCCGAACTCCGGTGGAGTGCACTTCGCCGGAGCTACCACGGCGGGTCGGTCATCGAGCAGGGTCATGGGACAACTCCTTCGCGGCGCCTTCACGCTTCTTGGCCAGGTCAAGGAGCTTCCCCTCGGGATAGGAACCAAACCTGCCGCCCACCACAAGTTTTCGGCGCGGGCTGCGGTCGGGTCGTTGCCGTCTTCGACGGTGCCTACTGCTTCACCTATTTCGGCGAGAATTTTGACGGGCAGCACTTGGCCAAGACGCTGGAACAAGTCCAGTAAGCGAAGCGCAAGCTTTCGTTGGCAGACTCGTTTACCGGTACCGGACTTCACCTGACAGAACCAGATGTCGGCGTCAGTCAAACGCTGGGGTCTTCGCTTTAGGCGTCGCGTGTGATCGCGTGTTAGTCGGATAAGACGGCAAAGGAATTAGGAGGAGGTAAGCCGGGCTCGATATGCGTGTTTGAACTAGGGATGGCGGGCAATCCCTAGATCCTTCGATTGTGGACGAACGGTGAAGGTGGCGGGACGATGAATTCGATCACGCGCGTCAAAGCTGTTGTGGTTCTGGCCGCATCAATGCTGTTGCCTCTGACGGTTCCTGCTGCGATAACCGCCGCTGAGCCGGGCGCCAGCACGGAGGTTCCTTTGCATTCGGTACTTCGGCGGTGTGACTTCAGCCAGAGCTCGGTGACGCCTCAAACCCCGCGGACAGGTTATGCTCGCGGATCAACGCGCATCCGTGCCGCCGGCGCTACGGTCGTCGCCGAGGTGAGTTTGGTCAACACCGATCAGCCGGGAAGCCAGTATGAGGTCACGTTGATCGAGGTACCGCGACCTTCATTCGCCACGTGCGGTGCCGGAGATCCCGGAACCGCGTCGTCGGTTTTGCACCTCGATGCAAGCGGCCAGGCGACGCTGACTTTGCAGACAGCTATCCGCTCGGGTGCGACCGGTGTGTGGGTCAACGTAACTCGGCCCAACCCGAATTCTCAGAATCCACTTGAGTACTACACATCCGAGTTCGTAGCCCGCGTGTGAAGCCCCACATGATGGTGGGTCGGACGGCGCCCGATGCCGACCGAGTCGCGGTCGTCCCGGATTTCATCCATTTCACTGCATGAGTTAAGCCGTTGCGCTATCTAGGATCTCACCGACCCCTTCTGGCCAGGTAAGCGCACAAGCAATTGCGGCGACGGCTGAGGTCAGCGCGTCTCGTCCCGGGCATGTGGGCCGAACGGCCCCTTCAAGAGGGCAAAGGGTCGTTTATTTCGCCAGCCGCTGGCTATTCCTGCTCGTGTTCGACCGCAAGACAATCGTCTGCAATGGTGCGGTTCGACGGCCGGTCGGAGCGGCGTCGCGGTCGGCACGCGTGACAAATCTGTCTGGCCTATGCGGTCGGCCGTCGAGAGGGTAAAAGGAAATGAATCGTTCAAATCGCCGCGCGTGGTGGCGGTCAGGCTGCATCTTGAGCCTGTTTACCCTGACAGGACTGTTAGTGGGGTCGGTGCCGGCGCACGCATCACCATCGAGAACCATTGTGGGGCAGGCGCCCGCGGATCTGGCCGACCCGCTGGCGACCGTCTCTCGCGTGGGCCCCCAAATAGTCGACATCGACACAAAGTTGGGATTCCAAAACGCTGCCGGGGCGGGAACGGGCATCGTCATTGACCCCAACGGGATCGTGCTGACCAATAACCATGTGATAGCCGGAGCGACCGATATCAGCGCCAGGGACATCGGCAATGGTCAGAGCTACCCGGCGACGGTCATCGGCTACGACCGCACCCAGGACATTGCAGTCGTGCAGCTTGATGGTGCCGCCGGGTTGCCGGTTGCCGACATCGGTGATTCGGATCGCGTGGCCGCGGGCCAACCGATCGTTTCGCTGGGCAATGCAGGCGGAGTGGGTGGGACCCCGAGCGCAGTGGCCGGCCGGGTGGTCGCAGTGAACCAGAATGTGTCGGCAGCGGACTCGTTGACGGGTAGCAGTGAGATGCTCAGCGGGTTGATTCAAGTCGATGCCGCGATTCGTCCCGGTGATTCAGGCGGACCTACTGTCAACGCTGATAACCAAGTCATCGGCGTTACCACCGCTGGGTCCGACAACTTCAAACTGGGCCGAGCGGAGGGGTTCGCCATCCCTATCAACCAGGCCATGTCCATTGCCGGGCAGATCCGTTCCGGCGTCGCTTCCCCCACTGTGCACATCGGCCCTAGTGCGTTCCTGGGTGTGGGCGTCAACGACGCAAGTCGAGACGCAGGAGCCGTGGTGCGCGGAGTTGTTTCTCCGGGTCCGGCGGAAGGCGCAGGCATCCGGCCGGGCGATGTCATCACCTCGGTAGACGGCACCGCCGTCAACTCCGCCACCGCCCTAACGAATCTGCTCGATCAGCGACACCCCGATGATATGACCCTCCTGGGGGTGCATAACTCTAGCGGAAACCGCAGTGTGAGCGTGACTTTGGCCGATGGCCCGCCCGGCTGAGGACCCGAAGGCGCGCGCCCTGCGGGAAGTGTCGCGTCTCGCGAAGCTCTTCGCCCTTGGCAAGTGGTGTGTCTCAGCGCTTTTCGCGAAGCCGTGAATCGGCCAGACGGTGGATGGTTGACTCGAACCGTGCTGTTGATCACCCGCCCATCCGGCAATGTGGGTCACGAGCTCGTGGAAACGCTGCGCACGAAGCCGACCTGTAGTTCGTGGCGCGTCGCCGTCCGCCACTCCGATAACCTGCGCGACTGGGTGGGTGGGGCTGCGCAGGTGTGCCGGTTCGACTTTTTCGACCGGTCGAGGTTGGCGGAAACGCTCCGCGATATCGACACGCCTTTTCTGCTGTTTCCGTTGCCGAGTAACCGCGTCGCCCGCGAGGCGATGATCCCGTTTGTCGAAGCTGCCGGGGCCGCCGGTTGTCGACATGTGGTGTACGTGTCGGTGTTTGGCGCCGACCGCGCCGCGTTCATCCCGCACTACAAGGTCGAAGCGGCGCTGAAGGCGTCGTCGATGAGCTGGACGCTGCTGCGGTGCAGCTTTTTCATGCAGAACCTGCACCGGTCCATCTCCACGCATGGCACCGACATCGTCGAACGCGGTGAGTTGTTCATCCCCGCCGGCCACGGCCGTACCACCTTCCTCGACGCGCGTGACGCCGCGGACGTCGCAGCGCAGGCACTCACCCACCCGGCCGCGCACCGCAACGCGACCTACCTCACCGGGCCGACCGCACTGAACATGACCGAGGTTGCCGCCGCGTTGACCACGGTTCTGGGATATCCGGTGACCTACACCCACCCGGGACTGGTGCGCTTCGCCGCGCGGCTGCGCCGTCGTGGGGTCGGCTGGGACACCATCGCGTTCATGTCGGCCGTTTACACGCTGACCCGGCTCGGGCAGAACCAGCCGATCACCGACGACGTTCAGCGGCTGCTGGGCCGGCCACCCCGCACTCTCGAGCATTTCCTGCGCGATAGCGCCTGGCGGTGGCAACAACGCGCATGGACCTAGGGCCGCGCTGAGAAGTAGCCAGCGGCTTCTGCCCGCCCAGCGTCACGGCAGGGTGACGCTGGTCGCCGAACGTCACACCAGCGCGACGGACACGGCGGGCAGAACGAGACGTAGAACGCCGCGCCAAGGGGTTTGTTCAGCTTCCAGCGCAACATGACAAGCATCCTGGTACCGCCGGTATGCATAAGCATGCCCTCGCGCGGGTACGCCGTTCAGTGAACGGTTGTTCGCAATGAAATGGCGCCCTTGGAGTCCGACTCGGACGCGGATCCCCGTTTCTGTCAAGGAACCAAGGTTCAACCGGCTACCGGCCGGTCGGCGGGAGGAGTTTTTGATGCCGGAGGTCCAACTTCACCACGACGGACACCCGCGCTATCGCCGGATGGTCCGATTCGATTGGTCCGAGACACCGCTGCACTGGGTGCCCGACGACCCGTTCTCGACACACATGATGAACGTCTTGCACCTGCTGCTGCCCGAAGGCGAGCGGCACTTCATCAAGGCCGTTCTGGAGGCGTCATCGCTGGTTGATGACCCGGAGCTGGAGGCGGCGATCAAACCGTTCATCCAGCAGGAGTCCTGGCATGCCTGGGCGCACCAGGTGGTGCTCGACCATCTGGCCGAACAGGGAATCGACACCAAGCCGTACACCTCGCGGCTGCGGAAAATGCTGTCGGTGGCGCTGGGTGACCCGCCGAAGTGGTTTCCGCCGGCGATGAAGCGGTGGTGGTTGTATCGGCGTCTGGCCGACGTGGCGGCGCTGGAACACTACACCGCGATGCTGGGCCAATGGGTGCTGCAGAACCGCGGTCTGGATTACGCCGGCACCGACCCGATGATGCTGGACCTGCTGCGCTGGCACGGGGCCGAGGAGGTCGAACACCGCTCACTGGTGTTCGACGTCTATCAGCACGTGTGCGGCAACTACTTCATCAGGGCCTTCTCGATGTTGATGACGACGCCGCTGTTTTACGGGTGGTGGATTGCCGGAGCGAAATATCTGATGGCCCACGACCCGACCATCGACCAGAAGTGGCGCTGGCGGGATTGGCTGCGTGCGGCGCGCGAGTACAAGTTGCCCGGTCCCTGGCAGCTGATGGTGACGCAACCGGCCAGGTATATGCGGCCCCATCATCACCCGGGCCCCGAAGCCGTCACAGAGATGGCGGTCGAATACATCAAGGATTCGCCGGCGGCGAAGGCCGCCCGTGAACGGGCGCAGTTGGAAGGAAAGGCCGCGGTTCGATGAAAGTTTCGGTGGACCTCGATACCTGCGACGGCAATGGCGTGTGTATGAGCTTGTGCCACGAGGTATTTGACGTGCGAGAGGACGGGCTACACCTGCTGCAAGAGCAGCCGCCGCGAGAGTTGCGCGGACCGTTGAAGGCTGCCGAGGTGTCCTGCCCGACCCGGGCGATCGTGGTGGAGGAGGACTGACGCGATGCCCGCAACTCGACAGTTACGCCAGATCGTCGTCGTGGGCGCAGGCGTGGCAGGAATGCGTGCGGCAGAGGCGCTGCGACAGGACGGCTACGACGGCGCCCTCACCATCGTTGGAGCCGAACGGCAGGCGCCCTACCATCGCCCACCGTTGTCGAAGAAGCTCCTCAGCGGTCAGGTGCACCGGGCGGGCGTCGACATGGCGCCACAGTTCGACATGGACGCGCGGGTGCTCAGAGGGGCCACCGCGGTCGGCCTCGACATGTCCGCACATACCGTCCGGGTCCGCGACGAGGGCAGGGACCTGTCGGTGGATTTCGACGGGCTCGTCGTCGCCAGCGGCGCCGAGCCGCGCGAATGGCCGGGCGGCAACGCCCCCGACGGGGTGCTGCTGTTGCGGACGGTCGAGGATTGTCTGCGCATTCGGGAACGACTCGGCTCGCGGCCCCGGGTTGTGGTGGTTGGGGGCGGGTTTATCGGCAGCGAGGTCGCCGCGACCTGCCGATCGCTCGATCTGGACGTGGTGCTTGTCGAGAAGGCCCCCGGACCGCTCGTTCAGGCGTTAGGCGCGGAACTGGCGCCTTGCTGGGCGAAGTTGCATCGCGAACATGGTGTCGACCTGCGCGTCGGCGTGGGTGTCGACGGATTCGCCGGCAACGGGCGGGTCGAAGCGGTTCGACTCACCGACGGCTCGCAGGTCCCAGCCGATGTCGTCATCGTCGGGCTCGGCGTCACGCCCGCCACCGCCTGGCTTGACGGCTCGGGTCTGCGTTTGGACGACGGGGTGGTCTGCGACGCAACTGGCGCCGCCGAGGGCAACACCGGCGACGGCAATGTCGTCGCCGCCGGGGATGTGGCGCGCTGGTGGCACCCGCTGTACGAGCGCCATCTGCGTACTGAACACTGGGATGACGCGGCCCGCCAGGGTCAGGCCGCGGCGCGCACGCTGCTGGCCGGGCCCGAGCACGCCCAACCCTTCGCCGCGGTGCCGTACTTCTGGTCCGACCAATATGACATCAAGCTGCAAATGCTGGGCGTGCCAACCGATTACGACGCTGTCGAGATCATCGAAGGCAATCCGGAGGGCTGGCAGTTCGTCGGCGCTTACGGCCGGGGCGGTCGCACCATCGCGGTGCTCGGGACGATCGCGGGCCGGGTGCATGCCTACCGGGAGGCCATCGAGAAGCGCGCCGAATTTCCGCCGCGCCGACCGGACTGACAAAGGCGAACCACCGCGACTACTCAGTGCGCCTGGGGCGACTCGAGACATCCCTTTTTGGGTACAGGATCCACAAGCCGACCGGAGTCCACTGATCGGGCCGACATGACCGCATACGCGACGACGGCGTCGCGCGTACGCCCAGGGACGGAGTTATGACATGCATCGCCCCGACACGATCATCGAAATTCACCGCGAGCGCGTGCAGGATCAGACGGCCGAGATGTTCAGCGGTGACAAGTACACGCAGTCCGTCGACGGCACGGGCTACTCCGCGACGGCCACCCTTGACCTCACCCTGGATCGCGTCTGGTTCGTCCGCGACTCTCGTCAGCGACTGTGGCAGGAAGCAGCCGACGGCGAACTCCGCGACCCGCTGCGGCACTTCGCAATTGACCTGGTGATTTTCGATTCGAAGATCGTCATCGATTCGGTCACCTGCATCCCGTTGGTATCCCTACCCCCGGCGACGATCACGATCCCGGACGGTCCGCGTTCCGGAGAGTCGCGCGAGATTGCGTACAACGAGATTCCGCTGTTCGGGCGGTTGACAATTCACGACCAACTCGAACCGCACCAAACAGAGCCGGGCAAGCAGACGATCGCCCTCAACTTCACCTCTCAGGACGCTCCCGTCCTGGTGGCCGCCCCATCGCCGGACCAGTACGTCGGGTTGCTGTTCGGTCCGCACGTCGAGCGGCGTGCGGACGGGGTCACGGTCTTCCACGGACAAGACCCGCGCATCAGCTGGGAACTCGACCACGCCGAGGCGTATTGGATAACCCACAGCATCGCCGGGGAGCTGATGGTGAACCTCGAGAAACTCCAGCACCCCGGTCTCTCGGATGACGAAGCCAGAACCAGGGTGCTCGACTCGCTAGCCGCCCAAATCGCCGACGCGGTCGGCCCGCAACTGGAGGCGATGGGGGACAACGGGATTCAGGCGCTGCTGCCGTCACCGGTGGACGTCGATCCCGAGGCCCAAGACGACAGCACGATCAAGGAACTCGACGCCGTCGTGCAGCGGTTCGAGGTCGGCGAGGGTGCCGAGGAATCGATGGTCGTGCAGCTGCAGACACTGCGCGAATTGCCGCCCGGGGAGGAACTACCCGGGTCGGTCCTCGCCGAAAACCCTTATGAGAGGGCGGCTTTGGCCGTCACTGGGTGGAGCATTCTGCGGCAGGTCCGGGACACCGTGATGAACAGTTTCGATCTCGACGAGGGCGACTTCGACCCCGATGCGGCGTGCGCGCTGGCGGGCCCGAAGACGATCAGCATCGGCGGTCAAGACCGCAGCCTCGACGCCCTCGGCGCCGACATCGTGCCGCGAACCGAGGACGGCCGGTTGGTGGTTGACGGCACGGTGAGCGCCGACACCAAACTCTACGACTTCAAGGCCACCTTCAAGGTGGTGTACGAGATGGGCCTTGGCGACATCCCGCGCGACCCGAAGGGCAAAGAGCTGCTGGGACCCGACGTCGACACCATCGAGCTTCTCGAGCAGACGCTGAGTCTGGCCGGACAGAAGAAGCGCGCCGGTCACCTCAGCACGGAGGAATACGAAGCGGAAGTCAAAAGGGTCAGCGAGCGATTCGACCGGCTGCCGCGAACCGTGGGGGTGCGGCCGGCGCAGAACTCCGAGCCGGACGTGAATGCGGACTTCAGCCTGACAACGGCCGGAAAGGTGGCCACTGCCGCGGGCGCCGCGGCTGTTGTCGGTTTGCTTGCGCTGCCGGTGACCTGGGTGGCGGGGGCCGCCGGCGTTGGGGCCGCCGGTGCGGGCGGATTGTTGACCCTGGCGATCGCCCAGTACATCACCACCGTGCTGACCATCGACTGGTTCGGCACCGGCGTCGGTTCTCGTCAGGTCAAGAAGTCGCTGAACGACCAGCCCGAGGGCACGTCGCTGCCGCCCATCGGTATGCCGATCGGCCTGGACCTCAACCGCCAGCGCCTCGCGGTGTATTTCCGTCCGGTACCGGCGAAATTATGGGTCGATTGCGTGATGGCCGATGAGGAGGAAGACGAGGCTGGGGACGGCGACGCCATTCGGGTCGTCGGCGGCCGATGGCCCACCGATGGCCACCCATGGACGCTCTCGCACGATGATGCGGTGTTGTTCGTCGACTCCGACGAACTGCAGCTTTTCGTCGATCCGGCCAGCGAGCGCGGCGACGAGTTACCTATCGGCGTGGACACCGCAGAGGGCGGACGGCGCCGGCTGCGGGTGCAGAGCGATCCCGACGCACTGCACCGGCTTCCGCACTGCCCTCGCGGCTAGCAGAGCACGGCGGCCGAGAACCACCCACCGCCCACCAGCGCGATGAGAAGCGCGGCGGTGGTTTGTCCCATAGCCGCGGCCGCGATCGCACCCACGATCGCGCAGATGAGGACGGTGACGGTCAGGACGGCGACGAGCACACGGTGTGAATTGACGGCCGCGCCGGCCCGAGGGGTGATAACGGCCTTCTTAGAGCGATCCACGTCGACCATGAAATCTCCCTACTGTGATCTGCACAACATCATATCGCTAGATGTGGTCCAGATCACAAACCTGCGCCGGGTGGCAGATCTTGCGTCCGAACTCCCTAGGCATGGCGCGGCCAGAAGTTTCGGACAACCTTTCATAACGGTCACTCGCAGCGTCAACTACGCGCGCTCGGTCCCGGACGGTGGCATCAATGGGCCAGCCGATCGCGTCCTCGATGTCGTCCGCCACTTGCGCGAAATCGATTCGAGGCGAACACAATTGAGCTGCGCAGCTCCTCCTCGGGGGGTCCGGCGCGACGAGTCGGTCGGATGCCGCCGCGGCGTAGCGAAGGGCGTTCCGCACTGACCGACGGTTCGCCGTTATCCGGCCGAGATCGCCGATTAGGTTTTCGCCTTGATGCGGATTAATCTTGCCCGCGGTTCGTCCGCGACTCACCGAAAGCAGACATGTCTGTTCAGCCCACTCTGCTGCGCCGCCAATCGCTGCGCAGCACCCGCCGACAGCGGGCCGCTCACCGCGTGAAGTGTCCGATGGTCGGTCAGTGCTTCGATATCGACATCGCCCGCGACGCGGACGGATGGATGATCCGGATTCCCGAGATCGGCAGGGCCACCCGCGCCAGCAGCCGGACCGCCGTGGAGCCGGCGGCACGCGAATGCATCGCAACATGGACCGGCATCCCCATCGGGTACGTGGCCGTGTACGTCGCGAGCGAAACCGGGTAGATACCTAGCCGCCAGGCGCGACCGCGATCGATTTCGTGTCGAGGTAGCCGTCGAGCCCTTCGGGCCCGAGTTCCCGGCCGTATCCGCTGGCTTTGACGCCGCCGAACGGCGCGAACGGATCCATCGTGTAGCCCTGGTTGATGCCGACGGTGCCGGTCTGTATCCGCGCGGCCAGTGCCATCGCCCGGTCGGTGTCATTGCTCCAGACCGAGCCGGCCAACCCGTAGTCGGAATCGTTGGCGATCTGGACTGCCTGGTCCTCGTCGCGGTAGGGGATGACCGTGATGACGGGGCCGAAGATCTCCTCGCGGGCGATCCGCATGGCGTTGTCGGCGGACGCGAACAGGGTGGGTTGGACGTACCAGCCGCGGTCGAGTCCGTCGGGCATGTCGGCGCCGCCGACGATCAAGCGCGCCCCCTCCTGCTGGCCGATGGTGATGTAGTCGCGCACGCGCTGTTGCTGGCGACGCGAGACCAACGGACCGAGCTGGGTCTCGCGGTCGCTGGGGTCGCCGACGCGAAGGCCGCTCATCTCGGCGGCGAGCGCGTCGACGTATTCGTCATGACGCGCTCGGGGGACCAGGACGCGCGTCAGAGCGTTGCAGATCTGCCCGCTGTTGGACAGGCTGGCCGATCGCACCCCGGCGGCGACCTTGTCCGGCGCCGCGTCGTCGAGAACCAGCGCCGCGGACTTGCCGCCGAGCTCGAGGCTGACCTTGGTGAGGTTGGTGGCGCAGGCCGCGGCGACTGCGCGGCCCGCCGTGGTGGAGCCGGTGAAGGACACCTTGGCCACTCCGCGGTGGGCAACGAGGTATGCGCCGAGCGCCGCATCACCGGGTAGCACGCTGACCACGCCGGGTGCCAGACCGGCCTCGTCGAGCATCTCGCCTAAAAGCAGCGCGTCCAAGGGGCTTTCGGGTGCGGGCTTGAGCACGACGGTGCAGCCGGCCAACAGTGCGGGCACCAGCTTGGTGACGATGAGGAACTGGGGCATGTTCCAGGGCACGACCGCCGCGACGACGCCGACGGGTTCTTTGCGGACCAGCACGTCGGTGCCGAAGAACCCGGGCCTGCTCTCCTGCCACGGATGTCTCTCGGCCAAGTCGCAGAACGCGCGGATCATGAACGCGGGCAGGCCAACCTGGGCGCGCTGGGCGAAGCTGATCGGTGCCCCGATCTCGGCGCTGATGGTGTTGGCCATCTCGGGGCGGCGCCGGTCGTAGATGTCGGCCAGGCGCCGGATGGCCGCGATCCGTTCCGACGGCTCGCTGCGGGCCCAGCGCGGCGACGCCGCGTGCGCGGCGGCGACCGCCGCGTCGACGTCGTCGGGCCCGGCCGCGTCGACCTCGGCGATGGGTTCCTCGGTATGCGGTGAGATGACCCGCACGACGCCGGTCCGCTGCCGCACCCGATCGCCAGCGGCGGTTCGCACTCCGAGGTTGTGGTCCATCCGTGCCTCCCGAGGCCAATATCAACTACTTGCTATTGATGGGGTCGAGGATATACCGTCGGCCGTGACGGAGCTCTTAGGGGATCGGTGAAACCGGTGCGCAGGTGGTCGTTTCGCGCAGACAGCGACTGTGGCGAGAGGCTGCGCGGCGAAGGTCCGGTGAGAGTGGACTGCTAAAGGAGCGATCATGGCTCGATTCCCCAAACCGCCAGAGGGCAGCTGGACCGAGCATTACCCCGAGTTGGGCACCGATCCGGTGTCTTACCAGGACTCCATCAGCCCGGAGATCTATGAGCTGGAACGCCAAGCCATCTTCAAGCGCGCCTGGCTCAATGTCGGTCGCGTCGAACAGCTTCCGCGCAAGGGCAGCTATTTGACCCGCGAGCTGAAGGTCGTCAACACGTCGATCATTCTGGTGCGCACCACATCTGGTGGCATCAACGCCTACCACAACGTGTGCCGCCACCGCGGCAACAAGCTGGTGTGGAACGACATGCCGCAGGAAGAAACGCGCGGCGTGTGCCGGCAGTTCACCTGCAAATACCACGCCTGGCGCTACGACCTGGACGGCAACCTCACCTTCGTGCAGCAGGAGGAGGAGTTCTTCGACCTCGACAAGAGTCGCTACGGCCTGGTACCGGTGCACTGCGACGTGTGGGAAGGCTTCATCTTCGTCAACTTCGCCAAGAAGCCCGAGCAATCGTTGCGAGAGTTCTTGGGGCCCATGATCACCGGGCTGGAGGGGTACCCCTTCGACAAGATGACGTCGCGGTGGTACTACCGCTCGGAAGTCAAGGCGAACTGGAAGCTGTACATGGACGCGTTCCAGGAGTTCTATCACGCGCCCGTGTTGCATGCGAACCAGTCGCCGACCGCGTACTCAAAGGCGGCCGCCGAGGCGGGATTTGAAGCCCCGCACTACCGGCTGGACGGGCCGCACCGCCTGGTCAGCACCTCCGGCGTGCGGGCTTGGGAGATGGCCGACGAGATGCGCAAGCCGACGGAGGACATCTGCCAGAGCGGGCTCTTCGGCCCCTGGGACAAGCCGGATCTGGGGCCGATGCCCGCCGGGCTCAACCCCGCGAAATGCGATCCGTGGGGCCTGGATTCGTTCCAGCTGTTCCCCAACTTCGTCATCCTGTTCTGGGGCCAGGGTTGGTATTTGACCTACCACTACTGGCCGACGTCCTACAACAGCCACCTGTTCGAGGGCACGCTGTACTTCCCCGCGCCGCGCACCCCGCGCGAGCGGGTGGCCCAGGAACTGGCGGCGGTGTCGTTCAAGGAATACGGGTTGCAGGACGCCAACACCCTGGAGGCGACGCAGACGATGCTCGAATCCCAAGTGATCGACGAGTTCTTGCTGTGCGACCAGGAGGTCCTGATCCGTCATCTGCACAAGGAGACCGCGGCCTGGATCGACGACTATCGCCGGACCTCTACGGCAGGAGTGTGAACGCGATGCCGATGCTGCCCCCCGAATTCGCCGACCTCGAACCGTTCTCCGACTGGTGCCTGCCCAGCGAACCCGAACGCTACGCCAAGAGGCTGGCCAGCTCCATGACGCAGATGAAGGCCTTTTACGACGCGATCACCGCCCGGGCCGAAGAGGCCCTGACGTTCTGCGACAAGTTTTCTCTCGACGACCTGCCCGACGATGTCCAGAATCTGATGCACCTGCTGTATTCCATGATCATGGTGTCGTTCCCGGTGGAATGCTGGAAGCAGCCCCGCGTCCCCGATTCGGGTGCGTCGACGCTGGACTGCGTGTCGGAGCCCGTTCCATGACCACGGTGCTGCGCGCGGCGCGGTGGGGTGACGTGGTGACCGGCCAGATTCACACGCCGGCGCAAGTGGTGATCGACGGTGAGCGCATCACCGCGATCAATCCGCAAGAGCCGCTTCCGGATTCGGCGACCGTCATCGACCTCGGCGACGTGACCCTGCTCCCGGGACTGATGGACATGGAGCTCAACCTGCTCATCGGCGGCCCCGGCGGTCCGGAGGGGCTGCCGGCGCCCATGCATGGCGTGCAGGACGACCCCGCGTATCGCACGCTGCGTGGCGCGGTCAACGCACGCACCACCCTGGAGGCAGGTTTCACCACGGTGCGCAATCTGGGGCTGATGGTCAAGACCGGGGGCTATCTGCTCGACGTGGCGCTGCAGCGCGCCATCGACCAGGGCTGGCACGTCGGGCCGCGCATCTATCCCGCCGGCCATGCGGTCACCCCGTACGGCGGGCATTTGGACCCGACGGTGTTCCAGCGGCTGGCTCCCGGGATCATGCCGCTGTCGGTGGCCGAAGGCATCGCCAACGGCGTGCCCGACGTGATCGCCTGCGTGCGTTACCAGATCCGGCACGGCGCCAAGCTGATCAAGGTCTCGGCTTCGGGTGGGGTGATGTCACACAGCACCGCACCGGGGGCCCAGCAGTACTCCGACGCCGAGTTCACGGCGATCGCCGACGAGGCCCATCGGGCTGGAGTCCGGGTGGCCGCGCACGCCGTCGGGGACAGCGCCATCCAAGCGTGCATTCGCGCCGGGATCGACTGCATCGAACACGGCTTCCTGGCGACCGACGAGACCATCCAAATGATGGCCGACCACGGCACGTTCCTGGTGTCGACCACGTATCTGACCGACGCGATGGCCATCGACCGCATCGCGCCGGAGCTGCGCAAGAAGGCGCTCGAGGTGTTCCCCCGCGCAAAGTCGATGTTGCCCAAGGCAATCGATGCGGGCGTGCGAATCGCATGCGGCACCGATGCACCCGCCATCCCGCATGGCCAAAACGCCAAGGAGCTCGGCGCGCTGGTCGAACGTGGCATGACTCCCGCGCAAGCGATCCGAGCGGCCACCGTGGTGGCTGCCGAGCTGATCGAGGCGGATGACGAGTTGGGCAGGCTGGCGCCGGGCTACCTGGCCGACATCATCGCCGTTCCCGGAGACCCTTTCGACGACATCGCCGCCACGCTCGACGTCCGCTTCGTGATGAAAAACGGGCAGATCTACAAAAGCCCCGCGGCGTAACGGAGGCGGGAAATGGAACTCACCGACAACATCCTGTGGCTGCTCAAGCAGGCCTTCTACTATTCGCTGACCACCATCAACGAGGCGATGCGCGAACACGGTGTGAGCACCGCCCAGATCGGCGTGCTGCGCCAATTGGCCAACGAGCCAGGCCTATCCGGCGCCGAATTGGCGCGGCGTCTGCTGATCAGCCCGCAAGGCGTCCAGCTCGCACTCACCGCCCTGGAACGTCGTGGTCTGGTGGAACGAAAGCAAGACCCCCAGCACGCACGCATCCTGCGGGCCTATTTGACCGGGGAGGGGCGCAAGGTCGCCGAAACGGTGGTGAATGACGCGATCGCCGCACACCAGGAGGTGTTCGGGGTGTTGACCGAGCAAGAGCAGCGGACCCTCCGCGAGTTGCTGGGCCGCGTCGTCGAAAAGGGCACCGGTCATGAACTGTTCAACGACCACGTCGACGGCTGACCCCGCCCCGGACGGCGCGAGCGCGGCCATCGACGGACGCCGCCAATCTCTAGTACTTGAGACTAATCGCAAGTAGTTGATACTGTGGCCGGGATGGGTGAAATTCGGGCGGCCGCGAACGTCGGTCCGGCCGCGGTGAACGAGGCCGGATCGGGCGGCGTCGACGTCGCCGCGCTGCCGGATGGCTTTGTGCCACTGCGGATCAAGCGCGTGGTTTCCGAGACGCGCGACGCCGTGTCGATCGTTCTCGACGTTCCGCAGAGCAGCGCGAAGCGGTTCGGCTACCAAGCCGGACAGTTTCTGACGCTGCTGGTCACCGTCGACGGCCGCG
Source organism: Mycobacterium sp. NGS11 (assembly GCF_059813315.1). NCBI lineage: Bacteria > Bacillati > Actinomycetota > Actinomycetes > Mycobacteriales > Mycobacteriaceae > Mycobacterium > Mycobacterium sp. NGS11. The sequence goes on from NZ_JCALEJ010000001.1 coordinate 233,312, forward strand.
AGCACCGACGGTGTTACTCGATGTCGTCGTCACCCGCTCTGGGCGAGGATCTGCAGATCACCGTCAAACGCGACCGCGACGGCGTGGTGTCGAACTGGCTCAACGACACGGCCACGCCCGGTGACGAGCTGCCCGCCCTGCCACCGCAGGGCCGCTTCGTGTTGCGCGAGAGCGATCGAGAGCTGATCGCCTTTGCCGGCGGAAGCGGCATCACGCCGGTGTTTTCGCTCGTGCGTACGGCGCTGACGTCCGGCGAGCGGGCCACGCGACTTTTCTATGCCAACCGGAACCGTGAATCGGTGATCTTCGACGAGGCGTTGGCGTCGCTCAGCGCGCGGCACGCCGATCGCTTCGTGCTGCACCATCATCTCGACGACAACAGGGGTTTCGTCACCCAGGCGGACATCGAGGCGTTCGTCGCGGACGCCGGAGACGCCGACGTGTACATCTGCGGGCCAAACGAATTCATGGATATCGTGCGAAACGCCTTATCGGCTGCGGGCGTGCCGGCCGATCGCCTGCACATCGAGCATTTCGACGTCGACGACGTAGCCGCGGCGGCGCCGCCGGACACCGAGGTGGTGACCGACGAGGTCACCATCGTGCTGGACGGCTCGACGACGACCGCGCCGTACCATGCGGGTAACACGCTGCTGCAGACGGCCCGGATGGCCGGACTGCGGGCGCCGTCCTCGTGTGAGATCGGCTCGTGCGGAACATGTATGGCCCGCCTGACGCACGGCAGCGCCCGGATGATCAACAACGACGCGCTCGAGCCGGATGAAGTCGAGGAGGGCTGGGTGTTGACGTGTCAGGCCCTGCCCACCAGTCCCACGGTGCGGGTGGTCTACGAGTGAGCGAGAAGGCGGTCGATGGTGGAGCGGCGTCGATGACGAGGGTCGCGGTGGTGACCGGCGGCGCCTCGGGTATGGGCGAGGCAACCTGTCATGAATTGGGCCGGCGCGGAATGAAAGTCGCGGTGCTCGACGTCAACGAGGATGCCGCGCAACGCGTCACCGACGACCTGCGGGCCGCTGGCGTGACCGCGCTCGGGGCCGGCGCCGACGTCACAGATCGGTCCACGGTAGAGCAGGCCTTCGCGAAGGTGCGCAGCGAGCTGGGCGCGGTGACGGTTTTGGTGACCAGCGCAGGCATGTTCGACTTTTCACCCTTCCTGGAGATCACCGCCGAGAACTGGTCTCGAATCATCGACGTCAACCTGACCGGCACCTTTCATTGCTGCCAGCTCGCGCTGCCGGACATGATGGAGGCGAATTGGGGGAGGATCGTGATGATCTCGTCCTCGAGCGCCCAGCGCGGCTCCCCGTTCGCCGCCCATTACGCGGCGTCCAAGGGCGCGGTGATCACGTTGACCAAGTCACTGGCCCGAGAGTATGCGCCGCACGGGATCACGGTGAACAACATTCCGCCCTCGGGCATCGAGACCCCGATGCAGCACCGGGGCCAGGCCGCCGGGTACCTGCCGTCCAATGAGCAGATCGCCAGCAATATCCCGTTGGGCTACCTCGGCACCGGGGCCGACATTGCCGCGGCCGTGGGGTTTTTATGTTCGGAAGAAGCCCGGTACATCACCGGCCAGGTTCTAGGCGTCAACGGTGGAGCGGTGATGTGATAGCGAGGATCCGATGACCAGAGCAGGCAGGCCCCCGGAGGGCTCCTGGACCGAGCACTATCCCGAATTGGGAACCGGCCCGGTGTCTTTCAAGGACTCGACGTCCCGGGAGTTCTACGAACTCGAGCGCGAAGCGATCTTCAAACGCGCGTGGCTCAACGTCGCACGGGTGGAGGAGCTGCCGCGTGTCGGCAGCTACCTCACCAAGGAGATCGAGGTCGCCGGCGTCTCGGTGATCCTGGTCAAAGGCAAGGACGAGCGCATCCGCGCCTTCTACAACGTGTGCCGCCACCGCGGAAACAAACTGGTGTGGAACGACTTTCCTGGCGAGGAGACCCGCGGGACATGCCGGCAGTTCACCTGCAAATACCACGGCTGGCGCTACGACCTGCAGGGCGCGTTGAAATTCGTCCAGCAGGAATCGGAGTTCTTCGACCTCGATCCCGCGCAGTACGGGTTGCGGCCGGTGCACTGTGACGTGTGGAACGGCTTTGTCTTCATCAACTTCGACCCCGAACCACGCCAGGGCCTGCGTGAGTTCCTCGGTCCGATGATCACCGGCCTCGACGACTATCCCTTCGGCAAGCTGACCGAACGCTACGAGTGGGTGGCCCACAACAACAGCAACTGGAAGATCTTCGCCGACGCCTTCCAGGAGTATTACCACGTGCCCTCGCTGCACTCCCAGCAGGTGCCCGCCGAGGTGCGTGATCCCAACGCCGGATTCACTTGCGGCCATTTCCAACTCGACGGCCCGCACCGGTTGGTCTCCACGGCCGGGCGGCGCCGCTGGCTACTGCCGCCCGAATACATGTACCCGATCGAGCGGGCCACCCGCAGCGGGCTGGTGGGACCGTGGCGCACGCCCGACATCGGCGAACTGCCACCTGGGCTCAATCCCGGGCGGATCGAGCCGTGGGGCATCAGCAATTTCCAGATCTTCCCGAACATCGAGATCCTGATCTATGGCGGCTGGTATCTGCTGTACCGGTACTGGCCCACCTCACACAACACGCACCGGTTCGAGGCCTACACCTACTTCCATCCGGCGCGCACCGTGCGGGAGCGTATCGAGCACGAAGTCGCCTCGGTGGTGTTGAAGGAGTTCGCGTTGCAAGACGCCGGGATGCTCGGCGGGACGCAGGCGGCACTGGAATACGGCATCGTCGACGAGTTTCCCCTCAACGACCAGGAGATCCTGGTGCGCCATCTGCACAAGGTCGCCGTCGACTGGGTCGAAGCCTATCGCCGCGAACAGGATTCGGTGGGAGTGTGACCATGCAGACCATGTTGCCCAGCGCATTCGCCGAGCTGGAGGAATACGCCCAAACATGGTGTTTGGCAACCGAAACCGAGCGCTGGAACGCCCGGGTCAACGCGTCGATGCCCCAGCTGCGGGAATTCTACGACGCGTTCTTCCCGCGCCTGGAAGAGGCGATCGACTACTGCGACAAGTTTCCCCTCGACAATGTGCCCGACGACGCGCTGAACCTGCTGCACATGATCTATTCGCTGATCATGGTCGCCATGGCGGTGGAGATCATGCATCAACCCGCCCCGGTCGATGCCGCCGACGCCGTCATGATCCGCACTGGCGGACCGGTGCCCTGACGAAAGGACCGACCATGGGTCTGCTCACCATCACCAAACTCACCGAGTCGGTCGGTGCCGAGGTCGCCGGCCTGCAGCCGGCCGCCCTGGCAAGAGACGACTCGGTAGGTGAAGCGGTGCTGGATGCGTTGGAAGACAACGGGGTTCTGGTCTTTCGCGGCCTGCAACTCGACCCGGAGGCACAGGTCCGCTTCTGCCGCCGCCTCGGCGAAATCGACCACTCCTCCGACGGCCACCATCCGGTGGCCGGCATCTACCCGATCACGCTGGACAAGTCCAAGAACGCCTCGGCCGCCTACCTGAAGGCCACCTTCGACTGGCACATCGACGGCTGCACCCCGTTGGGCGACGAATGCCCGCAGAAGGCCACCGTGCTGTCGGCGGTACAGGTCGCCGAATGGGGTGGTGAAACCGAATTCGCCAACTCGTACGCAGCCTACGACGCCCTGAGCGACGCGGAGAAGGAGCGGTTCGGCGCCCTGCGTGTGGTGCACTCGCTGGAGGCTTCCCAGCGTCGCGTCTACCCCGACCCGTCGCCGGAACAGGTGCAGCGCTGGCGATCCCGTCGCACCCACGAACACCCGTTGGTGTGGACGCATCGCAGCGGCCGAAAGTCGCTGGTGCTGGGCGCCTCCGCGGACTACGTCGTCGATATGGATCTCGATGAGGGACGCGCCCTGCTGGACGAACTCCTCGAGCGGGCCACGGTGCCGGACAAGGTCTACAGCCACAGCTGGTCGATCGGCGACACCGTCATCTGGGACAACCGCGGGGTGCTGCACCGCGCCGCCCCGTACGACCCGGAGTCCCGTCGAGAAATGCTGCGCACCACCGTGCTCGGCGACGAACCGATCCAATAGCATGGCCGCGGCCGACGAGCATCCGCTGCGCCTGACACCGCTACCCGCCGACGAGTGGGACGAGCGAGCCCGCGCCGCGCTGGCGTCGCTGATCCCGGCCGAGCGGGCGAATCCCGTTGGCGCGGGCAATGTTTTGTCGACCATGGTCCGCCACCCCGACCTGACAGCGGCCTACCTGCCGTTCAATGCCTACCTGCTCACCCGCTCGACCCTGTCGCCCCGGGTGCGCGAAGTCGCGTTGCTGCGCGTGGTGCACCGCAGCAATTGCGGCTACCTGTGGTCGCACCACATCCCGATCGCTCTGCGCGCGGGCCTGACCGAACCCGAGATCGAGGGCATTCGGTCCGGCAGCTGCGCCGACCACACCGACCAGGCGGTGATCCGCGCCGTCGACGATCTCACCGCGGACAACACCATCAGCCAAGGGACTTGGGATCTGCTGGGCGAGTTGTTTACCCAGCAGCAGTGCATGGATTTGACGTTCACCATCGGCGGATACCTGTTGCTTGCTCTGGCCGTCAACACGTTCGGCATCCGAGAAGAGCACGGATGATCCCGCGGTCGGTCAGTGGTGCCGTCGTCAGGCGCTAGTCCTCGCGGGACAAGGCGGCGCGCGGGCACTCGGCGATGGCCTTCTCCACCAGCGCCTCTTGGTCGGCGGGCACCGGGTCCGCGGTGACCACCGCGTAGTCGTCATCGTCGAGCCGAAAAACATTCGGCGCGATGTTCACGCAGTAGGCATTGCCTTCACACCGATCAAGGTTCACCACCGGCCGCATGAAGATCTCCTTTGATCTCTCGCACGAGGTTTTCACAAATGAGTCCTGTATAAATTCTAGTACGCCGCTTCTCAGTGACCTCTCAGTGCTGCCGTCTTACGCTGAGATCCTGGGTCCGGGAGGTCGATGGTGAAGATCGCATCCGTCATCGCCCGCCAACTGCTGGACTGCAAAGCCCGGCCCCTGCTCGAGGTCGAGATCACCACGGACACCGGCGTTGTCGGTCGCGGCGCGTCACCGACGGGCAGTTCGGTGGGTTCACACGAGGCGTTCGTCCTGCGGGACGGGGATCGCACCCACTACAACGGGCTGGGCGTGCACCGCGCCATCGCCGCGGTGACCGACGAGATCGCCCCCGCCCTGATCGGCGCGAAACTCGACGACCCCCGCTCCCTGGACCGGGTCATGATCGACCTCGACGGCACGGCGGACAAGCACCGGCTCGGCGGCAACGCGATCTACTCCACGTCGATCGCACTGCTGCGGGCGGCCGCCGCCGCGGCCGGCACACCCACGTACACCTATATCGGCGCGCTGCTCGGGCTCGAACCGCCGGCCACCGTGCCGATACCCAGCTTCAACATGATCAATGGCGGTCAGTACGGCGATGTCCGCCAGACCTTCAGCGAGTTTCTCGTCGTGCCCTATCGCGCGGACTCGATCGAATCCGCGGTGGAGAAAGGCGTGGGCTTGTTCGAGACGCTCGGCGAGGTGCTCACCGAGCGCCTGGGCCGCGCACCGATGCTGGCGTCGTCGTACGGATACGTCGCGCCGTCCAGCGACCCGCACGTCGTTCTGGAAGTGTTGGCCGAAGCCGTCGAGCGCGCCGGCTGCGCCGACATCATGGCGTTCGCCCTGGACTGCGCGTCGAGCGAGGTGTACGACAGGGATTCTGCGACATACGCATTCAATGGCGAGCGGGTGACCGCGGAGGCGTTGATCGACTATGCCCGGGCGCTGTCGCAGGACTTCCCGATGCTGTTCATCGAAGACCTGCTGGACGGGGATGACTGGGCCGGATTCGCCAAAGCGGTCCAGACGGTGCACCGCTCGATCATCCTCGGAGACGACCTGATCGTCACCAACCGCGCCCGCTTGCGGCGCGCCGTCGAGATGTCCGCAGTCGGTGGGTTCGTTCTGAAACCCAACCAGGTCGGAACGATCGCCGAGGCCCTGGATTGCTTCGAATACGCTAGGCGCAATGGCGTTTTGGCCATCCCTTCGGGCCGCTCGGGCGGCGTCATCGACGATGTGGTGATGGACCTGGCGGTGGGCCTGGGGGCGCCGTTTCAGAAGAATGGCGCACCGCGGTCTGGCGAGCGCATCGCGAAGCTCAACTTTTTGCTGCGAGCGGCCGAAGGCATCCCGGATTGTGCGTTGGCGGACGTGCCCGCATTGGCGCGGTTCTGAGCCCGTTTCGAGTCAGCGGCCGGCGAACAACGCGAGCTCGGCCGTCACGGCGGTCCCACACACTGCCAAGGCGATCGAAAGCGCCAGCCAGTCCGCCGGTTTCGGTCGCGAGGGGGCCGCGGAGATCTGGCCGGTGCCGCCACGGGCCGTGATCGCATCACCCATCTCGTCGGCGCGGCGCAGCGTGACGGTGACGATCGCGACGACCAGGTCGATAACCTCCGCCGCCGTGCGCCGCAGACGGGCCCAACGGGTGCGAGGTGTGATATGCGGCCGCAGTCGGCGAGCGGCGTGCAGCACCCGGAATTCGTCGATCAGCATTGGGAAGGTGCGCAGGGCCAGCGCCAAGGCAACCGACCAGTCATCGACGGGGATTCGCAACGGTCGCAGGAAGCGACCCAAAGTGGCTACCGCGGGCGCAATTTCGGCGACATTAGTGGTCCACGACACCAGCGCGCCCAGGCCGAGTAATACGAGCGACAGCGAGGTGACGCGCAAAAAATCCAACAGGCCACCGAGACCCAGCGAGACCGTTCCCGCCTGGATCACGGGTTTGCCTCCGGCCAACGCCGCAGCGAAACCGGCGATGGCCAGCAGGATCCACAGCAATCGCGGCACCGACGGCAGCGCGCCGCGGGGAACACGCGCGAGCCGTACTCCCGCGGCCGCCAACGCGGCGCTGAGCCCGATCGCCACCCAGCCGGGAAAGAATGTCAATAGCAGCGAAATGCCAAAGACGACAAGCAATTTCGTTCCAGCCCACAGCTCGTGGATGGGTGAGCTGCCCGGCACCGGCCGCAGCAGCACAACGGGGCGCCGACGAGCGGGCCTCTGCTTGGCCGGAGCGTCTGTCGCCACCGTTTCGTCCCGGGCGGCCGTCGCCTCCGCCGTTAGCGAACCGTCCCGCAGGTGCAGGGTGCGCGGGCACAACTCCTCCAGTCCGGCGAAGTCGTGCGAAATGACCACCACGGTCAGACCGGTGTCACGACGACGATCCGCGAGCAGCCGCAGCAGACCGCGTTGGCTGGCGGCATCTAGCCCCGCCAGCGGCTCGTCGAGGATCAAGATGCGCGGAGACCGCGCCAGCAATCCGGCCAGGACCACGCGGCGCATCTGGCCGCCACTGAGCTGATCGATGCGCCGCTTCGCCACCGCGGCATCCAGCCCGACGACGGCAAGCGCCGCGACCACTCGATCGTGATCGTCGGGCGAAAAGCCCGCCGCCGAAGCTACTTCCAGGGCGACGCGGGGACGCATCAATTGCAACCGGGCCGCCTGGAATTTCAGCGCGACCGCACCGACCTGCTCAGAAATCGGGCGTCCGTCGAGCAGACAGGTACCGCTGGTCGGCGCCGTCAGTCCGGCCATGATCCACGCCAACGTCGACTTACCGGAGCCGTTGCCGCCGTGGATAAGGAGCCCGTCGCCCTCATGCACCGCGAAGCTGATACCGCGCAAAGCGGTCTTCGCCCAGGGGGTGTCACTGGCGTATTCGTGACCAACACCGGCGAGTACCAGCATGGGCGCGCTGGATTGGTGGCCCGCGGCGAGCGTCGGCGTGGGCGCGGCCGCGGTCTCGACCATGGCGGTGTTATCCAGCGAAGCGCTGAGATTGATCGTGCGGTGGGCGGCATCGGCCTCGTTGGTGTAATGGGTGATGTACACCAGGGTCGTTCGATAACGCTCGTTGAGCCCGGACAGCACGCCGAGCAGCGCATCCCGGCCGTGCTGGTCGACCATCGCGGTGACCTCGTCGGCGATGAGCAGTGCCGGCTCCCGCGCCAGCGCCGCGGCCACGGCGAGGCGCTGCAGTTCACCGCCGGACAACCCGCCGGTGTCGCGCTCGGCCATGCCGTCAAGCCCGACTTCATGCAGTAACCGGCCAACGTCAGTGGTCTTGCCGGGGGGCAGTCCCCAGACCACATCGTCGGCGACCCGCGTGCCCAGCACTTGGCTTTCCGAGTGCTGCATGACGACCGCGGTGCCGCCGAGTTCGCCAAGTCCGACCGCCCCCGGACGTTCGACCGTGCCCGAGGTCGGTTCGCGGCCGGCCAGGATCAGTGCCAGCGTAGTTTTCCCGGAGCCGTTCGTTCCGGTGACCGCGACGTATTCGCCCGCCTGCACGTCAAAGCTCACCGCACGCAGCGCGTCGTGATCGGCATGCGAGTAGCGGAAGCGAACCTCGTCCAGCCGCACCGGGACCGGCGCGATCGGCCCGCAGCGAAGTGGTGCGTCCAGTTTGTGCACATCGGGAATGCTGCCTAGCCGCTGCAGCACCCGCGACAGCGTCCACCAGCCGATGACCGAGGCGCCGATGATCGCGACCACCGCGTATCCGAGGACCAGCCACTGCCAATAATTCAGCGCTTCGGCGAGCAACCGTTTGAGCTCCTGCGCACCAGCCTGCAGGTGCGGCACGCGGGCAATCACCGCCGCGACTCCGTTTACGGTGGCCGCGATCGTGTCGAACACCAGTTGCCGAAGCCGCGCCAGGACGGTCAACGCGATGACGCCGGCCCCGCCGAGGACGACTCCGGCGACAAATGACACGGCGATCACGGTGGGCGTGCCGCGGGTGCGGCGTGTCACCATCCCGGCCAGTCCGCCGACGTAGGCGCAGAGCGCGACCGTCAAGACGCCGCTGAAGCCGACCACCAAAAAGCAGATCACACCAGCGGCGATCGCCGCGGTGATCGGGACCCGGATCCGATACCGATAGGCAAGTAGCCCAATCGGCACGGTGCCCAGCAGACCCAGCCAACCCGCGTGCGGAAGGATGACCGCGATGATGGCGATCGCCGCACACAGCGCACCCATCACCGACGCCTGCGCCATTTCACTGGGTAGCAGCGATCCGGCACGCTTTTTCGGCAGCGCAGTGCCGGACCCCTTCACGACACGATTATGCCCGTCGCCGCCAGCGCGCCCGAGGTTCTCTCATCAGATCTTCAGGTAGCCCTTGTCGGCGGGAATCTGGGCGGCGACGGCGGCGACGGCGGCGACGGCGGCGAGACGGCGCGGGTCGTCGCACGCGTTTCGTCGACATGTCAGCACATCAACGAGATGCGTTCGGCCCGGTCAACGATTCGTCGGCCGGTCACGGCTGCGGCAGCGGACGGGCGCGCACCAGCGTCGGCCACCAGAACCACGGCCCCAGGATCCGCAGGATGGACGGCACGACAAACGAGCGCACGATCAGGGTGTCGAGCAACAAGCCGATGCACACCGTCGAACCCACCTGCCCGATCGTTCTCAGATCGCTGGTGAGCATGGCCAGCATGGTGAAGGCGAACACCAAACCGGCCGACGTCACCACACCGCCGGTGCTGCCGAGCGCGCGGATGAGACCGGTGTGGATCCCGCCGTGCAGCTCCTCCTTGACCCGATTGATCAACAACAGGTTGTAGTCCGATCCGACGGCCACCAGGATGATGAACGTCAGCGGTAGGACGAGCCAGTGCAGGTGCAGACCGATGAGGTGCTGCCAGAACAGGATGGACAGGCCGAACGCCCCGGCGTAGGAGAAGGCCACGGTGCCCGGAATCACCAACGCCGCCACCAGACTTCGCGTGATGAACAGCATGATCAAGAAGATCAGCACAAAGGCCGCGATCGCCGCGATCAGCAGATCCGACATCGCGTATTGCTTGATGTCCTTGTCGTTGGACCCCGAACCGCCGATATAGACCCGGGCGCCGGCCAGCGACGTCTCCTTCAGGATCGTCTTGATCGCGTCGGGGAACTGTTCGACGTGCTCGACGCCTTCGGGGCCCATGGCGTCGCCCTCGTGCGTGACGATGAAGCGGGCGGCCTTGCCGTCCGGCGACATCATCAGCTTCATGCCCGCCTTGAGGTCCTCGTTGTCGAAGGCTTCGTGCGGGATATAGAAGAAGTCGTCGCTGCGGGACTTGTCGAAGTCGTTGCCGACGTTGATCGAATCGTCGTAGGTCTGCTCGGTTTGAATGGACTGTAGATCCGCCGAGCCGTAGCTGTTGACCAACTTCGACTGAAGGGCTTCCGTGTCGTCGGCGGTGGCTTTCAGCTGGGCGATGATCTGCGGGAAGGCCTTATCGACCTCCACGAGGGAGATCCTGGCGTACTTGATGTCCTCGGCCAGGTGGTCGATCTGGTCGAGCCCGTCGAACAACGATCTGAACGACCAGCAGATCGGAATGTCGAAACAGTGCTTCTCCCAATAGAAATAGCTTTTGATCGGGCGGAAGAAATCGTCGACGTTCGCGATCTCCTCGTTGATTTCGTTGCTGACCCTTTCCAGGTCCTCGACGGTGAGCACCGTCTGGTGCAGTTCGTCGGACACCTTCTGGAAGAAGCCGATCTCCTTGCGCAAGACGGCAACAGAGTGCGCCTGGATCTCCGCCTGCGCGTCGGTGTTCGAATTCTGCTCCCTGTTGAACGGGAGTTGTTGACCATTGCCGCTGCCTTGCGTGGTGAACAGGTAGGGAATGCTGGCGTGCTCGAGCGCCCGGCCCAACGGCCGCGTCATGCCTTGCACCATCGCCACCCCATGCAGGCGGATCAAAGCCCTGGCGACGCGATCGAGCGAGATGAAGTCGGCCGAGTTGCGCATGTCGTGGTCGGTCTCGATCATCAGCATCTCGGAAAACAGCTTGCTCTTGGGGAAGTGCCGATCGGCGGCCTGAAAGCCGAGATTCGCTGGGGCACTGGCCGGCTGGTATTGCCGGTCGTCGTAGTTCTGCCGGTAGCTCGGCACGAAGATCGCGCCGAGCATGACGACGGCGGAACTGGCCACCAGGATCGGCACCGGCCAGCGCACGACGCTCGCCCCGATGCGCCGATAGAGATACCCTTTGGCGCTGGTTCTCGGGTCGAACATCCCGAACAGGCTGCCGACGGTCAAGACCGCCGGACCCAGCGTCATCGCCGCCGCGATGGTGAACAGCATGGTGATCGCGACGGCCGGCCCCATGGTGTGGAAGTAGTTGAGGCGCGCGAACGTCAAGCAGTAACACGCGCCGGCGATGGTGAGGCCGGACCCGATGATGATGGGCGCGACACCCTTGTATGCGATGTAGAAGCTGTCCTCCCGGCTTTCGCCGGCCTGTCGGGCCTCGTGGTATCGGCCCATCAGGAAGATGCCGTAATCCGTTCCCGCACCGAGGGTCAACGCGATGACGATGTTCACCGCGAACGACGAGAGTTCGATGTACCCGTAGTGCCCCAGGGTCGAGACGATGCCCTTCGCGACGAGCATCTCGATGAGGACTCCGAGCAGGGGCACCAACAGCGTGGCGGGCGTGCGGTACACCAACAGCAGCATCACGACGATGAGGATGATCGTGACGATCGTGACGTTGTTCAGGCTGGCATTGGCGATGGCGAGTGTGTCGGAGGCCAGCGGAGCCGCACCGCTGACGTAGACCTTGAGCCCGGGCGGCGGCGTGTCTTTCTTGATGATGTCGCGGACGGCGTCGACGGACTGGTTGGCTTGAATCTGGCCGATGTCGCCGGCGAGACGCAAGAGCACGTAGGTGCACTTGCCATCGACGCTTTGCGCCCCGGCCGCGGTGAATGGCTTGCCCCACAGATCCATCACGTATTGCACGTGTTTGGTGTCGCGCTCGAGGCGGCGCATCAAATCGTCGTAGTACCGGTGGTCCTGGTCGCCCAGTTGGCGGTTCGCCTCGAACACCACCATGGTCAGGTTGGTCGAGTTGGACTCGTGGAACTTCTCGCCGATGTGCAGCAGCGCCCGCTGCGAGGGTGCGTAGTGCGGGACCATCGGCCCGGCGAGCTCTTCTGCGACCCGTTCCACTTGGGGCATAAAGGTATTCGTGGTGACCGCGAGAAGCCCCCAGAAGAAGATGATCGGTATCGCCAGTGCGCGGACCATCCTGGGGATGAAGGGACGTTTGACCCGGGGCTCGTCGAGGCGGTGCTCGGTCATGCCGACTTCACCCTGCACTGGACGTCGGCGTCCTGATGGTCACCGGATTGCTCGTCGCGGACAACGCCGTCGACCAGCATCCGGCAACCCACTTGACCGCCATGAACGTGCACCGAAATGCTGCCGGATGCCACCGTAAGCGTGGTGGTCTCCGTGTGGGACCAGGGCAAAGACGTGATATCGACCTCGTGCGGATGGCCATCGATGTCGACGTAGACGAGCTTCCCGCCTCGCCCGGCGGAACCGAACACCTCATAGGTGATCCGTTTGAGGTTGAACTCTTCGGGTGCCTGCGGACCGTTGACGGTGATGACCGGCTCCGGTTCGGAGAACTGATGCACCTTGTACATGCACAGCAGGCCCACACCCACCGCGACCACCGCGACCAACGGCATCCAGATACGCGAAAGCACTGTCCGCCCGACTGAACGAGGGCTCATCGGATCATCTCTCGCGACCCGGTACGGACATCGTGTTCGTGCCCCCCCGCTCTCGCCCTGGTGCCCGCCAAATAGTAGACGGTCATGTGCCCAATTGACACATCATTGTGCAAGACCAGAAACACCGCAACCCGGACCCGGCCGGTAAGGCGCGCCGGCCCATCCGGCGGCCCGTGAGCGCACGGGATGCCTGGCCTTGTCTTCGGTCAGGACACTTTGTTCAGCCGCCGCTTCAACCCTGCGTGGCGGCGGATTTGAATGGCGAGGTTCGTCGAGGTCAACATCGGGATCACCCCGAGGAAGGTCCGCTCGGAGGGAGTCGCTCCATGCAAGTGGTAGAGACTGCCGAAGACATAAAAACAGCCCAGCATGAACAAGGCGCCCGGGATGCAAAGGGTCAGTAAGGAGCCACGATCGGCAACGAGTTGCTTCGCGTAGTTCAACTCCTGCCGTGACATCGGTTCGCCTTTCCGCACTTTGTGCAGGACCGCTTTGGCGCTCCCGATGTCTTCACCGACGGGAGCAGCCGTGCGGCGCTCCAGGCGATTTACGTACACGGCGGCGACGGCCGCCAACGACAGCGCCAGGACAAGGGTTAGTGCGGTCAGCAGACCATATAAAGACGAACTCATGCTGCGATCCTTGCTTCGCCGTGGGATTACCGAAGGCTCGCGAAGAACGCTACCCCAGTCGTTGCGACCCCGTACGTGAGCGCTTTCTCCGAAAGTCCCGGCTGATGATCACATCCCGGGCGATCAAAATCCGAAGTCGCCGCCACCGCCCGAATCGGACCCCCCGCCGAAGTCCGATCCGCCGCCGAAATCGGAGCCGCCGCCGAAATCGGAGCTGCCGGAGTCCCAGCCGCCGCCGGAGTCCCACCCGCCGCCAAAGCCGACGTCGCCGCCGCCGGAGAATGCGGCGTCGCCGCCGGTGAACCCCACGTCCGCCGACGGGCTGTCATAACCGGCTGCCTGGCCATCGTCATAGCCATAGCTATTGGCATCGGTGAAGGCGGAATCGCGGCCGGCCTCGAAGCCGCGCTCGTAACTGCCGCCCCAATGGTCGTCCAGGAGCGCGTCCATCAGCAGCACGTCGGTCAGCGCCCACGTCCAGCCCGGGCCCCAGAACGCGTACGGGTAATAGCCCGGGTAAAAGAACATCCCATTGTGGTAGCCACCGCCGTAGTAGTACGGGTAACCGGGCTGCGCTGCGGTGCTGTAGTTGTTGTTGTTGATCGTCACCGACTCACCGGTGTCGGGGTTCGTGGTGCGCACCGTGGCCTGCTTACGATCGGCGGCCGGCACCGAATTCACGGCGGCGACGTCGGGCGTGCGCCGCGGGTCCAGCTTCCGGTTGGCCTTCGCGACCGTGGACTCCACCACCCGCAGATGCGCCCGTGCGGCCCCGTAATCGCCTTTCTCATAAGCGTTTCGGGCGTCGTACAAGCTGGAGTTGGCTTTCAGCGACTCGGCGCTGACATCCGCGCCGCTATCGGTTAGCACGGCGTTGTCGAGATCGCTGACATTCGACGTGGCCACGATCAGCTCCTGCTTGATCTCCTCGCGCGCCTCATTGTCCTTGCGGTGCTTACGATTTCGGCGCACGCCGAACCAGAGCAAGCCGGCCATGGCCAGCGCGATGCCCGAAATGACCAGCGTCGCCTTCAGCCAGGTCCAGTCGTCGTGCTTTTGGTGAGCGACGGGAGAGGTGGTCACCGGTCCGCGGGACACCGCGTTGGCGCTCGCCAGCTTGCCGACGAAGGCACTCGTGGCGCCGTACGGGTCGTTGTGGTGATCTTTCGCCGACTGATTCATGAATTGATCAACGTTGTCGGCAATGGCCTTGGGCACGTTGTAGGCGCGCACGTGGTAGCCGCGGGAGTCGATGACCAGGATGACGCCGCTGAACCTGGGGTTGCGGCTCAGCATGGCGGCGTGAACGGCGTCGGGCGTGGTCACGCCGCTCTGGGCGGGGGACACCACCGCCACCCAGACCGGAGGGTCCGAGCTCCACGTCCACGAGCTGGTGAGGATCTGCTGGTTCAGCTTGTCGGGATTCTGCAGCGGCGGCCGGGCCCCCGGGTCGACCACCACGTGCGTCTCGCTGTCGAACCTGCTCACCAGCTGGTCCGTGTAGGTGTCGGCGGACGCCGACGGGGCGAGCAGCAGCGCCAGCACCATGATCACCGGAGCCAGGGCGAGTTCGCGGAAGCGTAGGTTCACATCTCTCCTGCCGTCGTTGCGTGCGCGCCCACCCTAGTCCGTTTCGGACGGCTCTCGCAGGACGCGGTCAGTGCGCACCGGCGAGGTTCAGCGTGACCACGCCGGCGATGATCAAGCCGACCCCGACGATCTTGGACAGCGATATCGAGGAGCCGAGAAACAATACGGCGATCAACACGATGAGGGCGGTACCGATGGCCGACCACAACGCGTAGGCGACGTCGGTCTGCATACCGCGCGAAATCGACACCGCCAGCAGCGCGAACGAGACGGCATAACCGATCAGGCACACCACGGTCGGCCACAAGCGGGTGAAGCCTTCGGTGCCCTTGAGCAGGCTGGTCGCTATTACCTCGGCGAATATCGCGCCGAGGAGAAACAGATAGGTCACAACGCCTCCTTGCCTGCCTGGGCACACGTACGTATTTACCCCGACGGTGCGTCGAATGGCGTCGTCTCCGCCGATCGCCTGGGTGGCAACCGTAACCTTGCCAGCGTGACGACGAACCTCGACCAAAGACTGGCCCACTACTCCCCGGCCGTACTGAGCCTGTTTCGGTGCGTCTACGGTTTGCTCTTCGCCGCGTACGGGTCGAGGAGCCTCTTCGACTGGCCCGTCCCATCGCCCGTTGTCGTCGAAGTTGGATCCTGGCCCGGCTGGTATGCCGGGCTGATCGAAATCGTCGCGGGCCTGCTCATCGCCGGCGGGTTATTCACTCGCGCCGCCGCGTTCGTCGCCTCCGGGGAGATGGCGGTCGCTTACTTCTCGAGTCATCAACCCGAGGCGCTGTGGCCCGTCGCCGATCCGCCCGCAGGCAACGGCGGAGCGCTGGCCATCCTGTTCTGCTTCGGATTTTTCCTGCTCGTCTTCGCCGGGGGCGGCGCCTACTCCCTGGATGCACTACGCCGGAAGGCGGGCCGGTCGCGGCTTCGGCGCTGACGAAACGCGTCGAGCCCAGACTTTCGCTCAACCGGCGATAATGGCATTCTCTGATACGGAGAAGCCGTTTTCAGATCGACGGACGGGTTCGGAGAGGCGGATCATGAGCGCGCAACGCTGCGACGGGCTGGTGGCCCTGGTCACCGGCAGCAGCCGGGGCTTGGGCAGGGCAATCGCCGCGCGCCTGGCCGAACGCGGAGCGACGGTGGCGTTGACCGCCCGCACGATGGACCCCGATCCGAAGTACCAGGGGTCGCTGAGCCAAACACGCGACGAGATTGTCGCGGCGGGCGGGAAAGCCATTGCGGTTCAAGCGGATCTTTCCCAAGCGCAAGACCGGGAACGGCTTTTCGCCGAGGTGGTCAACGGCGTGGGCGCACCCGACATCCTGGTCAACAACGCCGCGGTGACGTTCCTGCGGCCTCTCGACGGGTTTCCCGAGCGGCGCGCCCGGCTGATGATGGAGATGCACGTGCTCGGGCCGCTGCATCTGTGCCAGCTGGCGATACCCCCGATGCGCGAGCGCGGGCGCGGCTGGATCTTGAACCTGACCTCGGTGGGCGGCGACCTGCCGCCAGGGCCGCCGTTTTCGGAGTTCGACCGGACCGCCGGCTTCGGCATCTACGGCACGGCCAAGGCCGCGCTCAACCGATTGACGAAAAGCCTTGCGGCCGAACTGTATGACGACGGAATCGCAGTCAACGCCGCCGCCCCGTCCAACCCCGTGGCCACACCCGGCGCCGGCACGCTGGATCTGGCCAAGACCGGCACCGAGGACATCGGGCTGATCACCGAAACGGCGTTCCGGCTATGCACGGGTGATCCGAAGACCCTGACCGGTCGCATCGCACACACCCAGCCCTTCCTCGCCGAGGTCGGCTGGTCCGCGCCGGCGGGCTGAATGGCCGAGCTCGATGCGGCCGAGCTGCGTCGGCGACTCGACGGTGCCGGCGTCGTCGACGTCGCTCCGCTGTCCGGGGGAGCCTCCAGTCTCACCTTCGCGGGCACCAGCTCCGGCCAACGTGTGGTGATCAAAGTCGCCCCGCCGGGTGTCGAACCCGTTGGGCATCGCGACGTGCTGCGCCAGGCCCGCATCATCAAAGCGCTTGCAGCGAGCGATGTTCCGGTGCCGACGGTGCTGTGGGAGGACACGGGGGATCCGCCCGGCACGCCACCGCTCTACGTGATGACGCACGTCGAAGGCGAGTGCGTGGAACCGCTGTTCGACGATTGCGCGCCAGTGCCCGCTCTCGGCGATCGGTATCGGAATGCCTGCCGCGCCATGGCCGCGTTGCACAGACTCGCGCCGACGGAGCTCGGACTGGGCGACGAACCGGTGGTCGATCCGGTCGCCGAAGTCCAGCGTTGGTCCGACACGCTGCGGACCGTCGACCCGGCGCTGGTGCCCGATTGGCCGAACGTGCGCGACGAGCTGCTGGATTGCGCACCGAGCGCGATGACGCCCCGCGTGGTGCACGGCGACTTTCGGCTGGGCAACCTGCTCGCGGCAGGATCGCACGTCAACGCGGTCATCGACTGGGAGATCTGGTCGATAGGCGATCCCCGCATCGACGCCGGATGGTTCCTGATCAACTGCGACCCGGACACCTACCGGCGGGTCGACCCGGCTGACGGCATCGCGCCGCCCATCGCCGAGCTCATCGAGCTCTACCGGTCTGAGATGGGTTGCGAGGTCGGCGAATTGGCGTGGTTCACGGCGCTGGCGTGCTTCAAATCGGCGGCGACGTGGTCGCTGATCGTCAAACACAATCGGCGACGCGCCGCGCCGCGAGCCGAATGGGAAGCCATGGCAGCGGTTTTGCCGCGACTGCTGGACCGCGCCAGGATCACGCTGGCTTAGCAGGGACAGCTGATCAGCCGCAGTGGGCTGATAGATTTTCGCAAATCATTCCCACCTTGTTCCAGTCGCTCGGCAAACCGTTTTCATCATCGTCGACCGGGTTGGTCAAGGTGGTCGGAAACTGTATCGGCCATTCGTCGATCGAGGGAAGGTCGGGCTGCTGACCGGCGTCAGGGTCTGCGAGCGCTGTGCCCGCGCCGCAGGTCAAAGCCGAGATGACCATCGAACCCGCGACCAGTACGCGAGCGCACCTGTGAGATGTCATTGCCCTGCTCTCCGTAATCCGTCCGGATACTGGAGATTGTCGAAACGCTGATGCCGATTCTACATCGCGGCAAAGTCACGAACGAACAACAAGTTCGGATTGCAAGCCAGCAAATTTCACGCGGCTGACTCGACCCTGCGTACGGTTTCGCCCGTGAGGCCGGTAGCCATTGTCGTCCGTCGTGCCGCCGCGATTGCCGTGTGCCTCGCCATGTCCGTGATCGCGGCGCCTTCGGCCGGCTCTGAACCCCAGTCGGGCGCCGCCCCTCCCGATGCGGCGCCACCGGCCGAAGGGGCGGTGCCTTCGAATCCTCCCGCGATCCTCAACACCCCTGACGGCTGGACTCTGGGAGTGGGCGCAAAGGACGAGATGCAGGTTCCGGTGGCACCGCTGACCACCGCCATCTCGTCCCGCGAATACATGTCCAGCGGCATTTTCGTCGGCTCGCTCAGAGGGCCCGAGGAGCCCCACGGCGTCCTGGAAGTGGGATACCAGATCGGCTGCGGAATCGACATGAGTACCTCCAACGGCGTGATCATGGAGGGCGGCGCCGGCATCATCCCCGGCGTCAGCCCCACCTTCGACGCGACCGGCACGCTGCCGCCGCTGCTCCCATTCGTCTCGACGCCCATCAACGGTGTGATGAGCGTGGGACTCAAGCCCGGTTTGGTCATCGTGGTGCCGGTGGTCAAGAAGCAGTTCAAGGGTGCAGATCCGTGGGTGATGATCAGCAACTTTCACGTCAAGATCGACGGGTGCGTGGGCCAGTCGTTCATCCGCTCCTATGCGGTGCTGACCCGTACGACCGACCTGTCCGACGTGGTGCTGTCCTACGTCGGTGTCACCAAAGCCGTCTGATCGGTTGTTCGCGCTCAGGGGCGGGGGATGCCGGCCAGCTTGTCGGCGAACTTGGCCTCCGCGGCCGCGCGCAACCGCAGCAGATGCTGCGAGGGAAACAGGTCCGGTGCGGGCTCACGATCTTTCAGCAGCAACCGCGCCAGCGTGACCTTGTGCACTTCGGTCGGACCATCGGCCAGTCCGAGCACGAACGACTCCACCAGATACTGCACGAACGGCATCTCGTGGGTGGTGCCCAACGACCCGTGCACCTGAAGCGCGCGAGACGACACGTCGTGCAGGACCTTCTGCATCATCGCCTTCACCGCCGAGATGTCGGCGCGAACGGCCTTGTAGTCGTTGAATTGGTCGATCTTCCAAGCTGTTTGAAGGGTCAGCAGCCGGAACGCCTCGAGCTCCATCCACGAGTCCGCGACCATCTCCTGCACGAGTTGCTTGTTGGCCAGCGGCTCACCCTGGGTGTAACGCGACACCGCACGCTCGCAGATCATGTCGTAGATCCGGCGGACCAGGCCTACGGTGCGCATCGCGTGGTGAATCCGCCCTCCGCCCAAGCGGGTCTGCGCGACGACGAAGGCCCCGCCCCGCGGGCCCAACATGTGATCGGCCGGCACGCGGACGTTTTCGTAACGTACATAACCCTCACGCCCACCGCCGGTCGGCTGATAACCCAGCCCGACGTCTCGCAGCACGTTGATGCCGGGGGTGTCGCCGGGGACGACGAACATCGAGTACCGCTCGTAGGGTGGGGCGTCGGGATCGGTCATCGCCATCACGATGATGAACGACGCCATCGAGGCGAACGATGAAAACCACTTCTCCCCGTTGATGATCCAATGATCGCCGTCTTGTACCGCGGTGGTGCGAAACACTTTCGGATCGGCCCCGCCCTGTGGCTCGGTCATCGAGAAACACGAAATGATGCGGTTGTCCAACAGCGGCTCCAAGTAGCGCTCCTTGAGCTCGGGTGTGCCGTAGTGCGCCAGGATTTCGCTATTGCCGGAATCGGGAGCCTGCGAGCCGAATACGATCGGCGCGCATTCCGAGCGACCCAGGATCTCGTTGAGCAGCGCCAGCTTTACCTGTCCGAAGCCCGGCCCGCCCAAGTGCGGGCCCAGGTGGGTCGCCCACAGGCCACGCTTTTTCACGATCTGCTGCAGCGGCGGGATCAGCGCCTGACGCACCGGGTCGCCGAGGTCGTGAGATTCCTTGACAATCAAGTCGATCGGCTCGCACTCTTCGCGCACGAAGGTTTCGACCCACTGCAGTTGTGCTGCCCACTCCGGTTCGGTGGAGAAGTCCCACGACATGCGTCGTCCTCTCTTGGTTGGTCACTCTGAGTTGCTGTGGGCCACCAGGCCGGAGTCCTCGAGCGCGGTGATGGCGTCGGCGTCCCGGGCGGCGGGACCGGTCATGAAGACCACTTCTTGCGGCGCTCGGCCGCCTCGTCGGTCGCGTGGGAAATCACCTGATTGCGGTTTTCCAGTTCTATGGCCGACGCCAGGCTCGTGGCGTCGGTGTTGACTTGTAGGGCGCGCTTGGTCAGTTGCGCACCCAGCGGGGCGTGGCTCGCGATCAGCGACGCCAATTCCACCGCGCGATCGGACAGAGCATCCGGCTCGATGACCTCGCTGATTAGACCGCGCCGGTCCGCCTCGATGGCGGACACGGTGCGGCCGGTGAGCATCCAGTCGGCGGCAACGCTGGTGCCGACGATGCGGGGCAGGTGGTAACTCATGCCCATCTCGGCGCCCGAGAGCCCGAGCAGGATTGCGGCATTGCCGAAAGAAGCTGCCGCCGAGCAGATTCGGATGTCGGCGGCCAGGCACAGCGCGAGCCCGGCCCCTACGCAGGGGCCGTTGACGGCCGCGATGACGGGCTGCGGCAATGCCCGCACCGCCTCGGCGAGGGCGGCCATCTTTTCCTGAAAGCGCATCCGGTCCAGTGCGGGCGCGCTCGCGTCCAACATCGAGGGCCCGAAGTCCCGCATGTCGATGCCCGCGCAGAACCCGCGCCCGGCGCCCGTCAGCACGACGGCGCGCGCCGCGTGATCGGCGGCCAGATCGTTGAGCGCATCATGCAATTCGGTCTGCATGGTCTCGTTGATGGCATTGAGCCGCTGCGGGCGGTTGAGCCGCAGAATGACGACCCCGTCGCGGGGCCGCTCGAGATTCACGGTTTCGGGCACGGTCACACCCGCTCGGTGATCGTTGCCGTGCCCATCCCGCCCCCGGGGCGGTCGCGCCCGCGCGTGGTGCGGACGCCTTCGAGAATCCAGGCGTCGATGATGGACTCCGATCGTTGTGGTTGGCGGACTTGCTCCGGGCGTCACACCGGCACAGGTCACCTGCGATCGTAATCTGTCTCTCGAGTGCGGAGAACTACCTTCTCCGAATCGGCGAAGCTGTTCTCGCGGGTGGGGCGTTTGCCCGCCTTCGAGCGACAACGACGCGGACCATCGGAGTTGTCGCTCAAAGGCGGGCACTTCACACTGTCCTTCCGCGGCGCACCCGAAGGGCCTGATGGAAGCCGCGCCCGCTGACGTGGAGAAGCGTTGGCTTGCAAACTAATCGGCGCCACAACGGGACGTGCATCGCCTCGGTCGGCTCCGGCCTTCGGCGCGCAGCGGGGCCTATGCGTCTTCCTGACGCATAACCGGGCGCGCAGCGGGTAGCCGGGCGCCATGACCAAGATCGGATACTTTCTCACCTGCGAGCAATTCGGCCCGAAAGAACTCATCGACCAGGCCAAGCGCGCGGAGGACGCCGGATTCGACGCGTTGTGGATCTCGGACCACTATCACCCGTGGAACGACGAGCAGGGCCAGAGCCCGTTCGTGTGGGGGGTGATCGGTGCGTTGTCGGAGGCGACGTCGCTGCCGGTGAGCACCGCCGTCACGTGCCCGACCATCCGCATCCATCCGGCGATCATCGCGCAGGCGTCGGCCACCGCGGCCGTGCAACTCGACGGACGCTTCGTGCTCGGGGTGGGCAGCGGCGAGGCCCTCAACGAACACATCCTGGGCGATCCCTGGCCGTCCGCCGGTGTGCGCCTCGAGATGCTGGAGGAGGCGATCGACGTCATTCGCAAGCTGCACAAGGGCGGCGAGGTGAGCCACCACGGCAAGCACTACGAGGTGCAGGAGGCGCAGGTATACACCCGGCCGGAACAGCCGGTGCCGATCTACGTCTCCGCGTTCGGCCCGCAGGCCGTCGAGCTGGCCGCCCGCATCGGCGACGGATACAGCATCGCCATGCCCGACGGCGACCTGGTCAAGCAATTCCGCGAATCCGGCGGCGGCGACAAGCCGGTGCAGGGCGGTACCAAAGTCTGCTGGGACCAAGATGCCGACGCCGCGCTGAAGACCGCGCACCGGTTGTGGGCTAACGAGGGGCTGCCCGGACAGACCTCGCAAATCCTGCCGCGGCCCAAGGATTTCGCCGCTCTGCAGTCGCTGGTGCCGCCGGAGACGGTCGGCGAGAGCGTGGCCTGTGGCCCGGACCCCGACAAGCACATCGCCCAGGTGCGCGAGTACATCGACGCCGACGTCGACGAGATCTACGTTCAGCAGATCGGCCCCGACATGGACGGGTTCTTCGCCGCATGGCAGCGTGACGTGTTGCCCCAGGTGCGCGGCTAGGGTTCAGGCCTCAGCCGTCGAAAGCCGGACCATCGAACCGATCACGAGTGATGAACTCGACGACCGGCTTTCGGCGCAGTTTGGTCAGCTGCCGCGCCGGTCTGCCGAGCGGCACCACCGCGGTCACCGCGTGCGTGTCGGGAATGCCCAGCAGTCGGCGGACGTGTTCTTCGGCCGCGATGGCCATCGTGGTGATGGTGCCGCCGTAGCCCACGCGCGCGGCGAGCAAGACGTTCCAGATCAACGGGTAGACCGATGCCCCGCCAGCTATGCCGACGCGGTCGAGGTCTTGATCGATGGCGGCGACGACGGTCAGGTCCACCGAAACGACCAGAACCACAGGTGCTTTGGCGATCGGCGCGACGAACGTGTCGGGGATTTCGGTCGCGTCGATGACGTCTTGCGGAACCCCGCTGGGATGAACCGAATTCCAAGGGTTTTCACCCGCCTGCAACTGGGCGAAGTAGCGCCGAGCGGCGGGCTTGCCGAGTTCGGCCAGCTCGCGGCGGACCGTTTCGTCGCGCACCACGGTGACGTGTGCGCCCTGGCGGTTGCCGCCGCTGGGAGCGAACCGGGCGTTGTCGAAAATGCGCGCCAGCACGTCGTCGGGCAACGGATCGTCGGTGAACTCCCGTGCCGCGAAAGTCGTTCGCATCACGTCGTATAGCTGCATGGCGGAATGCTCGTCAACTCGCGGACGCGCACCGCTCCAGCCGGAACGTGCGTTCGAACCCGGCCGGCTGCGTCGTCAAGGTCACTTCTACCGCACCGTTGGGGGCGATGACGTAGCGCTCCTCGACGTCGGGCCCGTCGACCCACCTGCCGACCGGCTGACGCCCCAGGTCGTCGCGGTCGTGCAGTGCGGGGTCGAAGGGGAAAAGCACCGGGTCATACGGCGTGACGTCGCCGTCGGGCCGCCCGTTGACCAGGCGGCTGCACTCCACGAACCGGAAGTGCCCGATGTTGTGTGCCGCTCGATATTTGCGTTTCACCACCAGCGGGGATTGCCCGTCGGCCGGAAGCGAAACGTCCTTGCACACGATCGGGTCGAAGACGACCCCGGCGCCGGCCTCGGCCTCGCGGAAAACTCCGAAATTCCTCGAGAAGCGTTCGGAGAGAGCAAAATTGGATTCCTTGTCCAGAAAGACGGCGAGTCCGATGGCCGTGGCGGCGAAGGGGTGCGGCGAGCGTTTCACCCGCTTCTCGCCGAAGGTGCTGCGCAGCATCCGAGACACCAGCGGAAAGCCCCCGGCCCCGCCGACGACGTAGATGCCCGCCACCTCCGACCAGTCCAGGTCGTTGCGGCCCCGCGCCGGATCGTGCAGGACCCGAGTGAGCAGCCGCATCGTCTGGTCGACCAGCGGCGCGCACACCGAGTAGACGTCGTCGATGGGGCAGGAGAATGGCGGCCGATCGACCGGGGACAGGTCGACCAGGAAACGGCGCGTCTGCGGCCCGACCGCCTCCTTGCGGGTGGCGCACTCCTCGGCGAGCAGGTCGCGCTGGGCGGTGTCGAGGCCGGGCAGGTTGGCGCCGGCGAGCAGCAGCTCGACGATCGCCTCGTCGAAATCGTCGCCCCCGAGGCGCTGGATCCCTTCGCTGATGACGACCTCGTTCGCGTGCCCGGTCATTTTCAGCAGTGACGCGTCGAACGTGCCGCCGCCCAAGTCGTAGATGAGGACGTACTCGCGTTTGGCGGTGATGGTGGACCGGTAGCGGTGGGCGTATTCGAGGCTGGCGGCGGACGGCTCGTTGAGCAGCGCGACGACGTGAAAACCGGCCGCGACATAGGCATCCAGAGTGAGCAGGCGCTGGGCGCTCGACGCGTTGGCCGGCACGCTGATCGCGGCTTCGATGGGTTCGCCCGGGGCCAGGGCCACGTTCGAGTGCCGCCGCAGATCGGCCTTCAGTTGGGCCAGGAAGCCGGTGAGGAGGTCGGCCAGGCGATAAGCACGGCCCGCCAGGGTGACCTCGGTTTGGGGTCCGGCGTCGTTGAGTAATCGTTTGAACGAGCGCAGCACCGACCAATTCGAATCGTGGCGCACGGCGGCGGCCTCCGCGCCGAACCGCAAGTCCCCGGCGGCATTGGCGGCGATGAGCGACGGCCACGCATCCATGCCCTCGAAGGACACGACGGGATAGTTGCCTCGGTCGACGGCCGCGACGACGGTGTGCGTGGTGCCAAAGTCGATACCGACTCTCATCGCGCAAGTTTAGGACCGCGTCGCGTCTTTCGGCACGACCTCTTCGCGTGGCGTGCCCTCGCGTTCGGTCAGTCCTCGAAGTGGCGCTCGTAGTCGTTGCGCTCGAGCCACCACTGCAGGTTGTAGGTCCCCACTGCGAGCACCATCATCAATCCGACGCAGGCGACGCTGATGAGTACGTTCACAGCCTCTCCATTTCGCGTGCCATGCGGGCGTTCTCGAGGTAGACGTAATGCCTCAGGTAGGGCTGCCGCGGCCGATTCGCATCAGCGACCATCTGCCGCAGCCCGGCGGCGATCCGGCTGCGGAGCGGGGAGCGGCGCGTTCGCTGGACGACGGCGGTGTCGAAGAGCACCTGCTGGGTACTGATCAGGACCGGTGCGGGTGCCGCCTCGACGGCGGGCGTCGCCGACGACGGTTGCGGTATGGGCTGGATATCGGGTGCGGTCCGGAGTCCCGTTGACGTGACCAGCATTTCGTCCACCTTCTTCGTGTCGCGGTCCCGTTGGCCAGGTAGGTCGGCCGGTGATGGACTCAACGTAGGGTCGGCGATCACCAGTACGCACGCGTAGTCGACTACCTATTTGTGCGCGGCGGCTACCGCACTTCGGGGAACGTCATCGCTTTTGAGCGCCGACGACCCCGGGAGCCGACGTCGTCGGCTGGGCCCATTGCCGCTGCACCCCTCGCTCCGCGGCCGTGGGAATCAGGCCCGCGGGCGCGAACCGCTTCGACGGCACCGGGTCGTCCTCGGTCAGGGGCCGGCCCAACTTGCTGGCCGGTCCGCGAATCGCCCCGAGCGCGACCACGATCCCGGAGATCACCACGATGACGACGGTCGCCGCGAACAGAATCGACAGCGTGCCCTGGATGAAGGTGTTCCTGATGACCTCGTCGAGCTGATGCGCGTCTTTGGCCGAACCGAAGGCCGTCCTGCCCGCTTGCTTGGCCGCCAGGTACGTCGAGTGCTGCGTCCAATAGCCGACGGCCGGATCCGCGGAGAAGATCTTCTGCCACGACGCGGTCAGCGTGACCGCAAGATCCCAGAGCAGGGGAATCCCCGGAATCCACGCCCACTTCAACTGGCCCTTCTTGATGACCACCACGGTGATGACGGTCAGTGAGATCCCGGCAAGCAGCTGGTTGGCGATACCGAACAGCGGAAACAGCGTGTTGATGCCGCCGAGCGGGTCGCTCACGCCCATCAGCAGGATGCCGCCCCACGCGGCCACCACGGCCAGGCTGCAACCCCAAACGCCGGGGCGCCAACTGGGGTTTCGCAGCTTGGCCAGCGGGCCGCGCAGGTTGCCCAGCGCGTCGGAGAGCATGAAGCGGTTGACCCGGGTGCCCGCGTCGAGGGTGGTCAGGATGAACAGCGCCTCGAACATGATCGCGAAGTGGTACCAGAACGACTTGAGGCCCGCGCCGCCGAAGACACGCTGCAGCACGTCGGCCATCCCCCAGGCCAGCGTCGGTGCTCCACCGGTGCGCGACACGATCGACTTCTCGCCGACGCTGCTGGCGGCCTGGCTGATCTGGTCCGCGTCGGTCGGGGCGCCCGGCAATCCGAGTCCATTGACGTAATGCGCGGCGCCGGCCGCGGTGCCACCGGTCTGCGCCGCCGGCGCGTTGATGGTGAAGTACAGATGCTGGTTGATGATCGCCGCCGTAATCAGCGCCATGACCGCGACGAACGACTCGGTGATCATGCCGCCGTAGCCGATCATTCGCATCTGGCTTTCCTTCTCCAGCAGCTTGGGCGTCGTCCCCGACGAGATCAGCGCGTGAAAGCCGGACAGCGCGCCGCACGCGATGGTGATGAACAAGAACGGGAACAGCGAGCCGGCGAACACCGGGCCGTTGCCCCTGGTGGCGAACTGTGAGATCGCGGATGCCTGCATCTCCGGCCGGGCGATGCAGACCCCGACGGCGAGCAGCCCGATGGCGCCGACCTTCATGAACGTCGACAGGTAGTCACGCGGCGCCAACAAAAGCCAGACCGGCAGCACGGACGCGGCGAAACCGTAGCCGATGAGGCACCAGCACAGCGTGACCGGAGAAAGTGTGAACCAGGCTGCGCCCCAAGGTGTTTCGGCGACCCAATGGCCGGACACCACCGCGAGCAGTAGCAGCGCGAAGCCGATCACCGATACTTCCGAAACACGCCCGGGACGCAGGAACCGCAGGTAGCAACCCATGAACAGGGCGATGGGGATGGTCATGGCTATCGAGAAGACACCCCACGGGCTCTGGGCCAGCGCCCGCACCACGATCAGCGCCAGCACCCCGATCAGGATGACCATGATGACGAGGACCCCGACGAGGGCGGCGGCCCCGCCCGCGGCGCCCAGCTCGTCGCGGACCATCTCGCCAAGGGAACGGCCACGCCGCCGGGTGGAGATCCACAACACCAGGTAGTCCTGCACGCAGCCGCCGAATACTGCGCCGATGACGACCCAGATGCTGCCCGGTAGATAGCCCATCTGCATGGCCAGCACCGGACCGACGAGCGGACCGGCCCCGGCGATGGCGGCGAAATGATGGCCGAACAGCACCCGCCGGTCGGTCGGCACGAAATCGGTGCCGTCCTCGAGAAACTCGGCAGGCGTGGCGTAGTCGTCGCGCGGGCGGACGATCTTCATCTCGATCAACCGCGCATAGAACCGGTACCCGACGATGTACGTACAGATCGCCGCGACGACGATCCACACCGCGTTGACCGTCTCGCCCCGAGCCAACGCGATGATCGCCCAGGCGACGGCGCCGAGCACCGCGATGACGCCGAACACGATCTTGTGTCGCGCGGTGATAGGGGAGCGGTCGATGATGGCCACGGGTGGCAGGCCTTCGTCGGTATGGATGTAGCTGACGTCGTCGCGGTGCTCTCTGACTGCCACGGCGGAAACCCTACGCGCGCCGAAGCGACTGCGCCTGTTGGCCAATGCCCGGTTCAGTACAGCGCGCGCACGGCGTCGATGGTGTCGGCGTCGGCGGGGCTCTTGTCGTCGCGATAGCGCACCACGCGGGCGAACCGCAGCGCCAGCCCCCCGGGGTAGCGCGACGACTTCTGCACGCCGTCCAGCGCGATTTCGACCACCTGCTCGGGCCGCACTCGGACGACGTAACCGTCCGTTTCGCCGATGGCGAGTTCGCTGAACCGTGCGGTCTGCCAGTCCAGCATGGCGTCGGTCATGCCCTTGAAAGTCTTTCCCACCATGATGAATTCGCCGCTTGCCGGGTCGCGCGCGCCCAGGTGGATATTGGAGAGCTTGCCACGGCGGCGCCCCGACCCCCACTCCACCGCGAGCACCACCAGATCCAGGGTGTGCACGGGCTTGACCTTCAGCCAGCCCGCTCCCCGCCGGCCCGCCTGGTACGGCGCGCCGGGCGCCTTGGTCATCACGCCCTCGTGGCCGGCGGCCAGCGTCGCGTCCAGGAACGCGCCCGCCTCCGCGGGGTCGCTCGTGAGCAGCCGATCGACCCGCTGCGCCGGCGGCACCAATGCGTCCAGCGCGGCCAGCCTCTCGGCGGTCGGCGCGTCGAGCAGGTCGACGCCGTCGCGGTGCAGGATGTCGAAGAAGAACACCGAAAGCCGTTGTGCCGCAACGGCTGCGGCGATGTCGACGGAGCGGCCGAATCGTGAGGCGGTGACCTGGAAGCGGTGCGGCCGGTTGTCGGGCCGCAGCGCGATGGCCTCGCCGTCGGCGATGAGGTCGTCCACCGGCAGCGCCAGCGTCGCCTCCACCACTTCGGGCAGCCGCGCGGTGACGTCGTCGAGGCTTCGCGTGTAGACGGTGACCTCGTCACCGGCGCGGTGGATCTGCACCCGCGCGCCGTCCAGCTTGGCTTCGAAAATCGTTTGCCCGCCGTGGCGTTCGATCGCATCGGCCACGCTCGTCGCGGTCTGCGCCAGCATCGGGTCAACCGGCCGGCCGACCCGCAGGGTGAACGCGTCCAGCGCCGAGGCCGAGCCGGACAACGGACCGGACAGGGTTGCCGCCGCCACCGCCGGCAGGTCCCCGCCCAGCATCGCGGCGCGCTGGACCGCGGCCGCCGGGATGCCGGCGGCCTTCGCCACCGCGTCGGCCATGATCCCGGCCAGTGCGCCCTGGCGTAGTTCGCCGCCGAGCAGCCGCAACAGAAAGGTCTGTTCGATGTCGGTGGCTGCGGCGAACAGGCCGCTCACCAGCGCGGCGCGGCGTGCCTGCGCGCCCTTGCCGGACACCGCGCCGATGTCGGAGAAGGTGGCGTCGACGCCGGAGACGGTCAGCGAGGCGTCCGAGGCTGCCGGCGGGCGCGAGCGCAGCGCCGCCCACCCCACGCCGATCTGGCGCTGCCGCAACTCACCGGAAAGCCACGACACCACGATGGCGACCGCCGCGGCGTCGGGTGCCGCACGCGTTAGCAGGCCGGCGATGTGGGCGACTTTGGTCAGCCGCGACGACGTCTTCCCGACGTCGTCAGACGTCGTTGCCACGTCGAGAAGGAGCACGGTCGCCAGCTTGGCATGGCTCGGTGACAGGCCTGAGGAGCGGACACGCTAGCGTGCCTACGTAACGTTACAGATCGCAGGGATTCTGACAACCACGAAGGAGACGCCCGGATGGAGATCAGTGGGAAGAAGGTCGTCGTCATCGGCGGCGCATCGGGAATGGGCCGTGCCAGCGCCGAGCTGCTGCACGAACGCGGTGCGGATGTCGCCATCCTCGACCGCGAGGGCTCCGACGGTAAGACCGTCGCCGAGGGCGTCGGGGGTACCTTCTACCCGGTTGACGTCACCGACTTCACCGGCACCGAAGAGACGCTGCAGGCCGCTGTCGACAAGCTTGGCGGGCTGCACGTCGTGATCACCACCGCGGGTGGCGGTATCGCCAAGCGGACGCTGACCAAGTCGGGGCCGCACGACCTCGAGTCCTTCCAGTCCGTGATCGACCTGAACCTGATCGCCACCTTCAACATCAGCCGGCTGGCCGCCGCGCACATGGCCAAGAACGAGCCCGAAGACCCGGACACCGGGGAGCGCGGCGTCATCATCAACACCGCCTCGATTGCTGCCTTCGAGGGCCAGATCGGCCAGGTCGCCTACACCGCCGCAAAGGCGGGCATCGCCGGGATGTGCCTGACGATGGCCCGCGACCTGGGCTCGGTGGGCATCCGCGTGCTGGGAATCGCCCCGAGCCTGTTCGCCACCGGGTTGACCCAGGGCATTCCCGACGAGTTCGCCACGCAGCTGACCAAGGACGCGGCCTTCCCCAAGCGCCTCGGCCGTCCCGAGGAGTACGCGAAGCTGGTCGCCGCCATCGTGGACAACCCGATGCTCAATGGCCAATGCCTGCGCCTGGACGCCGGGCAGCGGTTCGCGCCCAAGTAGGCGCCCCCGATTGGGGCCCTCCCCGCATTAAGTACACTCTTTAGCCAGCCGCCCCGCTTCCCCTCGGAGCGGGGCAGGCCACCCAGCTTCAGCTCCGACGATGCGGATCGCGCGGCGGTCCGAGGGGAGCGGACAATCGAACCCGGCTGGCATGCGGCGCGAGGAGGGCCCTCATGGGTATCGCAATAACCGACGACCATCGTGAACTCGCCGAAGTAGCCCGCGGGTTCTTGACCTCCCAGAAGGCGCGCTGGGCGGCGCGATCGCTGCTCGACGCCTCCGACGAGCCACGGCCCGGGTTCTGGCCGAGCCTGGTCGAGCTGGGTTGGCTCGGCCTGCACGTCGACGAGGAATACGGCGGCTCAGGATTCGGGCTGCCCGAACTCGTGGTGGTGATCGAAGAACTCGGTCGCGCGGTGGCGCCCGGGCCCTTCGTGCCCACCGTCATCGCGTCCGCGGTGATCGCCAAAGACGGTACCGCCGAACAGAAGTCGCGGCTGCTACCCGGCCTGATCGACGGGACCGTCGTCGCGGGCGTCGGGCTGGACGGCCAGGTGCAGGTCAATGACGGCACGGCCGACGGGGAGGCGGGAATCGTCCTGGGCGCCGGGCTGGCCGAGCTGCTGCTGATCGCCGCGGGTGACGACGTGCTGGTGCTCGAGCGTGGCTGTGAGGGTGTCTCGGTCGAGGTGCCGGAGAACTTCGATCCGACGCGCCGATCTGGACGCGTCCGCCTGCACAACGTGCGCGTCTCCGACGACGACGTCCTGCCGGGCGCGCGCCAATCGGCGTTGGCCCGGGCCCGCACGTTGCTGGCCGCCGAGGCCGTGGGCGGGGCGTCGGACTGCGTCGATGCCGCCGTCGACTACGCCAAGGTGCGCCAGCAATTCGGGCGCACCATCGCCACTTTCCAGGCGGTCAAGCATCACTGCGCGAACATGTTGGTGGGCGCGGAGTCCGGGATCGCGGCGGTCTGGGACGCCGCCCGCGCTGCGACCGAGGACGAGGAACAGTTCCGGCTCATCGCCGCGGTGGCGGCGGCGCTGGCCTTCCCGGCCTATGTCCGCAATGCCGAACTCAACGTCCAGGTGCACGGCGGCATCGGCTTCACCT
Source organism: Mycobacterium sp. NGS11 (assembly GCF_059813315.1). Taxonomy (NCBI): domain Bacteria; kingdom Bacillati; phylum Actinomycetota; class Actinomycetes; order Mycobacteriales; family Mycobacteriaceae; genus Mycobacterium; species Mycobacterium sp. NGS11. The sequence goes on from NZ_JCALEJ010000001.1 coordinate 264,445, forward strand.
GGGAGCACGACGCGCACCTGCACCTGCGCCGGGCGGTGGTGAGCGCGGCGCTGTTCGGCGGTGACGCGCCGGCCGCCGACGTTTTCGAGCGCACCGCCGCCGGCGTCGCCCGCGAGAACAGCCTCGACCTGCCGCCCGAAGCCGAAGAACTGCGCACCGCCATCCGCGCCGACGCCACCGAGATCGCCGCCCTGGACAAAAAAGCCCAGCGCGACAAGCTGATCGAGACCGGCTACGTGATGCCGCACTGGCCCAAGCCGTGGGGACGCGCGGCCGACGCCGTCGCGCAACTCGTGATCGAGGAGGAATTCCGTGCGGCCGGCATCAAGCGGCCCGACTATGGGATCACCGGCTGGGTGATCCTGACCCTGATCCAGCACGGAACCCCTTGGCAGATCGAACGATTCGTGGAGAAGGCGCTGCGCAAGGACGAGATTTGGTGCCAGCTTTTCTCCGAGCCGGACGCCGGCTCCGACGCCGCCTCCATCAAGACGCGCGCCACCCGGGTCGACGGCGGCTGGAAGATCAACGGCCAGAAGGTGTGGACCAGCGGGGCGCACTACTGCGCGCGCGGTCTCGCCACGGTGCGCACCGACCCCGACGCCCCGAAGCACGCCGGCATCACCACGGTGATCGTCGACATGAAGGCGCCCGAGGTGGAGGTGCGCCCGCTGCGACAGATGACCGGCGGCTCGGACTTCAACGAGGTCTTCTTCAACGACCTGTTCGTTCCCGACGAGGACGTCGTCGGCACGCCCAACTCGGGCTGGACCGTCGCGCGCGCGACGCTGGGCAACGAGCGGGTCAGCATCGGCGGCAGCGGATCGTTTTACGAGGGGCTGGCCGGCCAACTCGTGCAGCTCACCGAGCAGCGCCCGGATCGGTTGGCGGGCGGGCGAATTCGAGTCGGCTCGTATCTGGCCGAGGAAACCGCGCTGCGGTTGCTGAATCTGCGCCGCGCCGCGCGCAGCGTCGAGGGCGCGGGGCCCGGCCCGGAGGGCAACGTCACCAAGCTGAAGCTGGCCGAACACATGGTGGAGGGCGCCGCGATCATGGCGGCGCTGCTGGGTCCGGACGTCGCGCTCACCGACGGTCCCGGCGCCCTGGCAGGCCGGCTGATGATGGGGGCCCGCGGCATGGCGATCGCCGGCGGCACGTCGGAAGTGACGCGCAATCAGATCGCCGAGCGGATCCTCGGCATGCCGCGTGACCCGTTGATCAACTAGCCCGCGCCGAATCAGGCCGGCGCGAACTGCGCCGCGCCGCCGCTGCCGCGTTCCGGCCGGAGCGCGACGGGCATCCCGCAGCTCACCGAATCCGGTTCGCAGTCAACGATATTGGCGGCGACCCGCAGGCCGCTCTGTTCGGCGAGCTCGACGATGGCAATGACGTACGGGGTGGAAATCTCCGGGTTGTACGGGTGATGGTTGACCGTGTAGGTGAACACGGTGCCCCGCCCGGAGACTTCCCGGGCCTCCAGCGTGCCTCCGCACTCGCGGCATTGGCCGCTGGCCGGATGCACCCAGCGCGCGCAGCGGTCGCAGTACTCGATGAGCAGCGGCCCGTCCGACACGACGAATACAGTACACTCAATTAATTCGATGCTTGGTCTGACGGGCGGTGTGCATGACACATTTCGAAAAAGACGCGATCTTGTCCGGCATCGGGATCTCACGAATCGGCCGCCGCACCGGCATCCCGGGCCTGGACCTGACCATGGAGGCGGTGCGCGCCGCCATCGAGGACGCCGGGCTGACCCCGACCGACATCGACGGCATCGCCACCCTGGGTGACACGCCCGCTGCGGACGTCAACGCCCAGCTGCGCATCGATGCCGCGGACTGCGGATCGGGCTTCGGCACCGGCGGCCTGCTTTCGCCGGTGATGTCGGCCTGCCGCGCGGTCGCCGAACGACGCGCCCGCCACGTGGTGGTGTACCGGACGATCCAGATGCTCGGCGGCACGGTTCCCGTCAAGCAGGACGAGAACGCGCCGGCGCCGCCGCTGGCTCGGATGTTCGAGACACCCGAGGGTGAGCCGAAGCCGGCTGTCGGTGCGATGGACGATGTCAACGATCTGGTTGCGGCGCATGCCTATTCGGCCGCCAACTGGCTGGCGCTCAACTGCCGTCGCCACATGGAGCTGTACGGGACCACCAAGGAGCAGCTGGGCTGGATCGCGCTCAACGGCAGGCGCAACGCTGCGCTGAATCCCCTTGCGGTGTACCGGGATCCGATGACGATGGTCGACTACTTGGGCGCGCGGTTGGTGTCCACGCCACTTGGGCTGCTCGACTGCGACGTCCCGATCGACGGATCGATCGCGGTGGTGGTCTCGCACGCGGAGCGCGCCGCCGACTGTCCGCACCGCGCGGTGCAGGTCGAGGCGATCGGCGGGTCCGACGGAGCGGGCGGCTGGTTTCACCGTGCGGACTACCCGAAGATGGCGATGTCGGATGCGGCGGCGCAGATGTGGTCGCGCACGGCGTTGAAGCCCGCCGACCTCCAAGTCGCCGAGTTGTACGACGGTTTCACCTATCTCACCCTGGCGTGGCTGGAAGCGCTCGGAGTGTGCGGCGACGGCGAGGGCGGCCCGTTCGTCGAGGGCGGGACGCGGATCGCCCGCGACGGGCAGATGCCGTTGAACACCTACGGCGGCCAGCTATCGGCGGGGCGCATGCACGGCTACTGGGCGCTGCACGAAGGGTGTCTGCAGCTGCGCGGCGACGCGGGGGAGCGGCAGGTGTCGCGTCGCCCCGAGGTGGGCGTCGTCTCCGTCGGCGGTGGTCCCGTCGCGGGGTGCATGCTGCTGACCTGCTGACCGAGAGCGCGATCGAGCTCTAATGACTCAGGAGCCAAGGACCGGCCAGGCGAACAAGCTCGCTTCGATCCTCGCCCGCGACATCGAAGCCGATATCGTTCGCCGCGGCTGGGCGGTGGGCGAATCACTGGGCTCCGAACAAGATCTGCAGCAGCGCTTCGGGGTGAGCCGTTCGGTGCTGCGGGAGGCCGTGCGGCTCGTCGAACATCATCAGGTCGCGCGGATGCGCCGCGGCCCCAACGGGGGGTTGTACGTCTGCGAGCCCGATGCGGGGCCCGCCACCCGCGCCGTCGTCATCTATCTCGAATACCTGGGCACGACGCTGGGCGACTTGCTCAACGCGCGACTGGTCCTCGAGCCGCTGGCGGCCTCGCTCGCCGCCGAGCGCATCGATGAGGCCGGCATCGCGCGGCTGCGTGCGGTGCTGCACGCCGAGGAGCAGTGGAAGCCCGGCCTACCGGCGCCACGCGACGAGTTCCACATCGCGCTGGCCGAGCAATCCAAAAACCCGGTGCTGCAACTGTTTATCGACGTCTTGATGCGGCTCACCACCCGCTATGCCCTGGCGTCGCGAACGGATTCGGAGACCGAGGCATTAGAGGCGGTCGACCATCTGCACGCGCACCACTCCGCGATCGTCGCCGCCGTCACGGCCGGCGATGCCGCCCGCGCCAAGACGCTGTCGGAGCGACACGTCGAAGCGGTCACCGGCTGGCTGCAGCATCATCATGCGGGGGACGAAAACCGTGGGCGAGAAAGGCGCCGCCGGCTCGATTCCGAGTCGCCCGGCGGCAAACTGGCCGAGATGCTGGCCGCCACCATCGGTGACGACATCGCCGCCAGCGGCTGGCACGTGGGTGCGGTCTTCGGTACCGAGACGGCCCTGCTCGAGCGCTACCGGGTGAGCCGCGCGGTGCTTCGCGAGGCGGTGCGGCTGCTCGAATACCACTCGATAGCCCACATGCGCCGCGGCCCCGGTGGCGGCCTGGTCATCGCCCGACCCGCGGCGCAGGCCAGCATCGACACGATCGCCTTGTACCTGCAGTACCGCGGGCCGAGCCGCGAAGACCTGCGATGCGTCCGCGACGCCATCGAGATCGACAACGTGACCAAGGTCGTCAAACGGTTGGCCGAGTCGGAGGTGGCGGCGTTTTTGGGCACCCATCGTTCCGGGCTTGCGGAGAACTCCCAACCAACGGCCGACGACGTGCGGCAGGCGATCGCGGAGGAGTTCAACTTCCACGTCGGTCTGGCGCAACTGGCCGGCAACGCGCTGCTGGATCTGTTCCTGCGGATCATCGTCGAGCTGTTTCGCCGGCACTGGTCCAGCACCGGGCAGGCGCTGCCGACCTGGTCGGACGTGCTGGCCGTGCACCACGCCCACCTGCGGATCGTCGAGGCGGTCGAGGCCGCCGACGAGAGCGTCGCCTGTTACCGCCTCCGCCGTCATCTCGACGCGGCCGCCTCGTGGTGGCTGTGACAGTGCGATCGCGAGCCGACGACGTGGCCCACCAGTGCCGCAAACCTAAATGGGACCCGTTGCGCGGTATAGCGAAGGCCCGTCTTGGGTACTGGAACAGAGGGAGGCGTCAGCCTGCCCAACAGGGGGTTGGCGCAAGTGATCGAAAGCGAGAGCGCTGAAGTGAAGGCGGCTAACGAAACCAGGCAATACGGTTTCGTCCATTCCGCGTCGATTTATCACTCTCAGCAGGAGTTTTTGGACTTGGCAAGCCGTTTCGTCGGCGATGGTTTGGCGCTGGACGAGGCGGTGCTGCTTGCCGCCCCTCCCGAGACTCTGGCGCTGCTGCACGACGGGTTGTACCCCCGTGATGATCCACCCGCGGACGTGCGCATGGTTGATATCACCGAGGTGGCCCGCAATCCCTGCCGATTCATGGCGATGCAGGGTGCGTTCATCGACGAGCACCCGGATCAGCGAGTCCGGATCGTCAGCCAGCTCGCGTGGCCGGGCCGCACCGACGAGGAGTTCGTCGCCTGCATCGAGCACGACGCACTCGTCAACGAGGCCATGGACGGCTACCCCGCGTCGTGCCTGTGCCTCTACGACGCGGGCCGGCTCGGCGACGGCGTGCTGTCGGATGCGCGCGCGACACATCCGCTGCTGTGGGAACACGGAACGCTGCAGCACAACTCGGACTACGCTCCCGCCGACGTCCTGGAACGCTGCAACCAGCCGCTGGCCGCCGGTCCCGGGGCCGTCACATACATGGTCCGCAAGTCGGCCGACCTTCGCCCCGCGCGATCCTTCGCCGTCGACTACGCGGGCTGGATGGGGTTGAGTCAGGAGAGCATCGAGGATCTACAGCTGGTCGCCACGGAGCTGGCCACCAACAGCCTGATGTACACCGGGGGCGCCTGCCGGCTGGCCTTCTGGCAAGACGACGGACATCTGGTCTGCGAGGCACGCGACACCGGACGATTCGACGACCCGATCGTGGGTCGTCTGGACCCCGGCCCGTGCGGTCCCGCGAGTCGCGGCCTGTATCTGGTCAACGCCATCTCGGACTTGGTGCGAACCCACACCACCAGGGCCGGTACGACGATTCAGGCGTATCTACGGTTCGAGCCCGCACCGGGCCCGGCCGGGTAAGGGGCCGTCGCGATAGGTGAGTTTCATGTGCGCTAGCGACGGTGGTAGCGCACATGAGACTCGGCCCTTGCCGCGGCCACGGCGGCTCGCTGCGGTCGCGCAAGTTCTATAGCGGGCGCAACACGATCGGCATGCCGTCTTTCGGCACGGGCATGCCGCCGTAGTCCCACTCGCACTTGTAACCCGGGCGCGGCGGCTCCAGCCGATACCTGCGCAGCAGGCGGTGCAAGATCGTCTTGATCTCCAACTGCCCGAACGTCATCCCGATGCACTTGTGCGCGCCGCCACCGAACGGCGTGAACGCATAGCGGTGCCGCTTGTGCTCGTTGCGCGGCTCGGTGAATCGCTCGGGGTCGAATTTTAGTGGTTCGGTCCACAATTCGGGCAACCTGTGGTTCATGCCGGGGTAGGCGATCACGTTGGTGCCCTTCGGGATGAAGTAACCCAGCAGATCGGTATCGCGCACCGTCTGGCGCATGGCCCACTGCACCGGCGTCACGATGCGGATCGACTCGTTCATCACCAGATCCAGCGTCTCGAGCTTCTCCAGCGAATCGATGTCGAGCGGCCCGTCGCCCAGCCGATCCGATTCCTCGCGGCAGCGCTGCTGCCACTCCGGGTGAAGGGCCAGGTGGTAGGCCATCGTTGTCACCGTCGAGGTGGACGTGTCGTGCGCGGCCATCATCAAAAAGATCATGTGGTTGACGATGTCGTCGTCGGAGAACTTGTTGCCGTCCTCGTCTTCGGTCTGGCACAACACCGACAACAGATCCGTACCGGGATTCGCGCGCTGCTCCTTGACCCGCTCGCGGAAGTAGTTCTCTAGCAGCTCGCGCGCCTTGAGGCCGCGCCACCACGTGAACGGCGGCACGGAAGTGCGGATGATCGCGTTGCCCGCGCGCGTGGTGACCGCGAACGCCTTGTTGACCTTGGTCACCAATTCGTGGTCGGTGCCCGGCTCGTGGCCCATGAACACCATCGAGGCGATGTCGAGTGTCAATTCCTTCATGGCCGGGTAGAGCAGGAACCGCGCGTCATTGGTCACCCAGTCATTGGCGACCGTTTGCGAGACCACCTGGTCCATCTGTTCGACATAGCTGACCAGGCGGGACCGGATGAAGGCCTCCTGCATGATCCGCCGGTGGAACATGTGCTCTTCGAAGTCCAGCAGCATCAGGCCGCGGTTGAAGAACGGCCCGATTACCGGCACCCATCCCTGCTGGGAATAGTCCTTGTTGCGATTCGAGTAGATGACCTGGGCGGCGTCCGGTCCCAGGGCGGCGACGCCCGGCAGGACGGGCGAGTCCCCGAAGATCACCGGACCCTTGGTCTGGTACATGTGCAGCAGGTAGTCGGGGCCGCCGCGCAGCATCTCGATGATGTGCCCGATGACCGGCAGGCCCGCGTCGCCGATGACCGCTTTGAGCCCACTGCCCGGTGGCGGCTCGGCGAGTTTGCGCTCTGGGAAATCGGTGTTCAACAGCCTGCGCTCGACGATCCCCATGCCGGGAAAGTTGTTGATGGACGGCGTGAACCGGCGCCGCGCCTGATCCAGCAGGTACTGCGGGGTGCTGATGGTGGCGGTCATAACGCTCCTTTGCGTGCCCTCCCGGTGACGGCCGTCACTGATTCATACCTTCGCTGAAAAACTTGACGGCTGTCAAGTTTGCATTTTCCGTGGCGTGGTGCAAGGTCAGGGAGTGACCAGCGAACCCGCCACTCCCGAGCCGGGCGCACGACGGCGTGGCGACAAGCAACGCCAGGCGATAGTGCAGGCGGTGCGTGAATTGCTGCAGGAAAAGCCATTTGCGGAGCTGTCGGTCAGCACCATCAGCCTGCGGGCCGGCGTGGCGCGATCCGGCTTCTACTTCTACTTCGACTCCAAGTACGCGGTGCTGGCACAGCTCATGGCCGAGGCCGCCGAAGAACTCGAGGAACTCACCGAGTACTTCGCCCCCCGGCAGGCCGGCGAGTCACCCGAGCAGTTCGCCAAGCGAATGGTCGGCAGCGCCGCGGCCGTCTACGCGCACAACGACCCGGTGGTGACGGCGTGCAATGAGGCCCGCAACACCGACGTCGAGATTCGCGACCTGCTCGATCAGCAGTTCGAGGTGGTGCTGGGCCAGATCGTCGGAATTGTCGAGGCCGAGATGAAGGCCGGGACGGCCAATCCGATCAGTGACGACCTGCCGACGCTGATCCGCACGCTGGCCGGCACGACCGCGCTGATGCTGACCGGCGACCCGATTCTGACCGGGCGCGACAGCGATCGTGACCGACGGGTGCGCCTCCTCGAGCAGCTTTGGCTGCACGCGCTGTGGGCGGGCCGTCCCTAGGGCGCTGTTACCGCCGGTATCGTCACGGCCATGGCGCAGAGGGGAATCGGGCGGTCTTTCGCGGGAAAGCGGTGCCTTGTCACCGGAGCGGCGAGCGGCATCGGCCGCGCCACGGCGTTGCGGCTGGCCGCGCAGGGCGCCGAGCTCTACCTGACTGACCGCGATAGCGACGGCCTCGAACAAACCGTGGCCGACGCGCGGGCGCTGGGCGCCGAGGTTCCCAAGCATCGGGCGCTCGACATCGCCAACTATGACCAGGTGGCCGCGTTCGCCGCCGATATCCACGCCGCGCATCCCAGCATGGACGTCGTTCTCAACATCGCCGGCGTATCCGCGTGGGGAACCGTCGACCGGCTGACCCATGAGCAGTGGCGCAAGATGATCGCCATCAATTTGATGGGTCCGATCCACGTCATCGAGACGTTCGTGCCGCCGATGGTGGCGGCCAAGCGCGGCGGGCATCTGGTCAACGTGTCCTCGGCGGCCGGGCTGGTGGCCCTGCCGTGGCATGCCGCCTACAGCGCCAGCAAGTACGGGTTGCGTGGCCTGTCGGAGGTGCTGCGCTTCGACTTGGCCCGCCATCGCATCGGGGTCTCGGTCGTGGTGCCGGGCGCGGTGAACACCCCGCTGGTGGGCACCGTGGAAATCGCCGGGGTGGACCGGGAAGACCCCAACGTCGACCGGTGGGTGAAGCGGTTCGCCGGCCACGCCGTATCGCCGGAAAAGGCCGCCGACAAGATCCTGGCCGGGGTGGCCAAGAACCGATACCTGATCTACACGTCGGCCGACATCCGCGCCCTGTATGCCTTCAAAAGGCTTGCGTGGTGGCCCTATAGCGTGGCGATGCGCCAGGTGAACGTGATCTTCACCCGTGCGTTGCGGCCCGGCCCGGCGCCCTTAGCGCGGCATCACCAGCTCGAGGCGCACCCCGAGCAGGCGGACCGGCCGGTCGAGCTCGAATAGGTCGAGCACGCGAAGGGCCGCGGCCACGATGACGTCACGATCGGTGCTGGGCGCATCGAGCTTGCGAATCTTGGTGCGCGTGTAGAACGTTGCCGTGCGCACGGTGACCGCCACCCGGATCACGACTCGGTCCGCCGCGAGGACGTCCGTCAGCGCCCGCTCGGCCAAATCCGTTACGGCCGCGGCCATCTCGGACCGATCGGTGAGATCGCGCGGAAAGGTCACCGCGTGGCTGCGCGAGCGCGGCACCCACGGCTCGGCGCTGACCTGGCTGTCGCCGCCGCCCTTGGCCAACAGCAGCAGCCACAGCCCGGTGCGCGGGCCGAAGGTGGCCGTCAGCAGCTCCGCATCGCAGTGGGCCAGCTGCCACACCGTCGTAATATCAAGATCCGCAAGCTTTTTCGCCGTCTTGGGGCCCACGCTCCAGAGCGCGTCGACCGGACGTTCGGCCATCAGGGACATCCAGTTCGCGTCGGTGAGCACAAAGATGCCGCCCGGTTTCGCGAAGCCGGTCGCGACCTTGGCGCGCTGCTTGTTGTCGCTGATCCCGACGGAGCAGGACAGCCCGGTTTCGGAAAGGATGACGCTGCGGATCTGCTCTGCGACCTCGCTCGGGTCCTGCGCGGTCACCGCGACATAGGCCTCGTCCCAACCCCAGACTTCGACCGGATGCCCCAGATCGCGCAGCACGCCCATCACCTGATCGGACGCGGCGTCATAGGCGGCTGGGTCCGACGGGAGGAAGGTCGCCTCGGGGCAGCGACGGGCGGCGGCACGCAACGGCATGCCCGCCCGCACACCGAACTCGCGCGCCTCATACGAGGCGCAGGTGACGACCTTGCGCGGTTCGTTCGGGTCGCCGCTGCCGCCCACAATGACTGGCAGACCGGCCAATTCGGGGTGCCGGCGCAACTCGACCGACGCCAGGAACTGGTCGAGGTCCACATGCAGGACCCAAGCCGGTTCCGTGGCGTTCATCGCCCGCAGAGCTTGCGCGCCAGGCTTTCCCACGCGTCTCCCAGTGTCGCCAGGGTGTGACCGCCCTCGGCCAGTTGATGCTCGACGTAGTCCACGTCCAGCAGCGCGAGCAGCGCGTCGGTCTGGGCGTCGAGATCGCCGGTGGATTCGGCCGCCTTGAGCAGGACGCGCACGTGCGTGCGCAGCACCGTGGCCGGTGCGTTGTGCCGGTTTTGCGGGTCGCGGTTGGCCGCGGACAGCAGTTCGCAGTGGTCGTGCGCGAACCGGATCCGCTCCCGGCCGAACGCGACCAGCCGATCGGCGGGCGGGGCGCCGGGTCCCAGCGGGGGCGGGCCGAAGAGGAACGCTTGCTGAACGGCTTGTTCGTCCTCGTCCAGCAGCACCATCATCAGGCCGGCCCGGCTGCCGAAGCGGCGGAACAGCGTGCCTTTGCCCACTCCGGCGGCCGCCGCGATGTCATCGGTGGTGACGGCGTCGGCGCCGCGCTCGGCGACCAGGTTTCGGGCAGCCTGCAGCAGCAGCGCGCGGTTGCGCGCCGCGTCGCCCCTTTCCTGGTGCACCGCTTGGGGGGCGAACACGTGTAACTCGCCCGACCGCTCGCTCACTCCTGCACTTTAACGCCGCCGGAATAAAACGGACTATAGTCCGGTTAGCTCGTGCGAGGATGTACGCAACGATCGAAGGGAAACTGCAGCAGTGGCAATCAGAATCTTGGCGTTAGTGGGGAGCCTGCGGGCGGCGTCGATCAACCGCCAGATCGCCGAGTTGGCGGTGGCGGTCGCCGCCGACGACGTGACCGTCACGATCTTCGAAGGACTCGCTGAACTGCCGTTCTATAACGAGGAGATCGATGATGCGATGAACGTCGACGTGCCGCAGCTGGGCCCGGTGGCCGCGCTGCGCGCCGCGGCGGCCGACGCGGACGCCGCCCTGGTGGTGACCCCGGAGTACAACGGCAGCTACCCGGCCGTCATCAAGAACGCGATCGACTGGCTGTCCCGGCCGTTCGGCGACGGCGCGCTGAAGGGCAAGCCGCTGGCGGTCATCGGGGGATCGTTCGGCCAGTACGGCGGGGTGTGGGCCCACGACGACACCCGCAAGTCCTTCGGCATCGCGGGCGCGCGGGTCGTGGAGGCGATCAAACTGTCGGTGCCGTTCAAGACGCTGGAGGGCAAGGCGCCGGCCGAGCACGCCGAGCTGTCGGCGAACGTGCGTGATGTGGTGGGCAAGCTCGCCGCCGAGGTCGGCTGATTGGCAGAAGTCGACAACCCGCCCACCGGGCGACCAGCGAGGTTGGGACAACCGAATAGCCAAAGCCGCCAGGCGCGCCTGGCGGCTTTGCTGGCCCTGGGCCGGCCCGCCGCCGCCGGCGGTGTTGTCGGTGCTCGCTGATATACCGGAGCGCATGATTCCCTGCGGTGCGATCTGTGATCTGCGACACGCCGAGTCGAGTTCCGGATTTGTTCACGACCGGGCTCACGACCAGGGAATTTCAAAATTGTTATTCAGAATATCTTGTATCTCGACATCTTGTCACCCACTAGGTGTAGTGTTTCGAGCACCGGCAGATCCCAGGGCCACCAAGCCAGCCAGACTCGGTGAACTCCCCGAAATCGGCGCCCGCAGGTCATTCGACCTCGGCCACCGCACGACGGGAATCAGGGGGCCTGACGGATCGCTGAACCTAGCAAAGACGCAGTCCAAAAGTAGTTGCCAGTCCGTTGGGTCCCCTCTTCCGCAAAGGAGCGGCATTCTATGAGCATCACCGTGTACACCAAGCCGGCATGCGTGCAGTGCACTGCCACCTACAAGGCGCTGGACAAGCAGGGCATCGCCTACGAGAAGGTCGATATCTCGCTGGACGCCGAGGCGCGTGACTACGTGATGGCTCTGGGATACCTGCAGGCCCCCGTGGTGGTGGCGGGCAACGACCACTGGTCGGGTTTCCGCCCCGACCGCATCAAGGCGCTGTCCGCCGCGGAACTGAGCGCGTAGGCAAGACGTCAGGTAAGGAGGTTGCGGTGCAGTCGCGCAACCTGGTCTATTTCTCCTCGGTGTCGGAGAACACCCACCGCTTCGTGGAGAGGCTGGGGATCCCCGCCACGCGGATACCACTGCATGGCCGCATCGAGGTAGACCAGCCCTACGTCCTTGTCCTGCCGACCTACGGCGGCGGGCATGCGACGCCCGACCTCAACGCCGGCGGTTACGTCCCCAAGCAGGTCATCGCCTTTTTGAACAATGAGCACAACCGGTCGTTGATCCGCGGCGTGATCGCCGCGGGCAACAACAACTTCGGCGCCGAATTCGCCTATGCGGGCAACGTGATCTCGCGCAAGTGCGGCGTTCCGTACCTCTACCGCTTCGAACTCATGGGAACCCAGGACGACGTGGAAGCCGTCCGCGCGGGCTTAGCCAATTTTTGGAAGGAACAGACGTGTCACCAACCGTCGCTGCAGAGCCTGTAACCACCGGAGCCCACGCCTTGCCGGGGGAAACGGACTATCACGCGCTCAACGCGATGCTGAATCTCTACGACGCGGACGGCAAGATTCAGTTCGACAAGGACCGCGAGGCCGCGCATCAGTACTTCCTGCAGCACGTCAACCAGAACACGGTGTTCTTCCACAATCAGGACGAGAAGCTCGACTACCTGATCAAGGAGAACTATTACGAGCGCGAGGTTCTCGACCAGTACAGCCGTAACTTCGTCAAGACGCTGCTGGACCGCGCGTACGCCAAGAAGTTCCGGTTCCCGACGTTTTTGGGCGCGTTCAAGTACTACACCTCCTACACGCTGAAGACGTTCGACGGGAAGCGTTACCTGGAGCGCTTCGAGGACCGCGTGGTCATGGTCGCGCTGACCCTTGCCTCCGGTGACACCGTCCTGGCCGAGAAGCTCGTCGACGAGATCATTGACGGGCGATTCCAACCAGCCACCCCGACGTTTTTGAACTCGGGCAAAAAGCAGCGCGGCGAGCCGGTGAGCTGCTTTCTGCTGCGCATCGAGGACAACATGGAGTCGATCGGGCGGTCCATCAACTCCGCGCTGCAGCTGTCGAAGCGTGGCGGCGGAGTTGCGTTGCTGCTGAGCAACATTCGCGAGCACGGCGCCCCGATCAAGAACATCGAGAACCAGTCGTCGGGCGTCATCCCGATCATGAAGCTGCTCGAGGACTCGTTCTCCTACGCCAACCAGCTCGGCGCCCGGCAGGGCGCGGGTGCGGTGTACCTGCACGCGCATCACCCCGACATCTATCGGTTCCTGGACACCAAGCGCGAGAACGCCGACGAGAAGATCCGCATCAAGACGCTGAGCCTGGGCGTGGTGATACCCGACATCACCTTCGAGTTGGCCAAGAAGAACGAGGACATGTACCTGTTCTCGCCCTACGACGTCGAGCGGGTTTACGGCCTGCCGTTCGCCGACATCTCGGTCACCGAGAAGTACTACGAGATGGTCGACGACGCCCGCATCCGCAAGACGAAGATCAAGGCCCGCGAGTTCTTCCAGACGCTGGCCGAGCTGCAGTTCGAGTCCGGTTACCCGTACATCATGTACGAGGACACGGTGAACCGGGCGAACCCGATCGACGGCAAGATCACCCATTCCAACCTGTGCTCGGAGATCCTGCAGGTGTCCACGCCGTCGGTGTTCAACGACGACTTGTCGTACGCCAAAGTGGGCAAGGACATTTCGTGCAACCTTGGGTCGCTGAACATCGCCAAGACGATGGACTCGCCGGACTTCGCGCAGACCATCGAGGTCGCGATCCGCGCGCTGACGGCGGTGAGCGATCAGACGCACATCTGGTCGGTGCCCTCAATCGAGCAGGGCAACAATGAGTCCCACGCGATCGGGCTCGGCCAGATGAACCTGCACGGCTATCTGGCCCGCGAGCGCATCCTCTACGGGTCCGAAGAAGGCGTCGACTTCACCAATATCTACTTCTACACCGTGCTCTACCATGCGCTGCGCGCGTCGAATCGCATCGCGATCGAGCGGGGAAGCAAGTTCGGGGGCTTCGAGAAGTCCAAGTATGCCTCGGGCGAATTCTTCGACAAGTACACCGAGCAGGTGTGGGAGCCGGCCACGCCGCGGGTCCGGGAGATCTTTGCCGAAGCCGGCATCCGTATTCCGACACAAGAGGATTGGCAACGGCTGAAGGAGTCGGTGCAGCAGCACGGCATCTACAACCAGAATCTGCAGGCCGTCCCGCCGACCGGCTCGATCAGTTACATCAACAACTCGACCAGTTCGATCCACCCGGTGGCGAGCAAGATCGAGATTCGCAAGGAAGGCAAGATCGGCCGCGTCTACTACCCGGCGCCGTATCTGACCAACGACAACCTGGAGTACTACCAGGACGCCTACGAGATCGGTTACGAGAAGATCATCGACACCTACGCCGCGGCCACCCAGCACGTGGACCAGGGGCTGTCGCTGACGCTGTTCTTCAAGGACACCGCCACCACCCGCGATGTGAACAAGGCGCAGATCTACGCCTGGCGCAAGGGAATCAAGACGCTGTACTACATCCGCCTTCGCCAGATGGCTTTGGAGGGAACAGAAGTCGAGGGCTGCGTGTCCTGCATGCTCTAATCGTCGGGCCGATCGGACAGTCTGCCCAGGTCAGAAGCCGCTACCAGGTAAAGTGCTTGACGTGGTGAGAGTGCCCCGACCTTCCATACCCCACCCCAGCGTCAAGCCTGGGGCCAAGGTCGACGCGCGCAGCGAACGCTGGCGCGAGCACCGCAAGAAAGTGCGCAACGAAATCGTCGACGCGGCCTTCCGTGCGATCGACCGCCTCGGGCCCGAGCTGTCCGTGCGGGAGATCGCCGAGGAGGCCGGCACCGCCAAGCCGAAGATCTACCGCCACTTCCACGACAAGTCCGACCTGTTCGAGGCGATCGGGGAGCGGCTGCGCGACATGCTGTGGGCGGCGATCATCCCGTCCATCGACCTGAAAACCGACTCGGCGCGCGAGGTGATCCGGCGCAGCGTCGAGGAGTACGTGGTCCTGGTCGACAAGCACCCCAACGTGCTGCGCGTGTTCATCCAGGGCCGGTCGGCCGCTACCCCGCAGGTCCTCAACGAGGGACGCGGAATCACCCTGGCGGTGGCCGACATGTTCGACAACGAGCTGCGCGAGATGGAGCTCGACCACGCGGCGGTCGAACTGGCCGGGCACGCGGCATTCGGCTGTGCCGCGTCGGCGACCGAGTGGTGGCTGGGCCCGGAGCCCGAAAGCCCGCGGCTGATGTCGCGTGAGCAGTTCGTCGCGCACCTGACGACCATCATGATGGGGGTGATCGTCGGCACCGCCGAGGCGCTCGGCATCACCATGAACCCTGACCTGCCGATTCACGACATGGTGGCCGGCAACCCGGCCGCGAGCTGAGCGCGCCGCGGCGTTGACAACCGTCGCGGCCATCGATAACACTCGTCCCAACCGATACCCTGGGTACTGGGTATCTGCCTCAGCCGGGCCGCAGCCGAAACGCCGACCCGACAGGCCTGGATAGAAAGATCGATCGACCGTGACCGACGTCGTAACACAAACCGAGGCAATCCCGGCGGCTAGCGCCCACAAGCCGGTCCACACGCGCGCCGTCATCATCGGGACCGGATTCTCCGGCCTCGGGATGGCGATCGCGCTGCAGAAGCAGGGCGTGGGCTTCGTCATCCTGGAGAAGGCCGACGACATCGGCGGCACCTGGCGAGACAACAGCTATCCCGGGTGCGCCTGCGACATCCCGTCGCACCTGTACTCGTTCTCGTTCGAGCCCAAGCCCGACTGGAAGAACCCGTTCTCCTTCCAGCCAGAGATCTGGGACTACCTCAAAGGGGTCACCGAGAAATACGGGCTGCGCCGCTACGTCGAGTTCAACTCGCTCGTCGATCGCGCGCACTGGGACGATGACGAGAACCGCTGGCACGTGTTCACCGCCGACGGCCGCGAGTACGTCGCGCAATTCCTCATCTCGGGCGCCGGGGCGCTGCACATCCCGTCCATGCCCGACATCGAGGGACGCGACGAATTTCGCGGCGCCGCCTTCCATTCCGCGGAGTGGGACCACAGCGTCGACTTGACCGGCAAGCGCGTGGCGGTGATCGGAACCGGCGCCAGCGCGATCCAGATCGTGCCGGAGATCGTCGGACAGGTCGCCGAACTTCAGCTCTACCAACGGACTCCGCCGTGGGTGGTCCCGCGTTCCAACCCCGAGATCCCGCCGGCGGTGCGCCGGGCCATGGAGAACGTGCCCGGCCTGCGCGCGCTGGTTCGGCTCGCGATCTACTGGGGGCAGGAAGCCTTGGCCTTCGGCATGACCAAGCGGCCGAACCTGCTCAAGTTCATCGAGTCCTACTGCAAATACAACATTCGCCGGGCGGTCAAGGACAAGGAGCTGCGGCGCAAGCTGATACCGAACTATCGCATCGGCTGCAAGCGAATCCTGAACTCCTCCACCTATTACGGCGCGGTCGCCGACCCCAAGACCGAGCTGGTCACCGACCACATTGCGCGAATCACCGCCGACGGCATCGTCACCGCCGACGGCACCCAGCGCCAGGCCGACGTGATCGTGTATGCCACCGGCTTCCACGTCACCGACTCCTACACCTACGTCCAGATCAAGGGCCTGCACGGCGAGGACCTGGTGGACCGGTGGAACCGCGAGGGCATCGGTGCCCACCGCGGGATCACCATCGCCGACGTGCCCAACCTGTTCTTTCTGCTGGGGCCCAACACCGGGTTGGGGCACAACTCGGTGGTGTTCATGATCGAGTCCCAAATCCGTTACGTCGCAGACGCGATCGCGACCTGCGACAAGCTGGGCGCACAGGCGCTGGCGCCGACCCGCGCCGCCCAGGACAAATTCAACGACGAGCTGCAACGCAGACTCGGCCCGTCGGTGTGGAACAGCGGCGGCTGCAGCAGCTGGTATCTGGACGAGCACGGCAAGAACACCGTGCTCTGGGGCGGCTACACCTGGGAGTACTGGCGGGCGACGCGTTCGGTCAAGCCGGACGAATATCAGTTCTACGGCGTGAGCATGGGCAGTTCCGCCGCCGCGTCCTGACTGCGGTTGCCCGAATCATCGCCGGCGCGTAAGGAGTTCGGCGAAGACTCGTGCGGCCGCGTCTACACCGGCGTCGTCATCGGTGGCCACCAGGTCAAGTAGCAGGCCGCGTACGACGGCCAGCCCCAGGCGCGCCAAGGCGGCGTCGACCGGAGCCTCGGCGACCGCGGCGACCTCGGCCAGCCAGTCCGTGACCGCCCCGGGAATCATTCGTGCATAAGGCTTTTCGCCCTGGGCGGCGCGGGCGTAGCACTCGAAGAACAAGCGTTCGGATTCGCGTAGTTCGGGTCGCCGAAGGTCGGCCCACATCGCCGCGAAGCTCTTGGCCGGTTCTGTCGGCAGGTCGGGCAGCAAGCCCATCTGACGGCGCTCGACCGCCTCGACGACCGCCAGCAGCAGATCATCCCGAGACCCGAAGTGATGCAGTAACATTCGGTGACTCGTGCCGATGGCTTCGGCCACCTCGCGCAGCGAGCGGTCGCCGATGCCCGCGCTGGCGAATTCCTGGATCAGTGCGTCGAGGAGCTGCCGGCGCCGCGCAACATCAGGAGTGCGAGCCATCGGCGCGACTGAGCTGCTCCGAGCGGGCTTTGAGTCCTCGGGCCTCCAGGTCGAGGAAACGCTTGGTCTTCTTGACCATCAACCTCCCGACGAGAGCACCGAGCACGCCACGCTGGTCGAGTTGCTGACGCACCAGCGTGCCCCCGTCGGGACGAGCGGTGACGTCGTGGCGGGCGCTGACCAGCACCCCGGGAGAGCGTTGCACCCAGGTCCAGGACCTACCGGGGTCGATCTCGGTGACCTTCCAGACCAGCTTGGCCATGCCGGGCTGTTTGATCGCGAACCGCCTCCCGACGGCAAGGCTGGGCGCGTCCAGCCCGACCAGCGAGGTCACCGACGCGGTCCAGTCTGGCCAGTGCTCGACGTCGGTGAAGACATCCCAGACGAGTTGGGGCGGTGCGTCGATCTCGACGCCGTCTTCGGTAAACATGTACCAAATGGTACATGAAAGCGCGTGATTCTGAAGCATGAATTCGGATCCGCCTGGAATTCGGCATCCCGCGACACGTAAACACAAGCTCTTGTGTTCCGCTGCGTTGTCACACCCCAGAGGTAGTGTCGAGAGCCGGAGATTCATCCGGCAAAACGGTGTGTGAAGTGGGGTTCTGGTGAGCGAAAACATGAAGCTGATCGACCGCGTTTCGGCGATCAACTGGAACCGGCTACAAGACGAAAAAGACGCCGAGGTGTGGGACCGACTGACCGGCAACTTCTGGTTGCCCGAGAAGGTGCCGGTGTCCAACGACCTGCCGTCGTGGGGCACATTGACCGCCCACGAAAAGCAGATGACCATGCGGGTATTCACCGGCCTGACCCTGCTGGACACCATCCAGGGCACCGTCGGGGCGGTCAGCCTGATCCCGGACGCGCTGACCCCGCATGAGGAAGCGGTCTACACCAACATCGCCTTCATGGAATCCGTGCACGCGCGCAGCTACAGCAACATCTTTTCGACGCTGTGCTCGACCGCCGAGATCGACGACGCGTTCCGCTGGTCGGAGGAGAACCCCAACCTGCAGCGCAAGGCCGAGATCGTCATGCAGTACTACAAGGGAGACGAACCGCTCAAGCGCAAGGTCGCTTCGACCCTGCTGGAGAGCTTCCTGTTCTACTCCGGCTTCTACCTGCCGATGTACTGGTCGAGCCGCGCCAAGCTGACCAACACCGCCGACATGATCCGGCTGATCATCCGCGACGAGGCCGTGCACGGTTACTACATCGGTTACAAGTTCCAGCGCGGCCTGGCGTTGGTCGACGACGCGCGCAAGCAGGAACTCAAGGACTACACCTACGAGCTGCTCTTCGAGCTCTACGACAACGAGGTCGAGTACACCCAGGACCTCTACGACGAGGTCGGGCTGACCGAGGACGTCAAGAAGTTCCTGCGCTACAACGCCAATAAGGCACTGATGAACCTCGGTTACGAGGCGCTGTTCCCGCGCGACGAGACGGACGTCAACCCGGCGATTCTGTCGGCGCTCTCGCCCAACGCCGACGAGAACCACGACTTCTTCTCCGGCTCGGGTTCCAGCTACGTGATCGGCAAGGCCGTCGTCACCGAAGACGAAGACTGGGACTTCTAACTCCGCTCGTCGGTGACTCAGCACATCGTGTAGGCGGCTAATCCGGCGCACGCACGCTTCGGCGCCCTGGCCCAGCGGGCCGAATCGTGGTTCAGGCCACCAACCTTGCCGGCCCCATCTATCGTGCTGGTTATGACACGGTCCGACGACAACCGTGCGACGGAAGTCAGCACATTGGAAGCCCAGCGCCAAGACGAGCTAGCCGAGTTGCACGAGGTGTTCGCTGAGGAACACGAGTCGGCCGCGGAGTCATTGTCCGGCGATCTCGCCGCCGCCCACCGAGGTGCCGCTGAGAAGCACGAGCAGGCCGCCCGCGAGGTTCGCTCCCAGGTTTCCGGGGATGCAACCGCGGATAGCCGCGACTCCGTGACGACTGCCGGGCCAGAACGCGACGATCCACCTCGGAAGACGACGTGAAAAGTTAAGTGGTTTCGCGGTGCTCGCTCACGGCGGCGGCGCCGGCGGATTGTCCCAACTCCCCGGCGTGCCTGCGGGAACCTGCATTCCGAGCCAGTTGCACGGCATCATCGACCGCCACGCGATGAATGCGCACTGTTGTTCAGGTGTCAACGGCCCCGGACCGGCGCATGGCGGTGTCCCGGCAGCGCCGCATACGGGGTCGGCGGAAGCGGTCGGCATGCCGGCAAAGGTGCCGGCGCCGACCGTCAACGCGATGGCGACCAAAAATGCGGTGACGAAGAGTCGTATGCGATTCATGGCGAACTCGGATCTGTAAACGCCGCTTCTGAAATTGGTGACGGCCCGGTACGTCGTCCTGAGCGTAAACGGTTGCGCACTTATTCACACCGGGAATTGTGGGAATTCCCGCGCGGTCGACGGTTGGCGCAGAACGGATTAGCTCGCGGCCTGCACAGTGCAGGATGGCCGCGGCCTCCTGGCGCTGCTGCTGTCATTGCAGGTCTGGCGGACTTGGCGGCCAGGTGGCTCCGCTACCGGCAAGCGGCAGAAATAGCAGAGATCGAGGCCGAGCGTCAGATAGCCGCACACGAGGCAGACTTCGGGACAAACGTCGGTGGTCATCATCCGCACCTCCTAGTGGCGCATATCCAATGCTCCACCCAGTCGGCTAATCCCCGCTTATCGACACGCGGCGTCGGCCTCGATTTCGAGACGATTAATCCAGCAACGAGCAAATCCGCAAATCGAGCGCGGCAAACGGTTCGCGCCTGAGAAGATGCTCAAGCGGCGCGGTAGGGGACGGAAGTTGAGACCATGCTCGAAGTTATCGACAAGGGGTCTGTCACCGAATCACATCCCGTTCCGCTGCTTTTCGTTCACGGCGCCTGCTGCACAGCAGAAATTTGGGACGACCATTTTCTGGGCTTCTTCGCCGACAAGGGTTACCGAGCCGTGGCACTGAGCCTTCGCGGGCACGGCGCCAGCAGCCTGTCCCAGCCCCTGCACTCATGTTCGATCGCCGATTACGTGGAGGACGTACACGCTGTCGTCGCGGAGCTTGGAACCGCACCGGTGCTCATTGGTCATTCGATGGGCTGTTGGGTGGTGCTGAATTATTGCCAGATGCACGGTGCCCCGGCGGCGGTTCTCATGGCACCCGGCACACCGCACGGCTTACGGCGGTGGGCAGTTCGCTCTGCCCTCCGTCATCCACGGATCATCTTGCGCAGCAGCACTTTCGGTAATCCCGCCGACCTATTCAGCACCGCGGCTCTGACCCGTGAGTTTATCTTCTCCGCGCATACCCCCGAATCGACAGTCAGGTCGTGTGCAGTCCGTTTGCAGCCCGAGAGCAGGCGCGCTGCTCGAGAAACGGTGAATCGACTTCCCGACGTTGGCCTCGTGAACGCCCCCATGCTCGTTCTGGGAGCACAAGACGACGGCATGCGAATCGACGGGGATGCTTCTGCCGTAGCGCGCATCTACCAGGCAGATGTGGAAATTTTTCCCGACATGGGACACGTCATGATGCTTGAGCCGGGATGGCCGGCCGTGTCCGAAAAAATCGACGGCTGGGTGGCCATGCGCGGGCTATGACGACCCCGCGAGGTGGATCGCGCTGCTGTCCGAGGCTCGTTAGCCCTCGGCGGTGCCCGGTGATTTCCCGTCCGCGGGCCGCGCGTCGCCGGCGTCGTTGCCGAAGATACTGGCGATGGCTTCCCTGAACGAGGTACGGCCGACGTTCTCGCCACCCGGCAGCTCACTGTGGATGTGGAGCGCCCCGCAGGTGAGAAACGACATGACCACGCTGAACACCTCGATACCTACGTTCAGGGCCCTTGTGACGATGGTTTCGTCGCTTGATCCGGCGGGGTTACTCACCATGCGCCCGCACCCTTGATCGATTTGGTTGCCATGCCACTTAGGACGAGAGGTGTTGCGCCTGCGTCGGCGAATAGATCCTCGGCTTGAACGTGGCCATCACCGGCAACCGCAGCGTCACGCCACCGGCCACCGGCACGCGGACCGTGAAGTAGACCACCTGCATGTCCAGGCCCATTTGTAGGCGCATCTCTTTGAGTGGCTGGGTCTGCACCCCCAGGCCCATGTCCTTCAAGCGCGCGCCGATGCCGCGTTGAAACGACTCGGCCGGATCCGTCGGCTTCGGAACGCTCGGTGCAGGAACATCCTGACTGCCAATCTTCAGAGAAAAGACGGGTGGCGGGTTCTTCGAAGTCGGAGTCGTCATGGCTCGACTCTACTCCGCAGGAACGGTGCCGAACGGTGAAAATCTCGTTGACCAGTGCAAGCAGCCCTGCGAAGGCCCTGCGCGCGGAGCCCGGCCCGCCGAATCGCGGGCTCGAAAACGATGGCGCCCAACCGTTGCGGGTGGGCACGACCAGGCCGGCTGATCGAGGTAAACGGCGTATGAATTGTCGGGACGCCAATTGCGCCGCGGTAGCGCGGGTGACACGGCTGCCCTGACACTGGTGGGGTGACGAATACCGCCGCCTCTGCCACCGCCAACTTCTGCCGTTCGGTGCTTCGCTGGCTGCGCGCCGGCTACCCCGAGGGCGTCCCCGGGCCCGACCGGGTGCCACTGCTGGCGCTGCTGCGCAGCACCCCGCTGACCGAGGAGCAGATCGCCGAGGTGGTGCGCAACATCACCGCGGACGGATCCCCGGCGATCGCCGACGGTGTGATCGACCGCGACGAGATCGCCCACTTCATCTCCGACATGACGCATTACGACGCCGGACCGGAAAACGTCATCCGGGTGGCCGCCACGCTCGCCGCGGTCGGCTGGCCGCTGGCCGGCATCGACGTCAGCGAGGTCATCCCGGGCGACGAGTGGGGTGAGGCCGCGGAGATCGCCGCGCGCGGTGCGGCATCCAGCAGCGCGCCGGGTGTCGCGCGGTAGGACGCGTCGGGGACCCTAGAGCTTCGAAATATCGATGACGAAGCGGTAGCGCACGTCGCTGGCCAGTACGCGCTCGTAGGCCTCGTTGATGTAGTCGGGCTCGATGAGCTCGATTTCCGGCGTGACGTTGTGCTCGGCGCAGAAGTCCAGCATCTCCTGGGTTTCGGCGATGCCGCCGATGTTCGACCCGGACAGGCTGCGGCGCGCCAGCGCCAGCGAGAAGGCGCCCACCTCCATGGGGTGTTCGGGAATGCCCAATTCGACGAGCGTGCCGTCGACGTCGAGCAGGCTCAGATAGTCGTTGAGGTTCAGGTTCGCCGAGACGGTGTTCAGGATCAGGTCGAAGCTGTTGCGCAGTTTCTTGAAGGTCTCGCGCTCGGCGGTGGCGTAGTAGTGCTTGGCGCCCAGCCGCAGTCCGTCCTCCATCTTCTTCAGTGACTGCGACAGCACCGTCACCTCGGCCCCCATCGCCGCGCCGAGCTTGACGCCCATGTGGCCCAGCCCGCCCAGGCCGATGATCGCCAGGCGGGTGTCCTTGCCGGCTTTCCAGTGCCGCAGCGGCGAGAACAGGGTGATGCCCGCGCACAGCAGCGGCGCCGCCTTGTCCAGCGGCAACGAGTCGGGAATGCGCAAGACGAAGTTTTCGTCCACGACGATCGCCTGACTGTAGCCGCCCTGCGTCGTGGTGCCGTCTTTGTCAGTCGCGTTGTAGGTGAAAATCGTTCCCCGGCTGCAGTACTGCTCGAGGCCGGCCTTGCAGCTGCTGCACTGTCCGCATGAGTTCACCATGCAGCCGACGCCGACGTGGTCGCCCACCTTGTGCTTGGTGACCTCGGAGCCGACTGCGGTCACGACGCCGGCGATCTCGTGGCCCACGACCAACGGGTAATGCGGCGTGCCCCACTCGCCTTTGGCCGTGTGGATGTCGGAGTGGCAGATTCCGGCGAACTTGATGTCGATGGCCACGTCGTGCGGACCCGGGTCACGCCGTTCGATCGTTGTCTTGGTCAGCGGTGCCGCCGGCGAGGTGGCCGCGTACGCCGAAACTGTGCTCATGGAAATCCCTCTTCGATTCGGTACGTCATCAAGAAGTTTAGCTAAGGTAAATGTTATTCCGCCAACGGGCGGGGCGAAGATCACGTTGTGGCGATGTACCCGTTTTCGGCCGGCCGCCGCTAGTTGATCGGGGCGTTCACCAGGCGCAGGTCGTCGACGATGCCGCGGGCGGCGATCAGGCCCTGGCCGGCTTGCCATATCTCGTTGTTGACGATGTAGACCCGGTTGTCACGGTTGGCCGAGAGCTTGCGCCACGGGTCGCTGTCCAGGATCGTGGCGGCCCGGTCGGCGGCGGCCGGGGTGTCGCAGGACACGTAGACCACGTCCGCGTCGGCCATCGAAAGGTCAGGATTCTTCGCCAGGTCCGCGTCGCTGGCCCCGATCTCGATGTAGGGCTTATCGGTGAACCGCTGCGAGGCCGGCCGGTCCACGCCGACCGCACCGAGCACGCTCGCCGGGAAATTGTTGGCGCCGTACACCCGGATCGTGCCCGCCGTCAGCTGCACTATCGACGCCTGGAAGTGGGAGGCGTCATGTCGCGCGCCGATGTCCGCGGCCCGCTGGGAAAACCCGCTGATCAACGAGTTCACCGCGGCGCCACGGCCGGTCGCGGCGCCGACGGCGCGCAGGTTGTCCTGCCACGCCGCACCCGGCGCGGCCGTGAACACCGTCGGGGCGATCGCGGTCAGCTGCGGATACAGCGTGGGCGTCAGCGCCTGCGACCCCAGAATCAGGTCGGGGTGGGCGGCCGCGGCCGCTTTCAGGTCCGGGTGGGAGCGGTTGCCGACCGCCGGCAATGCATGCACCGCGCCGCCCAGGTAGGCGGGCTGACTCGAGGACCCGTCCGGCAATGCCGCGCCGACCACCCGCGACTGCAGGCCCAGCGCGCACAACGCGTCGAGCTGGTCGCCGGAGAGCACCACGATGCGCTGCGGGTCGGCGGGCACCTGCACGACGTCCGGGTCGACGCCCGCGGCGTTGTGGACCGGCCGCTTCGCGGCGCCGGGGTCCGCCGCTGCGGCGTCCCGCGCACACGAATCGTCGGGGCGGCGGTCGTTCCCGAGCACACCGGCGCCCGCGATCTGGGTGGTGGGGGTGATCAGGGGACGGGCCGGCGGCTGGCCGGCGGGCTTGTCGGAACCGCAGCCGCTGCATGCCAGGATGACCGCCGCCGTCACCGCGGTCGCCACAGCCGGCCGGCCGGGTCTGATCACGCCGAACAACACGCGTTCGACGCTAACATTCGGCCAGCGTGGCGATCGCGCGCGCGCGGTGGGGGCACCTCCCGCTTGCGGGGGACCGGGCGAAGCGGGTCGCCGCCATTCGGCCACGTGGCGATCGCGAGCGCGGGGGACCGGGCGAAGCGGGGCGCCGCCATTCGGCCAGCGTGGCGACGTCGCGCCGAGGGACACGCCGCCCCGGCGAGTCATTTACGACAGTTTGTAGGACCAGCCCTGACGGCGCCATGATCGACGGCTAAGATTCCTCTCAATACCGATTTTTGGGCCAGTGTCCGATCTGGATGTTTGGAGAAGCTGTTGACAGCCGAAGCGCCCCCCTTGGGTGAACTCGAGGCCGTTCGTCCGTACCCGGACCGCATGGGCCCCAAAGGGAACCTCGTCTACAAACTGATCACCACCACCGATCACAAGATGATCGGCATCATGTACACGGTCACCTGCTTCGCCTTCTTCTTCATCGGCGGGTTGATGGCGTTGCTGATGCGCACCGAACTCGCGGCTCCCGGGCTGCAGTTCCTGTCGAACGAACAGTTCAACCAGCTGTTCACCATGCACGGCACGATCATGCTGCTGCTCTATGCGACCCCGGTGGTGTTCGGGTTCGCCAACTTGGTGCTGCCGCTGCAGATCGGTGCGCCGGACGTGGCCTTCCCGCGGCTGAACGCCTTCTCCTACTGGCTGTTCCTGTTCGGCGGGCTGATCGCGGCCTCCGGCTTCATCGTCCCGGGTGGGGCGGCCGACTTCGGCTGGACCGCCTACACGCCCCTGTCGGATGCCGTGCACTCGCCCGGCGCCGGGGGAGACTTGTGGATCACCGGCCTGATCGTCGCGGGTCTGGGCACCATCCTGGGTGCGGTCAACATGATCACCACCGTGGTGTGCATGCGCGCGCCCGGCATGACGATGTTCCGGATGCCGATCTTCACCTGGAACATCCTGGTGACCTCGATCCTGATCCTGATCGCATTCCCGATCCTGACCGCGGCGCTGTTCGGGCTGGCCGCCGACCGACATCTGGGCGCCCATGTCTACGACGCCGCCAATGGCGGAGTCTTGTTGTGGCAACACCTGTTCTGGTTCTTCGGCCATCCCGAGGTCTACATCATCGCGCTGCCGTTCTTCGGAATCGTCACCGAGATCTTCCCGGTGTTCTCGCGCAAGCCGGTCTTCGGTTACACCACCCTGGTTTACGCGACCCTGTCCATCGCCGCTTTATCGGTCGCGGTGTGGGCGCACCACATGTTCGCCACCGGAGCGGTTCTGCTGCCGTTCTTTTCGTTCATGACGTACCTGATCGCGGTGCCGACCGGGATCAAGTTCTTCAACTGGATCGGCACAATGTGGAAGGGGCAGTTGACGTTTGAGACACCGATGCTGTTCTGCATCGGCTTCCTCATCACCTTCCTGCTGGGCGGTCTGACCGGCGTGCTACTGGCCAGCCCGCCGCTGGACTTCCACGTCACCGACAGCTACTTCGTGGTTGCGCACTTCCACTACGTGCTGTTCGGCACCATCGTGTTCGCCACGTTCGCCGGGGTGTACTTCTGGTTCCCGAAGATGACCGGCCGGCTGCTCGACGAGCGCCTGGGCAAGCTGCACTTCTGGTTGACGTTCATCGGGTTCCACACCACCTTCCTGGTGCAGCACTGGCTGGGTGACCTGGGCATGCCGCGTCGCTACGCCGACTACCTGCCCAGCGACGGATTCCAGCCCTACAACGTCGCCTCGACGGTGGGCGCCTTCATCCTGGGTGCGTCGATGTTCCCGTTCGTCTGGAACGTCTTCAAGAGCTGGCGTTACGGCGAGGTCGTTACGGTCGACGACCCGTGGGGCTACGGCAACTCGCTGGAGTGGGCGACCAGCTGCCCGCCGCCCCGGCACAACTTCACCGAGCTGCCCCGAATCCGTTCGGAGCGCCCGGCATTCGAGTTGCACTACCCGCACATGGTGGAGCGGCTTCGCGCCGAGGCGCATGTGGGCCGCCATGCCACGGCTCTCGAGTCGCCGAAGGGCTTCGGTCCGCGAACCGAACCCGATCGCTCGACTCCTGAGCAGTAGCGACAGCTGTCGGGAGTGAGCCCACCACCGAAGGTTTCGGTGCTGATCACCGTCACCGGCGTGGACCAACCGGGCGTGACGGCGAACTTATTGGAGGCGCTGTCACCGCACGGCGTCGAGCTGCTCAACGTCGAGCAGGTCGTGATCCGGCACCGCCTGACGCTCGGCGTGCTGGTGTGCTGCCCGGCCGAGGTCGCCGATAGCCCGCAATTGCGCGATGACGTGGAATCGGCCATCCGCAAGTTGGACCTCGAAGTCAGCATTGAGCGCAGCGACGACGTGGCCATCATGCGGGAACCCTCGACCCACACCATCTACGTGCTGGGCCGGCCGATTACCGCCAGTGCGTTCGGCGCGGTGGCCCGCGAGGTGGCGGGGCTGGGCGTCAACATCGACCTGATCCGCGGTGTCTCCGACTATCCGGTGATCGGCCTGGAGCTTCGCGTCTCGGTCCCGCCTGGCGCGGACGGCGCGTTGCGGACCGCCCTGAACCGGGTGTCCAGCGAGGAACAGGTCGATGTGGCGGTGGAGGCCGTCAGTCTTGAACGACGGGCCAAGCGGCTCATCGTGTTTGACGTCGACTCGACGCTGGTGCAGGGCGAGGTCATCGAGATGCTGGCGGCCCGGGCGGGCGCGGAGGGCAAGGTCGCCGCGATCACCGATGCCGCTATGCGCGGCGAGCTGGACTTCGCGCAGTCGCTCGAACAGCGGGTGGCGACGCTGGCGGGTCTGCCGGCCAGCGTGATCGACGAGGTCGCCGACGCACTGGAACTGATGCCGGGCGCGCGCACCACGATACGAACTCTGCGGCGCTTGGGTTATGCCTGCGGCCTCGTGTCCGGGGGGTTCCGCCGGATCATCGAGCCGCTGGCCGAGGAGCTGATGATCGACTACGTCGCCGCCAACGAGCTGGAGATCGTCGACGGCACACTCACCGGCCGGGTGCTCGGGCCGATCGTCGACCGGGCCGGAAAGGCCTCGGCGCTAAGGGAATTCGCAAGCCAGGTCGGGGTGCCGATGGCGCAGACCGTCGCGGTGGGCGACGGCGCCAACGACATCGACATGCTGGCCGCCGCCGGATTGGGGATCGCGTTCAACGCCAAGCCGGCGCTGCGCGAGGTTGCCGATGCGTCCCTGAGCCATCCCTATCTGGACACGGTGCTGCTCCTGCTGGGTGTGACCCGCGGCGAAATCGAGGCCGCCGACGCGATCGACGGCGAGGTCCGCCGGGTGGAGATTCCGCCCAACCCATAGCGACCCGGCAGGTATTCGAGCGTCGCGGTACGGCACGATGGTCGGGTGCCCGAAAACGGAGACGAGACAGCCGACCCCGATCTGCTGCTCGACTTCAGGCAGGTGTCACTGCGGCGCGGCGGCAACGTCTTGGTCGGCCCGCTGGACTGGGCGGTCGAACTCGACGAACGCTGGGTGATCGTCGGGCCCAACGGCGCCGGCAAGACCTCGCTGCTGCGGATCGCCGCGGCGGCCGAACATCCTTCGTCCGGCATCGCTTTCGTGCTCGGCGAGCGACTGGGCCGGGTCGACGTGACCGAGTTGCGGTCGCGGATCGGGCTCAGCTCCTCGGCTTTGGCGCAGCGGATACCCACCGACGAGGTGGTTCGCGATCTCGTTGTCTCGGCCGGCTATGCCGTGTTGGGCAGGTGGCGGGAGCGCTACGAGGACGTCGACTACCAGCGCGCGACCGACATGCTGGAGAGCCTTGGCGCCGAGCACCTTGCGGACCGCACCTACGGGACGCTGTCGGAAGGCGAGCGCAAGCGGGTGCTGATCGCCCGTGCGCTGATGACCGACCCCGAGCTGCTGCTGCTCGACGAGCCGGCCGCCGGGCTGGATCTGGGCGGCCGCGAGGAGCTGGTCGCGCGGCTCGCCGACCTGGCGGCCGACCCCGAGGCCCCCGCCCTGGTGCTGGTCACCCATCACGTCGAGGAGATTCCGCCCGGGTTCAGTCACTGCATGCTGCTCTCGGAGGCCGAAGTGGTCGCTGCGGGACTGCTCACCGACGTGCTGACCTCCGAAAACCTGTCGACGGCATTCGGCCAAGCGATCGCACTCGACGTCGTCGACGGGCGCTATTTCGCGCGGCGAGTTCGTACCCGCGCAGCCCACCGCAGGAGGCTGGAATGACCACCATTCCCGAGCCGCTGCCGACCCGGCCGGCCGCGACCGTGATGTTGGTCCGCGACGTGCCCGGCGGCTTGAAGATCTTCCTGATGCGCCGCCATTCGAAGATGGAGTTCGCCCCGGGTGTCATCGTGTTTCCCGGTGGCGGCGTCGACGACCGCGACCGCAGCGCCGACATCGCGTGGGCCGGTCCGCCGCCGGAATGGTGGGCACAGCGCTTTGGCATCGACACCGAACTGGCCGCGGCGCTGGTGTGTGCCGCGGCTCGGGAGACCTTCGAGGAGTCCGGGGTGCTGTTCGCCGGCCCGGCCGGCGACCCGGACGGCATCGTTCGCGACGCCTCGGTCTACGCCGATGCCCGGCGGGCCCTGGACGATCGGACGCTGTCGTTCGCCGATTTCCTGCGCACCGAAAACCTGGTGTTGCGTTCGGACCTGCTGCGGCCATGGGCCAACTGGGTCACCCCGGAGGCCGAGCGGACCCGTCGCTACGACACCTACTTCTTCGTGGCGGCCCTGCCCGAGGGCCAGCGCGCCGACGGGCAGAACACCGAATCCGACCGGTTCGGCTGGGCGTCGCCCCAGGATGCCATCGCCGACTTCGAGGCCGGCCGCAACATCCTGCTGCCGCCGACCTGGACCCAGCTGGATTCGCTGGCCGGTCGCAGCGTCGCCGACGTGCTGGCCGTCGAACGCCAGATCGCACCCGTGCAGCCCCTCCTCGAAAAGCGGGTCGACAACTGGGTTTTCGAGTTCTTCGATTCCGATCGCTACCACCAGGCGCGCATATCGGGCGGCATGGAGTGGCCCTTGTGAACGCTCAAGTGAGCGAGTTCGTCAGCGTGGTGGTCAGCGACGGCTCGCAGGACGCCGGGCTGGCCATGTTGCTGCTGTCGCGCCCGCCGACGAACGCGATGACCCGCCAGGTCTATCGGGAGGTCATCGCGGCCGCCCACGAGCTGGGCCGGCGTGACGACGTGGCCGTGGTGATTCTTTTCGGCGGCCACGAGATCTTCTCCGCGGGTGACGACATGGCCGAGCTGCGGACGCTGCGGGGTTCCGAGGCGGAGAGCGTGGCACGGGTCCGCCAGCAAGCCGTCGACGCCGTGGCGGCGATCCCCAAACCGACCGTCGCCGCGATCACCGGCTACGCATTGGGCGCAGGGCTCACGCTGGCCCTGGCCGCCGACTGGCGGATCAGCGGAGACAACGTGAAGTTCGGGGCGACCGAAATACTGGCCGGCCTGATGCCCGGCGGCGACGCGATGGCGCGCCTGACCCGGGCGGCCGGCGCGAGCAAGGCCAAGGAGCTGGTGTTCAGCGGCCGCTTCTTCGACGCCGAGGAGGCCTTGGCGCTGGGCCTCATCGACGAAATGGTGGCCCCCGACGACGTGTACGACGCCGCCGCCGGCTGGGCGCGCCGCTTTCTCGATGGTCCGCGGCATGCGCTGGCCGCCGCCAAGGCCGGAATCAACGACGTTTTCGACCTGGAGCGTTCCGAGCGGCTCGCCGCCGAACGCCGGCGCTACATCGAGGTGTTCACTGCTGGTCAGGGCGGTGGCGGTGGGACGGATCCCGTCGGCCGTTAGGCTGCCCTTCATGACCAGTTCGACCGACGCCGTTCCGACGCCGCACGCCACCGCCGAGCAGGTGGAAGCCGCCCGGCACGACAGCAAGCTGGCCCAGGTCCTCTACCACGACTGGGAAGCCGAGACCTACGACGACAAGTGGTCGATCTCTTACGACCAGCGCTGCATCGACTACGCCCGGGGCCGCTTCGACGCCATCGTGCCCGACGAGGTACTGCGTGAGCTGCCCTACGACCGGGCGCTGGAATTGGGCTGTGGCACAGGGTTTTTCCTGCTCAACCTCATCCAATCCGGCGTCGCGCGGCGCGGATCGGTGACCGATCTTTCGCCGGGCATGGTCAAGGTCGCCACCCGCAACGGCCAGTCGCTGGGCCTCGACATCGACGGCCGGGTCGCCGACGCCGAGGGCATCCCGTACGAGGACAACACCTTCGACCTGGTCGTCGGGCACGCGGTGCTGCATCACATTCCCGACGTGGAGCTGTCGCTGCGCGAGGTGATCCGGGTGCTGCGCCCCGGTGGCCGGTTCGTCTTCGCCGGCGAGCCGACCAGCGCGGGCGACGTCTACGCCCGCGAGCTGTCGACCCTGACCTGGCGCATCGCCACCAACGTCACCAAGCTGCCCGGCCTGGGTTCCTGGCGGCGCCCGCAGGCCGAGCTCGACGAATCCTCCCGGGCTGCGGCGCTGGAGGCGATCGTCGACCTGCACACCTTCACTCCGGCTGACCTGGAGCGGATGGCCGGCAACGCCGGCGCCACCGAAGTTCGGACCGTCAGCGAAGAGTTCACCGCCGCGATGTTCGGCTGGCCGGTGCGCACCTTCGAGGCGTCGGTGCCGCCCGGGCGCCTGGGCTGGGGCTGGGCGAAATTCGCGTTCAACGGCTGGAAGACGCTGAGCTGGGTGGACGCCAACGTATGGCGCCGCGTGGTCCCGAAGGGCTGGTTTTACAACGTGATGGTGACCGGGGTCAAACCCTCCTGAATCCGTCTTTTCCAGGGCTGCGGTTCGGCCCGGCGACGATGCTTGCCGCGCAGCGGCGTGAGGAGGAGCCGGGCAATCAGGTTTAGCACCGACGACGTCGGCTATCTGCGGTCGCGCGCGGGTGCCGCGGCGCTTGCGGCGGTCGCCGAACTCGAACTGACCGACGCGACCCGGGTCGGCGACGTCGCTGCGGCGCGCGACCGATTCGGCGACCGGGCCGCGGTCCTGGTGGAGACGGTCCTGTTGCGCCGCCGCGCCGCGGACAAACTGGGCGAGCTGGGCGTGTCGGATTGGCTGTTCACCGACGAGGCGCTGCAGCAGGCCACCGCCGCGCCGGTGGCCTTGCACCGGGCCCGACGGCTGGCCGGTGGCGGCAGCGGCGTCGTCGTGCACGATGCGACCTGTTCGATCGGCACCGAGCTCGCCGCGCTGAGGGTCTGCGGGATCGCCGCGGTGGGCAGCGATATCGATCCGGTGCGGCTGACGATGGCGCGCCACAACATGGGGGAGTCGGCCTGGATCTGCCGCGCCGACGCGCTGCACCCCGTCACCCGCGACGCCGTGCTCGTCGTCGACCCGGCCCGGCGAGTCGAAGGTCGGCGCCGCCTGCGCATCGACGAATACCAGCCCGCATTGGGCTCGCTGCTCGACGCCTACCGCGGCCGGGAATTCGTCGTAAAGTGCGCTCCCGGAATCGATTTCGGTCAGGTGCGGCGTCTCGGCTTCGGTGGGGAGATCGAGGTGACGTCGTATCGCGCCTCGGTCCGGGAAGCCTGCCTGTGGTCGGCCGGACTCGCGCAGCCCGGTGCGGGCCGGCGGGCGAACCTGCTGGATCGCGGCGAGCAGCTCACCGACAACGACCCCGACGACTGCGGGGTACGGCCGGTGGGTCGATGGATCGTCGACCCCGACGGCGCCGTGGTGCGGGCCGGCCTGGTGCGCCACTACGCCGCGCGGCACGGACTGTGGCAGCTCGATCCCGACATCGCCTACCTCTCCGGCGATCGGCGGCCCGCGGCGGACCGCGGGTTCGAGGTGCTCGAGCAGTTGGTCTTCGACGAACGCCGGCTCCGGCAGGCGCTGTCGGCGCTCGACTGCGGGTCGCTGGAGGTCCTGGTGCGCGGGGTCCGGGTAGACCCGGACGCGTTGCGCAGCCGGATGCGGTTGCGCGGGAACCGGTCCCTGTCGGTGGTCATCGCCCGCATCGGTGCACGGATTTCCAGCCGGGCGATGGCATTCGTTTGCCAACCCTCCCGATAGCGACGGGTACGCTGGCGGCGTCACTTCTGCGGGTCACCGGCCCCGGCTAGTCTGCGAGGACACTTCCACGATGCGCTTTCTGATAGCCGCCGCGCTGGTCGCGGCGGCGGTCTTGGTTGGCTGGCCTGCCGCGGCCGAGCCGCCGTCGTGCGCCAGTCTGGGCGGCACCCTTGAGGCCGGCCAGATGTGCCGCCTGCGCGCCACCGGTCCCAACTACACGCTCAACCTCAGCTTTCCCGCCGACTATCCCGACGAACAGGCCCTGGCCGACTACATCACCCAGAACCGGGACGGCTTCGTCGCCGTCGCGCAGAGTTCCGGGGGGCGTGACCAGCCCTACCAGCTGGAGGCGACCACCGAACAACACGGCGCCGGGCAACCGCCGCACAACACTCGCAGCGTCGTGCTCAAGTTCTTCCAGGACGTCGGGGGAGCGCACTCGTCGATCTGGTACAAGGCGTTCAACTACAACCTCGGGACCAAGCAGCCGATCACCTTCGACAACCTCTTCCTGCCGGGCGCTTCGCCGCTGGACGCCATCTACCCGATCGTGCAGCGCGACCTGGAACGTCAAACCCCCTTGGGCGCCGCGGTTTTGCCGTCGACGGGACATGACCCGACGCACTATCAGAATTTCGCCATCACCGACGATCAGCTGATCTTCTACTTCGCCCCGGGCGAGATTCTGCCGGCGCTCGGCGGGCCGCTGCAGGCCCAGGTGCCGCGCAACGCCATCCCGCCGCTGGCGGTCTAGCGGGCTCAGACCGGCCCGGCCTGCAACTCCATCGCGACTGCGGCGAGCGCCAGCGCCACCTGCGCGACACAACCGATCAGCGGGACGACGAAGGCCCGTCGTTTGCGCCGCGCCAGGAGATACCCGGCGACGACGATGTCGGCGACCAACAGGGCGGCCCCGCCCCAGGTGCCCAGCGTCATGGCCCGGTCTATCCAGGCGGGATCGCCGCACTTACGAGACCCGCAGGCGTCGGTGGTCATCACGAGCAGGCCCAGCAGCGCAAAGCTCGCCGCGTACAGCCCGCCATGGATGACCAGCAGGACGGACGTCGCCACGATGTCGGCGGCGCTGCTCGGTGGGTTCCCAGTGGGGTTGGTTGTCGCGGCGCCTCGCGCGGCGGGCTCGTCGATCGGCACCATAGAGGTATGTCCGGGTCAGGCCGGGCCGAAACCGTAAACCTGGCCGTCGCTGGTGGCCGCCACCACCCGGCGATCGGTGCCGACCGACACCCCGACCGGATACCCGGTGGCCGCCGGCAGCGGGTAACTGTCCAGCGTGCGGCCGCTGCCCGGATCGAAGAGCAGCAGCGACATGCCGGGGGCGCCGTTCGCCGGGGGCCCGCTGGCCACCGTGTAGCCGACGCCGGTGCCGGCCAGGCTCGACGTCGACAGGGGCAGGACGTCGTCGCGGCGCCAGGCCTGATCGGCGTGATCACCGGCATCTTTGAACGCCACCAGCTTGGTGTCGGGGCCGCCGCCGGCCACGATCAATCCGTGCGGGGTGACCGAGGGCGGCGTCTGCGCCAAGAACCCCAGCGGCACCGACCATTTCACTTTCGCGTCGGCCGCGCGCAGCGCCCACAGCCGTTGGTCGCGGCCGTTGACATAGACGGTCGACCCGTCGGCCGACAACACCGGGCTGGCGATGACACCGGCACCCACCGCGTCGCTGGTCCATTCCCGGGTCAGCACCGGCGTCTGCCCGCGGTGGTACTTCAGCCCGACCAGACCCGCGGCGGGAGTGCCGGGCTGCCACACCCCCAGCACAGCCATCCCGGTGGCGGTCGAGAACGCCGGGGCGGCCGCGACGGGACAGCCCTGAAGGGCCGGCGCGCAATCGGCCAACCCGCGTGCTGCGTCGGTGGGGTCGACGCCATCGACCAGGTCGAGTGGGCTGCCGACCACCTGGCCGCGATGGGAGTCGAAGACGAGCACCTGACCGAGGTGGGTGGCCACGAGCAGGTCGCCTTGCCCGACGAATCGCGGCGTGGTGGGCATGCCGATCACCGGCTGGCGCCACCGCGTCCACTGGGTCACCGGGAAGGACAGGAACGCTCCGGGCTGGCCGACGTAGAGGTTGTCGAAACCGTCGAGCAGCGGGCCGGCGAACCCGCCGCCCTGGACCAGCCGCACGCACCAGCGTTGCCGCCCGTGGTCGTTGTTCTCCCACTCCATCAGCGAGCATCCGGCCGAGGTCTGGGCGTTGAGGGCCAGGTAGCCGCGCGCGCTGAGCGCCGGTCCGGCGGCCAGGCTCCCCTTCACCGACCGGGTCCACTCCAGCGAGAGCTTCGTGGCGCCGCCCGTGGCGATGTAGCTGCTGTTGGCCGCGTCGGCGTACTGCGCCGGCCAGCCCTGCGCGGCCGAGGCGTCGACCCAGGAGTCGGTATTGCCGCAGGCGCCGAGCAGAACCGCGAGCGCGGCCGCCAGCACTACCGATGACCAACGCCGGGGCCCACTGACGAGTTGTCGGGCAAGCACCTTCGGTTTTCCAAATCCTTCTTGGGAGGCGGGCCGCTCGCGCGCTGACCCGGCCGTTCGGCGGCAATCGAGTACAGGTGAGGGTAACCCGTGGCGGTTCGCGGGCTCGTATATGACCGAGTTAGGCTGTCCGGCCATGACGAGCATGTGGGGTGCCCCGGTCCATCGCCGCTGGCGTGGATCGAACCTCCGGGACCCGCGCCAGGCCAAGTTCCTCACGCTGGCCTCGCTGAAATGGGTGCTGCGCAACCGCGCATATACGCCGTGGTACCTGGTGCGCTATTGGCGGCTGCTGAAGTTCAAACTGGCCAACCCGCACATCATCACCCGCGGCATGGTGTTTCTCGGCAAGGGCGTGGAGATCCACGCGACGCCCGAACTCTCGCAGCTCGAGATCGGCCGGTGGGTGCACATCGGTGACAAGAACACCATCCGCGCGCATGAGGGCTCGCTGCGGTTCGGCGACAAGGTGGTGCTGGGTCGCGACAACGTCATCAACGCCTACCTCGACATCGAGCTCGGTGACTCGGTGTTGATGGCCGACTGGTGCTATGTCTGCGATTTCGACCACCGCATGGACAACATCGACATGCCGATCAAGGACCAGGGCATCGTCAAGTCCCCGGTCCGGATCGGTCCGGACACCTGGGTGGGCGTGAAGGTATCGGTGCTGCGTGGCACGTCGGTCGGACGGGGTTGCGTGCTGGGGTCCCACGCGGTGGTCCGCGGGGTGATCCCGGACTACTCCATCGCGGTCGGCGCGCCGGCGAAGGTGGTCAAGAACCGCCAGCTCGCCTGGGAGAGTTCGGCCGCGCAACGCGCCGAACTGGCCGCCGCGCTGGCCGACATCGAACGCAAGAAGGCCGCCCGCTAGCCTGCGGCCTGCGGCTGCTCGTCGACCTTGAAGTGGAAGTTGACGTCGCCGGCGTCGACGTCCGTGACGGTCACCTGCACGCCGTACTTGTCATTGCCGTCCGTGAGCTGACACCGTAACGTCGCTCCCGCAACGCCTTTCAAGTTGTCGGGGCAGGTGACCGCATCCGGCTTTCTGCCCACCTGCTGGCCCACCTGGGTGCTGATCGCGTTGGCGACCTGGTTCTTGTCGACGGTCTCCACCATGTCGAACTTGACGTCGTTCCCGTCGACGCTGGTCACCGTGACGTTGACGTTGAAGGGCCGGCCTTTGACCTTCATGTCGCAGTTGATCTGCGCCCCGACTTTCCCGGGCAGGTCGCTTGGGCAGTTCACCGACTCGGGCTTGTTGCCGGCCGCGTCGGTCATCTTGGCGGTGATCTGGCCGGCGACATCGCTCTTGCTCACCGAGTGCGAGGTCCCGACGGAACACGGAGAGGGCGTTCGGGCCGGGGTGGCGAATATCGCGGTCAGATGCCCTGATAGCGCCGCAGCGCCTCGGTGCGCTCGGCGGCGTGGTCGACGATCGGCGCCGGGTAGCCGTCCGGGCGCTCGCCCTTGCGCAGGTGTACGTCGACGGCAGAGCGCAGTTCGGGTACCCAGCGCCGGATGTAATCGCCCGACGGGTCGAACTTCTCGCCCTGTGTGATCGGGTTGAATATCCGGAAATAGGGCGCTGCGTCGGTACCGCAGCCCGCGCACCACTGCCAGCCGTGCTGGTTGTTCGCCATGTCGCCGTCCACCAGCTGGTCCAGGAACCATTCGGCGCCCCATTGCCACGGCAGATGCAGGTCCTTGACCAGAAACGAGGCCACGATCATTCGCACCCGGTTGTGCATGAAGCCGGTGTCGCGCAGCTGGCGCATCCCGGCGTCGACGAAGGGAAAACCCGTCTCGCCCGCCTTCCACGCCTCGAAGCGGCGTTTGGCCTCGGCGCCGGTGTCGGTCTGGATGCCGTCGAAATCGCTGTTCCAGTTGCGCCAGCTGCTGGCCGGCCAGTGGTGCAGCACGTCGGCGTAGAAGTCGCGAAAGGCCAACTCCCGCAGAAAAGCTTGCGCCCCGTCGCCGCGCAGGTCCAGGCCGGCGACCAGGGTGCGCGGATGAATGGCGCCGAACTTCAGATGCGCCGACATGCGGCTGGTGCCGGTCAGGTCCGGCCTGTTGCGGTCCGTGGCGTAACTCCGTAACCCGTTGTCGACAAACGACTTCCACTGTTTGCGCGCCGCAGCCTCGCCCGCCGCGACCTCGAGGGCGATCCCGGGATCGGGGATCTCGCACTGCTTGATCCGCAGCTGCGCCGGATCCAGCCAGCGTGCGGAGTTTGCGTCCGACTTCGCCGGTTCGCGCCAGCCGGTTCTCTGCCACTGACGCAGAAACGGGGTGAACACCTTGTAGGGCGAGCCGTCCGGCTTGGTGACGCGGCCCGGTGAGACCAGATACGGCGATCCCGTCGCCACCAGCGGCACCGAATCCAGCGCGGCGCGCACCCGCTCGTCACGGCGCTTGCCGAAGGGTGCGAAGTCTTCGGAGATGTGCACCGAAGACGCGCCGATCTCCTTGGCGATGCGCGATATCTGGGTGTGGGGCTGCCCGCGGACGATCAGCAGCCGGCCGTCGAGGTCGTCGCGCAGCCGTCGCAGCGAGTCACCCAGGTATTGCAGCCGTCGTTGTCCCGAGGACTTCTCGAGGCGCGGGTCGAGCACGAAGCAGGCGAGCACCTCATCGTTGTCGGCCGCGGCGACGAGCGCGGGATGGTCACGCAACCGCAGATCGCGGCGAAACCACAACAATGCCGGCATGATCTACCGGTTGAGTCGCCAGATGTGCGTGGACAGGATGGTCGCGAAACCACACCACAGCGGGTAGGGCAGCAATGCCAGCCCGCCGCGCGGCGTGGCCTGGGCCGTGCGCCTGACCAGATCGGCGCTGCTGACCGTCAGCGCCGCGGCGCCGACTGCGGATGCGCCGAGCTTGTGGTAGCCGAAGAACAGCCAACTCCATCCGGCGTTGAGGAGCAGGTTCGCCGCGAGCGCCACGGTGTAGTCGCGCGCCTTGTCATGGCGCCCGGTCGCGTGAAACCGATCGATGGTCACCGCCGACGTGGCCGCGATGTCCCCGTAGAGCGCGGTCCACACGGTGGGGAACGCCGCGCGCGGCGGCTGATAGGGCGGCTTGCGAAGCCGCGCATACCACCGGGGAATGGCGTTGCTGCTCGCGATGCTCCCGCTGCCGGCGGCTGCGGCGACGGCCAGGCTGGTCGCCACCAGTATCGACCTGTTCACGGTATGCTCCGTTCTGGTTGTTTCCGGTCAGCTTGTTGCTCAACGGATTTGGCGGCTGGGCTGGTAGGCCACCAGATGCGGTCGCCGATGAGTGCGAACAGGGCCGGGATGACCAGCGTTCGCACCACGAACGTGTCGAGCAGGATTCCCAGGCCCACGATGATCCCCAATTGGGTCAGGACGATCAGTGGCAACACTCCGAGAACGCAGAACACCGCCGCCAAAACGATTCCCGCGCTGGTGATTACGCCTCCGGTGGCCGACACCGCGCGCACCATCCCCGCGCGGGCACCATGCGGTGCGGCTTCCTCGCGGGCCCGGGTGACCAAGAAAATCGTGTAGTCCACCCCGAGGGCCGCCAGGAAAAGGAACGCGAACAACGGTGTGGTGTTGTCCAGGGCCGGGAAGCCGAAGACGTGCACGCTCGCCCAGCCGCCCAGGCCCAGCGCGGCCAGCGCACCCAGAATCGTTGCGGCCAGCAGTGTCGGCGGGGCCAGCGCCGACCGCAGCAGCAGGTAAAGAACGATGAGGATGACGGCCAGGATCGCCGGGATCAGCAGCACCCGGTCATGCGTGGCCGCGTCGCGAACGTCCAGGGCCTGCGCGTCGGCGCCGCCGACGAGCGCGTGGGGGTCGGCGGCCCGTGTCGAATCTCGCAGCGCCGCAACGATGCTGAATGCCCGCGTCGACGACGGCCGTGCGTCGATGACCACCGACCACTTCGTCAGCCCGGATGCGGATCGGCCGGATTCGGTCACCGACACCACGCCGGGTGTGGCCGCGATCGCCCGCTGCACCGGTGCCGCGTGATCGCTGCGGCCGATGACCAGTGTCGGGCTCACCAGGCCGGCCGGAAAGTGTTCGGCCACAACGTCATACCCGGTCACCGAGTCGGCGCGGATGCGGAACTGCTCAGTCTGCGACAAGCCGATCCGGGTTCCCAACAAGCCGGTGCCAAGGGCCGCCAGCACCGCGATCGCGACAGCCGCGACCAGTGCGGGTCGCCGGCCGACCCAGTCCGCGACGCGATGCCAGCCGCCGGAACCCAAGGTTTCGTCGCCTCCGGGCCGCGGGATGAACGGCCAAAACAATCGCCGGCCGCACACGGCCAGCATGGGCGGCAGTATCACCAGCACCGAAAGCGCGGGAACCACCAGGCCGCACGCCGCCAACGCGCCCAGGCTGCGGGTGCTCGGCGTGGACGCGAAGAGCAGGGTGAGCAGCGCCAGCACCACGGTGGCGTTGCTGGCGACGATGGCCGGGCCCGCCCTGCGGACGGCCTCGCGCAACGCCGCGCGATGGCTCCTATGGCGCCGGAGCTCTTGGCGATATCGAGAAATCAGCAACAGCGCGTAATTGGTGCCGGCGCCGAAAACCAGCACGCTGGTGATCCCGGATGTGGCACCGTCGAAGCTCAACCCGGTCAGCGAGGCCACCGCGGTGCCTACCGCCGCGGCCACCCGATCGGCGAATCCGACCACGAGCAGCGGGACCAGCCACAGCACCGGGGAGCGGTAGGTGGCGATCAGCAGCAGCGCCACCACCGCCGTCGTCACCGCGAGCAAGGTGATGTTGGCGCCCGCGAACGCGCCGGCGATGTCGGCGCCGAACGCCGGGCCGCCCGTCACGTGAGCCTGCAGGTCCGCGGGCAGACCGTCGGCCGCGGCCGTGCGCAGCGCGGCGACGGCGTCGCCCAGGGCAAGCCCGGACAAGCCGGCGCTGATCGACACGACTCCGAGGGCGGCTTTTCCGTCCCGCGACGGCAGCACCGGTCCGGGCCGGGCCGCCCGGACTCGGTTCACAGCGGTCTGGGCGCCGGCGATGTCGGACGGGCTGAGGACCCCGCCGTCCGTGCGGCTCACCACCACGATCAGCGGGGCTTTGTCGCCCCCCGGAAATTGCCGGGCCAGGGCGTCGACCTGCGCCGATTGCGCATCGACTGGAAGTGACTGCGGCGATTGGCCGGCCGCGGCATTGCCGCCGACGAGAAGGATGAATGCGACCCCCAGCAGGACCGTGACAAGCGCGAGCGGCCATGAGCGCCGGCCCGTCACTGCGGTGGCCACGCAATCCCACATCACGGACACAAGCCTTTCAGTTTGTTAAACATTAATCAACTGAAATGACGCACCGGCACGCGCCAGCGTCTGCGGTGCATAACAGGGGGCACTATGGACATTATGAATGTGGGTCAGGAGCAGTGTCGGATGCGAGGGGGTAGCTGCGATGACCGCTGACCGGGGGGAGATGGCGAGCCGCAAGAGGCGGCACATCGACGTGTGCCTGAACGAACCGGTCGGCTACGAGGGCCTCACGACCGGGCTGGATCGCTACCGATTGCCCTACAACGCCCTGACTCAGACGAATCTGGGCGACATCGACTTGTCCACCAGCTTTTTCGGCGTCAACCTGCGGTCTCCGATGCTGATCGGTGCGATGACCGGGGGCGCCGAGCTGTCCCGGACGATCAACCGCAATCTTTCCGCGGCCGCCCAACAGCTGGGCCTGGGGATGATGCTCGGTTCGCAGCGGATCATGCTGGACAGCGCGCTGGGGGAGCACGCCGCGGATAGCTTCACGGTGCGCGATGTCGCCCCGGATGTCTTGCTGTTCGGCAACATCGGCCTGGCTCAGCTGACGAAGTCCGCGGTGCCGGATCTGGCGAAGGCCCTCGACCGGGTGGGCGCCGATGCGCTTGCCGTGCATACCAATCCGCTGCAGGAAGCGGTGCAGCGCGACGGCGACACGGATTTCTCCGGGTCGCTGAACAGGCTGCGCGAGGCGGCCGACGCCATTGACCGTCCGGTGCTGCTCAAGGAGGTCGGGCACGGGATAGGTGGTGCGGCGGCCGCGGAGCTCATCGGCGCTGAAGGCGAATTGCCGGTCGCCGGAATCGACGTCGCGGGTGCCGGAGGCACGTCGTGGTCGCGGGTCGAGCAGTTCGTGCGATACGGCGAACTGCGCTATCCGGACCTGGCCGATTGGGGTATCCCGACCGCGCGCGCGATCGTGGAGGTGCGCGAGGTCCTGCCGGCGGTTCCGTTGGTGGCGTCCGGCGGCATACGCACCGGTATGGATGCGGCCAAGGCGATCGCGCTGGGCGCCGATGTGGTGGCGGTGGCGCGGCCGCTGCTGCCCGCCGCGATCGAATCGACTGCCGCCGTGGTCGATTGGCTGCAGCCTTTCATCGACGAGCTTAGGATCTGCCTGCACGGTTGTGGTGCCGCGAAGCTGGCCGACCTGCGCGACGTCGACCTCGTCGGCATCGACTAGGTACCCGCGACGTGGCCGTCATCCTGGCGTACGGGTCGCCTGCCTTGGGGCATCTGCTGCCGACCGGGGCGCTGCTGGCCGAGCTGGCCCGGCGCGGCCACGACGTTCATCTGCGCACCATGTCGGCCGGCGTCTCGACGATGCGGTCGGCCGGCGTGCACGCCGAGCCGGTCGACCCGGCCATCGAAGCGATTGTCGGCAACGACTGGGAGGCGCGAAACGCTCTGGGAGTGCTCAAGCTGTCGATCGACGTGCTGTGCCGGCGAGCGGTGCTGGAGGTCGACGACTTTCGGCGCGCGTCGGACGCGATCCGGCCGGATGTGCTCATCGTGGATGCGAACTGCTGGGGGGCTTTGTCGGTCGCGGACGCCGGGAGCATTCCGTGGCTGCTCTTCTCGCCGTTCACCCCCTACCTGCGCTCACGTGGAGTGCCACCATTCGGTCCCGGAATGCGCCCGCTACCCGGCATTGCCGGCGACATCCGCGACGCCGGGCTGCGACCGATCGTGCGGCACGTGTTCGACCGGCCAATGTTGCCCCGTATCAACGCCATTCGTGCTGGGCTGGGTGTGCCACCGGTGACATCGGTAGACGGCTTCATCCGGCGCGCCCCACTGGTATTGGCCGTCGGCGGCGAGCCGTTCGAATACCCGCATCCCGGGTGGGCCGGCCTAGTACACCACATCGGCGCCTGCGTGTTCGAGCCCGCGCCGACAGCAACACCGGAGTGGATCGACGCCATCGATCGACCGATGGTGTTGGTGAACACCTCCTCGCTGCGGCAGGCCGACGAGATTCTGGGACGAACCGCCTTGCGCGCGCTGGCCGACGAGGACGTTCATGTGGTGGCGACGTTCCCCGCCGGTGTACCCACCGATCTGCCCCGGCCGGCGAACGCCACCGTGTGCGAATTCGTGCCGCACGCGGCCATACTCGACAAGGCCAGTTGCGCGATCACACACGGGGGGATGGGCACGACGCTCAAGGCCCTCGATCGCGGCGTGCCGGTCTGCGTCGTGCCCTTCGCCCGCGACCAGGCCGAGGTGGCGCGGCGAGTGGAGGTCGCCCGGTGCGGTACCCGCCTGGCCGCCAAGAGGATCACCGCGGCGCGGCTGCGGGCGAAGGTGTGCGAGGCGATGACGATGGTCGACGGCGCGCGCCGGGTGGCCGCCGGATTCGCCGCAACCGGAGGCGTTGGCCGCGGTGCCGACCTGGTCGAGCAGCGGCTACTGGGCCGCGTTGTCGAGGGGCCGGTTCACTAGTCGCCGCGTTTCGCCGGACTGCGACGGCCTTTCGCCGTCGGGCGCTTCGCCTCGGTGGCCGGCGCTTTGGAACTTGCTGCGGCAAGCCGAGATTCGAAGCCGGCCATCGCCTCGATCATCGAGGCGAACACCCGATGTGCCGCGGCCAGGTCGCGATCGGGAAGATGGGCCAACGCAGTATGTAGTTCGGCGCCAAGGGGAGTGAAGAACGACCGGGCCAGGGCCATCCCGGGCTTCTCGTAGCGCAGCAGGGTCTTGCGCCGGTCCTGAGGGTCGGGTTCGCGCCGGACGTGGCCGGCGTCGATCATGCGATCGACGAGATAGGTGATGGCGGCCGGTGACACGTCCATGCGCCGCCGCAGCTGCGCGGCGGTCAACGGTTCGCCGGCGGTTTCGGCAACCATGATGTGCAGCAAGGCGTGGAAGTCAGTGCCGCTGACATCGTTTTGGCGGGCGAAGTGCCGGCCGATGCGGTCGGACTGCGCGGTGATCGCGCGCATGTCGGCCGACATCAATTTCTCGAGCTCGGCCCGGTCTATTCGCCGGTCAGCGGCGCGCTTGGTCACTTACCCGCATCCTTCTTGAAAGATACGCCGGCCAGCGTATCGCGGCCGTTGATCGCGGCCGCCGAAACGCTCGGGCGTTTGTCCTTTGTAGCCCATTTCGGGTACACGCTGAGTGCAAACACGCCCGCAGCGTGCGCGGTGCAATCGATGGCCCTTAGCCTACGGCACCCCCAACCAGCAGGGGCTATCAGGACTTCGCCGGGTCGTGGCCCCAGTTCATCAACGAGTATCGCCACGGGCTCTCGTCGATCTCTCCGTGCGGACGCTGCGCCAGGTGGCGTT
The DNA here is from genome assembly GCF_059813315.1 of Mycobacterium sp. NGS11. Taxonomy (NCBI): domain Bacteria; kingdom Bacillati; phylum Actinomycetota; class Actinomycetes; order Mycobacteriales; family Mycobacteriaceae; genus Mycobacterium; species Mycobacterium sp. NGS11. The sequence goes on from NZ_JCALEJ010000001.1 coordinate 308,117, forward strand.
TGGCGTAGCCGACCACCTTTCGCATGTGGGCATAGTCGGCGTCGGTGAGGTCGGCACGTTTCGCCTTGAGGATCTGAACGATGTGCCGGCCACTGGCGTGGCCGGTGGACTCGTCACCGCCCTGCTTTTGCCCAACGCTCTTCGATTCCTCGGTGCCGAGCCACTTCTCCAGCTCGCGTGCGGTCATGTTGACGGTGTCCTGGAAGCGTTCCCAGGTGGTTCCTTTGTCGTCGGTCATGCTGAGTCCTGATCCTGTTGACGCGCATCACTTTGCGCGGCGTAGTGCGTCCGGCTTGTGGACCGCGTCGGCACCCGTCTTGTCGCTGCGCACCTTGTACTGCGGCTCGTCTTTGGAAGCCCGCACCGTGCGTCCGGCTTGTGGACCGCGTCGGCACCCGTCTTGTCGCTGCGCACCTTGTACTGCGGCTCGTCTTTGGAAGCCCGCACCGTGCGTCCGGCGGCTTCGGTGTCGGAGGTGATTTTGGCCTCGACAGTGCCGCGGACCGTGGTGCCGTGACTTTGCCACTCCACCTTGTCGCCCTTGTTGAATTCATTGCTGCTCATAGGGATTCACCTTTCGCCGATTCATCACTGGGGGACGCGGTGTGCGCCGGATTGCCGACGGTGCGCCGTCGCTCCTTCAAGGCCATCTCGTGAACGTGGCGGCGACCGTTGGCGAGTCGGGTTCGGACCAGCCGCTCGGTCTCTTCGAAACAGCGGTAGTAACCGTCGTCATACTCCTCGACTACCTGGAAGCTCCACCGGCCCGGCAGGACGTTGCGCCCGATCAGCTCGCGGCTGATGTGCTCGGCCAGGTCGCCCTGGCCGATTTCGTTCAGCCGCGCCACGGCCTCGTCGAGTTGCAGGTCGGCGCGACCGGTCAGCTGATGGAAGGAATACAGATGTCCGCGGGCGCGCTCGACGGTTTCCAGCGCCTCGGTCACTCGTCCTACCGCCTGCGCAACGCCGTCGATCTCGGTGCCCGCCCCGTCGCTCATCAGGTTCCTCCCCGCGTAGAGCTATGGCATTCCCTGCGCAGGCGGGCCCGAATCCTCGATACGGCGATTCATTAACTGAATAGTTAAGTTTTCAGAAGGGTGGAGAGCCGCGTGGCGGTTTGAATGGGTGCGCGGTGGGTATCAGGTCTGGCGATGACTGTGCTCGAGACTTCCCGGCGCCTGGGGCGTGCGGAGCGGAAGATGTTGCGCCTGCAACGACGTTTGTGGCTCGCGCAGCTGGCGATGTGGCCCGCCCTGATCGTGCTGGCGGTCCTGCTGGTGGGTGGTGTGCTGTGGGCGGTGCGGCGGCGGTCAACCGGCGGTCGGCATGCCGCGGCACCCGCGGCCGGTGACCCGGCGGCCGAATACACCCCATGAGATGGCGGCGGCGGTGAACGCGAGCGCCTGCGCAGCGCCCACGCGCCCGGGCGGCACGAAACGTCCCGTCACATAACGGTCGACGAATCCGGACGTGGGTAGCGGATCCATATCCGCGCGCCGGCGGGCCCACGATTCCACGGACGTCAGTGGGCAGCGCAGCCCGAACACCACCACCGCGACGCCCCAGGCCACCGCCAGCACGTGCAGCGCGATGGACCTGGGCCGGCGCAACGCGAGGAAACCACCGCACGGCACGTACAGCAGGTAGGCCAAATGAACGCCGACGGTCACCGCGACCACGGCGACGTAGAGCTTGCGCACGCTGGGAATTCTTGCACGCGCAGGGCTACCCGACGCCCGCGCGAACCTGGTAGCGGCGTTCGGCATAGGCGAGATCATCGCGCCAGAGTTTGGTGGAGGCATAGCGCATGAGGGGCGTGATCAACGGCGCCGCCCGCGAGGCCCTGGTGAAACCGGGCCGATCCGAATGCGCGACGGTGGCTTCCAGGACGGCGGTGCGCGGTCGGCCATCGGGACCCGAACCCATTGGCGTCGCGTGGGTTTCGACGACGCTGCCGGTGCCCTCGCCGTCGACGATGCGCATGACGATGGTGCGCGCCTCCGGGCAGCTGAACTCCGCGACGACGGGCACCCCCAGGCGTCCCATCCGGAAGGTCACCGCAACCAGGAACCGGTCGGCCTGCTCGGTGGGCGTGGTAAGCACATCGAGCCGGGTGAACGAGTAGGGGTGAAACCACGCGCCGTGCCACGGATCGAGGCGGTTGGCGATGATGTCGCTCGGGTCGCACACACCCACCATGCGGGCGACTGCGCTCAGCGTGTCGCCGCTCGGCCGCTGCGGAATCACCGGCCGATCCAGCGGCTGCTCCTTGCCCACCGCGTCGAGCCGCACCCATGCCAGGACGCCGTCGTCGTGGCTGGGCAACGGGCTCCAGCCGAATTCGCGAGCGCGCCCGTCCAGAGTCAGGCCGTGCCAGCGGCAGATCAGCGCGCCCCGGTGCACAGTGCCGGTGGCCAGGTCCGCCCCCAGGTGCGGACAACTGCGCGGCCCCACGCACAGCCGGTTTCGCTCGTCGCGCCAGGCGACGAGGTCGACACCCGCGACGCGCGTGCCGACGGGCCGCCCGCTGGGCACCCGGTCGCTGGCCGCGAACGCGTACCAGTTGCCGGTGGGTTTGCGCTGCGAGCGCCGCAGCGCGCCCTCGATGATGGCGGGCTGTGCGTCGCGATACGTCGGGCGCTGATCGGCCCATGAAGCACGCGGGATCACCTGCAGCGGCCAGTCTTTGGCCCGGGCGGCCGACAGGCGTTGTCGAAGCTGTTCGCGAATCCTCATGATCGGGTGGCTCTTTCGCGGTCGGCAAGCCATCGCAGCATTGGTGACCGGCCTTGGGTGGGTACCGTGGCCAACGGGTGTCCGGCTAACCCCCATCGTTGCAGGAGTTGGTTCGCGGCGCACCAACCGGTGGTGGCGGCCCGCTCCATGAGTGCCACCGGCAAGTCGATCCGGATGGCGTCGCCGGCCAGCAACAGACCCGGCGTGGGCGTGCTGACCGGCGGCCGATGGGGATAGGAGCCGGGCGGAAACAGCGGGCAGTCGCTGCGATGCAGCAGCTTCTCGTGGACGATCTGTGCCGCAGCGGTTTCCGGATAGATCCTGTGCAGCTGTCGCAGCGCGGCGGGGCGAGACGGCACAGAATCCAAAGCGTAAGAATGCAGTTCGACGACGGAACCGTGATTCGCGGCTGCCCACGCGCGCGCTTCGCATTCGTAGCGCTCCAGCACGCTGATGTTGTCGAGCGGCTCGTGGCCGGCGGTGCCCAGAAACGCCGGCCGGTGCGCCGCCACCGGGCGGTCGAGCCACAACCGGTGCACGGCGAACGGCGGCGCGGTGCGCAGCCGCGATATCTGCGCGCGCCACTCGTCGGTGCCCAGTTCGCTCGATGCCGCAACGATCCGTTTCAAACCCTCGATGTCGGCGGCCAACACGACGGCGTCGACGCCGGAGTGGTCACCGGAATCGGTGCGCACCCGGAATGGCGTCGTCGATTCCGTGTCGATGCTCAGCACTTTGGTGGCGAGCCGGAACCGCACGCCCCGCCCTTCGAGGTAGCCACGCAACGGCTGCCACAGGGCGCTGTCGTAGTTCGCGCACGGCACGTCGAAGATCAGGCCTTCGGACGACCCCAGGAAGTAGATGTGAAACATGGTCGCCAGCTCGGCCGCGGAGAGCTGGGAGGGGTCGGCGAAGAAGCTGCGGGAGAACACCTCGAACGCCAGATGCCGTGCGGCCTCGGGGAAGCGGATGTCTTCGAGAAACGTCGCGGCGTCGGTGTGGTCCAGTCGCTGGTAGGTGCCGGGCACCGAGACCGCAGCCAGTGGTGCGGCGGCGCGCGCGTCGATGCGGGTGAAGTCACGCAGCCGAAACGTGGGGCTGCGCGCCGCGAACATCACGGCGTTCCACGGTGGGGTGCGCGGCAGCCCGCGGAAGCTGTCGCGCCGGCCGGCCCCGTCGATCAGCGGGTAATCCGTTACAGGAGTGAGCATCCGCAGCTGCGGGTCGATTCGGCCCAGCAGGGCGCGTAGGTTGTAGTACTGCCGGAAGAACGCGTGGAAGCCACGGTTCATCGCGAGCTCGGCGCCGCCGTCCCGCTCGGTCCATCCCCCCACCCGGCCGCCGAGGTAGGGCTCGCTTTCGATGACCTCGACGGCGACACCGCGCTCGGCCAGCCCGGTGGCGGCCGCCAGCCCGGCGATACCGCTGCCGACGACGGCCACCCGCGGCCGCGACGCCAGCGCACCCGCGTCCGCCAATCCCGTTGGCGCGGGGAACGTTCGGCGACGCCGGTCGGGGCTCATCGCGGCGCATCCGCCAGGAAAGTGTGCACGATGTTGGCTTCCCAGCCGGGCATCGTCTCGCTGTGCACCGCAGTGAAACCGGCGTCGGCAAGGCGAATCCGAAAGCGGGCCGCGCCGTCGAACGCCAGCACGCTGCGCCACAAGTAGCGATACAGCCCGGCGTCCCGGGTGCGCCACCACCCGGCGGGGATGATGATGCCCCAGCACACGGCGTGCCAGATCCGCGTCGCCGCGGCCGAGTCGCGCACCGAATATTCGTGCACCGCCAGCGTGCCGCCCGGACGCAACAATTCGCGGAACTTGCGCAGCTGTGCGTCGCGGTCGGCGACGTTGCGGATCAGGTAGGCGGCCAGGATGCCGTCGAACGGGCCGGTGATCCCGTGCTCGGCCAGCTGTTCGACGGGCGTGTGCACGAAGCGCACCGAGTCGGGCCAGCGCTTCGCCAGCGCCGCATCGAGCATTCCGCGCGACGCGTCGACGGCGACGATGTCGGCCTCGGGCGCGACGGCGAGCAGCGCGGCCGTCGAGGCGCCCGTGCCGCATCCGGCATCGAGCAACCGTAACCCCTTGCCGCGGTCGGGAATCCGCATCCGTCGAGCCGATAACGTCAGCTGCGCGTGATAGCCGGGGCTGGCACCCACCAGGCGGTCGTAGGCCGGCGCGCCGGCGTCGAACGCGGCCGCCAACTCGGCGGGGCCCGCATCACCGACGCGCACGTTGCCGCTCCCACAGCAGCAGCACCGCGGTGACCAACGCGAAGCCGAACAGAAAATCTTCGACCGGGATGTCGAACGGGAAACGCACGCCGCTCAGCTGTTTGTCGTCATAGCTGACGATGGGGGAGCTGAGTTTGGTCAGCCAGCCGTCCACCGGGATCTGGAATCCCAGCACGATCAACATCGACAGCCAGTAGGCCGGCCGCCGGAACAGCCCGGTCCGCAGGACCGCCAATTCCATTGCGCAGACCAGCAATACCGCCACCGCGGCCGGCAGGGTGTAGCCGAGGCCGGTCATCGGCGGTGCACCTTTGCCAGGATGGTGGTCACGGCGTTGTAGGTCAGCAACGCGCACACCGGAATGACGAGGAAGAACAGCACCTCCTCGATGGGCACCCGGAACGGGATGCTCAGGCCGCACAGGTACGCGCGGTCATACGTCCACACGTGCGCGGCTACCGCGATCTCATCCCAGATCAGGAACACGACAGCGACCGGCACGACCGCCTTGATGACCCGGCGCCACTGGCGGTAGACGCCGGGGCCGAAGATCTCCAGCGGAGCGGTGATCACCAGGCATGCGGCGAGCACAGCCAGGTACTGCCACCGATCGCTCATGCGGCCCCCGATTGACGAACGCCCCGCGCGCCGTTCCGCGCTCGCCACGACCGTATCAGTCCCGCACCGGCGACCCGAAGCCGTCGCGCCTTGCCGACGGTGGCGCGGTGATCGAACACCGCGAAGTCGCTCCGTTCGATGCAGTCCAAGATCTCTGAGTACAGGGCGGCCGCGGTCGCCACGCACGGTCGCGACCGGGCCGCCAGCGTGGCGATCCCCGCCGTGGCGAATCGGTAGGTTTGCCGGGCGATCTCATGCTGGGCGATCAGGGCCCGGCGCACCCGCGCATCGGTGCGCCGATGCGCGTGGCACCAGGCCAACAGCTCGCGGTCGACGCCCTCGGCGGCCAGTTCGTCGGCCGGCAGGTACACCCGGCCACGCTGCAGGTCCTCGTCGATATCGCGCAGGAAGTTGGTCAACTGGAAGGCACGGCCCAGCGCCGCGGCGTACGGCGCGGCTTCCTCCGCGGGCGTCACCGTGCCCAGTATCGGAAGCACTTGCAGCCCAATGGCTTCCGCGGAGCCCCGCATGTACAGGTTCAGGGCGGTGCGGTCGGGATAGTCGGTGACGGTGAGATCCATCCGCATGGAAGCCAGAAAGTCCTCGAACAGCCCGGCGCTGATCCGATAGCGCCGCACGGTGTCGGTGACCGCGGCCACTAGCGGATCGTCCAGGTGGGCACCGCCGGAGAAGAATCGCTGCGACAGCTCCTGCAGCCGCCGGCCGCGGACGTCGGCGCCCACCTGCGGGTCGAGATCGTCGAGGATGTCGTCGGCGTATCGCGCGAAGCCGTACAGCGCGTGCACCGGCGGCCGCTGGTCGGGCGCGAGCAAGCGGGTGGCCAGGAAGAACGTGCGGCCGTGCGCGGCATTGAGTTCGCGGCATCGGCGGTATCCGTCGCGCAGCCGCGGATCGTCGATTCCGGCGGCGGCCAACTCGCTGCGCATCACGGCAAACCGGCTTTCATGTCGAAGTGCGCGCTCGATCGGGTGGGGATGCCGGTGACGCGGTCGGCGGCGAGCCGCCCGGAGATCAGCGTGGTGGGAACCCCGACTCCGGGAACCGTGGAGGACCCGGCCAGCACCGCGTTGTCGATGCCGCGCACCATGTTGCCGGGACGAAACGGTCCCGTCTGACCGAACGTGTGGGCAAGCGCGAACGGGCTGCCGGCCGCCATCCCCTGCCGCGCCCAGTCGACCGGTGTGACGACGCCCAAAACCGTTGCGTCGTGCGGCAAACCGGGCAGCATTCGGTCAGCCACGTGCGAGATCATGTCCTCGACGTAGGCGCCGCCGGTGCCGGCCCAATCGACGGTGCCCCGATCCAGGTTCGGCGCCGGGGCGAGCACGTAGAGCAGGTCGCGTCCCTCGGGGGCCAAGGCCGGGTCGCTGGCCGTCGGGCGGGTGACCAGTAACGACGGGTCCCGCATGAGTCGTCCGTCGTCGACGATGTCGGTGAACGTCTGATCCCACGCCTCGCCGAACAGGATGGTGTGGTGGGCCGTCCCGGATGCGACGGCGGGACAGCCCAGGTGCGCGACCACGGCCGAGGGCGAGGGACGCAGCCGCAGCGCGCGACGCGGTGTGCGCCCCAGCAACGCGTAGGTCTGCGGCAGCTCGGTGGTCAGCACCACCGCGTCACAGGCGATGGATCCGGACTGCTCGGTCACCACGGCGGTGATCCGCCCGCCGCTGCGTTCGAGTGCGGTAACGGTTGCGCCGTAACGGAATTGGACGCCGGCGTCGGCGGCAGCCGCGGCCAGTGCGTCGGGCAGCGTCCGTACGCCCCCGCGCGGGAACACCACCCCCGAGATGGTGTCCATGTAGGCGATCACCGCGTATACCGCCAGGGCGTCACGCGGCGCCACGCCGGCGTACAGCGATTGGAAGGTGAAGATCCGCTGCAACCGTGGGTCGGTGATGTACCGCTTGACCATCCGGTCCCACTTGCGGAAGCCGCCGATCGCGGTCAGCTGCGCCAGCCGCGGGGTGAGCAGCGACAGCGGCGAATCGAAGTTCGCGGCGATGAAGCCGTCGAATTCGGTGCGGTACAAGCGCGTCAGCCACCGTCGAAGCCGTAGGTAGCCCGCTGCCTGCCCGAAGCCAGCGAACTCCGCGACGGCATCGGCCATCCGGTCGGCATCACTGTGCACGTCGAGTGCGCTGCCGTCGGCGAATACGGCGCGGTACGCCGGGTCGACGGTCAACAACTCCATGCGGTCACAGAGCCGTTCGCCCACGGCCGCGAACGTCTCGTCGATGATGTCCGGCATGGTGAGCACCGTGGGTCCGGTGTCGATCCGGTAGCCGTCGACGTCGAGGCGGCCGGCCCGGCCGCCCGGCCACGGCTCGCGCTCGACCACCGTGACCGCGCGCCCGCGGCCGGCCAGGTGCAGTGCCGCGGAAAGCCCCGCCAGCCCGGCGCCGATCACCACCACGTGGTCTCCGCGCCCTTCGATGGTCCGCATGATCAACAGGCTCCCCCGTCGGCGCTACTCATTCAACGCGATCCGTGCAGACGGCCGCCATTTCGTCCAGCGCGGTGCGAACGGGTTCGTCGATCGGCAGGTCGCTGACGTGGTCGCGCGCGGAAGCGACACGGTCGCCGATCATCTGCTCGATCAGCTGCACCGCGCCCGTCTCGACGATCAGCGTTTTCCACCGGTCGATTGCATTGTCGTCGAGGGTTTCACGATTCGCCAACTCGACGAGTTCACGCCGGGTCGACGCATCGGCCAGTTGGTGGGCGGCCACCACCACGCTCGTCGCCTTGCGCTCGAGCAGATCGCCGGCACTCGGCTTCCCCGTTACCGCCGGCGAGCCGAAAACCCCGAGCACGTCGTCGCGAAGCTGGAACGCCTCGCCGACGACGGCGCCGTAGCGGCCCAGTTGGGACAACGTCCGCTCGTCGCACTCGCCCATCGCCGCGCCGATCTCCAGCGGCCGGCGCACGGTGTAATTGCCGGACTTACGCCGTGCCACATCAAGCACGGCCTCCAACCCCGGAACGTGCCGCGCGTCGTTCGTCAAGTCGGCGAACTGCCCGATCGCGAGCTCGGTGCGCATGGCGTCATACCGCGGCCACGCGCGTTGCAGGCGCCGGGGCTCGACGCCGCTCTCGCGCAGCATCTGTTCGGCCCAGATGAGGCAGAGGTCACCCAGCAGGATGGCCGCCGATTCACCGAATCGCCGTGACGATCCGGACAATCCGCGCTCGCGATGCCATTGGCCGAATTGCCGATGCGCCGAGGGGCGGCCGCGCCGTTCGTCCGAACTGTCCATGACGTCGTCTTGGAGCAGGGCGAAGGCGTGCAGCAACTCGAAACTGGCCGCCGCTCGCACGGCCGCGTCGTGGGGCGGCGCGCCGCACAGCCAGCCCAGGTAAACGAACGTCGACCGCAGGCATTTACCGCCGGAGACGAACTGAACCAGAATGTCGCCGGCGGCGTCGATGCGCACCCCGTCGAGGTCGCCGGCACGGCGGGCTGCGATGAAATCGGCGACACCGTCCCACACCATCCGCCGCAAATCCGACCGCCACGATTCGAAGTCGTCACCGCTGAGCCAACCGATCGCCGCCGGCGCATCGGCGGGTGAAAACGACAAAGCTCTCATACTGCCCAAGCGCTCCCTCCCGGACGGCCTGGAATGGTCGAGGCCTGCGCGGCCCAAGCACACGCGTCATACCCGCCGATGAAGCGGGCAAAACCACAGCGAGGACCGACAGGCGCGCCCCCGCGCCGCCCGCTACGACATACCACCTTGTTCAATAACTTAAACATTAATTTAGTGAACTTCACCGGTGGGCGCCAGTCGAGGCGACCGATTCGTGTCGTGTCCATCAAGTGCCTGACACCAGCGGCTGTGGGTGAAAGTTTAAGTAACTGAAATGTCACCCGATCGGCGATATGCTCACAGCGTTATGGACGCTGATGGGCAGCGCTGCGGCCGAGACGAGCTGGAGTCGCTGATATCGGCCGATCTGCGGGAGCTGTCAACCGAGTCCGATCAGATCGGTCGGTTGTTCGCGTTGATACATAGCCTGCGGCCCAACGATTTCCGCGCCTTGCTCTACATCATGGTGGCGGAGATGGGTGGGCGGCCGATGACCTCGAGCGACCTCAGTCAGCGGATGGGTCTGTCGGGCTCGGCGATCACCTATCTGGTGGACAGGCTGATCGACGCCGGTCATATCCGTCGGGACGACGACCCGGCCGACCGCCGAAAGGTGGTGTTGCGTAACGATGAATCCGGTCTTGCCACCGCCCGGTCGTTCTTCAGCCCGCTCAACGCGCATACCCGAGTCGCGCTCGCCGAGCTACCCGATACGGACCTGAGCGCCGCGCATCGAGTCTTCGCCGCGGTGATCGACGCGCTGCGTCGCTTTCAGCACGAACTGGTCGACGGGTCGACGAAACCCTAAGCGCTACAGCGGGCCACCGACGATTATGACGCGGCGCTGCGAGCAGGTTGCGTCCGCGCCGGTCTCGGCCGCGCCAGCTCGGACAGGAACCGTTGTCGCGCCCTCAGCATGTCTTCAAGGTTCTGAAATGCCTCGGGCACCGAACCGGCGATCGGCAGCCCGTTGTGATGCACGATCCGTAACAAGGGCCGAACCGCCGCGCCGCCGACCACGCTGCAGTACACGCGCGCCTTGCGGAGCTCGTCGTTGAGTAATAGCAACGAGCGGAACCCCTCGACACTGACGAAACGCAGCTGGCTGAGGTCGAGCACCAGGGGGGTCTTGAGCCGGGCGAAGTTTCGGATCGCCTGGGTGAGGTCCGTTGCGTTCGAGGCGTCGACCTCGCCGTCGACGCGCAGGACCGTGCCGAGATTGCGCGCGTAGACGAAAAGGTTTGCCCGGTCGAAGTGAGCCATGTACCGGCACCGTGCGGGGTCGTATTGGTCCGCTGAATTTGCGGAGTTAATAGCAGCCATGAGACCGCCTATCGATCTTGGTGACGAGGGAGTGAACGGTGTTTTGCACACCGCTCCCGTTAGAGACGCAGCTGTGAACTCAACCTGTTCGGCAGCCTACCGCCCAGGTGAGCGTCCAGATGTCGATTCGCCGAACTGGCCCGGGCCGCGCGGCGAACCTGGCGCGAACCGGACCAGCGCTTTCCACCGCAGGTCGACGGGTGTGGACCCGTGAAGTCTTCGTTTGCCGGCCTTCTGGCAACCAGCGCTTGTTCGCTTACCGGCCGACCGGAAAACGGTTTGGCCGCGCAGGCCGCGGGTATACGCGTGTCAAGTAGCAAACGCGAAGGGCCCCGGACGTGAGGGGTGATGCGTCCCAATGGAAGAGCTCGGCTGCCGCCTACGTCGGTTAGCGGCCGCATCCGCATTCACGACACTGCTTGTTGGCGTTCCGGGTCAGGCGGCTGCCGATCCGGGCGGCACGGTTTTCCCCGGAATGGAGATCCACCAAGGCAGCACGGTCTGCATGGTGGGATTGGTCGAGCCGCGGTTACGGGTCGCCATGACCAGTGGCCAATGCGATGGTGGGCAGTCGGTGGTAACCGACCGTGACCGCAGACCGATCGGCAACGTGGTCTTGGGCCGGCGCCAAGTGGACGCGGATTCGGCCGCCGACACACTGCCGCCCGTGGAATACGAAGTCATTGCGATCGCGCCGGATGTGGCAGCGACCGATGTGCTGCCGACGGGGCGGCATCTGGGATCCGCGCCGGACACGCGCGCTCAGCCCGGGATGCCCGTATGCCAGCTGCGCGCCACCGGCCAGCGATGCGGCTCGGTCAGCTCGGTCGGCGACGGCCGCTTCGCCATCACCGGCATGGTTTCGGACAGCCGAGACTTCGGCGGCCCGGTTTACACCCTGACCGATGAACACAACGCTTTGATCGTGGGATTGGTCGAGGGCATGTGGAAGTCGGTACCCCAGATCGAGTCGTGGCAGGCGGTCATGGCGCAGGTCTACATCGACAGCCACACCTACAGCCCGCAACAGCATCCGCCCGCGCTGCGAATGATCGGCCGGCACGCAGGCGCTGCCGTCTCGCCCTGATCGACGCCGCCCACAGTGCCGGCACGGCGGATTTGCGCGGGCCGGTTTTCACCGCCGCAGAATGGGAATCCGCCGCCGGTGAACGTTTTCGATCTTGTGGCGCTGCCCTTTCAGTGGGGCTCCGCGATCCGGGGTAAGCGGTTCTTCCATCCGATGGGGGTACTCGCGGAGGGCTTCATCGAGCGCGTTGCTCCCGCGGCCCAGGGCTTGCCGATCGCGTCTTCGGAAATCGTTGCGCGCGTGTCGAAGGCCAGCGGCACGCCCGGGGCGCTGCCCGACTTCATCGGCCTTGCCGTGCGGCTGCCCGCGTCGCAGCCGGCCGACAAGCCGTGGGACATCCTGCTCGTCTCGTCCGGGTCGGGGGTGCTGTCGCGTGCGCTGGCGCTACGGCCTGCCACATCGTGGAACGGTCAAACGCTGACCACGCTGATGCCGTTGCACTACCGGGGCAACAACTGGTGGCTTCGGGCCCGGACCTCGAGCGAGATCGGCGGGTCCGGGTTGTCCCTGGACAGTGTGCGGTCCAAGCTCGAGCGCAGCAACATCGAGGTGGCGCTCGATCAAGCCTGCGGCCGAGGCGATTTCACAGCCTTGGCCCGTATCACGCTGACCACCGCCATCGATCCCGACGCCGACGGGGACGTGTCGTTCGACCCCGTCCTCAACACCGCACCCGGCTTGAGCCTGCATCCCCGCTGGCTCGCGGACCTACGCGCCCGCGCCTATCAGCACAGCCGCGACGGCAGAGACGCCGAAGAGTAGCCGCCCGCTGTCAAGGAGGTAGCCGTGTCCAAGCGGATCGTCATCACCGGGGCCAGTGGCAACGTCGGCACCGCGCTGCTGCGCCGACTCGCCGAAGGCGGCACTGACTATGAGATCGTCGGTGTCACCCGCAGGCGACCGCCGCCGGAGGGCGTGTATGGATGCGTCCAATGGCAGGAGCTCGACCTTGCGGACCCGGGCGTGGAAATCCAGCTGCTCAACGTGTTTCGCGGCGCCCGGTGTGTGATCCATCTGGCGTGGGGGTTCCAACCCACGCGCAATACGCGCTACCTGGACGCGGTCGCCATCAACGGGAGCTCCGCCGTGCTGAGCGCTGCGCACAACGTCAAAGTTCCTCAGCTGGTGCACATGTCATCGGTGGGCACCTATGCACCCGGGCGGTACGGGGAAAAGGTCGACGAATCGTGGTCGACGGCGGGCATCAGGTCGTCTGCCTACAGCCGGGCGAAATCCACGGTGGAGCATATGCTCGACGACTACGAGCGCCGCAATCCCGACGGCGTCGGCATCACCCGGATGCGGCCGGGATTCATCATGCAGCGCGACGCCGCGCCGGGTCTGCGCCGCTACACCCTGCCCGCATACCTGGACTCGCGATGGCTTCGCTGGCTGCCGGTGCTGCCGCTGGACCGCTCGCTGTGTGTGTCGGTGGTGCATGCCGACGACGTCGCCGACGCCTGCGTAAAGGCGATCGAGCGTGGCGCCACGGGTCCGTTCAATCTGGCCGCGGAACCGCCCGTGTCCCGCGACGACATCGCAAAAGTGTTGCGGGCACGCCCGATTCACGTGCCCGCGGGCCTGCTCGGGTTGGCGGTGGAGGCCTCGTGGCGCGCCCGATTGCAGCCGATCGACCGCGGCTGGCTCGATATGGCGTTTTCGCTGCCGCTGCTGGAGACCGGCCGGGCGCGCGGCGTGCTCGACTGGTCGCCGCACTGGGAATCGGTGGCCGCACTGGGCGACCTCATCGACGGGTTCCTGCACGCGTCGGGGACACCGAGCCCCGTGCTGAGGTCCCGGTCGTTGGTCGAGGCGCTAGGGCGCGACGTCACCGCCGGGCCGCTCACCGTCCGGCGGGTGCCGTGACGAGTATCGTCAACCGGTGCGTCCCAACAGGTGACGCAGCGCCTGATCCAGGTCCGGTTGGCGGAACCGATGCCCGGCTGCGGCGAGTTTGGCGGGCGCCACTCGCTGGCTCGCGCACGCCAGCTCGCGGGCGCCCTGCCCACCCAGCAGCAGCCGTGGACCCAGCGACGGCACCGGCAGCACCGCCGGCCGGTGCAACACCGCCGCCAGGGTAGCGGTGTAGTCGCTGTTGCGAACCGGTTGCGGTGCAACGGCATTCACCGGCCCGGACAATGTGGCGTCCCACAGGGCACGGTGATAGACGTCCACCAGATCGTCGATCCCGATCCAGGACAGCCATTGTCGACCGTCGCCGAGGCGGCCACCCAGCCCGGCGCTGAACAGCGGACGCATCAGCTTCAACGTCCCCCCGGCGGGCGACTGCACGATGCCGGTGCGCACATGGACGACCCGCACCCCCGATTGCTGGGCGGGCGTGGTCGCCTCCTCCCAGTCGGTCACGACGTCGGTCAGGAACCCGTCGCCGCGATCGCTGTCCTCGGTAAGCGTTTCATCGCCCCGGTCGTATCCGTAGTAGCCGATCGCCGACGCCGAGATCAGCGTGCCCGGCCGGGACTCGCGGCGACCCAGCAGTTCGGCGAGCCGTCGAGTCGGCCCAATCCTGCTGTCCCGGATAGCCTTCCGGTGCTTGTCGGTGAATCGGCCGGCGATCGAGGCGCCCGCGAGGTGGATCACCGCGTCGATCCCGTCGAACAGGTCCTGGTCGGGATCGTCGGGACTCCACCGTCGCTCATCGTCGCCGCCTGCGGAGTGGCGGACCAGCTTGATCACCCGATGCCCACCGGTGCGCAGGAAGGCGGTCAACGCCGAACCGACCAGCCCCGACGATCCGGTGATGGCGATCGTCAGGGGTCGCAGTCCGTTCTCGGCGGCCAGCCGGTGGGCGGCCAAATCGTCGGCCAGCTGGCGATGCCGGTAATCGAACATCGGCCGCAACAGCGAACCGGGCACTGGTGTGTCGACCCTGTCGATCACCCTGGTGCGATTGTCTGGAAGATCTTCGAATTCGTGGGTGTGCCGCCAGCGCACCGCAATTCGCGCCGGGAGCGCGGCCAGGCCGTCGCCGCCGATGGCGTCGACGAAGCGCCGCGGCGGGTCGTAGCCGTCGGGCTGATGGACCGCGACCCAGCGCAGACCCCCGGGCAGCGCCAGCGTGGCCCGCCCATCCTCGAGTGAGGTGGCCTCGGTGACCAGCCGCATCGGCTGCCACGGCGGCGAAAGCCGGGCGAACGCGCCCGGCCTGCCATGCCAATCGAAAACGTCGGTGATGGGAGCGTCCACGACGCTCGAATAGTCCAGCCCCATGCCTCGAAGGTAGCCGCTATCGGTTCGGCAAGGCGTGTTCGATGATCGGCAGCCGGGCGTGCGGCTGCCGCACGCCACGCTTGGCCGACAGATACACCTGCGCGGTCTTGTCCGCGACCGTGCGCCAGTCGAAATCCGACGTGAGCCGTTCGCGGGCGGCGTGGGCGCGCCGCTGCGCGGCCTGCGGGTCGTCGAGCACGGTGCGCACCGCGGCTGCCAGCCGGGCCACGTCGCGGGGCGGGCACGAGACACCGGTCTGACCGTTGATCACCGCCTCGCCCAGGCCGCCGATGTCCGACGTCACCAGGGGAGTGCCCGCCGCGGCCGCCTCCAGCGCCACGATCCCGAACGGCTCGTAGTGACTGGGCAGCACCGCGGCGTCGGCGCGATGCAGGACCGCGAGCAGCTCGGCATGATCGAGATGCCCGACGAACCGAATCGCCTTGAGCACCCGGTGTTTACGGGCCTGCTCGATCAGCCAGGCCTGCTGGGTGCCCTCACCCGCGATGGTCAACGTGGTGCCCGGGTGGCTGCGCCTGATGCGGGGCAGCGCGGCGATGACGTCGTGCACACCCTTCTCGTATTCCAGCCGGCCCAGGTAGAGCAGCTCGGCCGGCCCGATGCGCGGCCGGCGCCGGGCAAACGGCCATCGTGCCGTCTCGATGCCGTTGCAGATCACGGTGATCTCGGCCAGGCCGGGGCCGAACAGCTCGGTGATTTCGTCGGCCATCGACGCCGAGCAGGTGATCAGCGAGTCGGATTCGCGCACCAGCCACGATTCGACCGCGTGCACCTGGCGGCTGATCGCACCGCTGACCCAGCCGGAATGCCGGCCGGCTTCGGTGGCGTGGATCGTGGAAACGATTGGTGCATCGTAGAACTGGGCCAGCGCTATCGCCGGATGGGCCACCAGCCAGTCGTGGGCGTGCACGACGTCGGGCCGCCAGGCGCGGTTGGTGCCCGGCTTCGTCAGGGGCAGACCGGCCCGGATCATGGAGTGGCCCATTGCGAGCGTCCACGCCATCATGTCGGTGCCGAAGGTGAATTCGTGCGGGTCCTGGGCCGCGGCGATCACCCGGACGCCCTCGCTGATGTGGTCCGACGACGGATGGCTGCGGGGATCGGTTCCGGTGGGACGCCGCGACAGCACGACGACGTCGTGACCGCCGGCGGCCAGCGCGGTCGACAGATGGTGGACGTGCCGGCCGAGGCCGCCGATCACCACCGGCGGGTATTCCCACGACACCATCAGGACTTTCACGCCGCCGCCCGCCTCATCGGGGCAGCCTGCGGGCGTCGAGGGCGCCGAACAGGCCGTCGGCGCGGTTCCATCCCTGCGCCAGCCGCTGCGCGGTCTCCCGCCGCCCGGACGCCAGTGCGTCGGCGATCTCGCGGGTAGCGTGCGCGTGCAGGTGCGCGCGGTAGCGGGCGTAATCCGTGGCCGAGTCCTTGCTGACCATGAAAGGCCAGTCACTGGAGACGGTGAGCAGCGTTTCGCGCAGGATCTGATCGGCGACGTGGTCGCGGGGGATGGGCCCGTCCAGCGACGCCGTCTGGGACAGCGCCTTGTCGACGGTGCTCAACGCCATGTCGACCACTTCGCTGTTCAGCGCGACCAGATCGGCGACCTGGTCGCCGGCCCAAACCTGCCAGTCCTTGCCCGAGCCCCACGAGCTGGGCGGCAGGTCCACCGGGGTCCCGACGAAACCGTCGGCGAGGGCGTCAGTCAGCGTGCCCACCCGGACGCCGGCCTCGGGCAGGGCCCGCAGCACCCGCTCCAGCCACGTCGGGCCCTCGTACCACCAGTGGCCGAACAGCTCGGTGTCGAAGGCGGCGACCACATGAGCCGGTCGCCCGATGCGGTCGGACTCCGAGAGCAGGCGGTTGCGGACCACGTCGACGAAGTCGGCGACGTGGATGTCGACAGCGTGGTCGGCGCGCTCGGGGTCGTAGGGCGCCTTGTCCTGCGAGGACACGTTGCGGCCGGTCACCCTGGCCGGCTTGAGTCCGGTGAGGTGGTCGTAGGTGTGGAAATCGCGGTACGCGGCGTGCCCGGGGTAGCCGGATTTCGGTGACCACACCCGGTAGCTGACCTGCAGGTCACGCCCGAACGCGACCACCTCGGTGTCGCCGACGGGCCGGCCCAGCGCCGTGTCGCCGTGCAGCGACGGACCGTCGACCATGAAATGGGTGACGCCCGCGGCGGAATAGTCGTGCTCCATGCCGGGCGCGTAGGCGCATTCGGGCGCCCAGATCCCGCCCGGGCGGTGCCTCAGACGAGCATGCGCATCGGCCAAACCCTCGCGCAGCGCGAACTCACGCAGCCGCGGCGCCAGCAGCGGCTGGAACGGATGGGCCAGCGGGCCGCCGAGCAGCTCCACCGCGCCCGCGTCGAGCAGGTTGCGCAGCAGCGGGCTGCCGCCGTGCCGCCACAGCGTGGCGAAGTCGTCCAGCGCTCGCTGCGCCTCGGCGGATTCGCGAATCCCTAAGGCGCGCAACGCTTCTGGTGTGCATGACTGGTAGCCGACCGACTTCGAGCGGGGAGCGGACCGCACGCTGGTGGCCTCCAGGCCGCGCAGCCGCCAGTTGGCCAGCCAGTGATGCATGCCGTCCAGGCAGTACGGGTCGTCGAGCTGCGCATTCACCACCGGGGTGACGCCCAGTGTGAGCACGCCGCGGCGCTCTTCGCCGGCCAAGGTGTTCAGCACGCGCATCAGCGGCAGGTAGGCCGCCGCCCAGGATTGATACAGCCACTCCTCGCCGACCGGCCAGCGGCCGTGGTGGGCCAGCCAGGGCAGGTGGGTGTGCAAAACCAGGGTGAAGAGGCCGGGAACCCGGTTCTGCGGCGCGCTCACGGGGCTACCGCGATTGCGATCAGGTCGAGGCTGTCGTCGATGGGGTAGCCGGTGCGGGTACCCGCATCGGCCTCGACCAGGTCGAAGTCTCCGATGGTGACGGCGGCGACGTCGGCCACCAGCTGCGGCGGCCACGGCGCATCTGCGACCGCGCGCGCGATCTGCGCGTCGATGATCGAGCCGCCGTGCCGGGCATCCATCTCGCGAAGCCTCGGGCCGTGGAACAAGCCGCTGATCGACACGTCGGTGAAGCCGCCGTCGATGAGCAACTGGGTCAGTTCCGCGGCGTTGAGCTCCCGGGTGTGGAACGGGTTGACGGGGGTGTCGCGACCCGGGGAGAAGGTGATCCGATTGGGCGTCGACATCATCAGAAGGCCCGACGGCCGCAGCACTCGGGCGCACTCGATGACGAACTGTGTTTGGTCCCACAGGTGTTCGATCACCTGGAAGTTGACCACAACATCCACCGACGAGTCGGGCAGCGGCAGCCGCGCGAGGTTCGCCTGCATGACGTCCACCCGCGGGTAGCGGCTGCGGACATGGGCCACCGCGGCCTCGTCGTAATCCACCGCGATGACCCGGCGGGCGACCCCGGCGATCAGATCGGCGCCGTAACCCTCGCCGCAGCCGGCCTCGAGTACGTCAGCGCCCACGCAACGCTCGGCAAGCCGCTGGTAGACGACCTCATGGCGGCGAAACCAGTAGTTCTCGATGTCCAGCCCCGGGATGGTGCGCTCGCCCGTCAGCATCATCACGGCGTCACCCGCCGAGGCGGTGTCGCCGGGGGCGTGCTGCGGGACGTCAGGGACCGGTGCGCTCATTGCATAGGCAGGCTAACGCGAAGTGTCGGATTCGCGAACCGGGGAAGCGGACCCCCGCGTTCTCAGGCGGCGGACGGGCTGCGAGAACGTGCCGCCCGGCAACGACCCCGACCGCGGCAGCGGACGAGGGAGGAGCGGGCAATATGGCCTGAGCGACCAGCTATGGTGTGAATGCATACCGCACAAAGTTACCGGGTAGTAACACGGCCGTGCGTTGCGAAAAACGCGTACCGAGGTTTCGCAGTCGATTGCTGCGAGCCCCCTTCTAGGAGGACGAACCACACTCATGACGAACATCGTGGTCCTGATCAAGCAGGTCCCAGACACCTGGTCGGAGCGCAAGCTGTCTGACGGCGACTACACGTTGGACCGCGAGGCCGCCGACGCGGTGCTCGACGAGATCAACGAGCGCGCGGTGGAAGAGGCGCTGCAGATCCGCGAGCGCGAGGGCGGCGAAGGCTCGGTGACCGTGTTGACCGCGGGTCCCGAGCGCGCCACCGAGGCGATCCGCAAGGCGCTGTCGATGGGCGCCGACAAGGCCGTCCATCTCAAGGACGACGGCCTGCACGGCTCGGACGTGGTGCAGACCGGATGGGCCCTGGCGCGCGCGCTGGGCACCATCGAGGGCACCGAGCTGGTCATCGCCGGCAACGAGGCCACCGACGGGACCGGCGGCGCGGTGCCGGCCGTGATCGCCGAGTACCTGGGCCTGCCGCAGCTGACCCACGTGCGCAAGCTCTCCATCGAGGGCGACAAGGTCACCGGCGAACGGGAGACGGACGAGGGCGTGTTCACGCTCGAGGCCACCCTGCCCGCGGTGGTCAGTGTCACCGAGAAGATCAACGAGCCGCGCTTCCCCTCGTTCAAGGGCATCATGGCCGCCAAGAAGAAAGAGGTCACTGTGCTGACCCTGGCGGAGATCGGGGTCGAGAGCGACGAGGTCGGGCTGGAAAACGCCGGATCGACCGTGCTGTCGTCGACGCCGAAGCCGCCGAAGACCGCGGGCGAGAAGGTCACCGACGAGGGCGAGGGCGGAAACGACGTCGCCAAGTACCTGGTTGCCCAGAAGATCATCTGACCGATTCCCTCAAGACGAGAAGAGCGAAATAACCCATGGCTGAAGTACTGGTGCTCGTCGAGCACGCAGAAGGTGCGCTGAAGAAGGTCACCTCCGAACTGATCACCGCCGCCCGCGCGCTGGGCGAGCCCGCCGCCGTCGTGGTCGGCGCTCCCGGGACCGCCGCGCCCTTGGTCGACGGGCTCAAGGAGGCCGGCGCCGCCAAGATCTACGTCGCCGAGTCCGACGACGTCGACAAATACCTGATCACCCCGGTGGTCGACGTGCTGGCCTCGCTTGCCGAGTCCAACTCGCCCGCCGCGGTGATCCTGTCGGCCAACGCCGACGGCAAGGAAATCGCCGGCCGGCTCGCCGCCCGGATCGGATCCGGCCTGCTGGTCGACGTGGTCGAGGTCAAGGAAGGCAACAAGGCGACCTACTCCATCTTCGGTGGCGCGTTCACGGTGGAGGCGCAGGCCAACGGCGACACCCCGGTGATCACCGTGCGCGCCGGCGCCGTCGACGCCGAACCGCAGGCCGGTGCCGGCGAAGAGGTCAAGGTCGAGGTCCCGGCCCAGGCAGAGAACGCCACCAAGATCACCGCCCGCGAGCCCGCGGTCGCCGGTGACCGTCCGGAACTGACCGAGGCCACCATCGTCGTCTCCGGTGGTCGCGGTGTCGGCAGCGCGGAGAACTTCAGCGTCGTCGAGGAGCTGGCCGACTCGCTGGGTGCGGCCGTCGGTGCGTCGCGCGCCGCCGTCGACTCCGGCTACTACCCGGGCCAGTTCCAGGTGGGCCAGACCGGTAAGACCGTCTCGCCGCAGCTCTACATCGCGCTGGGCATCTCGGGTGCCATCCAGCACCGCGCGGGCATGCAGACGTCCAAGACGATCATCGCGGTCAACAAGGACGAAGAGGCGCCCATCTTCGAGATCGCCGACTACGGCGTGGTGGGCGACCTGTTCAAGGTCGCGCCGCAGCTGACCGAGGCGATCAAGACTCGCAAGGGCTGAGCCTCTCGGCCGCACGGCCCCCGGCACCGCGGTGCCGGGGGCTTTTGCGTTCGGTCACGGCACAGGGGCGCCGTGTCCACACCGTGAACCGGACTCCGAATCCGCTAGCGCCCGTGCTAGTGGATTGCCAAGCCGCGCAATGGTTCTCGGGGCCGGGCGTCGACCTCCGCTAGGCGCCGGTCAGCATCGCGTCGATGCGGCGCACCGCGACGGAACACACCGTCAGGTAGGGGGCGGACCACCACGGCACCGAAATGCTCACCCGCGAGCCACCACCCACCGCGTCCACCCGGTGCCGGGTCGCCGGCACACCGGCCACCTTCCACGCCCAGTGGCGCCCCGGCTCGTACTCGGTGACTTCGAACGGCACCGCGATCAGCACGGAGGTCTGCACGGTGCCGGTGGCATGCAAGGCCAGCTCGGTGTGTGGCGCGTCGAGGCGGGCGCGGCGAATCGTCGGGCCCCACTTCGGCCACGCGTCCAGGTCGACCAGCAATTCCCACACCGCGGCCGGGGGCGCCGCGGTGTATTTGTCCACGGTCAACATCACGGCGCGGCCTGCCCGAGTCGGTGCTGTTGTTCGACGACGTCGTCGAGATCGGTGAGTCGCCGCAGGCCCGCCAACGGTTGGATCATGCGCCGGTTGCCCGCCAGAGACTTCTCGTTGCGGTTCAGGAACGACCAGTAGCCGCCCGTGAAGGGGCAGGCGCGCTCACCCACCCGCTCGGTGGGGCGATACGAGCAGTCCGCGCAATAGTCGCTCATGCGGTTGATGTAGGCACCCCCCGCGGCGTAGGGCTTCGTCGCCATCAGGCCGCCGTCCGCGTGCTGCGACATGCCCACGACATTGGCGACCATCACCCACTCGTAGCCGTCGACGAAGCACCGGTGGAACCAGTCGGTGACCGCCGCGGGATCCCACCCGCGCTGCAGCGCGTAGTTGGACAACACCATCAGCCGCGGGATGTGATGCGCCCAGCCGTGGTCGCGCACCTGGGCGCAGCACGTCTTTGAGGCAGCGCGCTTCGACCGCGTCGGCGTCGAGGTCGGCGAACCAGTTCGGCAGCCCCGCGCGCGCGTTGAGCGCGTTGCGGTGCCGATAGTCGGGTCCGAAATGCCAATAGACGTGCCAGATGTAGTCGCGCCACCCGATCAGCTGGCGGATGTAGCCCTCGACGCTGTTGAGTGCGGCGTCGCCGGCCCGGTAGGCGTCTTCGGCCGCGTACGCACAATCCAGCGGGTCCAGCAGGCCCAAATTCATCGGCGCGGACAGCAGGCTGTGCGCCATGAACCGGTCACGCGAGAGCATGGCGTCCTCGTGAGGGCCGAAGTGCGGCAACCGATCCCGCAGGAATACGCGCAGGGCGGACTGCGCTTCGGTTGCGGTGACGGGGAATTCGCGCGGCCCGTCGCGGCCGACGAAGGTGACGGCGCCGTCGCGTTCCCAGCGGTCCAGGTCGGCGCGCACCTGCTCGTCGATGTCGTCCTCGACGGGGCGCCAGGGCGCGGGCACGTCCAATGTCTTCGCGTGCTTGGGCGCCGGCTCGCGGTTGTCGGCGTCGAAGTTCCACCGACCGCCCGCGGGCTGGCTCCCGTCCATCAACAGGTCGAACCGGCGGCGCGCGTCGCGGTAGAAGTTCTCCAGCAGCAGCGTGCGCTGCCGCTTGGCCCACTCGTCGAACTCCGCGCGGTCGGTGCAGAACCCGCGCGGGGGCAGCACGTCGATCGCCGGCTTCGACCGCACGAAGCGATCCGCCGCCCAGGTGGTGGGCTGACACACGCTGATTCGCTCCGGCACCCGTTCCAGGGCTTCGCCGTAGGTACGGGTCTGCAGGAACTGTGCCTGGTCGCCCAGTTCGGCCGCGCGGTGGCGCAGTGCGGACAGCACGAGGTGGGCCTTGCGGCGGTGGAATCGGCGGCGTTCGAAGACCGCGCGGGACTCGATCAGCAGCACGGGCTGGGCGGGGTGATCCAGGAAGTGCGGGCCCAGTTGATCGGCGAAGCACCAGCGGCGAGGAGTCCGGATCGTCGACGAACTAGTCACCCTGCACGTGCTACCCGGTGCGGTGCGGGCTCAACCGTGGGCAATCGGCAACGCAGCGTTCATCCCGCCGTCGCGTGCTGTGTGAGCCGCGTCGCACCGCTGGGGCCTGCGCGCACAGTTCGTCATCTGACGTGCACCGACACGTCACAGCGGCGATGCCGACTAGCTCATCCACTAAGCCACGTTGGGGTTCATGAGCGTTGCTTCGGTCCTCATACCCAGCGAAAAGCCCACCGGCTCGCCGGCCGCACCCCGCTACTCCCTGTTGCTGTCCACCGACCCCGCCATGATCGAGGCCGCGCAGCGACTCCGGTACGACGTGTTCACCAGCACGCCGGGCTTCGCACTGCCGGCGGCCGACCCGGGTGGCCGGGACCTCGACCGGTTCGACGAGTTCTGTGACCACCTGCTGGTGCGCGACGACGACACCGGTGAGCTGGTCGGTTGCTACCGGATGCTGGCGCCCGCGGGGGCCATCGCGGCCGGCGGGCTCTACACCGCCACCGAGTTCGACATCCGCGCGCTCGACCCACTGCGGCCGTCGCTCGTGGAGATGGGACGCGCCGTGGTGCGCGAGGGGCATCGCAACGGCGGCGTCGTGCTGTTGATGTGGGCGGGCATCCTGGCCTATCTGGACCGCTACGGCTACGACCACGTGACCGGCTGCGTGTCGGTGCCCATCGGCGGCGAATCCGACGTGGCCCCCGGAAGCCAACTGCGCGGTGTCCGCGACTTCATCCTCAGCCGGCATGGGGCGCCACCGGAATATCGCGTGTACCCGTACCGGCCGGTGGTCGTCGACGGGAAGGGCATTGACGACATCGAGGCGCCGGCGCGCCCCTCGGTCCCCGCCTTGATGCGGGGTTACCTGCGGCTGGGCGCCCAGGTGTGCGGCGAACCGGCGCACGACCCGGACTTCGGCGTGGGCGATTTCTGCGTCCTGCTGGGCAAAGCGCACGCCGACACCCGATACCTGAAGCGACTCCGATCGGTCTCCGCGGCGTCGGAAATGGCGGGCGGCCGGCGATGAACGCGGGGCACTCGTGGCTTCCGCGCGCATCGTGCGATGCACGCTGTGTGGGTGCGAGCGCCGTGGTGACGTCGAGCCCGCTGCGCAGCGCGCTGCGGATGACCCTGCGCCTGTCGCTGGCGCTGCTGTTGGCGCCCGGACTGCCGCTGCTGGCGGTGCCGTTGCCGGGCCGCACCCGAGTGCAGCGCATCTATTGCCGGTTGGTGCTGCGTTGCCTGGGCGTGCGAATCACCGTGACGGGCAACCCGATTCGTAACCTGAGTGGGGTGCTGGTGGTGAGCCCGCACATGTCCTGGGTCGACGTCTTCGCGATCGGGTCGGTGCTGCCCGGATCGTTCGTCGCGCGCGCCGACATGTTCACCGGCCCGGCGACCGGGATCGTCGCGCGCTTCCTGAAGATCATCCCGATCGAGCGGTCCAGTCTGCGGCGCCTGCCCGGTGTTGTCGACGCCGTCGCCCGGCGGCTGCGGGCCGGCCAGACGGTGGTGGCCTTCCCCGAGGGCACCACCTGGTGTGGTCAGTCCGGCGACGATGCCGCCCGCGTAGCGGGCGGAGGTGGAGCCGGACCATCCCACAGAGGTCGTGGCGCCTTCTACCCGGCGATGTTTCAGGCCGCCATCGACGCCGGCCGCCCGGTGCAGCCGCTGCGGCTGACCTACCACCACGTCGACGGCAGCCCCTCGACGGTGCCGGCCTTCGTCGGCGACGAGACCCTGCTGAGCTCGATCCGCCGGCTGCTCGTCGTGCCGCGCACGCTGGCGCGGCTGCACGTCGAGTCTCTCCAGCTCCCGGGGACCGACCGGCGCGCCCTGGCCGGCCGGTGCCAATCCGCGGTGGGTGCAACAACCGCCCCGGGCGCTGGTCACGGGCACATGCTGGTGGCCTGAGCAAACCGGCGGGCCGGTATCGTGGGTCGCGTCATGGTCTACCTCGATCACGCCGCCACCACCCCGATGCACCCCGCCGCCGTCGAGGCGATGACGGCTGTGCTGGGCACGGTCGGCAACGCGTCGTCGCTGCACACCAGTGGCCGGGCGGCGCGGCGCCGCATCGAAGAATCCCGTGAGCTGATCGCCGACAGGCTGGGCGCGCGCCCCTCGGAGGTCATCTTCACCGCCGGCGGCACCGAGAGCGACAACCTGGCGGTCAAGGGCATCTACTGGGCACGCCGCGACGCCGAGCCACGCCGGCGGCGCATCATCACCAGCGAGGTCGAACACCACGCCGTGCTGGACTCGGTCAACTGGCTCGTCGAACACGAGGGAGCCGAGGTCACCTGGCTTCCCACCGCCGCCGACGGTTCGGTGTCGGCGACGGCGCTGCGCGAGGTGCTCTCGCGCCACAGCGACGTCGATGACGTGGCTCTCGTGTCGGTGATGTGGGCCAACAACGAGGTCGGCACGGTCATGCCCGCCGCCGAACTCGCCGCCGTCGCCGCCGAATTCGGCGTGCCGATGCACAGCGACGCCATTCAGGCGGTCGGGCAGTTGCCGGTCGACTTCGCCGCCAGCGGATTGTCGGCGATGAGCGTGGCCGCGCACAAATTCGGCGGACCGCCGGCCGTGGGTGCGCTGCTGCTGCGTCGCGACGTCGCCTGCGTGCCGCTGGCGCACGGCGGTGGGCAGGAGCGCGACATCCGTTCGGGCACCGCCGATGTCGCCGGTGCGGTCGGGATGGCGGCGGCCGCCCGGATCTCGGTCGACGGGCTCGAGGCCAACAGCGCCCGGCTGCGCGCGTTGCGCGACCGCCTGGTCGACGGCGTGCTGGGCGGCATAGAGGACGTCACACTCAACGGTGCCCGCGATCCGCAGCGCCTGCCCGGCAACGCGCATTTCACGTTCCGCGGCTGTGAGGGCGATGCGCTGTTGATGCTGTTGGACGCCAACGGAATCGAGTGCTCGACGGGGTCGGCGTGCACCGCCGGTGTCGCGCAGCCCTCGCACGTGCTGATCGCCATGGGCGCCGACGCGACCAGCGCTCGCGGGTCTCTGCGACTCTCGTTGGGCCACACCAGCGTTGACGCGGACGTAGACGCGGTGCTGCGGGTACTGCCCGGGGCGGTCGACCGCGCCCGTCGCGCCGCGCTGGCCGCCGCGGGGGCGTCCTAAGTGAAAGTGCTTGCTGCCATGAGCGGTGGCGTCGACTCGTCGGTCGCCGCCGCCCGGATGGTCGACGCCGGACATGACGTGGTCGGCGTGCACCTGGCGCTGTCCAGCGCGCCCGGCACGCTGCGCACCGGCTCGCGCGGGTGCTGCTCGAAGGAAGACGCCGCCGACGCGCGCCGCGTCGCCGATGTGCTCGGAATCCCGTTCTACGTCTGGGATTTCGCGGAAAGGTTCAAATCCGAAGTCATCGACGAATTCGTGTCGTCGTATGCGCGCGGCGAGACCCCCAACCCGTGCGTGGTCTGCAATCAGAAGATCAAGTTCTCGGCGCTGTCGGCGAAAGCCGTTGCACTCGGGTTCGACACGGTGGTCACCGGCCACTACGCCCGGCTGCAGGACGGCCGGCTGCGTCGCGCCGTCGATCACGACAAGGACCAGTCGTACGTGCTGGCCGTCCTGAGCGCCGAGCAGTTGCGCCACGCGGCGTTCCCGATCGGGGACACCCCCAAGCCGCAGATCCGGGCCGAAGCCGCCCGGCGCGGTCTGACGGTCGCCGAAAAGCCGGACAGTCACGACATCTGCTTCATCCCCTCGGGCAACACCCGCGCCTTCTTGGGCGAGCGCATCGGGGTGCGCCGCGGTGCGGTGGTCAATGCCGACGGAACCGTGCTCGCCGAGCATGACGGCGTGCACGGTTTCACTGTCGGACAGCGCAAGGGCCTCGGCATCGCCGGGCCGGGGCCCGACGGCGGCCCGCGCTACGTGACCTCGATCGACGCCGAGACCGGCACCGTGCACGTGGGCGAGGCAGCCGATCTCGAGATACGCGAAATGGTCGGCCGGACACCGGTTTTCACCTCGGGCGTCACGCCGTCCGGCCCGGTGGAGTGCGCGGTGCAGGTGCGCGCGCACGGGGAAACAGCAGACGCGGTAGCCGAACTGGTCGACGACGAGCTGGTCGTGCGGCTGCGCGCGCCGATGCGCGGCGTGGCCCGCGGCCAGACGCTGGTGCTGTATCGGCCCGATCCCGACGGGGACGAGGTGCTCGGCAGCGCCATCATCGCCGGCACCACCCGCTGATCCGGGCTATCGCGGCATGTTCGCGGAGATATTCGTCATCACGATGTCGGACACCGATTGCGCGAACCCGCAGAAGGTGACCTCCAGCATGGCCACCGACAGGATCCGGTAGTCGCGGCCGCACCCGCCGGGCCGCAGGTGCAGCGAGGTCGCGTCGGCGTTCCAGTCACCGACGTAGAGCTGCCCGCTCGAGCCGTTCGCACAGTCGCCGACGGTGCTCACCAGCGCGCCGAAGGCACGGCGGGCGGTGTCGGCGTCGCGATAGGCCGCCGCGCCCTCGGAGATCAACGCGCCATCGGGTGGGTCCTGAAACGTCGTCTTGTGGAAGGCCTCGAGGTCGCGCCCGAACGTCGCCGTCTCGGCGTAGACGAACCGGCACTCGCGCGGCGCGTTATCGGCCAGCGCGTCGATGTCCACCGGGCTGGTGCCGTCCATCGACGGGATGATGGTCAGATGCTCACCGTCGCCGGTGATCGCGCGCATCCGCGACTGGTCCAGCAGGATCGTGTCGACGTCGACGCCCTGCACCACCCTGCGGCCGGCGCCGGATCCCGCCACGGCCGCGCCGTCCACCACCCGCGAGCACGACGCCACCAGCGCCACCACCGCGCACAGCAGCGGTAGCCACGCGGATTTCGCCTTCTGCGACACGTCTTCGCACCCCTTTGGCGTTGAACCTACCCGCGCCGCCCCGCCGCACACAGACCCCTGCCAGCGGGCGGACGGTGCGACGTCGAATACGGTTGTCCGGTGAGTGTTTTCACCCATCCCTTCGCGAGCGCCAGCGGCGTCGGGTCGTGGCCCGGCGTCGCAGCGCGCCGAGCGGCCGAAGTCGTGGTGGGTGAGCTCGGGGGCGCGCTGGCGCACATCGTCGAGCTGCCCGCGCGCGGAGTCGGCGCCGACCTGATCGGCCGGGCCGGCGCGCTGCTGGTCGACGTGGCCATCGACACGGTGCCGCGCGGCTACCGGCTTGCCGCCCGGCCCGGGGCGGTCACCCGCCGCGCCATCAGCCTGCTCGACGAGGACATGGACGCGCTCGAAGAGGCATGGGAAGCGGCCGGCCTGCGCAGCGACGGCCGGGTGGTGAAGGTGCAGGCGCCGGGCCCGATCACCCTGGCGGCCGAGATCGAGTTGGGCAACGGCCATCGGGCGATCACCGACCCCGGGGCCCTACGCGACCTGGCGGCGTCGCTGGCCGAGGGCGTGTCGGCGCATCGCGCGGGGCTGGCCCGCCGGCTCGAGGCGGAAGTGGTTGTGCAGTTCGACGAGCCGTCGCTGCCCAAGGCCCTGGGCGGCGCGCTGAGCGGGGTGACCGCGCTGAACCCGGTGGCGCCGATCGACGAGGAGGTGGCCGCTGGGCTGCTGGACACCTGCGCCCGAACCGTGGGCGGCGAGGTGCTGCTGCACTGCTGCGCTCCCGGCCTGCCATGGGATCTCCTGCAGCGCAGCATGTTTCGGGCCGTCTCGGTCGACGCCAGCGCACTGAACGCGGCGGATCTGGACGGTGTCGCCGAGTTCGTGGAGTCCGGCCGCACCGTCGCGCTGGGGGTGGTCGCGGGCAACGCTCCGCCGCGTCGCCCGTCGGCGCGGGAGGTGGCCGCCGCGGTGGTCGCGGTGACCGATCGCCTCGGCTTCGCCCGTGCGGCGCTGCGCGACCGCATCGGTGTGTCGCCCGCGTGTGGTCTGGCCGGCGCGACGCCCGAGTGGGCGCGCACCGCGATCGAGCTCGCCCGCACAGCGGCCGAGATGTTCGCCGAGGATCCGGACGCCATCTGATTGCGTTCGGTGCGCCGAGATTGCCCCGATCGCTGTCACCCGGCCTCCTCGCGCAACCGCCACGGCAATCTCGCCGGGCCTACGAAGGGGAGTGCACGCGCCCGGTTTCGCGTCGGTGTCCTCGGATAGCCTGCCAAGGTGAGCGCAGCAGAAGCCGATTCGGTATCGCCCGAGGTTCGCCGGCAGTGGCAGGACCTGGCCGAAGAGGTTCGTGAACACCAGTTCCGCTACTACATCAAGGACGCGCCGATCATCTCGGACGCCGACTTCGACGCGATGTTCAACGAGCTTCTCGCGCTGGAGGAGCGTCATCCCGAACTCCGGGTGCCCGATTCGCCGACGCAGCTGGTCGGCGGGGCGGGTTTCGCCACCGAGTTCGCCGAGGCGGCGCACCTGGAGCGGATGCTGAGCCTCGACGATGTGTTCGATCGCGACGAGCTGGTGGCCTGGAGCAACCGCGTCGAGAACGAAGTCGGCAAGCAGCCGTACTACCTGTGCGAGCTCAAGATCGACGGGGTTGCCCTGGCGCTGGTGTACCGAGACGGCCGGCTGGAACGCGCCGCGACCCGGGGCGACGGCCGGGTCGGCGAGGACGTGACGCTCAACGCCCGCACCATCGACGACGTCCCGGAGCGGCTGTCCGCCAGCAAGGACTTCCCGATTCCCGCCCTGCTCGAGGTGCGCGGCGAGGCGTTCTTCCGGCTCTCCGATTTCGAGGCGCTCAACGCCAGCCTGGTCGAAGACGGCAAGCCGCCGTTCGCCAACCCCCGCAACAGCGCCGCGGGCTCGCTGCGCCAGAAGAACCCGGCCGTCACCGCCCGGCGCAAGCTGCGGATGATCTGCCACGGCATCGGCCGCACCGAGGGGTTCGCGCCGAAGACTCAGCACGAGGCCTACACCGCGCTGAGCGCGTGGGGGCTGCCGGTGGCCGAACAGACCGCGCGGGTGCGCGGCCTTGCCGCCATCGAGGAGCGGATCGGCTATTGGGGCGAGCACCGCTACGACCTCGAGCACGAAATCGACGGCGTGGTGGTCAAAGTCGACGACGTGGCGCTGCAGCGCCGGCTCGGCACCACTTCTCGCGCGCCGCGCTGGGCCGTCGCGTACAAGTACCCGCCCCAGGAGGCACAGACCAAGCTGCTCGACATTCGCGTCAACGTCGGACGCACCGGGCGCGTCACCCCGTTCGCGTTCATGACGCCGGTGACGGTGGCCGGGTCGACGGTGGGGCTGGCCACCCTGCACAACGCCGCCGAGGTGAAACGCAAGGGCGTGCTGATCGGCGACACGGTGATGATCCGCAAGGCCGGCGACGTGATCCCCGAGGTGCTCGGCCCCGTCGTCGACCTGCGCGACGGCTCCGAACGCGAATTCGTCATGCCCACCGCGTGTCCCGAGTGCGGCACCACGCTGGCGCCGGCCAAGGAGGGCGACGCCGACATCCGCTGCCCCAATGCCCGGTCGTGTCCGGCGCAGTTGCGGGAGCGGGTGTTTCACGTCGCCGGCCGCGGGGCGTTCGACATCGAGGGACTCGGCTACGAAGCCGCTACCGCGTTGCTGAAGGCCGGCGTGATCGCCGACGAGGGCGACCTTTTCACGCTCACCGAGGACGACCTGTTGCGCACCGAGCTGTTCCGGACGAAGGCAGGTGCCTTGTCCGCCAACGGCAGACGGCTGCTCGACAACCTGGACAAGGCCAAGAAGGTGGCGCTGTGGCGCGTCCTGGTGGCGCTGTCGATCCGGCACGTCGGGCCGACGGCCGCGCGTGCCCTGGCGACCGAGTTCGGCGATCTGGACTCGATCATGTCGGCGTCGACCGAGCGGCTGGCCGCGGTGGAAGGCGTCGGCCCGACGATCGCCGCCGCGCTCACCGAATGGTTCACCGTCGACTGGCACTGCGCGATCGTCGACAAGTGGCGAGCGGCCGGCGTGCGGATGGCCGACGAACGCGACACCAGTGTGCGGCGCACGCTGGAGGGGCTGACGGTGGTGGTCACCGGTTCGCTCGCCGGCTTCTCCCGCGACGACGCCAAGGAGGCGATCCTGACGCGTGGCGGCAAGGCGGCGGGCTCGGTGTCGAAGAAGACCGACTACGTGGTGGCCGGCGATTCGCCGGGGTCCAAGTACGACAAGGCGATCGAGCTGGGGGTGCCCGTCCTGGACGAGGACGGCTTCCGGAAGCTGCTGGCCGAAGGCCCGTCGGAAACCCCGGCGGAGTGAGGCGATGAGCGGCCGATACGGCGATTCCACCCGAAGCCTCAAAGCCGTTGATGTGCAAGCTGTTTCGGGGCAGCCGGTAGCGCCGCAGGCGGTGCTCGCCGCCACCTACCACCTGTCCGACGACGAGACGGGCGCGCTGGACAGCTACGGCCGCAGCTCCAATCCGACCTGGCGGCAACTGGAGTCGGCGCTCGCCGAGCTCGAGGGTGCCACGGGCGCGCGGGTGTTCGGCTCGGGCATGGCGGCCATCAGCGCCGTCTTGCGCGCGCTGGCGACGCCGGGGTCGACGGTGGTGGTGCCGGCCGACGGCTACTACCAGGTGCGCCGCTACGCCCGCGAAGACTTGGCGCCCGGGGGTGTGACGGTCATCGAGGCGTCCAGCTCGCAGATCTATGACGCCGCCGCAGAAGCCGACGTGGTGCTGGCCGAAACGCCCACCAACCCGGCGCTGGACGTGATCGATGTGCACCGGTTGGCCGCCATCTGCCGGGGCCGCAACGCGCGCTTGATCGTCGACAACACCGCCGCGACCCCGCTTGGGCAACAGCCGTTGTCGTTGGGTGCCGACGCGGTGGTGGCCAGCGCGACCAAGGCGTTGTCGGGTCACGGTGACCTGCTGGCCGGCTACGTCGCCACCAACGAGCCCGAGCTGCTCGCCGCGGTGGAGCGACACAGGCTGCTCGCGGGTGCGATCGTGGGCGGGTTCGAGGCATGGCTTCTGTTGCGCAGCATGGGAACTGCCGGATTGCGCTTCGAACGCCAATGCCAGAACGCCCGGGCTCTGGCGACCATGCTGGCCCGTCACCCGGCGGTGCGGGCGGTGCGCTACCCCGGATTGCCCGACGACCCGGCCCATTCGATAGCGATGGCGCAAATGCGCCGATTCGGGTCACTGGTCTCGATCGAATTGGCCGACGCGGCCGCGGTGCACGCGCTGGTGGACCGTAGCGAACTGTTGATCGCGTCCACCAGTTTCGGCGGCCTGCACACGTCGGTGGACCGCCGGGCGCGCTGGGGAGACCCGGTCGCCGACGGATTCGCGCGCATCTCGCTGGGCATCGAAGACACCGACGACCTGCTCGCCGACATCGAACGCGCGCTGATGGGCCTCCGCTGACGAAGTCACATTCGTCGCGTTCGACTGCGCCGAAATTGGTCCGCATCGCCTGAGCGGCTCTATCGTGGGCTCTATGACCCAGACGGCCGACCGGTGCGAGCAGGCATCGCCGTGGTCGCCGCGCGAGGCCGAGATATTGGCCGTGACCCTGGCGCTACTGCAGAAACACGGCTATGACCAGCTGACGGTGGACGCGGTGGCCAACGCCGCGCGCGCCAGCAAGGCCACGGTTTATCGCCGCTGGCCGTCCAAAGCCGAATTGGTGCTGGCCGCCTTCATCGAAGGTGTCCGTCAGGTGGCCGTGCCGCCGAACACCGGCACGCTGCGCGGCGACCTGCTGAGCCTCGGGGAGACCATCAGCCAGGAGTGTGGCCAGCACGCCGGCACGATCCGCGCGGTGATGGTCGAGGTGTCGCGGCACCCCGCGCTCAACGACGCCCTTCAGCACCAATTCCTCGATCAGCGCAAAGCCATGATCCAGCACGTGCTGCATCAGGCCGTCGACCGTGGCGAGATCACCGAGGACGTCATCACCGACGAACTCTGGGACCTACTGCCCGGATATCTCATCTTCCGGTCGATCATTCCCGGTCGCCCGCCGACGCGGGGAACCGTCAAAGCGTTCGTCGACGGGTTCCTGATTCCCGGCCTGACCAAGTCCGCCGGGTAACCACGCCACGTTTTCCGCCCGGACCGGAGAATATACGCGTGCGTCTCTTGTAGAGTACGGTCCCGTACCGTACTGTCATAGCTGTCGATCACGATCCCGGGTTGGCAGGTGGACTGTGATCCTCCTCGCCCGATCTTTGAAAGGCTCACGGGTGAAAGGCTTTTCGATCGCATCCCTGGTGAGGCGGGGGTGGATGGTGCTCGTCGCCGTGGTGGTCGTCGCGCTCGCGGGATTCGGAATCTATCGGCTGCACGGAATCTTCGGGTCGCACAACAACACGTCGGCCAACAGCGGCCTGGCAGGCGAGATCGTCCCGTTCAACCCCAAACACGTCGTGCTCGAGGTGTTCGGCGCCCCGGGGGCGACCGCCACCATCAACTACCTCGACGTCAACGCCCAGCCGCAGCAAGTCAAGGACGCGCCCTTGCCGTGGTCGTTCACCATCACCAGCACCGAGCCCGCGGTGATCGGCAACGTCGTCGCGCAGGGCAACGGCGACACCCTGGGCTGCCGCATCACCGTCAACGGTGAAGTAAAAGACCAACGCACCGTCAACAAAGTCGACGCCTACACCTTCTGTCTGGATAAGTCTGGATGACAAACGATCACCAGTCGCGGCCGTTCGTGCCGCGCACCATCCGCCGGCTCGCGCTGCCGATTCTGCTGTTCTGGATCGGGCTGGCCGCCATCACGAACATCGCCGTGCCGCAGCTGGAAGACGTGGGGAAGACCCACAACGTGGCGCTCAACTCGCCAGATGCGCCGTCGCTCAAGGCGATCAAGCGCATTGGTGAAAAGTTCGGCGAGTTCGACACCGACAGCTCCGCGATGATCGTGCTGGAGGGCGACAAGCCGCTGGGCGCGGACGCCCACCGCTTCTACGACGAGATGGTCCGCAGAATCGAGCAGGACCACAAACACGTCCAACATGTCCAGGATTACTGGGGCGACACCCTGACCGCGGCCGGATCGCAGAGCAGCGACGGCAAGGCCGCCTATGTTCAGGTGAACCTTGCAGGCAACCAAGGCTCGGCGTTGGCCAACGAGGGCGTCGGGGCCCTGCGCGACATCATCGACCGCATGAAGCCGCCGCCGGGTGTCAAGACCTATGTGACCGGCGCGGCGCCGCTGATCTCCGACCAGTTCGACGTCGGCAGCAAGGGCACCGCGAAGGTCACCGGGATCACCGTCGGGGTGATCGCACTCATGTTGTTCTTCGTCTACCGCTCGGTGCTCACCACGCTGCTGGTGCTCGCCACCGTGCTCATCGAAATGTCCGCGGCCCGAGGCCTTGTCGCGTTTCTGGGCAACGCGGGAGTGATCGGGCTGTCGACCTATGCCACGAATCTGCTGACCCTGTTGGTGATCGCGGCGGGAACGGACTACGCGATATTCTTCGTCGGCCGCTATCAGGAGGCGCGCGGCACCGGAGAGGATCGCGAAAGGGCCTTCTACACCATGTATCACGGCACGACGCACATCGTGCTGGGTTCCGGGCTCACCGTGGCCGGTGCGGTAGCCTGCCTGAGCTTCACCCGATTGCCGTACTTCCAAAGTCTCGGCGTCCCAGCCGCGTTGGGAATTCTCGTCGCGCTGTTCGCCGCGCTCACCCTGGGTCCGGCGATCCTCACTTTGGGCGCCATGGTGGGCATCTTCGACCCCAAGCGCACGATCCGAACGCGTGGCTGGCGGCGGATCGGCACCGCCATCGTCCGCTGGCCCGGCGCCGTGCTCGCGGCGGCGTGCGTGCTGGCCCTGATCGGTCTGATCGCCTTGCCCGGCTACAAGACGAGTTACGACACCCGGCCCTATATGCCGGCCAGCGCGCCGGCCAACATCGGTTACACCGCCGCCGAGAAGCATTTCTCCAGGGCGCGGCTGGAGCCCGAGCTGATGATGGTCGAAACCGATCACGACATGCGCAACCCGGAGAGCATGCTCGTCCTGGACAAGGTGGCCAAGGCGGTGTTCCACGTTCCCGGGGTCGCGCAGGTGCAGACCATCACCAGGCCGTTGGGCACCCCGCTCGTGCACAGCTCGCTCGCCTTCGTGGTCAGCAATTCCAGCGCGGCGCAGCAGCAAAACCTGACCTACCAACGTGATCGGGCCGACGACGCCCTCAAGCAGGCCAACGAACTGAACAAGACCATCAACATTTTGAAGCAGCAGTACGAGCTACAGCAGCAGCTCGCGGGCACCACCCACGACGAGACGCAAAGCTTTCACGACACGCTGGGCACCATTCAGGACCTGCGCGACAAGATCGCGAATTTCGACGACTTCTTCCGGCCGGTGCGCAGCTATTTCTATTGGGAGAAGCATTGTTACGACATCCCCGTCTGCTTTGCGTTCAGATCCCTGTTCGACGCGCTCGACGGTATCGATCAGCTCACCGAGAAATTCGAGAACCTGACGGCGTCCCTCGACAAGCTCGACGCACTGCAGCCGAAACTGACGGCGCTCATCCCGCCGCAGATCCAAAGCCAGCAGACCAACCGTGATTTGACTCTGGCGAATTACGCCACGCTGTCCGGCATTTACGCACAGACTGCCGCGGCGATCGACAACGCGACCGCGCTGGGGCGGGCCTTCGACGCGGCCAAGAACGACGACACCTTCTACCTGCCGCCCGAGGTCTTCAACAACCCCGACTTCAAACGCGGCCTGAAACTGTTCCTCTCGCCGGACGGCAAGGCCGCCCGCATGATCGTCACGCATGAAGGCGATCCCGCGACGCCCGAGGGTATTTCGCACATCGATCCGATCGCCAAGGCGGCGCATGAGGCGTTGAAGGGCACGCCCATGGCCGGTGCGGGAATCTATCTCGGCGGGACCGCCGCGACATACAAGGACATCCAAGACGGCGCCAAATACGACCTGATGATCGTGGCGTTCGCCGCGCTGAGCCTCATCCTGCTGATCATGATGATCATCACGCGCAGCCTGATCGCCGCGCTGGTCATCGTGGGCACGGTGGCCCTCTCGCTGGGGGCGTCCTTCGGTCTGTCGGTTCTGGTGTGGCAGTACATCTTCGGCGTCCAGCTGTACTGGGTCGTGCTCGCGTTGGCGGTGATCCTGTTGCTGGCGGTCGGATCCGACTACAACTTGCTGTTGATCTCCCGTTTCAAAGAGGAGATCCATGCCGGCCTCAACACCGGCATCATCCGGGCGATGGCCGGGTCCGGTTCCGTCGTCACCTCCGCCGGCATCGTTTTCGCCGTCACCATGTGTGCGTTCGTGTTCAGCGGTTTTCAGGTGCTCGGCCAGATCGGCACGACGATCGGCCTCGGCCTGCTGTTCGACACGCTGATCGTGCGCTCGTTCATGACGCCCTCTGTCGCAAGGCTTCTCGGGCGCTGGTTCTGGTGGCCGCAACGGGTGCGGCCTCGCCCGGCCAGCACCATGCTGCGCCCCTACGGCCCGCGCCCGGCGGTTCGGCAGCTTTTGCTGTGGGACGACGACGATCCGGTCGCGATGTCCGGATCGCACGCGCCCTCGCGCTAACGGAGCATGGTGGCGACGATCCCGGCGAGGTAGCCCAGCCGGGCGACCTCCGAGGGCCGGAATTCCGGGCCGGGGCGACCGAGCACCACCGCGGTGTGCGGGTCGCCCAACGGGGCCGCGACCATCGTCACGTCCATGTCGCGCCACGCCTTCGGCACCCACTCGGCGCTGCCGTCCAGAGTCACGGCCCGCTCCAGCGGCAGCCACGGGGCCGAGTCTGCCTTGGTCTCCGGGGCGCCCGGACTGCCCGCCAGGCGCTGCAGTTCGCCGCCCGAACTGCGCAACACCGTGCACCAACTGACGCGCAGCACCTTGGGCGCCTCGTTGGCGAGGACCTGCAGTCGGATTGCGTTGCCGTTGGCCGCCGCGACGTGGTCGAGCAGCTCGAGCTCGCGATGCGCTTCCAGCAGACCGGTGTGCGGGCGCACGCTGTCCACCCGGACACCGGACAGGGACTCGGCGGCGGTGATCAGCCGGTCCGGCATCGCCCCCGGCGGCAGTTCGATCACCAGGTCGTCGGTCGCGTAGCCCGCGCTGCGGTCCACGACATCGAGGGACAAGATGTCGGCCCCCACCGAACCGAGCGCTACCGCCAGCGACCCCAGGCTGCCTGGCCGGTCGACGAGCTCGATGCGCAACAGATAGGAGGGCACGGCCAACACTGTCGCACAGCCCTGTGTCTTCTGCCCGCCGAGCGTCACGCCAGCGTGACGGTGGTCGCCGAATGTCACACCAGCGTGGCGGACACGGCGGGCTAGGCTTTGCAGTCGTGTCCCAGATCTCCCGCGACGAGGTAGCGCACCTGGCCCGGCTGTCCCGGCTGGCGCTGACCGACAGCGAGCTCGACAGCTTCGCCGGCCAGCTTGACGCCATCCTGACCCACGTCAGCCAGGTGCAGGCGGTCGATGTCACCGGCGTCGAAGCGACCGACAACCCGCTGAAGGACGTCAACGTCACCCGGCCCGACGAGTCGGCGCCGTGTCTGACGCAGGCCGAAGCGCTGGCCGAGGCGCCCGCGGCTGTCGACGGCCGCTTCGCGGTCCCGCAGATCCTGGGAGACAGCGAGTGAACGAGATCATCGTCTCCGACGCCGCCACGCTGGCCACCCGGATCGCCGCCAAAGAGGTGTCGTCGGCCGAGGTCACCCAGGCGTGCCTGGACCAAATCCAGGCGACCGACGATCGCTACCACGCGTTCCTGCACGTGGCGGCCGACGCGGCGCTCGCGGCGGCAGCCGTCGTCGATAACGCGGTGGCCGCCGGGGAGCGGCTGCCGTCGCCGCTGGCCGGGGTCCCGCTGGCGCTCAAAGACGTCTTCACTACCGCCGACATGCCCACCACCTGCGGATCGAAGATCCTCGAGGGCTGGCGCTCCCCTTACGACGCCACCGTCACCTCGCGGTTGCGCGCCGCCGGAATCCCGATCCTCGGCAAGACCAACATGGACGAGTTCGCGATGGGCAGCTCGACCGAGAACTCCGCCTACGGCCCGACCCGCAATCCCTGGGACGTCGATCGGGTGCCCGGCGGCTCCGGCGGCGGCAGCGCCGCCGCGCTGGCCGCGTTCCAGGCACCGCTGGCGATCGGATCCGACACCGGAGGCTCCATTCGGCAGCCCGCCGCGCTCACCGCGACCGTCGGAGTCAAGCCCACCTACGGCACGGTGTCGCGCTACGGCCTGGTGGCGTGCGCGTCGTCACTGGATCAGGGCGGTCCGTGCGCACGCACCGTGCTGGACACCGCGTTGTTGCATCAGGTGATCGCCGGGCACGACAGCCGCGACTCGACGTCCGTCGACGCTGCGGTGCCCGACGTCGTCGGCGCCGCGAAGGCCGGCGCGGCCGGTGATCTCAAGGGCGTGCGGGTCGGTGTGGTCAAGCAGCTGCGCGGCGAGGGCTACCAGCCCGGCGTGCTCAGGGCTTTCGAGGCCGCCGTCGAGCAGCTGACCGCCCTGGGCGCCGAAGTGAGCGAGGTCGACTGCCCGCACTTCGAGTACGCACTGGCCGCCTACTACCTGATCCTGCCGTCGGAGGTGTCGAGCAACCTGGCCCGCTTCGACGCGATGCGCTACGGGCTGCGGGTCGGCGACGACGGCAGCCACAGCGCCGAGGAAGTGATGGCGATGACGCGGGCGGCCGGCTTCGGGCCGGAGGTCAAGCGGCGCATCATGATCGGCACCTACGCGCTGTCGGCCGGTTACTACGACGCCTATTACAACCAGGCGCAAAAGGTGCGCACCCTGATCGCCCGCGATCTCGACGAGGCCTACCGCGCGGTGGACGTTGTGGTGTCGCCCGCGACCCCGACGACGGCGTTCCGGCTGGGTGAGAAGGTCGACGATCCGCTGGCGATGTACCTGTTCGACCTGTGCACCCTGCCGCTCAATCTGGCGGGGCATTGCGGCATGTCGGTGCCGGCCGGTCTGTCGCCGGACGACGGCCTGCCGGTCGGCCTGCAGATCATGGCGCCCGCGCTGGCCGACGACCGGCTCTACCGGGTCGGCGCCGCCTACGAGGCGGCCCGCGGACCGCTGCCTTCGGCGCCCACCGTGGGGACTGTCGGCGGCTAATCGCGCCATTACGCCGCCACCCCAGGCAAGATGAGGGGATGCGGATCGGAGTGCTCACCGGGGGCGGCGACTGCCCCGGGCTCAACGCGGTCATCCGGGCAGTGGTGCGAACGTGCGACTCCCGATACGGCTCGTCGGTGGTCGGGTTTCAGGACGGCTGGCGCGGGCTGCTGGAGAACCGGCGCGTCCAGCTGCAGAACGACGACCGCAACGACCGCCTGCTGGCCAAGGGTGGAACCATGCTGGGCACCGCCCGCGTGAATCCCGACAAACTGCGGGCCGGGCTGAACCAGGTCAAGCAGACCCTCGACGACAACGGGATCGACGTCCTGATCCCGATCGGAGGGGAAGGCACGCTGACGGCCGCGCACTGGCTTTCGGAGGAGAACGTTCCCGTCGTCGGTGTGCCGAAGACCATCGACAACGACATCGATTGCACTGACGTGACTTTCGGTCACGACACCGCATTGACCGTCGCCACCGACGCCATCGACCGGCTGCACAGCACCGCCGAATCGCACCAGCGGGTGATGCTGGTCGAGGTGATGGGCCGCCACGCCGGCTGGATCGCACTGAACGCGGGCCTGGCTTCGGGCGCGCACATGACGTTGATACCCGAGCAGCCCTTCGATGTCGAAGAGGTCTGCCGGCTGGTCAAAAGGCGCTTCCAGCGCGGAGATTCGCACTTCATCTGCGTGGTCGCCGAGGGTGCAAAACCTATTCCCGGATCGATTGCGTTGCGGGAAGGCGGAATTGACGAATTCGGTCACGAAAAGTTCACCGGCGTGGCCGCCCAGCTCGGCGCCGAAGTGGAAAAGCGGATCAACAAAGACGTCCGGGTGACCGTGTTGGGACACGTCCAGCGGGGAGGCACCCCGACGGCCTACGACCGGGTGCTGGCCACCCGGTTCGGGGTGAACGCGGCCGACGCCGCGCATGCCGGGGAATACGGCCAAATGGTGTCGCTGCGCGGGCAGGACATCGGCCGGGTGGCCTTGGCGGACGCGGTGCGTCAGCTCAAGCTGGTGCCGGAAAGTCGCTACGACGACGCCGCCGCGTTCTTCGGTTAACCGTTGGGCGCGTGGCGAATAACGGTGTAACTGTGCGTTGAATTTGTCCGCCGATGAAGAACGTTTCGCGTTTGTCGCAGTTTGGTGGTTTCCGGACTGCTATTTCGGGGTTATACCGGGAGTATGAATAACCGCGGTTCGACTCGCGGATCAGTTCGGCAATCCGCGGCAGCGGCGGGGCCACCGGGCCCGCCGAACCACAAGCCGGGTGGGCACAAGTGGCAAATCGAGGGCGATCCCGCAGCGTCCACCGTGCCGCAGTCGCGCGGTCCGAACCAACAGAGGGACAGACCACCCGCAGAGCCGCCGCCCCGGCGGGTGCCGTCATCGCCACGTCCCGAACCGACGCTGGGTGCCACCGCGCTGGACCGCTTCGACATGCGCGACCCGGACGCCGAAGGGTTCAACTGGCGACAGCTGCTTCAGCGCATCACCGGCATCGAGCTCGGCCCGGGCAAAAACACGGCCTACGAAAACGAGCTGCGGCAACGTATCCGCGCGACCGTAGGCGGTGCCTTTCCCATCGCGGTGCTCAACCTCAAGGGCGGGGTCGGCAAAACGACGGTGGTGGAGGCGCTCGGGTCGACGTTCGCCGCCGTGCGCGACGACCGGGTGATCGCCCTCGACATCGACGCCGGAGACCTGGCGGAGCGCCACGGCCTTCGCAACCCGCACAGCCTGGCCGACCTGCTGCACGGCAGCCCGGCGGCACAGTACGAGGACATTCGCGCGCTGACGTACATGAACGGCTTTGGGCTGGAAGTGCTCGGGCTGCCCGACACCGACTGGCGCCTGGACCGCCGCGACATGCTGCGAGCCTTCTCGATGCTGCGCAACCAGTATTCGCTGGTGCTGGTCGACTGCGTCAAAACGCTCAATTCCGCTGTGATGGACGCGGTCTTACCTGAATCGCGAGCCTTGGTGGTGGTCACCAGCCCCGCCATCGATGCGGTACGCAAAACACGGGCGACACTGGAGTGGTTGTGCCACAACGGTTATCAATCCTTGATGCAGTGGACCGTGCTGGCCATCAATCACGTCGAGCCGGCGAAAGTGGACGGTGTGGCCGTCACGGAACTGGACCGACTGTCCGCCCGCGTCGGCGTCACGGTAGTGCTGCCATTCGATCGGCACGTGCACGATGGCCGAAAGATTGCGCTGGACCGGTTGAGCAAGGAGAGTCGTCGCTGTTATCTGGAGATGGCGGCGGTGCTGGCCGATATGTTCCCGGGCCGGTAGGGGCGGTTCGCGATCACCACGGTGTGGATCGGGTGGTGACCCGCTTCGCCCGGCTCCGCCGCGCTCGCGATCACCACGGTGTCGACCGGCGGTGACCCGCTTCGCCCGGCTCCGCCGCGCTCGCGATCACCACTAGGATCGGGCGCATGAGTGTTGCCGCCAGCGCCGATCTGATGGACTACGACGACGTCATCGCGCGTTTCGATCCGGTACTCGGCCTCGAGGTGCATGTGGAGCTGTCCACCGTCACCAAGATGTTCTGCGGCTGCACCACCGCTTTCGGCGCCGAACCCAACACCCAGGTATGCCCGGTGTGCCTCGGCCTGCCCGGCTCGCTTCCCGTGCTCAACCAGAACGCGGTCGAGTCGGCCATTCGCATCGGGTTGGCGCTGAACTGCGAGATCGTGCCGTGGTGTCGCTTCGCCCGGAAGAACTACTTCTATCCGGACCAGCCGAAGAACTACCAGATCTCGCAGTACGACGAGCCCATCGCCATCAACGGCTACCTGGAGGCCCCGCTGGAGAACGGCACCACCTGGCGGGTCGAGATCGAGCGCGCGCACATGGAGGAGGACACCGGCAAGCTCACCCACATCGGCAGTGAGACGGGCCGCATCCACGGCGCGACCACGTCGCTGATCGACTACAACCGCGCCGGCGTGCCATTGATCGAGATCGTCACCAAGCCCATCGAGGGCGCCGGGGCACGGGCGCCGCAGATCGCCCGCGCCTACGTGACGGCGTTGCGAGACCTGCTGCGCGCCTTGGATGTATCCGACGTCCGGATGGATCAGGGCTCAATGCGTTGTGACGCCAATGTGTCCTTGAAGCCGATCGGGACGACCGAGTTCGGTACCCGGACCGAGACCAAGAACGTCAACTCGCTGAAAAGCGTTGAGGTGGCGGTGCGCTACGAGATGCAACGCCAGGCCGCGGTTCTGGCGTCCGGTGGTCGAATCATCCAGGAAACACGGCACTTTCACGAGGCCGGGGGCTACACCAGCCCCGGCCGCACCAAGGAGACCGCCGAGGACTACCGGTATTTCCCCGAACCGGACCTGGAGCCCGTCGCGCCCAGCCGGGAACTGGTCGAGCGGCTGCGCCAGACCATTCCCGAACTGCCGTGGTTGAGCCGCAAACGCATTCAGGACGAGTGGGGCATCTCCGACGAGGTGATGCGCGACCTGGTCAATGCCGGGGCCATCGAGTTGGTTACCGCGACCATTGGGCACGGCGCGTCCAGCGAGCAAGCCCGCGCCTGGTGGGGAAACTTCTTGATGCAGAAGGCCAACGAGGCCAACGTGGCGCTGGATGAGCTGGCCATCACGCCCGCCCAGGTCGCCGCGGTGGTGGCGCTGGTCGACGACGGCAAGCTGTCCACGAAGCTGGCCCGCCAGGTGGTCGAGGGTGTCCTGGCCGGGGAGGGCGAGCCCGAAGAGGTGATGACCGCCCGCGGGCTGGCGTTGGTGCGCGACGACTCGGTGACCCAGGCCGCGGTGGACGAGGCGCTGGCCGCCAATCCCGATGTGGCAGAGAAGATCCGCGGCGGCAAGGTGGCCGCGGCCGGCGCGATCGTCGGCGCGGTGATGAAGGCCACCCGCGGCCAGGCCGACGCGGCGCGGGTGCGGGAACTGGTGTTGGCCGCCTGCGGCCAGGGCTAGCGGGCTGATCGTCCGCCATCACGACGCGCGAGCGGTCAGCTCTTGTCGTCGCTGTTGCGCGGGAATCCGCCGCCCTGCGGGAAGAGCGGGAACACGACGTCGTCCAGCTTCTCGGCGTCCCCGGCCGTCTTGTTAACCGTTGCGCCCCAAACGTTTCCATCAGGCGACATGCGCAGCGCCCAGGCGTGGGCGTGGGTGTCCTTTCGGACCACGTCGGGCTCCCCGGTGACCGCGCCGGTGGCCGGTGCCAGCCGGACAGCGACCGTCAGCTTGGTGTTGATCAAGTTGACCAACACGGTGCCGTCCATCGCCGCGCAGCCGGCCACGCCCGGCTTGTCCGGCCAGGTCCACACCGTGGAGACGTCCGACGTCTTGGTGATGCGCTGCAAGCGATCTGCGGTCGGGGTGCGGTCGGCGACGTACAGCGA
Source organism: Mycobacterium sp. NGS11 (assembly GCF_059813315.1). Lineage (NCBI taxonomy): Bacteria > Bacillati > Actinomycetota > Actinomycetes > Mycobacteriales > Mycobacteriaceae > Mycobacterium > Mycobacterium sp. NGS11. Next base: position 351,223 of record NZ_JCALEJ010000001.1, read on the forward strand.
GCCGTCGACCGGATCCGTGCACAGGCCGCCGCCGGAGCCCACCCCGGACAACGCCGTCGTCGGTGGCGCCTGGCCCACGGTGGTGGGCTGCTCGATTCGCAGCACCTTGCCCGCCAGCGATTTGGGGTCGGCGGCCAGCGCCGGGTTGCCCGCGTCGCCGGTCATCACGACCAGCGTGGTGGGGCTGGTGAAGATCAGCGCTCCGGTGTTTCCGGTGGCGCCCTTGGGGATTCCGGTCAGAATGTCCTTGGGGATGTCGCCATCGGCCACCCGGATGACCCGGTTGTCGCTCGGCGTGCTGATGTAGGCGTACATCAGGCGGTCCTGCTTGTAGGTGGGCGACATGACGATGTCCATCAAGCCGCCATCGCCGGAGCCGTCCACCGGGATCACCGTCTTCACCTTCGGCTCGGCGCTGACGGAAATCTCCTTGACCGCGCCGGTGGTGCGCTCGGCGACGAGCGCGGTTTTGCTGTCGGGCCCCATGATCAGGCCGCTGGTGCTCTCCAGGCAGCCCTGCATCACACCGGGGGCGGGACAGGCCTTGGGGAACGGTGTGGGCGGCAGCGGCGGCGGCGGGGGAGGCGTCGAGCTGGGCTGCGGCTTGAGCTCGGGGGCGGTGGTGAACGGTTGCGACTGGGCGTCGTTGAAGCGCGCGCACCCGCTCGTCACCAGCACGATGGCGCACAGCGCGGCGAACCCGCGCCGAACCGACCGCCTCGATCGCCCTAGTCGCATGACCGTCAGGCTACGGACAGTGCCAGCGGCGCCGCCACACACGTCCCTCTTGTCCGATGCCGAACGCTCGATCCGGTCGCGTCGCCACCCCGACCCGAAGCCGCCTTCGGTCGGACCGGCGATCGGCCGGGGGCGCCGGGACCGGTTTGCGGGCCCATTCGGGGCCCATCAGGACCGGTTTGGCGGGCAAACCGCCGATTGCCAGGCGAAAGCGCCGCTCAAATCCCCAATTCAGGGCCGAATGCCCTTACCCTGACACCCGTGACCAGTCAAGCGAATGACGCACATTGGCAAAGGCCCGGCGAATCCCCGGAGCCGACCCCGGGACGCCCCGCCTCGGCGCGGCTGGTCGATCCCGAAGATGACCTGACGCCAGTCGGCTACCCGGGCGACTTCAACCCGTCGACCGGGACCACCACCGTCATCCCCTACGGCGGCGCCGCCGCAGTCGCCGGCTCCGGCGCGGGGGGCTATCACCTGCTGGAACAGCAGGAGCCCTTGCCCTACGTCCAACCGCATTCGGCGGCCCGGCATGATTCCGGGTCCGTCGAGGTCGACGACGATGAACACCACGACCGGTGGCCCGATGTCGGCCGGCGTGGAACGCAGCATCTCGGCTTGCTGCTGCTGCGTGTCGGGCTGGGCGTGGTGCTCGGCGCCCACGGACTGCAGAAGCTGTTCGGCTGGTGGGGCGGCTCGGGCGTCGCGGGGTTCAAGAACTCGCTGTCCGATGTCGGCTACCAGCACGCCGACATCCTCGCCTACGTGAGCGCCGGCGGGGAGGCCGTGGCGGGAGCGCTGCTGATACTCGGCCTGTTCACCCCCATCGCGGCGGCCGGAGCGCTGGCGTTTTTGATCAACGGCCTACTGGCCAGCGTGTCGGCGCGGCCGCACTCGCGCACCTTCTCGTTCTTCCTGCCCGAGGGCCACGAATACCAGATCACCCTGATCGTCATGGCCGCCGCTGTCGTCCTGTGCGGTCCCGGCCGCTACGGCCTGGACGTGCGCCGCGGTTGGGCGCACCGCCCCTTCATCGGGTCCTTTGTCGCGCTGCTGGCCGGCGTCGCGGCGGGTGTCGGAGTGTGGGTGGCGCTCAACGGGGTGAATCCGATCGGCTGATCACCGGTAGGGGTTGGGCACCCGCCCCGCGCTGGCCTCGGTCAGCTCCGGCAGGGTGGAGAACGTGACCGCGGGCAGCCGCAGCTCGGCGCCGCTCTTGAGCCGCGCGCGTCCCCATGAACCGCGGTGAAAGCGCAGCCCGTCGATTTCGTCCCAGCGCACCTTCTGGCTGCCGAACAGCGTCCGAACGGTCACGCCCTGGTCGTCGGCGACGGTGCGTAACCGGACGATCAACGCCGACAGCAGCACCGGAATGAGCAGCAGCGGAAGCGACGGCGGCCACAGCAGCACCGGAATCAACAGCCCCAGGGTCAAGAATCCGACGGCCAGGTGCGCTATCGGCGACACCTTGATCACGACGGGCGCTGTCGACGGGGTTTGGGGAGACGAACCGGTGGCCACCCCACCATCATTTCATCCGCCACCGGGATTGATCCCGCGAAGCGCTCCGCCGCCAACCCAGCTGGTAAGCCGGGCGCCGGCGGTGACGGATTTGACTGCTGAGCTGTGCGAAGGCTACCGTCGGACGCTATGGATACCTCCGGAAAGCCCGGGATGCTCGTAGTAATTAGTCGGCGCGTTGGTGCCTGACTTGACCTTCAGCATCTGAAGCAATCCAGAACCAACGCGCAACCCTCGTGCAGCAGATGAGCTGTCGGGGGTTTTTTGTTGCCCCCAGCGAGACTTCCGGAATGAATGAGGACTGAACGACAGTGAGCGCTCCCATCAGGCAGCACGCCTCCGCGACACCGGACGCCGCGGACATCGCCACGGACGCGGCCCTGCCCGCCGCGAAGTCCGCGGCCGGCAAGCCGAAACGTATCGGGCCCGAGCAACTCACCGGCGCACAATCGGTGATCCGCTCGCTGGAGGAACTCGGCGTAGAGGTCATCTTCGGCATTCCCGGCGGCGCGGTGCTGCCGGTGTATGACCCGCTGTTCGACTCGAAGAAGTTGCGCCACGTGCTGGTCCGGCACGAGCAGGGCGCCGGACATGCCGCCAGCGGCTACGCGCATGCCACCGGCAAGGTCGGCGTCTGCATGGCGACGTCGGGACCCGGGGCCACCAACCTGGTGACCCCGCTGGCCGACGCCCAGATGGATTCGATTCCCGTCGTGGCCGTCACCGGCCAGGTCGGACGCTCGCTCATCGGCACCGACGCCTTCCAGGAAGCCGACATCTCGGGCATCACGATGCCGATCACCAAGCACAACTTCCTGGTCCGCTCGGGCAACGAGATCCCGCAGGTGCTCGCGGAGGCGTTTCACATCGCCTCCTCGGGCCGACCCGGCGCGGTGCTCGTCGACATCCCCAAAGACGTTCTGCAGGGCCAGTGCACGTTCAGCTGGCCGCCGCGGGTCAACCTGCCCGGATACAAGCCGACCACCAAACCGCACAGCCGGCAGATCCGTGAGGCCGCCAAGCTGATCGCGGCCGCCCGCAAGCCGGTGCTCTACGTGGGCGGCGGTGTCATCCGCGGTGAGGCGACCGAGCAACTCTACGAACTGGCCGAGCTGACCGGCATCCCCGTGGTGACCACGCTGATGGCGCGCGGGGCGTTCCCGGACAGCCACCCGCAGCACATGGGCATGCCCGGCATGCACGGCACCGTCGCCGCGGTGGCGGCGCTGCAGCGCAGCGACCTGCTGATCGCGCTGGGAACCCGCTTCGATGACCGGGTGACCGGCAAGCTGGACACATTCGCCCCCGAAGCCAAGGTCATTCACGCCGACATCGACCCGGCCGAGATCGGTAAGAACCGCCACGCCGACGTCCCGATCGTCGGCGACGTCAAGGCCGTCATCGCCGAGCTGCTCGAGTTGCTGCGCCAGGACGGGATTCCCGGCAAGCTCGACATGACCGAGTGGTGGGCCTACCTGAACGAAGTTCAGTCCACCTATCCGCTGAGCTACGACCCGCAGAGCGACGGCAGCCTGGGCCCGGAGTACGTCATCGAAAAGCTCGGTCAGTTGGCCGGTCCAGACGCCCTGTACGTCGCGGGCGTCGGCCAGCACCAGATGTGGGCGGCCCAATTCATTTCGTACGAGAAGCCGCGCACCTGGCTCAACTCCGGCGGGCTTGGCACGATGGGGTTTGCGATTCCGGCGGCCATGGGCGCCAAGATGGCCCGCCCGGACGCCGAGGTGTGGGCGATCGACGGCGACGGCTGCTTCCAGATGACCAACCAGGAGCTGGCCACCTGCGCGGTCGAGGGCATCCCGATCAAGGTGGCGCTGATCAATAACGGCAACTTGGGCATGGTGCGCCAGTGGCAGACCCTGTTCTACGACGAGCGTTACTCGCAGACCGACCTGGCCACGCACTCGCATCGCATCCCCGATTTCGTGAAGCTCGCGGAGGCGCTCGGCTGCGTCGGAATGCGTTGCGAGCGTGCGGAAGACGTCGAAGACGTGATCAATGCGGCGCGCGCGATCAACGATCGCCCGGTGGTGATCGACTTCATCGTCGGCGCCGACGCGCAGGTGTGGCCGATGGTGGCCGCCGGCACCAGCAATGACGAGATCCAGGCGGCGCGCGGAATCCGCCCGCTGTTCGACGACGAGAGCGAAGGCCACGCCTGATGAACACCCATACCCTGTCGGTGCTGGTCGAGGACACGCCCGGCGTGCTCGCCCGGGTGGCGGCGCTGTTCTCGCGGCGCGGGTTCAACATTGAATCGCTGGCCGTCGGTGCCACCGAGCAGAAGGACATGTCGCGGATGACGATCGTGGTCTCCGCCGAGGAGACCCCGCTCGAACAGATCACCAAGCAGCTCAACAAGCTGATCAACGTCATCAAGATTGTCGAACTGGACGACGACAACTCGGTGTCGCGGGAATTGGCGATGATCAAGGTGCGCGCCGACGCCGGTACCCGCAGTCAGGTGATCGAAGCGGTGAACCTGTTCCGCGCCAAGGTGATTGACGTTTCCACCGAAGCGCTGACGATCGAGGCGACGGGTGACCGCGGCAAGATCGAGGCGCTGCTGCGGATCCTGGAACCCTTCGGGATTCGCGAGATAGTCCAATCGGGAGTGGTGTCGTTGTCCCGCGGTCCGCGCGGCATCGCCACGGCCAAGTAACACACGAGGAGATATTCAACAGTGGCACTAGAAATGTTCTACGACGACGATGCCGACCTGACCATCATCCAGGGCCGCAAGGTCGGTGTCATCGGATACGGCAGCCAAGGGCACGCGCACTCGCTGAGCCTGCGTGATTCCGGGGTGCAGGTGAAGGTGGGTCTCAAGGAGGGCTCGAAGTCGCGGGCCAAGGTCGCCGAACAGGGCCTGGACGTCGACACCCCGGCCGAGGTCGCCAAGTGGGCGGACGTGATCATGCTGCTGGCGCCCGACACCGCTCAGGCGGACATCTTCAAAAACGACATCGAGCCCAACCTGAAGGACGGCGACGCGTTGTTCTTCGGTCACGGGCTCAACATCCACTTCGACCTGATCAAGCCGCCGGCCAACGTCACCGTCGCGATGGTCGCCCCCAAGGGTCCCGGCCACCTGGTGCGTCGTCAGTTCGTCGACGGCAAGGGTGTGCCCGCCCTGATCGCCGTCGACCAGGACCCCACCGGCGACGGCGAGGCGCTTGCCCTGTCCTACGCCAAGGCCATCGGCGGCACCCGCGCCGGCGTCATCAAGACCACCTTCAAGGACGAGACCGAGACCGACCTGTTCGGTGAGCAGGCCGTGTTGTGCGGTGGCACAGAGGAATTGGTGAAAACCGGTTTCGACGTGATGGTCGAGGCGGGCTACCCGCCGGAAATGGCCTACTTCGAGGTGTTGCACGAGCTGAAGCTGATCGTCGACCTGATGTACGAGGGCGGCATCGCCCGGATGAACTACTCGGTGTCCGACACCGCGGAATTCGGCGGCTACCTGTCCGGTCCGCGCGTGATCGACGCCGGCACCAAGGAGCGGATGCGAGAGATCTTGCGCGACATCCAAAGCGGCGACTTCACCAAGAAGCTGGTTGCCAATGTCGAAGGCGGCAACAAGCAACTCGAGCAGCTGCGCAAGGAAAACGCCGAGCACCCCATCGAGGTCACCGGCAAGAAGCTGCGCGACCTGATGAGCTGGGTCGACCGGCCGATCACCGAAACCGCCTAGCTTCTTGGTGTCACGCTGGCGTGACGCTCGAGCACCGGTGTCACGCTGGCGTGACGCTCGGCGGTTAGGAACCCAGCCGGTCGGCGACGGCCACCACCCGGCGGGCCAGATGTTCGAGCGCGGCGCCGGTGGGCTCGTCGAACTCGTTGATGTTGTCGTGGGTGGTAACCAGGCTCGCCCCGTACGGATTGCCATCGACGAACTTGCACGGGTCGGTGTATCCCGGCGGTACGATGATGCCGCCGAAATGCATCAGCGTGATGTACAGCGAGAGCAGGGTGGTTTCCTGACCACCGTGAATGGTGTTGGACGACGTGAAGCCCGCATACACCTTGTCCGCCAGCTTGCCCTGCGCCCACAGCCCGCCCAGCGAGTCGAGGAATGTGCGTAATTGCGCTGCCGGGGACCCGAACCGGGTCGGTGAACCGAAGATCACCGCGTCGGCCCAGACGATGTCGTCGCCGGTGGCCGACGGAAGGTCCTTGGTGGCCTCATAATTCGCCGTCCAGGCCGGGTTGTGGGCGAACGATTCGGGGTCCTGGGTTTCGGCGACGTGCCGCAGGCGGACTTCGGCCCCCGCCGATTCGGCCGCGGCGGCAACGCGCTGCGCCATCGTGGTGCCATGGCCGGTGGCTGAGTAGTAGATGATCGCAAGTTTCGTCACGGCGTCATCGTAGGCCGTGAGCTTCGACGACCTGCACGTTCAGGCCGGCCCGGGCGCAGATTACGGCGGCGGTCGGCCCGTCGGGTCGGCTGCCGCCGACGGTGACGTCGGCGCGTCGATTACAGCCGATAGGCTGGCCGGGTGAATCTGCCTGTTGTACTCATTGCCGACAAGCTTGCCGAATCAACCGTCGCAGCCCTGGGCGACCAGGTCGAGGTGCGCTGGGTAGACGGCCCCGATCGCGAGAAGCTGCTGGCGGCCGTGCCGGAGGCCGACGCCCTGCTGGTGCGTTCGGCCACCACGGTCGACGCCGAGGTGCTGGCGGCGGCGCCCAAGCTGAAGATCGTCGCCCGCGCCGGGGTAGGCCTGGACAACGTCGACGTCGACGCCGCCACCGAGCGCGGTGTGCTGGTGGTCAACGCGCCGACGTCGAACATCCACAGCGCCGCCGAGCACGCGCTGGCGTTGTTACTGTCCGCTGCCCGGCAGGTGCCGGCCGCCGATGCCTCGTTGCGCGAACACGCCTGGAAGCGGTCGTCCTTCTCGGGCACCGAGATCTTCGGCAAGACGGTCGGCGTTGTGGGCCTGGGGAGGATCGGGCAGTTGGTCGCCCAGCGGCTCAGCGCCTTCGGCACCCACCTGATCGCTTACGACCCCTACGTGTCGCCGGCCCGCGCGGCACAGTTGGGCATCGAGCTGCTGACGCTGGACGAACTGCTGACCCGCGCCGACTTCATCTCGGTGCACCTGCCGAAGACACCCGAGACCGCGGGTCTGATCGACAAGGACGCGCTGGCGAAGACCAAGCCGGGCGTCATCATCGTCAACGCCGCCCGCGGTGGTCTGGTCGACGAGGCCGCGCTGGCCGACGCGGTGCGCAGCGGCCACGTGCGCGCGGCCGGCCTGGACGTCTTCGCCAAAGAGCCGTGCACCGACAGCCCGCTGTTCGAGCTGCCGCAAGTGGTGGTCACGCCGCATCTGGGCGCGTCGACCGAAGAGGCTCAGGACCGGGCCGGCACCGACGTCGCCGCGAGCGTCAAGCTCGCCCTGGCCGGCGAATTCGTTCCCGACGCGGTCAACGTCGGCGGTGGGGTGGTCAACGAGGAGGTCGCGCCCTGGCTGGACCTGGTGCGCAAGCTCGGGGTGCTGGCCGCCACCCTGTCCGACGGCCCGCCGGTGTCGCTGTCGGTACAGGTGCGCGGCGAGCTGGCCTCCGAAGACGTTGAGGTGCTTAAGCTTTCGGCGTTGCGGGGGTTGTTCTCGGCCGTCGTCGAGGGACCGGTGACGTTCGTCAACGCTCCGGCGCTGGCCGAAGAACGCGGCATCATCGCCGAAATCGGCACCGCCTCGGAAAGCCCGAACCACCGCAGCGTGGTCGACGTGCGCGCAGTCGCGCCCGACGGCACCGCCGTCAACGTCGCGGGCACCCTGTCCGGGCCGCAGCTGGTCGAGAAGATCGTCCAGATCAACGGCCGCAACTTCGATCTGCGCGCCCAGGGCATCAACCTGGTGATCAACTACGTCGACCAACCCGGCGCGCTGGGCAAGATCGGCACCTTGCTGGGGTCGGCCGGGGTGAACATCGAAGCGGCGCAGCTTTCCGAGGACGCCGAGGGCCCGAGCGCGACGATCCTGCTGCGGCTGGACCAAGACGTGCCGGGCGATGTCCGGGCGGAAATCGGCGCGGCCGTCGGCGCCAACAAGCTTGAGGTGGTTGATCTCTCGTGACGGCTGACGCGCACCGACGCGATGAGATGGGGCGCCGATGAAGCTGGCGGTGATCGAGGGCGACGGTATCGGGCCCGAAGTCATTTCCGAGGCCATCAAAGTCCTGGACACGGTGCTGCCCGGGGTGGACAAGACCAGCTACGACCTCGGGGCGCGGCGGTATCACGCCACCGGTGAGCTGCTGCCGGACTCGGTCGTCGACGAGCTGCGCGCGCATGACGCCATCCTGCTCGGTGCCATCGGCGACCCGTCGGTGCCCAGCGGCGTGCTGGAGCGAGGGTTGTTGCTGCGCCTGCGTTTCGAGCTGGACCACCACATCAACTTGCGGCCGGGCCGGCTGTACCCGGGGGTGAACAGCCCGCTGGCCGGTAACCCCGAGATCGACTTCGTGGTGGTGCGCGAGGGAACGGAAGGTCCCTACACCGGCACCGGCGGCGCGATCCGCGTCGGAACGCCCAACGAAGTGGCGACCGAGGTAAGCCAGAACACGGCCTTCGGTGTGCGCCGCGTGGTGGCCGACGCGTTCGAGCGGGCGCAGCGACGCCGAAAGCACTTGACACTGGTGCACAAAACGAACGTGCTCACCTTCGCCGGCAAGCTGTGGTCGCGCATCGTCGCCGAGGTCGGCCGCGACTACCCCGACGTCGAGGTGGCGTACCAACACATCGACGCCGCGACCATCTTCATGGTCACCGACCCCGGTCGCTTCGACGTGATCGTCACCGACAACCTGTTCGGCGACATCATCACCGACCTGTCGGCGGCGGTATGCGGGGGAATTGGCTTGGCGGCCAGTGGAAATATCGACGGCACGCGGGCGAATCCCTCCATGTTCGAGCCGGTCCACGGCAGCGCTCCGGACATCGCCGGACAGGGCATCGCCGATCCGACCGCCGCCATCATGTCGGTGGCGCTCCTGCTCGCCCATCTCGGCGAAGACGACGCCGCTATGCGGGTGGACCGGGCCGTCGAGCAGTATCTGGCAACGCGAGGGAACGAACGGCGCGCCACCACCGAAGTCGGCGAACGGATTGCTGCCGGGCTTTGATCTCCAGGCCGGGCGGCACCAACCGCGTCGGTACCAGCGGCACGGCCGCCAAGGGGAACAACGCGCACAACAGCCATGCCGGTGGGTATTTCGCGGCCGAGATCAAGGCGCCGAAGAGCGGAGGCCCCGCGGCCGCCATCATTCGCTGGGTGGTGTTCTGGATGCCCAGGGCACGGCCGCTCCAGTACGGGCCGGCGAATTCGGTTATGGCGGTGGCTTCCAGCCCGTTGTCGAGAACCGCGATCACCGCGATGGCGACCATCAGCGCCACCTGCCACCGGGTGTTCACGTAATCGGCCCAAGCCAGCAACAGAAGAGCGAGCACGGCGGCGGTCGCGATGTAGCGCACGGGTCGCATGCGTGAGCCGAGCCGATCGGACCAGCGGCCCACGGCCACGCGGCCGACCGCGCCGAGCAGCTGCGAGAGAGTGACCAACCCGCCGGCGGCCGCGACCGACCAGTGCAGGTTCCTGATCAGCCATACCAGCATGAACGTCACGGTCACCGTTTGCGGCATCATCAGCAGACCCGCCACCGCGTGAATTCGCCACAGTGTCAACGACCCTCGGTACGGGCTGGCGAGTTCCTGAACGCTGGCGCTGGCGCGGGGCTTGCGCGGCGGGTCGACGATGCCGATGATGCTTACGATCGCCCCGAGCGTGCACGCCAGTGCGGTGAACCGAAGGCCGGCGCGCGGACCGTGTTCGGCAAGCTCGGGAATTATCATGGCGCCCAACGCGATTCCCAGGGGTTGCGCGGTTTGGCGGATGCCCATCGCCAGCCCGCGCTGGTGTGGCGGAAACCAGGCGGACACCAACCGCCCGCCGGCCGTGTTGCAGCTGGCGGCGGCCATGCCGCCGAGAAACAGGTACACGGCGATCATCACCATCGAATGCGCCGAGGCCGCGGCGTAGGCCGCTACCGCGGTCAGCGCCGAGCCGGTGGCCATCACTACCCGCTCGCCGACCCGGTCCAGCACGTATCCCCAGAGCACCAGCGTGACCACCATGCCCCAGCTGGGCATCGAGGCCAGCAGGCCCGCCTCGTCGAGCCGGATTCCGCGCGCGGCCTGCAGCGACGGGATGAGGAACGCTACGCCGTTGATGAAGAGGAACGAACTCGCCGTTGCCAGCAGCGAAGCGATCATGATCGACCAGCGCGCGCCGGCGCCTATTTCGGGCGTCGCGGCCGGTTCGGTCTGCATTCCCCATGCTTGCATACCAACGCGAATTTTAGGGGTAGGCCTTGTGGCGGTGCCCCCGCCGCGGTGCCCCCCGCCACGCCCGGCTACGCCGCGCTCGCGACCGTCACTGGCTCGAACGGTGACGGCCCGCCACGCCCGGCTACGCCGCGCTCGCGACCGTCACTGGCTCGAATGGTGACGGCCCGCCACGCCCGGCTACGCCGCGCTCGCGACCGTCACTAGGCTCAACCGAATGCGCCTTGGTCGAATCGCCAGCCCGGACGGTGTCGCCTTCGTGAGTATCGAAGGCGAACTCGACGACCCCGCCGAGATGATCGCGCGCGAGATCGCCGAGCATCCATTCGGCACGCCGAACTTCACCGGCCGATCATGGCCGCTGGCCGACGTCCGGCTGCTCGCCCCGATACTGGCCAGCAAGGTGGTGTGCGTGGGGAAGAACTACGCCGATCACATCGCCGAAATGAAGGACATGACCGGGCCGGCCCCGGTGGATCCGGTGATCTTCCTCAAACCCAACACCGCGATCATCGGGCCGAACGTGCCTATTCGCTTGCCCGCCAACGCATCACCGGTGCACTTCGAGGGCGAGCTGGCGGTGGTCATCGGCCGGCCCTGCAAGGACGTCTCGGCCGCGCAGGCGGCGGAGAACATCCTCGGCTACACCATCGGCAACGACGTGTCGGCGCGCGATCAACAAAAATCCGATGACCAGTGGACCAGGGCCAAAGGGCATGACACCTTCTGCCCGGTGGGGCCGTGGATCGTCACCGACCTCAAACCGCTGGACCCGGGCGATCTCGAATTGCGCACCGAGGTCAACGGCGACGTCAAGCAGCGCAGCCGCACCTCACTGCTGATTCACGACATCGGGTCGATCGTGGAGTGGATCTCGGCCGTGATGACCTTGCTGCCGGGTGACATCATCCTCACCGGGACACCCGCGGGTGTCGGTCCCATCGAGGACGGCGACAGCGTCTCCATCACCATCGAGGGCATCGGCACCCTCACCAATCCCGTGGTCCGCAAAGGAAAATCGTGACTGCCCCAGCCCACGTCCGCGTTCGATTCTGTCCCTCGCCAACCGGCACGCCGCACGTCGGAATGGTCCGCACCGCGCTGTTCAATTGGGCCTACGCCCGACATACCGGGGGCACCTTCGTCTTTCGCATCGAGGACACCGATGCGCAGCGCGACAGCGAGGAAAGCTATCTGGCGCTGCTGGACGCGCTGCGCTGGCTGGGCCTGGATTGGGACGAGGGACCAGAGGTCGGCGGACCCTATGGCCCCTACCGCCAGTCACTGCGCAGTGAGATCTATCACGATGTCGTGGCCAAGCTGCTCGAAGCGGGGGAGGCTTACTACGCCTTCTCGACGCCGGAGGAGGTCGAGGCGCGCCACGTCGCCGCCGGCCGTAATCCCAAGCTGGGCTACGACAATTTCGATCGGCAGCTGACCGATTCCCAGCGCGCCGCATTCCTGGCCGAGGGCCGCAAACCGGTGGTGCGGCTGCGGATGCCCGACGAAGACCTCGCGTGGGACGACCTGGTTCGCGGTGCCACCAGCTTCGCCGCCGGGTCCGTGCCCGATTTCGCGTTGACCCGCGCCAACGGAGATCCGTTGTACACCTTGGTCAACCCGTGCGATGACGCGCTGATGAAGATCACCCATGTCCTGCGCGGCGAGGACCTGCTGCCGTCGACGCCGCGGCAGCTGGCGCTGTACCGGGCGCTGATCCGGATCGGCGTGGCCGAGCGCACTCCGCAGTTCGCGCACCTCCCAACGGTATTGGGCGAGGGAACCAAAAAACTCTCCAAGCGCGACCCGCAGTCGAACCTGTTCGCTCACCGCGACCGGGGCTTCATCCCGGAAGGGCTGCTCAACTATGTCGCGTTGCTCGGCTGGGCCATCGCCGACGACCACGACGTGTTCAGTCTCGACGAGATGGTGGCCGCGTTCGATGTGGTCAACGTCAACTCCAATCCCGCCCGCTTCGACCAGAAGAAGGCCGACGCGCTCAACGCCGAGCACATCCGGATGCTGGCGGTCGACGACTTCGCCGTCAGGCTGCGCGACTATCTCAGTGCGCACGGTCATCGCCTCGAGCTGGACGACGCCAGCTTCGCCACCGCCGCGGAGCTGGTGCAGACCCGGATCGTGGTGCTCGGTGACGCGTGGGAACTGCTGAAGTTCCTCAACGACGACGAGTACGCGCTCGACCCCAAGGCCGCCGCCAAAGAGCTGGGAGCCGACGGCGCCGCGGTGCTGGACGCGGCGCTGCCCGCGCTGGAGGCGGTGGCCGACTGGACGGCGCCGCAGATCGAAGCCGCGCTGAAGGCCGCGCTCATCGACGACCTCGGCCTCAAGCCGCGCAAGGCGTTCGGTCCGATCAGGGTGGGTGCGACCGGAACGACCATCAGCCCGCCGTTGTTCGAGTCGCTGGAGCTGCTGGGCCGCGGCCGTAGCATGCGGCGACTGCGGGCGGCGCGTGAGACGGCCGGGCAGACCCCGCTCGAGTGACCGAGACCGCGCGTGCGGAGTGCCCGTCGAGACTTTGGTAGTCTGCACTGCGGTTTATGAAAGGCCGATGACGGCTGGCGGCGGCGGACTCCAAAGAGCTTATGAAAGCCCGCAATCGACGCTGACCAGCGGTTTTAGGCAGCCAATGGGGTATGGTGTAATTGGCAACACAGCTGATTCTGGTTCAGCCATTCTAGGTTCGAGTCCTGGTACCCCAGCAAAATTTTCTCCGCCTCAAGCGATTAGGTGGGCTTAGCGGGGTGAGCTATGCTGACTGCTCGGATCGTTTCTGGCCCCGTCGTCTAGCGGCCTAGGACGCCGCCCTCTCACGGCGGTAGCGTGGGTTCGAATCCCATCGGGGCTACAAACATCGCAGCTACTGGTCGGTCCCCAGGACTGCCGGTGCGGTCGATCCGCCGACCGGCATGGCCGGCAAGCCGAGTTTGCGGTGATCCCACGAACGAGCCCGGCGGGCCACAATGCGAACGCACACCCGCTTGTTCATCATCTGCTCGACAAACGGTTTCATGTCGTCGCTGTAGGGGCCGGTGTAGCGCTCCCAGACGCTGACTCCCACGCGATGTGAGACGTCGGGATCGTCGACGATCTCGGCGACGCCCTCGAAGGACACCCCGCGCAGCGTGTCGTAGGTGTGGCCGTCCTCGATCAGAAAGCTCACGCGCGGATCGCGCTTGAGGTTGATCGCCTTCTGCGACTTGGCCTTGGTCTCCAGCCAGATCTCGCCGTCGACGACGGCGTACCACATGGCGGTCAGATGGGGCTGGCCGTCGGCGCCGACGGTGGCCAGCGTGCCGGTGCGGCTTTTCACGACGAAGTCGGCGATCTCGTCTTCGGACATGACGATGCTCGCGCGCTGATTGGTTCCCATGCCGGCCAGTCTGTCAGGCGGGTTGCGGTGACTGTGCATTGGTGGCGTTGAGCGTGCGCCGAGGGCGACGAATTCCCGATTACGCCGCCCTGGACGCACGCCCGCCGGTGGCTCAGAGGCGGCGGGTGAGAGCTTCGGCGGCAGAGAGCAGATCAGCGGCCCAGCGTGCCCCGGGGCGCCGGCCGATCCGGTCGATGGGGCCCGAGACCGAGATGGCCGCGACGACGGCGCCGCGGCTATCGCGCACCGGCGCCGACACACTCGCCACGCCCGGCTCGCGCTCGGCCACGCTTTGAGCCCAGCCCCGCCGCCGCACCTCGGCCAGCGTTCGTTCGGTGAATTTCGCCCTCGCGAGCACCGCCTTCTGGGTGGCCACGTCGCTATGGGCCAGTAGCACTTTGGCGCCCGACCCGGCCGTCATCGGCAATCGCGCCCCGATGGGAACCGTATCGCGAAGGCCCGCAGCGGGTTCCAGTGCGGCCACGCAGACGCGGTCGGTGCCCTCGCGACGGTACAGCTGCACGCTCTCCCCGGTCGTTTCGCGCAACATCGGGAGCACCGCGGCGCTGGCCGTCAGCAGGGGATCGTTGACGTGGGCCGCCAGTTCGGTGACGGCCGGACCGAGCAGCCAGCGTCCCTCGTCGTCGCGTGCCAGCAGGCGATGGACTTCGAGGGCGGCGGCCAGCCGATACGCGGTGGCGCGCGGTAGCGAGGTCCGCTCACACAGTTCGGCCAACCCACAGGGCGATTGAGAGATCGTGTGCAGAATTCCCACGGCTTTGTCCAGGACGCCGATACCGCTATGCTGTCTCACAAGGAGATACTAGCGTCTCGCATTCTGAGATCACAGCCCGAATGATCGGCGAGCCGCTACCGAGGCGAATTGAGGCGAGTTCGATATGGGAATCGACCAAGGGGCGGCCGGGGTCGCCACCAAACCGCGCACTCTGGCCGAAAAAGTATGGGACGACCACGTTGTGGTATCCGGTGGTGCCAGCGAGCCGGACTTGATCTACATCGATCTGCATCTGGTGCACGAGGTCACCAGCCCGCAGGCTTTCGACGGCCTGCGCCTGGCCGGCCGGCCGGTGCGCCGCCCCGACTTGACGCTGGCCACCGAGGATCACAACGTTCCGACCACCGATATCGACAAGCCGATCGCCGACCCGGTGTCGCGGACCCAGGTCGAGACATTGCGCCGAAATTGTGCCGAATTCGGTGTGCGGCTATATCCCATGGGCAACGTCGAGCAGGGGATCGTGCATGTGGTCGGGCCGCAGCTGGGTCTCACGCAGCCCGGAATGACGGTCGTGTGTGGCGATAGCCACACCTCGACGCACGGCGCATTCGGCGCGCTGGCCATGGGAATTGGCACTTCGGAGGTCGAGCACGTGCTGGCCACCCAGACGCTGCCGCTGCGGCCGTTCAAGACGATGGCGGTCAATGTCGACGGGCAGCTGCCCGCCGGTGTGACGGCCAAGGACATCATCCTCGCCCTGATCGCCAAGATCGGTACCGGCGGTGGGCAGGGGCACGTCATCGAATATCGAGGCAGCGCCATCGAATCGCTGTCGATGGAAGGACGGATGACCGTCTGCAATATGAGCATCGAAGCGGGTGCTCGGGCGGGAATGGTGGCTCCGGACGAAACCACGTTCGAATTCCTGCGTGACCGCCCGCACGCCCCGCAGGGGGCGCAATGGGATGCGGCGATGAGCTATTGGCGGCAGCTGCACACCGACCCCGGCGCCGAATTCGACACCGAGGTCTATCTCGACGCCGCGTCGCTGAGCCCGTTCGTGACGTGGGGCACCAACCCCGGCCAGGGTGTGCCGTTGGCCGGCGCCGTGCCGGACCCCGAGCTGATGACCGACGACGCGCAGCGTCAGGCGGCTGAGAAAGCGTTGGCATATATGGACCTTCGACCAGGCACGCCGATGCGTGACGTCGCCGTTGACACGGTGTTCGTGGGCTCTTGTACCAACGGTCGTATCGAGGATCTGCGGGTCGTCGCCGACGTGCTGCGCGGCCGCAAGATCGCGTCGGGGGTGCGGATGCTCGTCGTGCCGGGCTCGATGCGCGTGCGTGCGCAGGCCGAAGCCGAAGGGCTGGGTGAGGTTTTCACCGCCGCGGGCGCCGAATGGCGCCAAGCGGGCTGCTCGATGTGCCTGGGGATGAATCCCGACCAGCTTGCGCCGGGGGAGCGCTGCGCCGCGACATCCAACCGCAACTTCGAAGGGCGGCAGGGTAAAGGCGGTCGCACGCATCTGGTGTCTCCGGCGGTAGCGGCAGCGACGGCGGTACGCGGCAGATTGTCCGCTCCAGCCGATTTGAGCTGACGAATTCGAACTCTGAAGGGATGAGCATGGAAGCATTTCGCACCCACACCGGTATCGGTGTGCCGCTACGGCGCTCCAATGTCGACACCGATCAGATCATTCCGGCGGTGTATTTGAAGCGTGTCACCCGAACCGGTTTCGAGGACGGACTGTTCGCCAGCTGGCGGTCGGATCCGTCATTCGTGCTAAATCTCAGCCCCTTTGACCGCGGCTCGGTGCTAGTGGCGGGACCCGATTTCGGGACGGGATCGTCGCGCGAGCACGCGGTGTGGGCGCTGATGGACTACGGGTTCCGGGTGGTCATCTCGCCTCGATTCGGTGACATCTTCCGGGGCAACGCCGGCAAGGCGGGGCTGCTGGCGGCCGAAGTTTCTCAGGACGGCGTGGAACTGCTCTGGAAGCTCATCGAGGAAAGCCCGGGACTGGAAATCACTGTCAATCTTCAAGATCGAAATATCACCGCGGGAACGACGGTGCTGCCGTTCAAGATTGACGACCATACCGCATGGCGACTGCTCGAGGGCCTTGACGATATAGCCCTTACGCTGCGGAAACTCGATGAGATACAAGCTTTCGAGGCGGCATATCCGGACTGGAAACCGCGCACTCTGCCCACCTCGTCAACGGCCGGGTGAAGCCGCTTTTCTGCTTGATCGGCTAACTAAACCGAGCCGATTTTCAGCACCCTCCACCGGTCAAGGGCGGCAACCGGATTGCGAAAACGTCGCACGCTTTGCCTTGAAATTGCGCGTGGCTCTTGGAAATTTGCTGGGTGAGGGTTTACCGTGTCCACTAGTCGGTTCAAATCGAGGACCACTAGCGTCGGAGGGATTGATGAACAAGGCAGAGCTCATTGATGTGCTCACAACTAAATTGAACACGGACCGTCGACAGGCGACCGCAGCGGTCGAGAACGTTGTCGACACCATTGTGCGTGCGGTACACAAGGGCGACAGCGTCACCATCACCGGGTTCGGTGTGTTCGAGCAGCGCCGCCGCGCAGCACGGGTGGCCCGCAACCCGCGGACCGGTGAGACGGTGAAGGTGAAGCCGACGTCCGTCCCGGCGTTCCGCCCCGGTGCACAGTTCAAAGCGGTTGTGTCTGGCGCACAGCGCCTCCCGTCGGACGGCCCCGCCGTCAAACGCGGTGTCGTAGGGGGTAGCGGCGCGGCCAAGAAGACCGCCGCGAAGAAGGCGCCCGCCAAGAAGACCGCGGCCAAGAAGACCGCAGCCAAGAAGACTGCGGCCAAGAAGGCTCCGGCCCGCAAGGCCGCGACCAAGGCTCCCGCCAAGAAGACTGCGGCCAAGAAGGCTCCAGTTCGTAAGGCGGCGACCAAGGCTCCGGCCAAGAAGACCGCCGCCAAGAAGGCCCCGGCCAAGAAGGCCGCGACCAAGGCTCCGGCCCGCAAGGCTGCGAGCAAGGCTCCCGCCCGCAAGGCGGCCGCAAAGAAGACGACCGCCCGTCGCGGTCGCAAGTAGCGGAGTCAAGTTCTAGACACGAGTACCCTTCGGGCGGCATTGAAGCCCCCGAAGGGTATTCGTGCGTTAGCGGGTTGCCGCCATCGCGTCAGGCCCGAACGTCGGCCGCCAGCGCGCCGCCGATGTGGTCGGCAGCCACCAACCGTCCGTCTGACAGCGACAGCACCCAGGTGCTGCCCTTGTGGTTGCGCGATTTGTCGGGCCGCACGCCATCGCGCTGACACCACCACTCGATCAAGTCCGGAATCACCTTGCCCTGAGTGCAGACAACGCGGGTGCCTTGCTGCTCGGCGATATCCAGCATCCGGTGGCGTCCGCGCTTCGCGTTCTTGGCATAGGCCTCTTCGGTAAGGGTGGGCTCGTTGTGCACGGGTACGTCCAGATCCTCGGCAAGCGGTTCCACGGTCTGGTGGCAGCGAACGCGGTCGGCCGCATGCACCTGCGACGCGCCGAAGGCGAGCAGCTGCGGCACCAGCGCCTCGGCCTGCGCTCGTCCACGCTTGTCCAGCGGCCGCTTGGCGTCGTCGCCGGAGAAACGCGATTTGCGGCCGGCCGTGCCGTGCCGGACCACCAACAGGGTATGCGTGTCGGCGGGCTTCTTGTTGAAGTGGCGCAGCACTTTTCGGTCTTGCGCGTAATCCAGCTTCTGCATCGCCTCGGCGATCGGCAGCCACAGCAATCCGTCCACCTCGTTGCCGGGAGCGAAGTCCCCGCCGGTGGAGCGCGCCGCCCAGTAGCAGACCTTTTTGACGCCCTGGTCGATCGGGTAACTCACCAAGTCGAGCCGCCTGCCGAGGACGGCGTGCTGACCCGTCTCCTCGTGCACCTCGCGCACCGCCGTCACCGGCGCCGTCTCGCCGGGGTCAACCTTGCCCTTGGGCAGTGACCAGTCGTCATACCGGGGACGGTGAATGACGGCGATTTCGATGTCGCGGTCGCCCGCATCACCATCGCCCGGCCGCCACAGCACCGCACCGGCGGCGTAGACGACTCGGCTTCCAGAGCGCCGTGCGGCGGAGGAATTCTGGGTCGGCACCTCAACTCCTGCAGATCAATTCACTTCAGAGCCGCACACATGGTCAGGATGCGGCCGGGAGAAACGACCGGAAATCAACCGCACAGAGCTAGGGGCTGCGATGGCGCTCCATCAACGATACTTGGTGGTCGCGCACGCTCTCGCCTTCTTGTGGCGACGGGGTCCATTGCCCGTCGGGCCCCAATTCCCAGCACCGGGTCGACGGATCCAGTGCGGATTCGAACAATTCGTCAAGCTGCGCGGTGAGCTTGGGGTCCTTGACCTGAGCCAGTACCTCCACGCGCCGATCGAGGTTGCGGTGCATCATGTCGGCGCTGCCGATCCAGAACTCGTTGATGTTGCGGAAATGGATGATCCGCGAGTGCTCCAGGAAACGACCGAGAATCGAGCGGACGAAGACGTTTTCGGAATACCCTTCGGCGCCGGGGCGCAGCGCGCAGATGCCGCGCACCACGACCTCGACCCGCACCCCGGCCTGCGAGGCGCGGTAGAGCGCATCGATCACCTGCTCGTCGACGAGCGCGTTCATCTTCAGGCGAATGCGTCCGTTTCCGCGCTCGCGGTGCGCTTCGATCTCGCGTTCGACACGTTCGATGATGCCGGCCCGAATTCCATGCGGTGCCACCAGCAGATTGCGATAGGAGACCTTACGCGAATAGCCGGTAAGCGAATTGAACAAATCGGTGAGGTCCGCGCCGATATCGGGGTTCGCCGTCAGCAGGCCGACATCCTCGTACAGGCGGGCGGTTTTGCTGTTGTAGTTGCCGGTTCCGATGTGGCAGTACCGCCGGATGGCCGAACCTTCGCGACGCACCACCAGGCAAGTCTTGCAGTGCGTCTTGAGGCCGACCAGCCCGTAGACCACATGCACGCCCGCCTGCTCGAGTGCGCGCGCCCAGCGGATGTTGGCCTGTTCGTCGAAACGCGCCTTGATCTCGACGAGTGCGACGGCCTGCTTTCCGGCCTCGGCCGCTTCGATCAGCGCCCGCACGATCGGCGAATCACCGGAGGTGCGGTACAGCGTTTGTTTGATCGCCAGCACATTCGGGTCCGCGGCGGCCTGCTGGATGAAGCGCTGGACGCTGGTGGAGAAAGAGTCGTACGGGTGGTGCACCAGGACGTCGCCCTCGCGCAGCGTCGCGAAAATGCTCTTGGGAGATTCGCGATCCGCGAACGCGGGGTGGGTGTCAGGGACGAACGCCGGGTCCTTGAGTGCCGGCCGGTCCAGGCCGTAGATCTGCCACAGCGACGAAAGGTCGAGCAGGCCGGGGACTTCGATGACGTCACCGGGATGCACATCGAGTTCGCGCAGCAGCAGTTCCAGCATGCCCTCGGTCATGTCGTCGGCGATTTCGAGTCGCACCGGCGGACCGAACCGCCGGCGCGCCAATTCCCGCTCCAGCGCCTGCAGCAGATCCTCATCGCGGTCTTCTTCGACTTCCATATCGGCGTTGCGGGTGATGCGAAACGCGTGATGCTCCACGATTTCCATGCCCGGGAAGAGAAGAGGAAGGAACGCCGCGATCAGCTCCTCCATCGGCAGGTAGCGGACGATCGTCCGCCCGCCGTCGTCGGCGCTGCCGATAGCCGCGAGCTCGACGAAGCGATCGACGTTGTTGGGCACCTTGACTCGCGCGAAGTGCTGACCGCCGTCCTCGGGCTGACGCACCATGACCGCCAGGTTCAGGCTCAGCCCGCTGACGAACGGGAACGGGTGCGCGGGATCGACGGCCAGTGGCGTCAACACAGGGAAGACCTGTTCGGTGAAATAGGCGGACAATTCGTCGCGCTCGCGCTGATCGAGGTCGGCCCACGTGACGATGTGAATGCCTTCCTCGGCGAGCGCGGGCCGCACCGAATCGAGGAACACCCGCGCGTGCCGGGTCGCGATCCGCTGCGTGTGTTCGCCGATGAGGGCGAGTTGCTTTCGCGGCGTCAGCCCGTCGGCGGAGCGGACCGACAATCCCATCTCGTCACGGCGCTTGAGGCCGGCGACGCGCACCATGTAGAACTCGTCGAGGTTGGAGGCGAAGATCGCCAGGAACTTGGCACGTTCCAGCAGCGGCAGCGAGTTGTCGTCGGCCAGCGCGAGCACGCGGGCGTTGAAGTCGAGCCAGCTCAGTTCGCGGTTGAGGTAACGATCGTCCGGGAGATCGGTCAGCGCGGCCTGGGTCGCAGCCGGTGGTGCCGCCACGGCCGAGTCGCCCGAATGCCACAAATTCTCGTCGGGTCGCGCCTCAGCTTCGATTTCAGTCACCCTGCGATCATTGCTCATCATGCGCGGGTGCTGCCAGTGGTGATCGCGAGCGCGGCGTAGCCGGGCGAAGCGGGTCACCACCATCGGAGCCAGTGGTGATCGCGAGCGCGGCGTAGCCGGGCGAAGCGGGTCACCACCACCGCGGCCGGCGCTCGAGGGACATCCATTCGCCGTTTGGATGACGTTTACTCACCTGACAGATTTGCCGACCGATTCAGTGCGCCGCGATCGCGCGTGCGGTGGCCGGCCCCACCCCGAGGCGACGGGCGGCGGCGAGATCGTTGGGGGTGTCGACGTCACACCGCAGGCCGGGCCAGGCGCCGGTGAGCTCGATCGCACCCGAACTGCGGTGCCGCGCCGAGGAATCGGAGCCGAACTGCGGGTTGAGCGGGCTGCCGAACGCGAACAGCGCCGCGGTGCCGGTGGCCAGCCGGTCGGCGACGAAGCTACGCCGGTGCTGGCGTGCGGCGGCGATCGCCTCGTTCAGCTCCTGGGTCTGCAGTGCGGGTAGATCCCCTTGCAGCACAACGATATTGGTGAAAGCACTGCCCACCGCGTGTTCCGCGCTTGCGATGGCGTTGTTCAGTGGATCGGGATGACCCTCGGGTGTCGGGTCGGCCAGCACGTCGGCTCCCAGATCGATGGCCGCCGCGGCCGCGGCGTCATCGGGCGTGATCACGGTGATCGAACCCAGCGACCTGACCCGTCCGGCGGCGGTCAGGGTGTCCGTCAGCATGGCGAGCACGACGCTTTCCCGCGTGCGCGCCGAAAACACCGGGGCCAGCCTGGTCTTGGCCGCGGCCAACCGCTTGACGGCGATGATCAGCGCCACATCGCCGCCGTCGTGGGCCGCACCGTCGGCTCGTATGCCGCTCATGAGAAGTCATCCTGCCAGCGACGCTCTGCGGATCGCCCGTCACGGGGCGTGATGCCGACCGGTGCGCCGGACGCGCTGGCTCGCGTGACGCCCGTGATCTAGGGTGTAGCGGCTGCACGTGCCGCGTGAGCGACACCGACCACGGACAGGGGGTCATACATGACCAGCGCATCATCGGGCGCCGTCGCGGTCATGGGTGCCGGGGCGTGGGGCACGGCGCTGGCCAAAGTGCTGCTCGACGCCGGGGGGCCGGACACGTCGGTCACGCTGTGGGCCCGCAGGCCCGAGCTCGCCGAGCAGATCAATTCCACCCGATACAACGCCGACTACCTGCCCGGCACGTTGCTGCCGCCGGGCATCCGGGCCACCGCCGACGCCGCCGAAGCTCTGCGCGACGCGTCGACCGTACTGCTGGGCGTGCCCGCGCAGACGATGCGCGGCAACCTCGAGCGCTGGGCGCCGCTGATCCGGGAGGGCGCCACCCTGGCCAGCCTGGCAAAGGGCATCGAGCTCGGCACGTTGATGCGGATGAGCCAGGTCATCGTCTCCGTCGTCGGCGTCGACCCGTCTCAGGTCGCGGTGATCTCGGGACCCAACCTGGCCAGCGAGATCGCCGCATCCCAGCCCGCCGCCACCGTCATCGCGTGCAGCGACTCGGGGCGGGCCGTGGCCCTGCAGCGCATGCTGAACAGCGGCTACTTCCGCCCGTACACCAATAGCGACGTGGTCGGCACGGAGATCGGCGGGGCCTGCAAGAACGTCATCGCCCTGGCGTGCGGGATGGCCGTCGGTGTCGGACTCGGCGAGAACACCGCGGCGGCGATCATCACCCGCGGCCTGGCCGAGATCATGCGGCTGGGGATTGCGCTGGGCGCCAAGGGCGCGACCCTGGCGGGGCTGGCCGGAGTGGGCGACCTGGTGGCGACCTGCAGCTCACCGCGATCGCGCAACCGTTCGCTGGGCGAACGGCTCGGCCGGGGGGCGACCATCTCGTCGGTGCTGGCCGGCACGCCCGACGGCGGCGACGGGCACGTCGTCGAGGGTGTGACGTCCTGCGAGTCGGTGCTGGCGCTGGCCGCCAGTTACGACGTCGAAATGCCCCTCACCGACGCCGTGCACCGCGTGTGCCACAAGGGGTTGTCGGTGGACGAGGCGATGGCCCTGCTCCTGGGCCGCAGGACCAAGCCCGAATAGACCGCGCGGACGTATGAGGACATACGAGAAGGCCATGCAAGGCCCGCCACCCGGCCGGGCCCGGCGCCACCCGGTAGCCTCTTGAGATTGTGAATGCCAGCCAGCGCTCGCCGCACCCCGGCTCAGGCCAGCGGGTACGCGTCGCCGTCGTCTTCGGCGGGCGCAGCAACGAGCACGCCATCTCGTGCGTCTCGGCGGGCAGCATTCTGCGCAACCTGGACCCGGAGCGGTTCGAGGTGCTCGCGATCGGCATCACTCCCGAGGGCTCCTGGGTGCTCACCGACGGCGACCCCGCCGCGCTGGCGATCACCGACCGGCAGCTGCCCGAGGTGACCGCCGCATCGGGAACGGAATTGGCGCTGCCCGCCGATCCCGTGCGCAGCGGTCAACTGGTGTCCCTCGCCCCCGGCGCCAGTGAGGTGTTGGCGTCGGTCGACGTGGTGTTTCCGGTGCTGCACGGCCCCTACGGCGAGGACGGCACCATTCAGGGTCTGCTGGAACTCGCCGGTGTGCCCTACGTGGGCGCCGGCGTGCTCGCCAGCGCGGCGGGCATGGACAAAGAGTTCACCAAAAAGCTGTTCGCCGCCGAAGGCTTGCCGATCGGCGATTACGCGGTGCTGCGCCCGTCGCACTCCGGGCTGCGCCCCGACGAGTGCGAGCGGTTGGGCCTGCCGGTGTTCGTCAAACCCGCCCGGGGCGGTTCCTCGATCGGCGTGAGCCGGGTGTCGAGCTGGGATCAGCTGGACGGCGCCATCGCGATGGCCCGGCGGCATGACCCGAAAGTCATCGTCGAGGCCGCCGTCGTCGGTCGTGAGCTGGAATGCGGTGTGCTCGAAATGCCCGATGGCACAGTGGAAGCCAGCACGCTGGGTGAGATACGGGTGGCCGGCGTGCGCGGGCGCGAGGATTCGTTCTACGACTTCTCGACCAAATACCTCGACGACGCGGCCGAATTGGACGTGCCCGCCAAGGTGGACGACGAAATCGCCGACAGCGTGCGCCAATTGGCGGTCCGGGCGTTCAAGGCGATCGACTGCCAAGGGCTGGCCCGGGTGGACTTCTTCCTCACCGAAGACGGGCCGGTGCTCAACGAGATCAACACGATGCCGGGATTCACCACGATCTCGATGTACCCGAGGATGTGGGCGGCCAGCGGCGTGGACTACGCGACGTTGCTGGCGACGATGGTCCAGACCGCGCTGGCCCGCGGAGTAGGCCTGCGCTGACCACCTAGCGGGGCTGGCCGGGGTCGATGGGCGCCGCCGGGATGCTGCGGTCGATCGCCTCGGAGAGCCGCTGGATCGGCGTCGGTCCCGATCCGGCCGGCAGAGTGAGCGCCACATAGACTCCGCGATCCACCGTGTACCAGGTGGATCGGCCCGCATCGCCGGCGGATTGCTGTTCGGAACGCACCTGGAACCACTGCACCCGATCGACGACCTGGATCGGAGATCCCAGCACGAACTCGGCGGGGCGATCGACGCCGCAACGCAGCACCACCGGGTCACCGTCCGGCCCGCTTCGCCAGGCGGCGACGCCGTGCGGGGCCGGCTGCTCGAGCGGCGCGTGCTGGTAATCCCCGAGCCGCTGCGGCAGCGCCCCCATCAATGCCCGGCATGCCGGCGCGTCGGACTGCGGCGCGGGGGCCGCGGGAACCGCGACCGAACGCGGGGGCGCCTCCCGGGTCGCCGCGATGGCCAGGATCACGCCGATGGTCGCGACGGCCAGCGCGATCGCGACGATGATCAGCGCGCGCGGCGGCCCGGCATCGGCGTCCGATTCGGTTGCCACCGCCCGCGCACCTCCTTTTCTGCTAACCACTATCGCCCGCATTTACTTACGTGCCAATTTATTCTCGGGGCGAATAAGGGCCGCGTAGCCCCGTCCGCCGCGGTCTGAGCAACGGCACGAGCCCTATCGTGGGTGGCGTGCAAGACGAAGCGGGCGAGTCGCCGTCGCTGCGGCAACTCGGCGAGTTCGCCGTGATCGATCGCCTGGTGCGGGGGCGCGAGCAGCCCGCAGCGGTCGTGCTCGGACCGGGTGACGACGCGGCGCTGGTGTCATCGGGTGATGGCCGCGCGCTGGTGTCGACCGACATGCTCGTGCAGGATCGGCACTTCCGGCTGGACTGGTCGACGCCGCACGACATCGGCCGCAAGGCCATTGCCCAGAACGCCGCGGACATCGAGGCGATGGGTGGGCGGCCGACGGCGTTCGTGGTCGCCTTCGGCGCACCCGGTGATACACCGGCGGCGGAGGTGGACGCGCTGGTCGACGGAATGTGGGACGAGGCGCAACGGATCGGTGCCGGCATCGCCGGCGGTGACCTGGTCCACTGCCCGCAGTGGGTCATCTCGGTGACGGTGCTGGGCGACTCCGACGGGCGCGCACCGGTGCTTCGGTCGGGCGCGAAGCCCGGTGCGCTGATCGCCGTCGCCGGTGACCTGGGCCGGTCGGCGGCGGGATTTGACCTGTGGCGCAACGATATTGATGGCTTCGATGAGCTGCGGCGCCGGCATCTGGTGCCGCAGCCCCCCTACGGACAGGGCGCGGTGGCCGCGGCCGGGGGCGCGCAGGCGATGATCGACATCTCCGACGGCCTGGTCGCCGACCTGCGTCATGTCGCAGAGGCGTCGGGGGTCGGCATGGATCTGTCCACGGCGGCGCTGGCCGCGGACCGCGATGCGCTTGGGGCCGCCGCGGTCGCGGTGGGCGCCGATCCCTGGCACTGGGTGCTGGGCGGTGGCGAGGACCACGCCCTGGCGGCGTGTTTCGCCGGCCCCGCGCCGGCCGGATGGCGCGTCATCGGGCGGGTTCTCGACGGGCCGGCCCGGGTGCTCGTCGACGATCAGGAGTGGATCGGCTACGCCGGCTGGCAATCGTATTAGGGTGACGCGGTGACCGTTTACGCGATCGCGAAGAGCCGATGATGACCGCGCGTCCGCTGAGTGAACTGGTGGAGCCCGGTTGGGCGAGCGCGCTGCAGCCGGTGTCCGACCAGGTGGCCGAGATGGGAAAATTCCTGCGCGCCGAGATCGCTGCCGGGCGCAGGTATTTGCCCGCCGGACCGAATGT
Source organism: Mycobacterium sp. NGS11 (assembly GCF_059813315.1). Lineage (NCBI taxonomy): Bacteria > Bacillati > Actinomycetota > Actinomycetes > Mycobacteriales > Mycobacteriaceae > Mycobacterium > Mycobacterium sp. NGS11. The sequence continues at coordinate 377,504 of NZ_JCALEJ010000001.1, forward strand.
GTTGCGCGCCTTCACCTATCCCTTTGACGACGTCCGGGTGCTGATTGTCGGGCAAGACCCGTACCCGACGCCCGGACACGCTGTGGGCCTGAGCTTTTCGGTGGCCCCCGAGGTGCGGCCGTTGCCGCGCAGTCTGGCCAACATCTTTCAGGAGTACGGCGCGGACCTGGGCCATCCGCAACCCTCGTGCGGTGACCTGACGGCCTGGGCGCAGCGCGGCGTGCTGCTGCTGAACAGGGTGCTCACCGTGCGCCCCAGCAATCCCGCTTCGCATCGTGGCAAGGGCTGGGAGGCGGTGACCGAGTGCGCTATTCGGGCGCTGACGCAGCGATCGCGGCCCCTGGTGGCCATCCTGTGGGGCCGCGACGCTTCGACGCTCAAACCGATTCTCGCTCAAGGGAATTGCGTCGCCATCGAATCGCCGCATCCGTCCCCGCTGTCGGCCTCGCGCGGGTTCTTCGGTTCGCGCCCGTTCAGCCGCGCCAACGAACTGCTGGCCGAGATGGGCGCCGACGCGATCGATTGGCGCCTGCCATGACCGAGATGTCCGCGCTGCGGGCGCACCGCCGGGGCGGCCCGGAGGAGCTGGTGCTCGAACGTGCCCCGGTCCCGGTGCCGGCCGCGGGCGAAGCCTTGATCGCCGTGCACGCGGCGGGAATCACCTTCGACGAGCTGACGTGGGAGGAGACCTGGACCCGCGACGGGGCCAGCCGCCTGCCGGTGATCCCGTCCCACGAGGTGTCGGGCGTCGTCAAAGCGGTCGCCGCCGACGTCACGGATTTCGCGCCCGGCGACGAGGTGTACGGGTTGATCGCGTTCGACCGCGACGGTGCGGCGGCCGAATTCGTCGCCGTACCGGCGGCCGACCTGGCCAGCAAGCCGTCGACGGTGTCGCACGTCGTCGCCGCCGCGCTGCCGCTGGCCGGCCTGACCGCCCTGCAGGCTCTGGTCGACCACGCCGCCGTGCAACCGGGCGAGACCGTGCTGGTGCACGGGGGCGCCGGGGGAGTGGGGCTGCTGACGGTTCAGCTGGCCGCGCTGCGGGGCGCCCGGGTGACCGCGACGGTGCGCAGCGGCGCCGCCAATCTTCTGCGGGGCTGCGGCGCGCACCGGGTGATCGACGTGCGCGCCGAGGCATTCGACGAGACCGATGCCCGCTACGACGTCGTCATCGACACGGTCGGCGGCCAGATGTTGGAGCGGTCGTTCGGCGTGCTGCGCCGCGGGGGCCGGCTGGTCACCCTGCCCGCACCGCCTCCGGACGGCCGGGCCGACGAGTTCGGCGTCACCGCAACCTTTTTCATCGTCACGCCGAATCGAGATCAGCTCGACGAGCTGGCCGCGCTGGTGGACGGCGACCGGTTGCACGTCGCGATCGCCCAGACGTTCGGCCTCGACGAGGGCCGCGAGGCGTATGAGAGTCGCGGCACCGACAGGCACGCCGGCAAGACGGTCCTCGTCGTGCGGGACTGAGCGCCGTCAATCCGCGAAATTGACGTCTTTCGTGACGGCCTTCCACTCCTCGATCGACGCCCACATCGCGGTGATCTTGTCCCGCATGGCCTTCAGCACGTCACGGCCCAGCAGCAGTCGCAGTGGCGGCTCGTCGAGTGTGGTCACCATCAGCACCGCGTCGGCCACCTTTTTCGGATCACCGGGTAGATGATCGGCGAACTGCTTGATCAGGTCCTTGCGCGCGGCCACGTCGGCGTAGTCGGAGATCGGGCTGCCCGACTCCTTCATCGACCGCGTCGCCCAGTCGGTGCGGAACGCGCCCGGCTCGATGGCGGTCACCTTGATGCCCAGCGGGCGCACCTCGGCGGCCAGCGCCTCGGTCACCGCCTCCAGCGCGAACTTGGTCGACGAGTAATAGGCGTTGGGCGGGTTGGCCACCAGGCCCGTCATCGAGGAGATGTTGATGATGTGTCCCGACCCGCGGGCGCGCATGGCCGGCAGGACCGCCTTGATCATGTCGACCGCCCCGAAGTAGTTCACGTCGAACAGCTTTCGCACCTCGGCGTCCTCGCCCTCTTCCACCGAGGACAGATAGCCGTGACCGGCGTTGTTGACCAGGACGTCGATACCACCGAACGCCGCGTCGGCCGCCGACACCGCCGCCGCGATCTGGCCGGCGTCGGTCACGTCGAGCGCGAGGGGCAGGGCCCGGTCGCCGAATTCGTCGGCGATATCGGCCACCGCCTCGGGCCGCCGTGCGGTCACCGCCACGCTGTGGCCCGCTTGCAGCGCGGCGCGCGCGATTTCGCGACCGAAGCCGGTGGAGCACCCCGTGATCAGCCAGCGCGACATCGTCAGATCGTCCCTTCCGGCAGGCGCCGCAGGTAGGCCTTGCGGCGCTGCGCCAGCTCTGTTTTCCGCTGTTCCCTGCTCACCCTCGGCAGGTGCGGCACCTCGGCGTCGAGCCGGTCCAGCTTGACCACCCGCCCGCGCGCGCCGAGGTCTTCGGCCGGACCGCCCTCGCCGAACTCCGCCATGCGCAAAGTCAAAATGGCTTCTCGCAAGCCGTCGGAGTCGATCCAGTTGGCCACGCCGGGGTCGACGGGCGAGATCACGTAGGTGTACGAGCCGTCCTCGTTGGCGACCGACTGTGCTTTGTTGAGGCTGCCGGTGCGGTCGACGAGATCCAAAGTGGTGCCCCAGATGTTGCTCAGCGGCACGGTGAAGTACTCGGCGCCACCGTCATTCAGGTCGACGACGAACGCCTCGTCGGGGGCGAGGTCGAACCGGCCCATCACGTACACCTGGTTGCGCATCGCGCCGATCTTGTCGGCCGACCAGGCCAGGTTGAAGTGGTTGGCCGGCATCTTGTAGACCCCGTGGCTGAGCTTGCCGGTGAAGTCGGCGAAATAATCCATCATCGCCGCCGTGGCCTCGGCCTGCTCGTCGAGCGTGCGCGCCGGGGTTGCCGGCGGGCCGCCAAGCCGTTGCACCTCAATGTGATTGGGGTCGTCGCGGTCCCAGTCCAGCAGCACGTCGCGAATGTAGAACTCGTGGGCCTCCGGCGAGGTTTGCACATGGTTCACCCGGCCGTTCGCGGGTTCGGCGTCGACGGTGATGGTGTAGCAGCCGTCGGGCTCGACGTGCATGGTGCGGCCGTTGAGCACGGCGACGGTGCCCATGCGCGCATCCCACAGCGTGAAGTAGTTCTCGGTCATGCGGTGCTCGCCGACCCGGCCGTGAATCTCGTAGCGTTGGTCCCCGGAGATCGGGATCACCCGGTACACGCTGTCGGGATTGTCGATGCCCCAGCGCGATCCGGGAACGCTTCGGCCGTCCACCGGGTGTGCGAGCCGGGTGATGCAGCTGACCTTCGGCCGCAGCTTGTCCTGATTCGATGACCACACCGCCGCCGAGAACATCACCTCGGCGAACGCGTCGTCGAACCGTTCGCGCATCGCGTCAGACGCCTTGGCGCGACCGAGCCAGGTCTCGGCGACCGTGCGGTAGGCGGCCTTGACGGTCGGGTGCTCGATCAGGGCGAGGGCCGCCAGCTCCTGTTCGTGCTGGGAAGCCGTCGCGACCGGATGATCAGGCATGTGTTGTCCCTCCGATGTGCTGTCCGAAACGCTTGTTGTACAACGTGAATCGCTCGTCGACCTGCTCGGGGCGCAGGCCGTAGTTCTCCAGCCCGTAGGGCGGCCGGGGTGCCTCCCGGGGGCGGCGGGCCAGCCAGCGCCGCATCGCCTCCTCGGCCTGCGCGGTGAGCGGCAGGCCGATGGCGTCGTAGACGCGGGCCACCTGGCCGATCGGATCGGCCACCGCGTCGTCGAACCCGACGTCGGTGACCACGGCGCCCTCGTCGGCCCATCCGTCGCGGACCGCCATCGCCCGATCGTTCGTCCAGCCCATCCGTTTTAGCCACTGCGCACCGACCCGGTGCACGTCGACGGTGTCGGCGTGCATCGCGTGCAGGGTCGCGTTCAGGCTGGCGCCCGACGCGATCGTGGTGCGTGGGTCACGATGCATGTGCACGATGTGCAGGCCGGGAAACTGCGCGCGCAAGAGATTCAAATAGCCAAGGTGCGCAGGCGATTTGAGCACCCAGCGCCGGCCCCGCACGCCGCACCGGCGCTTCTGCCACTGGAGGAACTGCAGCATGCGGTGCAGGTAGCCGTAGGCGGGGGAGAAGTCCTGGGTGTCGAGCCAGGTTCGGTACCGCGGCAGGTGCGCGCCGGACTCGGGCACGTGCGACAGGAACGCGTCGGCCAGAAAGACGATCTCCTCCTCGGCCTCGCGCGCGTACATCGGGTGGATCGAAAACAATTCGGGCGCCAGGTCGCGCGACTTCGCTTCGCGCGCTTGGCTGATCGCGATGCGCGGATCGGGGGCGTCGGTGAACCGATAGTTCAGCCGCGGCGCGACCTCGACGACCTCCCAGCCGTACGCGCAGACGAAGCGCGGGTCGGCGGCCAACAGCCGCTGCAGCAGCGTGGTGCCGCTGCGCATCATCCCGACGACGACGATCGGCGCGGCCACCGCCTCGTCGAGGATCTCCGGGTGGCGGCGGATCCACTCCTGCGCGCGCAGCCGCATCCGCAGGCTGTGCACGATTCCCGAGCGCAGGATGTGCACGCCGATGTTGTTCAGGTCGGCGTGCGCGTAATCGTCGAGCAACACCCGCAGCGGGTCCTCGAATTCGCCCGGGCCCCAATCCGTCAGCTCTTCCTTGCGTTGCGCGTCGGCCAGGACGGCGGCCGTGTCGAACGGGCCGTCGGACGCGCTGGCGGATGCCACGGGTCAGAACTTCAGATGCTGGCTGACGTCGCCGACCTGGTCGACGAACATGGTGCGGCTGTCGAAGCGCCAGGTCCCGTCCACCCGGTGAAACGTGTCCTTGTAGTGCCCGGTCACGATCACCTGCAGCGGCAGGTCATCGGTGGCCTGCGTGACGCAGTAGTAGGAGGTGCTGTGCGCGGTCCCGGCCGCCTCGTCGATGTAGAGCTGCACGTTGGTCGTGTTGTGTTTGGTCTTCGGGGTGCCGTCGTCATAAATCCGCGTGGCCATCTCGTACATCTCCCGCACCCGGGCCGAGCCGGCGAACACCGTCTCCGGCGGCCCGTCCTGGACGCCGCAGATCCGGCCGTACTCGAACAGTCGGGCCACCCCGTCCAGGTCGCCGTCGTCGAGCAGCTGCGCATAGGTGTAGATGAGGTTGCTGATCTCGGTGGCGCTGCCAGTCATGTCGAACCGCCTCGGGAGTCTGCCGCACTGTTCCGCGAACAATGTTGGCAGAACCGGTCCAATTTACATAGAACCGACCACTATTCTTGATCGCCGTGACCATACCGTGGACCCCGAACAGGCTCGGCAACCTGCGCGGCAAACGCGTGATAGTGACCGGAGCGACCAACGGCGTCGGGCTCGGCACGGCGCGCGCGCTCGCCAGGGCCGGCGCGCACGTGATCCTGGCGGTGCGCAACACCGAACTCGGCGAGCAACGCGCGACTGAAATGGGTGGTTCGACCGCCGTGGTCAAGCTCGACCTGGCCGACCTGTCGTCGGTGCGCGCCTTCGCGAACCTGATCGACGAGCCGGTGGACATCCTGATCAACAACGCCGGCGCGTTGACCGACCGGCGCACCGAGACGGTCGACGGCTTCGAGATGACACTGGGCACCAACCTGCTCGGGCCGTTCGCGCTGACCAATCTGCTCCTACCCAGGGTGCGTTCGCAGATCATCAACGTCGGATCCGACGCGCACCGCTCGGCGACGCTGCGGCTCGACGACCTGCACTCGCGCCGGCACAAGTGGACGAGGCTGGGCGCGTACGCGCAGTCGAAGCTCGCGGTCATGCTGTGGGGCCTGGAGCTGGACCGCAGGCTGCGCGAGGCCGGATCGCCGATCGTCACGCAGCTCACCCACCCGGGCTGGGTGGCCTCGAACCTGTCGAACCTCGGCGACTCGGCGCTGATGTCGCTGGCCCACAAGGGGGTCAAACTGGTGGCCGACCGGTTGGCCAACGACATCGACGAGGGCGCCGCGCCCACGCTGTACTGCATCAGCGAGCCGATTCCGCCGGGGAGCTACGTCGGGGTCACCGGCAGGTTCGGGCTGCGCGGCGGCCCGGTGCTGATCGGCCGCACGCCGCTGGCCTGCGATTACGACACCGCCGCGCGGCTGGTGGCCTTCGCCGAACGCGAGACCGGCACAACCCTGGAGGTGTAGGCATGGGTGAATTCGACAACACGGTCGCCGTCATCACCGGCGCCGCGCGCGGGCAGGGCCGCAGCCACGCCGTTGCGCTCGCCGAACAGGGCGCCGACGTCATCGCCGTCGACATCTGCGCCGATCTCGAGGCGATCCCCTACGCCCTGGGGACCGAATCCGAGCTCGCCGAAACCGTGCGGCTGGTCCAGGCGGCCGGCCGCAAAGCGGTGCCCGTCGCCGCGGACGTCCGCGACCTCAAGGCGCTGCAGGCCGGAGTGCAGGCCGGCGTCGACGAGCTCGGCGACATCGACGTCGTCGTCGCCAACGCCGGGGTGGTGGCCATCGGGGTCACCGACCCCGAGTCCGAACCGGTGTTCAACACGATCGTCGACACCAATCTCAAAGGTGTGTGGCACACGCTGCTGGCGACGGTTCCCTCGATCGTGCGCAAGGGACGGGGCGGCTCGGTGGTGCTGGTCAGCTCATCGCAGGGCCTCACCGGCCGCGGCGGCGACGGCAGCGCGGCGATGTTCGCCTACGCCGCGTCCAAACACGGGGTGGTGGGGCTGATGCGCTCAGCGGCGAATGCCTATGCGCCACACAAGATTCGGGTCAATTCGATCCATCCGAGCGGGGTCGCGACGCCGATGATCCTGAACGATTTCGTGGTGAGCCGGATGCTGGAGAACCCCAACCCGGCGCTGTCGCAGACGCTGCTGCCCGACGTGCCGTTGGTCGAGGCGCAAGACGTCACCGAAGCGGTGCTCTGGCTTGCCGGACCGCGCTCGCGCTACATCACCGGCGCCGCGATACCCGTGGACGCCGGGCACGTCGTCATGTGACGACGGCCGCTGTCAGCCCCGGACGACCTTACCGGCCTTGATGCAGGACGTGCAGACGTTCAAACGCTGCTTGTTGCCGCCCGGACGGGTGACGACGTGCACGGTCTGAACGTTCGGGTCCCACCGGCGGCTGGTGCGGCGGTGGGAGTGCGACACCGACTTACCGAAGCCGGGGCCTTTCCCGCAGATGTCGCACACAGCGGCCATTGTTCAAGCTCCTCAAATCTCGGGGGTCCGGCAATCCGGCCGGGACAGCCCAGGTTCACCCGGGCGCGTACCTGAGGATACCGACTGTGGTGGCAAGCACCAAAACGGTCGCCGCCGCTGTCGCCCCCTCTGGCTAGGCTCGATGCGCTGAATCGGCCCGGGTGGTCACCGGCAGCCGTCGCGGGTGTCGCCGGGCTACGCTGGCGCCCATCGGGTGCTGGGCGTCGAGGTGCGGAGGAGGTGGGTAACCCTGGGCACTGCTGAGACATCGCAGGCTCGTGTCCTGGACGCGATCACGCTGCGCGACTGGGCGCACACCGCCGTCAGCGACCTGATCACGCACATCGACGAGATCAACCGGCTCAACGTCTTCCCAGTCGCCGACTCCGACACCGGCGCCAACATGCTGTTCACCATGCGTTCGGCGCTGGCCGAGGCGAAGGTGGGCGCCGGCGCGGAGGCCGGCTCGACCTGCGCCGCGCGGGCCGCCGCGGCGCTGTCCGCCGGCGCCCTGAACGGCGCCCGCGGCAATTCCGGGGTCATCCTGTCGCAGATCCTGCGCGGCGTCGCCGACGTCACCGCTACCGCGGCGGCCGAGGCCGGCGGTGAGCTGCCTCACATCGACGCCGTCGTCCTGGGTGCCGCGCTGCAGCGCGGCGTGGAGCTGGTGATCAGCTCGATGGGTGGCGACGAGGTTCCCGGGACCATCGTCTCGGTGCTGCGGGCGGCCGCGAACGCCGTCGCCCAGTGCGCCGGGGCCGGGGAGGGGCTCGTGGCGGCGGTCGTCGCGGCCGGCGACGCGGCGGTGGTCGCGCTGGAAAAGACCCCCGAACAACTCGACGTGCTGGCCGACGCCGGTGCCGTGGACGCGGGCGGCCGGGGTTTGCTGGTCCTGCTGGACGCGTTGCGGTCCACGATCACCGGCCAGGCGCCGGCCCGCGCGGTGTACGAGCTGTCGCCGCGAGCGCAGCCGCCGGAGGCGCCCGCGCAGCGCCCGGCGCCCCAGTTCGAGGTCATGTATCGGCTGGACGGCTGCGAGCCCGCGGCGGCGGACGCGCTGCGCGACCGGCTGGGGGAGCTGGGTGATTCGGTCGGCATCGCGTCGGCGCCGTCGTCGGCGCAGCGCACGTACTCGGTCCACGTGCACACCGACGACGCCGGCGCCGCCGTGGAAGCCGGCCTGGCGGCCGGACGGCTCAGCCGCATCGTCATCTCCGCGCTGAGCTCCGGAACCCCCGGGCTGCCCGCAGGCGGATGGACGCGGGAGCGCGCGGTGCTGGCGGTGGTCGACGGCGACGGCGCCGCTGACCTGTTCGCCGGCGAGGGCGCCTGCGTGCTGCAGCGCGAACCGGCCGCGCACGATCCCGTCACCAACATCAGCGCGCACCAGCTGATGCGGGCCGTCGTCGACACCGGCGCCGCCCAGGTGATGGTGCTGCCCAACGGCTACGTGCCGGCCGAGGAACTGGTGGCCGGCTGCACCGCGGCCATCGGCTGGGGGATTGATGTGGTGCCGATCCCGACCGGGTCGATGGTGCAGGGGCTGGCCGCGCTGGCCGTGCACGAAACCGACCGGCAGGCGGTCGACGACGGCTACACGATGGCCCGCGCCGCCGGCGCGGCGCGCCACGGCTCGGTGCGCATCGCCACCGAGAGCGCGTTGACCTGGGCGGGTCGCTGCCGTCCGGGGGACGGCCTGGGCATCGCGGGCGACGAGGTGCTGATCGTGGCCGACGATGCGGTCGGGGCCGCGATCGGTCTGCTCGATCTCCTGCTGGCCTCCGGCGGCGACCTGGTGACGGTGCTGCTCGGCGCCGCCGTCGACTCCGACGGCGACGCGGGCGCGGTCACCGACATCCTGGAAGAGCACATGCACGACCACCACCCCGGGACCGAACTGGTCACCTACCGCACCGGCCACCACGGCGACGCGCTGCTGATCGGGGTCGAGTAGCGATGGTGTCGCTGAGCGACCGGCTGGATTTCGTCGTGGGGGGCAAGGTCGCGGAGCTCCTCGACGAGGTGTTCGCGATCCGCACCGTCGACGACCTGTTGCGCCACTATCCGCGCAGCTACACCGAGGGCGCGAGCCGTTGGAACTCCGACGACGAACGCCCGCCCGCCGGCGAACACGTCACCATCATCGACACGATCGCCGAAACCAAGACGTTCCCGATGAAGAAGACCCCGAAGAAACTGTGCCACCGCATCACCCTCGGCTCCGGGCGCAACAAGGTGACCGCGACGTTCTTCAACGCGAATTACCTGAAAAAGGACCTGACCACGGGCGCCAAGGTGATGCTTTCCGGAGAGGTCGGATTCTTCAACAACGTCATGCAGCTGACACACCCGGCGTTCCTTTTGCTCGACCGCCAGGATGGGAAGAATCGCGGCACCGCCTCGCTCAAGAGCATCGCCAACGCGTCGGGCGCCACCACGGGTGAGGGTATCGCCGACGCCTACGAGCGCCACTTCTTCCCGATCTATCCCGCCAGCGCGAAGCTGCAGAGCTGGACCATCTTCGGTTCCGTGCGCCAGGTGCTCGACGTGCTCGACCCGGTTCCCGATCCGCTGCCCGAAGGCTTGCGCGCAAAATTCGGCCTGGTCTCCGAGGACGAGGCGTTGCGCGACATCCATCTGGCCGAGAGCGAGCCACGGCGCCGACGGGCCCGCGAGCGCCTGACCTTCGACGAAGCCGTCGGCCTGCAGTGGGCGCTGGTGGCCCGCCGTCACGGCGAGCTGTCGGAGTCGGGGCCGCCGGCGCCGCCGCGTCCGGACGGATTGGCCGCAGAACTGTTGAGCCGCTTGCCTTTTGAGCTGACCTTGGGGCAGCGCGAGGTGCTCGGGGTGCTGACCGACGGGCTCGCGGCGAGCCGCCCGCTGAATCGTCTGCTGCAGGGCGAGGTCGGCTCCGGCAAGACGATCGTCTCGGTGCTGGCGATGCTGCAGATGGTCGACGCCGGATATCAGTGCGCGCTGCTGGCGCCAACGGAAGTGCTTGCGGCCCAACATCTCCGGTCGATCCGCGACGTGCTCGGTCCGTTGGCGATGGCGGGCCAGCTGGGCGGCGCCGACAACGGCACCCGGCTGGCGCTGCTGACCGGCTCGATGACCGCGGCCCAGAAGAAACAGATCCGCGCCGAGATCGCCGGCGGCGAGGTCGGCGTCGTCATCGGCACCCACGCGCTGCTGCAGGACGCGGTGGAGTTCGACAACCTGGGCATGGTGGTGGTCGACGAACAGCACCGCTTCGGCGTCGAGCAGCGAGATCAGTTGCGGGCCAAGGCCCGTCCCGGGGTGACACCCCACCTGCTGGTGATGACGGCGACGCCTATCCCGCGCACCGTCGCGCTGACCGTCTACGGGGACCTGGAAACCTCGACGCTGCGTGAACTTCCGCGCGGCCGCCAGCCGATCACCAGCAACGTCATCTTCGTCAAGGACAAGCCCGCATGGCTGAGCAGGGCCTGGCAGCGCATCACCGAGGAGGTGGCCGCCGGCCGCCAAGCCTATGTGGTGGCGCCGCGCATCGACGAGAGCGACGACCCGGGAGACCAGGAGCCGAACGCCAAGGCGCCGGAGACCGCCGAGGGCCTGTACGCCCGGCTGCGCTCGGGCGAGCTGGCGAATGTGCGCCTGGGACTGATGCACGGGCGGCTGTCGGCCGAGGAGAAGGACGCCGCGATGACGGCCTTCCGGGCCGGAGAGATCGACGTGCTGGTGTGCACCACCGTCATCGAGGTGGGCGTCGACGTCCCCAACGCCACCGTCATGGTGGTGATGGACGCCGACCGGTTCGGGATCAGTCAGTTGCATCAGCTGCGCGGCCGGATCGGTCGGGGCCAGCATCCCAGTCTGTGCCTGTTCGCGAGCTGGTCCGCGCCGAATTCGCCGGCCGGCCGGCGGCTGCGCGCGGTGGCCGAGACACTGGACGGGTTCGCCCTGGCCGACCTCGACCTCAAGGAACGCCGCGAGGGAGATGTGTTGGGCCGCAACCAGTCCGGTAAGGCGATCACGTTGCGGCTGCTGTCCCTGGCCGACCACCAGGAGTTCATCGAGGCGGCCCGGGATTTCTGCGTGCAGGCCTACGCCGACGACCGTGCGAATTCCGGCTTGGCCGTGCTGGCCGCGCGATTCACCGACACCGACCGCATCGAATACCTGGACAAGTCGTGAACCGCAAGGTGCTGCTGTGGCTGGCCGCGGCGGCGGCGCTCGCGTTGCTGGTGGCCTACCAGACGGTGGGATCCTCGACCGCACGACATTCCGCCGAATACGCCGCGCGCGCCGACGTTCCGACGGTCGCGCCGGGCACCGATGTGCTCGGGGGCATCGCCGTGGTGCCCCTGCGCCAGCACCGCTACGACTACCTGCGCTTGGCATTCGGCGACGCCTGGGACGACGACAACGACGCCCCGATGGGCCACAACGGATGCGACACCCGCGACGACATCCTCAACCGCGATCTCGTCGACAAGACCTATGTGTCTACCAAGCGGTGTCCGGACGCCGTGGCCACCGGCACGCTGCACGACCCGTATACCAACAAGACCATCGCGTTCCAGCGCGGCCCCAAGGTCGGCGAATCCGTGCAGATCGACCACATCGTCCCGCTCGCCTACGCCTGGGACATGGGCGCCTACGGCTGGCCCGCCACCGAGCGGCTGCGCTTCGCCAACGACCCCGCCAACCTGCTGGCCGTCGACGGGCAGGCCAATCAGGACAAGGGCGATTCGGCGCCGGCGCAGTGGATGCCGCCGAACGGGGCGTTCGCGTGTCAGTACGCCATGCAGTTCATCGCGGTGCTGCGCGGTTACGCGTTGCCGGTGGATTTGGCGTCGACCGGCGTGCTGCGTCAGGCCGCGACGACCTGCCCGACGGGATAACGCGGGCGCCTCAAGAGAGCGGCGCCGGTGATGATCGCGACTTGAGTTGTCCGGCGGCATCTCAGGTGATGACCGCAGGCATGCTGTCCCACCCGCGCACGGTGGAGGTGCGCGAACGTCGTGCTGCGGACATGTCGATGTCCCACTCGGGCCATCGTTTGAGCACCTCTTCCAGCGCCACGCGGCCTTCCAAGCGGGCCAACGGAGATCCGACGCAGAAGTGCGGTCCCCGGCCGAAGGTGAGGTGGGCACCGGGTTTTCGGTGAACGTCGAACTTGTCGGGGTCCTCGAAATGACGCTCGTCGCGGTTGGCCGAAGCCAGCATCAGCAGCAGGGCACTACCTTCCGGGATGACCTGCCCCTGGAAAGTCACATCGTCGGTGGCGACGTAGCGCGCCACATGCGGGCCCGGTGGTTCATAGCGCAGCAGCTCCTCGATTGCTGTCGGAATCAGCGCATGGTTTTCGGCGAGTTCTTTGCGTTGATCGGGGTGCTCTGCCAGCACCTTGCCCATCCAGCCGAACAGGCGACCGGTCGTTTCGACGCCCGCGCCGGCGACGACCGCCAAGAACACGATCAGTTCCTGCTTGGTCAATTTTCGCGTGGTCTCAGTCTCGTCCTCGAACTCGACATTGAGCAGCTCGGTGATCAGGTCGTCCGATGGGTTCTTCTCGCGCCATTCGACGTATTCGCCGAACATCTCACCGGTGAAGTAGCGATCCTTCTTGATTGACATCGGTTTTCCGGGTTCGTTGCGAAGCACCTGGTTCGCGTGTTCACGTACCGCGGGCTGTTCCGCGTCGGGAATGCCGGCAAGCATTCCGATCGTGCGCATGGGCAGCTCGGCGCCTAGATCTTCCACGAAATCGAACCGTTCCCCGCCGACGAGTGGGTCAAGGCAAGCGACGCAGAAGGCACGGATCTTGTCCTCGATCGCCCGCATTTTCTTCGGTGTGAATGCCCTGGCCACGATCGCACGATGAATGGTGTGCAAGGGCGGATCCTCGTTGATGAAAATTCCTGGCGGCATAACCGGGTCAGTCATGACGACTTCGAGGATGTCGCCCTTGGCCGAGCTGAGCCGGGCCGTGTCTTTAAGCGCCGCATCGACATCCGCGTAACGGCTTACGCCCCAGAAGTTGTGTTGTTCGTTGTGGTAGACCGGGCACTCGTCGCGCAGGCGCCGGTAGACCGGATAGGGGTCCAGGTCGATGTCGACGTCCCACGGGTCGTAATACAAATCTCTCAACGTGGGCTCCTCGTCAGCGATTCCTCCGCACGCCTGTCGGGGTGCTATACGAACGTACAGCATGAACCGTCCGTTGGGCAACGAACCGGTTGGCTGGCGGACGCTACGGTGCTATACGATCGTACAAACGATGGGCGGCGCTCGCGCACCGGCACGACGAACAAAAGGAAACGGTATGGAGAGTCGGTTTGACCTTGGCGGCCGCATCGCCGTAATCACCGGCGGCGGCACGGGAATCGGGCGTGGCACGGCGCTCGTGCTGGCCCAGCATGGCGCCGACGTCGTGTTGGCGGGCCGGCGGGCCGACCCGCTCGAATCGACGGCCAAGGAAGTCACGGCGCTGGGCCGCCGTGCCGTGACCGTATCCACCGATGTCACGTCCGCGGACGAGTGCCGCGCGCTCATCGACAGAGCTGTTCAAGAATTCGGGCGGCTGGACATCCTGGTCAATTGTGCTGGGGGAGCGGAGACGAAGTCGATTCTCAAGTGGCCCGACGACGACTTCGAGAACGTGCTCGCCCTGAACTTCAAAGCCGTCTGGCACCTGTCCAAGGCCGCAACCAAGCCGATGATGGCACAGGGCAAGGGGGCCATCGTCAACATCTCGTCGGGCGCCAGCCTGCTGGCCATGCCGCAGGCGACACCGTATGGCGCCGCGAAGGCGGCCGTGAACAATCTGAGCGGGTCGATGGCGGCCGCGTGGGCCAAGAAGGGCATTCGAGTCAACGCGATCGCCGTCGGTGCGGTGCGCGCCGCAACCCTGACCGACGACGCCGCGCGGTACGGATTGGATCCCGAGGCCATCGCGCTCACCAACGGCCTGGGCCGCCTCGGTGAGCCCGACGAAATCGGCTACGGCGTCTTGTTCTTCGCGTCGGACGCATCGAGTTTCTGTTCGGGGCAAACGCTGTACATGCACGGAGCACCCGGTGGCGCCGGGGTGTAAGGCGACGGCTGAGGACGACGCGAGCGAATGCTGCTTGTGCCACTCCCAGTTCCGCTATACATTCGTACAGCACATTGCTGATAGGGCCCGGAATCGAGGAGCTGCCTGATGACCCGAACGGCCGTCGTGACCGGCGCGGGTTCCGGTTTGGGACGGGCCATCGCCGTCAAACTGGCAGCCGACCGCCATCGCGTCGCGATCATGGACGTGCATCTGGCCAATGCCAACACCGTCGCCGTTGAGATCGAAGCCGCTGGCGGCACCGCGCTTGCCATTGGAGTCGACGTCTCCGACGAGGCGGCGGTTGAATCGGCATTCGCCACCGTACGAGGCGAGTTCGGGCCGACGGAGATTTTGGTGACCAGCGCCGCCATCGCCGGATTCACGCGGTTCGACAAGATCACCCTCGACGAGTGGAACCGGTATCTGGCGGTGAATTTGACCGGGACTTTCCTTTGCGTGCGAGCGGCGCTGTCGGACATGGTGGTCGCGAAATGGGGTCGTATCGTCACCATCTCATCTGCCGCCGGTCAACAGGGCGCTCCCGCACAGGGGCACTATTCGGCCACCAAGGGCGGCGTGATTGCCATGACCAAGACGGTCGCGCTGGACTACGCCCGCAAGGGCATCACGGCCAACACCGTGCCGCCGTTCGTCATCGATTCGCCGATGCTGCGCCAGCAACAGCGCGACGGAAAGCTGCCACCCACCGAGCATTTGACGCAAGCCATTCCGGCCGGGCGGTTGGGGGAGGCCGACGATGTGGCGGCGGTGTGCTCCTTTCTGTGCTCGGAGGGCGCCGGATACGTCAACGGCCAGGTGATCGGCGTGAACGGCGGCGCGGTCCTCTGATGGCGCTAGGCGACAACACAAGCAGCACAACGTATTTCAGGAGGTAGGGTGCGCGTCAAGGTCGATCCGGCCCGCTGTCAGGGCCACACCCTGTGCGCAATGATCGCACCGGAGTCGTTCGAATTGGACGACGTCGATGGCCATGCTCATGCCGTGGTCGAGGAAGTCACCGACGCGCACCGCGACGGTGTGCTCGAGGCGGCCGGCTCATGTCCCGAGCAGGCCATCTCGGTGATGGTCGATCACATCGTTGCGGCCCGGGCAGCCCATGGCCGCCGGCGTGGACGATGACATGAGCGCACCTGCAGGCGACTCGGCGGCGATTCCGCGCTATCACTTCGACCGCCACGCCGCCGAGTACCGCGAGATGTTCCTCGACATCACTCACGACATGCACCAGCGGTGTCCGATCGCGCGGACCGATACCTATGCCGGGCATTGGGTGGCCGCGGGCAGCTATGAAGTTTTCGAGCTTGCCCGCTGTCCGCATGTCTCCAATGACCACGACGTCCGCAACGAACGCCGGGGCTACCAGGGCATTTCCATCCCGTTGATGGTCGAAGCCGAGAACTTCCGCGGCGGCATGCTCGAGATGGACGACCCCGAGCACCGCCACTATCGGACTGCCCTTAACCCATACCTGTCACCGGCCGCGGTCAAACGGTGGGAGCCATTTGTCGACGAGATCGTGCGGGCCTGCATCGACGATCACATCGAGACGGGACGAATCGACTTCGTCGACGACTTGGCCAACGTAGTGCCGGCGGTGCTCACACTCGCGATGCTCGGAGTCCGCTTGGACAAATGGATGCTCTACAACGAGCCGGCACACGCGTCGGTCTACACCCCGCCCGATTCCCCCGAGGCCCCGCGCGTTCGCGAACAATACCTGGCGATGGGCATGGATCTGTTCGCCAACCTCGTGGAGATCCGCGCGCAGCCGCGCCCCGGGATCATCGATGCCCTGGTGACATTGCGGATCGACGGCGAGGCGCCGCCCGACATCGAACTCATCGGGATGCTGAACCTGCTGATCGGCGGTGGCTTCGACACCACCACGGCGCTGACCGCGCACGCGCTGGAGTGGTTGTCCCAGCATCCCGACGAGCGCACGCGGCTGAGCCAAAATCGCGTCACTCTGCTGGATTCCGCCACCGAAGAATTCCTGCGGTATTTCACCCCCGCGCCCGGAGACGGCCGGACCATCGCCGAGGACATCGACATCTCGGGCGTCCACCTCAAGGAGGGCGAGCGACTGTGGTTGTCGTGGGCAATGGCCAACCGGGATCCGGCCCTTTTCAGCGACCCCGACACCGTGATATTCGATCGAAAGGGCAACCGGCACTTCAGCTTCGGTCTCGGCATACACCGATGCATCGGATCCAACGTGGCGCGCACGGTATTCAAATCGATGCTGACCGCCGTGCTTGACCGGATGCCGGACTACGTGTGCATTGCTGAGGGGACCGTGCACTACGACACCATCGGAGTCATTCAAGGGATGCGTCATTTGCCGGCGACGTTCACCCCGCGGCCGAGGTCGGGGCCGGGTGTCGAGGAGACGGTTCAACGGCTGCAGCAGCTCTGCGATGACCAAGGCCTGGCACGTCCGATCACGGAACGCAAAGAGTCGGCCAAGATCCCGCACTGACGGGATGGCGGGCCGGCCGCTTACGCGAAGGAGCACAGCGATGCCCGACAACACCCCGGTGGTCCTGGTCACGGGAGCCAGCCGCGGCGCGGGCGCGGGGATCGCCCGCGCCCTGGGCAGCCACGGCTGCACGGTGTACGTCACCGGCCGCACCCGCAGCGGCGCGCACTCGGCCCTGCCGGGCACCATCGACGAGACGGCCGCACAGGTGAGCGCCGCCGGCGGGAAGGGGATCGCCGTCGGTGTCGACCACGCCGACGACGAGCAGGTCGAGGCGCTGTTCGCCCAAATCCGCGACGAGCAGGGCCGGCTCGACATCCTGGTCAACAACGCCGCGATCATCCGCGACGAGATGATGGGCCGGACCAAGTTCTGGGAGGAACCCCTCAACGTGCTCGACACCCTCGATGTCGGGCTGCGGAGCAGCTACGTCGCCACCGTCCATGCCGCACCCCTGATGCTTCCGCAACGCAAAGGGCTGGTTGCGTTTTCGTCGTCCTCGGGGTCAGTGCACTACGCCTTCGGTCCCGCCTATGGGGTGCCGAAGGCGGCCACCGACAAGATGGCCGCCGACATGGCGTTCGACTTTCGTGAGTTCGGCATCGCCGCCGTCTCGATCTGGATGGGCTCGCTGCTGACCGACCGCGTCCGAAAGATCATCGCCAGCAATTCCGAGAAGTTCGGCCACATCCTCGATAGTGCCGAGACGCCCGAATTGACCGGCCACGTCATCTGGGCGCTGTATCAGGACCCGGAGTTGATGAGTTTGAGCGGGCAGACGCTGATCGGCGCGGAGCTGGCGGCGAAATACGGCATCCGTGACGAAGGCGGACGCCAACCACCGTCCTACCGTGATTTGTTCGACGTTCACCCCCACCAGCAGTGCGCGCACGTGATGCGTTGATCGTCAAAGCGATCACGACGCGCGTTCGCATGCTTATGCTCCACCCACCGGTCACAGGTGATCAGTCGAATAGCTGCACGCTACGTACGACGCGCTGTCGCACGTCGACGCGGAGCCGCCTTGCGCTTAGGTGGATTGGGCCGCCGCGGTTCCACTGAATCTATGTAGCGCTCAAATGCTTTGGTGACCTCCGCGTGGGCCGACTTGACGCCGATGCCCTCCTCGAGATTCAGGAATTTCGGCATGCCCGACATCAGCAACTGCAGCGCCGGCAGCGAGAGATCGCCGACCGGACGAGCGTTTCTGCCGAACTTGGCGACGAGCGCGTCCAATTGGACCTTCCGTACGCTCTCGGTCACGGCGGCGATTTCATTTCGAATGGACTTGCGGTGGTTGCCCAGCGCCATGAACTCCGTCATCAGTGCGCCGGTCGCCTCTTCCCACGAGTACTCCCACACGGCCCGCAGGGGATCCTCGCTGCGGCGTGCGAGCGTTTCGGTCAGGTATGCGAGATTGCGCTCGGAGTAGCGCCGAATCGCGGCGACGAAAATCTCATCGAGAGTGGGGAAGTAGTACTGCACCAGGCTCGGTGTCACGCCGGCCTTGGTCGCCAGCGCCCGGTAAGTGACGCTCGCGTATCCCTGTTCGAGCATCAGCTTTTCGACGCAGTCCAGCAGCACGTCCCGCGTCTTGGACGTTTCGGCGCCCACGCGCCGCGACGACGTCGCCATGGCCATCCGATCTATTGAGTACTCGTATTGTGACACCTGGTCCGTGCTGTACGAGTGTATAGTGGCACCGGGCGTCGTAAGCGTCGATGCCGACCGATGCAACGAATAGGGACAGCATGGCCGTGGACATGGGCTTGGACGCGCTTGAGAAGAACGTTCGCTATCTGATGGATCGCACCGAGATCCTCGACTGCATTGCGCGCCACGCCCGAGGTTGTGACCGCCACGACGCCGACCTGATCGCGTCCGCGTATCACGCCGATGGTGTCGACGAGCACGGCCACGCCGTCAATTCCGGTCCGGAGTACGGGGATTGGGCCAATAAGACCCATGCCGAGATGTCGCGGGTTCACACCCACAACATCACCACGCACACGTGCGAAGTCGATGGTGATGGCGCGCACGCCGAAAGTTACGTGATCGTTGTCCTAATCGGGCCGGACGCCAAGAGCGCCCAGTTCATCACCGGGCGTTACATCGACCGGCTGGAGCGGCGCAATGGGCGGTGGCGCATCGCGGTCCGCCGCTCGACGGTCGAAGGCATGTTCCTTGCGGACGCCCGGGTGTTGCAGTCGTCGTTCTTCACCGAAAAGGGTTACCTCGTCGGCACACGCGACCGCACCGACCTGTCGTATCAGCGTCCCTTGACCATCGACGCGCCGGCCCCGGCGCGGTGGTAGCGGCGCCTTAGGAGCCTTCGTAGGTCTCCGGGTCCGGGCGCAGCCGGGTGCCGTCGTTGAGCCCGTTGATCACGTCCATGTGCTCGTCGGCCAGCTCGAAGTCGAACACATCCAAGTTCGACCCGATGTGCTCGGCATTGGCGGACCGGAAGACGACGGCGTTGCCCAGCTGCAGGTTCCACCGCAGCAGCACCTGCGAGGCGGTCTTGCCGTATTCGCTCGCGACCGAATTCACCGTCGGATTGTCGCTCAGCTTGCCCAGCGCCAACGGCGTGTAGGACTGCGTGAGCACGTTGTGCTCGGCGTTGGTCTTGCGCAGCGCTTCCTGGTTGAGCAGCGGGTGCAGCTCGATCTGGTTGACCGCCGGGGTGACGAAGGTCAGGTCGATGACCGTCGTCAGGAACTCCTCGGTGAAGTTGGAGACGCCGATCGAGCGGGCCTGACCCTCCGCACGGGACTGGATCATGCCGCCGAACGAGTTCACGTAGTTGCCCAGGGCGGGGGCGGGCCAGTGGATCAAATAAAGGTCGACGTAGTCCAGGCCGAGGCGCTCCAGGCTGGCGTTGCATGCGTCCATCGCCCCCTTGAAACCCTGGTCGGGGGTGGCCAGCTTGGTGGTGACGAACAGCTCGGCGCGGGGGATCCCGGAGGCGGCGATCGCGCGCCCGACGGCGGCTTCATTCCCGTAGACCGCGGCGGTGTCGATCAGCCGGCAGCCGACCTCCAGCGCAGCCGATACCGCGCGTTCGGTCTCGTCGTCCGACAACTCCGCGACACCCAGGCCTAGGGCCGGGATCGTGTTTTCGTCGTTGAGAGCAATTGAGGGTAAGGCGGAGCCCGACTCGCCGGCCAATTCATTCACCTGCCTGTGAAATTGAAGGTTCGAGACTGTGCGCCCAGCCGGGTTCCGTCATCGAGCGACCAGGTCGACGCCGTTCGGCGCCGAGTTCGAGGCGCTCGGTTCGATATCGAACACGTCGAAGTTGCTCGCAATCCGATGAAAGCTCACCGACTTGGGGATCACGATATTACCGATCTGTAAAGGCAACCTAATCAACACCTGGACGGGTGTCCATGCGCGCCGTCGGTGGCGGGCGGGCCACCCCGTACAGTTAGTCGCCGATAGGCCCCTGACCGACGGCACCGTTGACCGCCCGTTTGGTGGCCGCCGGGGCCGGCAAGCCTTGAGAGGCGATGGGTGGCGGGGAGCGATAACCGTTCGTCGTCGAGCGTTAGCACGTGTTGGTTGTAAGGGGGTTGTTCATGACCAGGCCTCTGTCAGGCGCGCCGACGGTTCAGTCCGGGGCCGAGCACGCATCGGTGCCGCTGGCCAGTCGCATCCAGGGCGCGCTCACTGGCGTCGGGACCAAGGTCCTGCCCTGGATCCCGACCGCGCTGCGCCGGGGGCTGGTCCGCAGCCGTTCGGTCATCATCGACGGCAACACGCTGGACCCGACCCTGCAGCTGATGTTGTCGGGCCTGCGCGCCGTCGGCATCGACGGGCTGGTCGTCGACGACGACCCCCAGGCGTCGCGCACCCAGCTGCGCGAGCGGATCGTGGGATTGCCTGGTCCGCAGATCCACGTCGACGTCGACGATCTCTCGCTGCCCGGACCGGCCGGCGGGATCGGGGCGCGCCACTACCGTCCGGCCGCTGGCGCGGCGGCGCCTCTGCTGGTCTTCTACCACGGTGGCGGTTGGTCGATCGGTGACCTGGACACCTATGACGCGCTGTGCCGGCTGATCTGTCGTGATGCCGGCATTCACGTGTTGTCGATCGACTACCGGCTAGCCCCCGAACATCCGGCCCCGGCCGCGATCGAGGACGCCTACGCGGCGTTCATTTGGGCATATGAGCACGCGGAGGAGCTCGGCGCGATTCCGGGACGGATCGCGGTAGGCGGGGACAGCGCCGGCGGAAACCTCGCCGCCGTCGTCAGCCAGATAGCGCGCGACGAGAATGGGCCGGCGCCGGCGTTGCAATGGCTGATCTATCCGCGGACCGACTTCACCGCGAAGAACCGGTCGCTGACCCTGTTCTCGCGGGGGTTCGTGCTCACCAAGCGGGACATCGACTGGTTTGAATCCCAGTACTTGCGGCGTTCGGGTCTGGACCGGACCGATCCGCGAGTGTCGCCGGCGCTGGCCGAATCGCTGACCGGACTGGCGCCCGCGCTGATCGCGGTCGCCGGCTTCGATCCGCTGCGCGACGAAGGCGAGAGCTACGCCGAGGCGCTGCGGGCCGCCGGGATCGCGGTGGACCTGCGGTACCTGGGTTCGCTGACGCACGGCTTCGTCAACCTGTTCCCGCTGGGCGGCGACAGCATGGTGGCCACCAGCGAGCTGATTTCGGCCCTGCGCGCGCACCTGAGCCGGGTTTGATTCGTTGAACCGTCGGCGCCGGTAACCTAGAGGCGCTTTGTCCGATCGCTTTGTCCGCACACGGGCGAAGCGACAACTCGTAGCGAAAGATCAGGGAACCTGTGGCCGACAAACCCAAACGTCCCCCACGATTCGACATGAAGTCGGCCTCTGGCGGTAAGTCGAGCCGGCTCGTCCAAATCGGCGGCACCGCATTCGTGATCATCTTCGCGGTCGCCCTCGTCTTCTACATCGTCACGTCGCATCACAAGAAGGCCGGACCCACCGGCGCCGGCGATACCGTGCGGGTGACGTCGAGCAAGCTGGTCACCCAGCCCGGCAGCAGCAACCCCAAGGCCGTGGTGACGTTCTACGAAGACTTCCTGTGCCCGGCCTGCGGCAACTTCGAGCGCACCTTCGGCCCGACGGTCTCCAGGCTCATCGACATCGGCGCCATCGCCGCCGACTACAACATGGTGTCGATCCTCGACAGCGCCCGGAACCAGAACTATTCGTCACGCGCGGGCGCCGCGGCGCTGTGCGTCGCCGACGAGAACCACGACGCGTTCCGCCGGTTCCACTCCGCGCTGTTCAGCACCGACATCCAGCCGAGCGAAACCGGCAAGACCTTCCCGGACAACGCGAGGCTGATCGAGCTCGCCCGCGAGGCGGGAGCGGCGGGCAAGGTGCCAGACTGCATCAACAGCGGCAAGTACCTGTCCAAGGTCACCGGCGAAGCGGCGAACGCGCACATCAACGCCACGCCGACCATCAAGATCAACGGCGACGACTACGACCCCTCGACGCCGGACGCGCTGGTCAACAAGGTCAAAGAAATCGTGGGCAACATTCCGGGCATCGACGGCGCGGTCGCCCCGGCCGCCACGTGACCGGTGCGGTGTCGACTGAAACCGCCGATCCCACCGACCTGACACCGGATCGGTCCTCAGCGCCGCGGGTGCCGGCGCCCAGCGCCTGGTGGGTGCTGATCTCCGGTCTGATCGGCCTGGCCGCGTCGATGACGCTGACGGTCGAGAAGATCGACATCCTGCTCGACCCGTCGTACACGCCGTCCTGCAACATCAACCCGATCCTGTCCTGCGGCTCGGTGATGAGCACCCCCCAGGCGTCGCTGCTGGGCTTCCCCAACCCGCTGCTGGGGCTGGTGGCCTTCACCGTGGTGGTGGTCACGGGGCTGCTGGCGTTGACGAAAGTGGCGTTGCCGCAATGGTATTGGGTGGGGCTGACGATCGGCGTGGCGGTTGGCGCGGTGTTCGTGCACTGGCTGATCTTCCAGAGCCTGTATCGGATCAACGCGCTGTGCCCGTACTGCATAGTGGTGTGGGCGGTCACCATGTCGCTACTGGTGGTGGCCGCATCAATCGCCTATCGCCCGGTCGCGCAGGGCCGGCAGGCCGGTTTCGGCTGGCTGCTTTTCCAATGGCGCTGGTCGGTCGCCGCCCTCTGGTTCACCGCGGTGTTCCTACTGATCATGGCGCGGTTCTGGGACTACTGGTCGACGCTGTTGTAGGTATCAGCAGGTGACCCGGATCATTGGCGGCGCGGCCGGGGGCCGGCGCATCGCGGTCCCGCCGCGCGGCACCAGGCCCACCACCGACCGCGTCCGCGAGTCGCTCTTCAACATCCTGGCCGCCCGCCTCGAGCTGACCGGCCTCACGGTGCTGGACCTCTATGCCGGTTCGGGCGCACTGGGATTGGAAGCGTTGTCGCGCGGCGCAGCCGCCGCACTGTTCGTGGAGTCGGACCCGCGCGCGGGATCGGTGATCGCGCGCAACATCGAAACCCTGGGTCTGCGCGGCGCGACGCTGCGCCGGGCAGCGGTGGCGACCGTGCTGGCGGCCGGGACCGCGGCCGCGTTCGATCTGGTGCTGGCTGACCCGCCCTACGACGTCGACGCCGCCGAGATCGAAGCCGTGCTGGCCGCGCTGGCCGCGCACGGCTGGGTGCACGGGGGCAGCGTTGCCGTAGTGGAGCGGGCGGCCGGTGGTGCGCCGCTGAAGTGGCCGGCCGGCTGGTCGGTGTGGCCGCAACGGGTTTACGGCGACACCCGTCTGGAGCTGGCCGAGCGTCATTGAGGTGGCGTGTACCGTCATTCGTCATGAGCGCCGCTCTCCCCCGCAAGCGGGAGGTGCCCCCACCGCATCGCTTTGCTCTGCATCGTCGTCGGCGCGCGTCATGAGCGCCGCTCTCCCCCGCAAGCGGGAGGTGCCCCCACCGCATCGCTTCGCTCTGCATCGTCGTCGGCGCGCGTCATGAGCGGCGCGGTATGCCCGGGCTCGTTTGACCCGGTGACGTTGGGCCACATCGACGTTTTCGAGCGCGCGTCGGCTCAGTTCGACGAGGTGGTGGTGGCGATCCTGACCAACCCCGCCAAGAAGGGCATGTTCGACCTGGACGAGCGGATCGCGATGATCAACGAGTCGACGACGCACCTGCCCAACCTCCGGGCGGAAGCCGGGCAGGGGCTGGTCGTCGATTTCGTGCGGTCGCGCGGCATGACGGCCATCGTGAAGGGGCTGCGCACCGGCACCGACTTCGAATACGAGCTGCAGATGGCGCAGATGAACAAACACGTCGCGGGCGTGGACACCTTTTTCGTCGCGACCGCCCCGCGCTATTCGTTCGTGTCGTCGTCGCTGGCCAAAGAGGTCGCGATGCTCGGTGGTGACGTGTCGGAGCTGCTGCCCGAACCGGTCAATCGTCGCCTGCGGGAACGGCTTTCGGAACGGTCCTGATCCGGGGCCCGCGAGGTCCTAGGCGGTCAGTGTTGATGCTCGGAAGCATCGGGGGAGCCGCCCATCATGCGCACCATCGGCAGACCGCCGGACGTGACAAACCGGGCGACCAGGACGACCGCGAGCACCAGGAACCCGATGTTGAGCCAGGTCGTGTAGTTCCATGAGATCGACGCTTCCAACACCATGGCATTGCGCTGCGCGGGAATGAGATGCGCTGTGCCGAAGATCAATTCGACCAGGTACCCGGCGGCGACCATCGCGGTGTAGAAGGTACCCAGCAGTGTCAGCATCATCCGGGTGCCGTAGTACTTGCGGTAGATGTTGAGGATCGGAAGGATCAACAGGTCGGCGTAGATGAACGCGATGACGCCGCCGAAGCTGATGCCCCCGTTCCACAACACCGCGGCCAGCGGGACATTGCCGATCGAGCAGACGAAGGACACGATCGCCACGACGGGCCCGACGATCGGACCCCAGATCGCCGCGAGGGTCGGGTGATCGGCCAAAAAGAAGTTCTGCCAGAGTTTTTCGGGTACCCAGGCCGCGATGGCACCCGCGATCAGCAAGCCCAGGACGAGGTCGCGCAGGATGGCGAGCCACTCCATCACGAATACGTGCGAAACCGAAGTGAGGCCCGCCGTCGAGAACAGCCGTCGCCAGAACGAGCCGCTCCCCTGGATGGACATGTCCATGGCGGCGTGGCCTTCCATCGAGCCGGCGATTCCCCTTTCGGCCTGCTCGCGGGCCGCGTCGATGAGCCGCGATCGCACGAACAGGCGGAACAGAACGGCCAGCGCCACGATCATCAGTGGGCCGCCGAGGAATTCGGCCGCGGTGAATTGCCAGCCCATCAGCAGGGCCAAAATGATGCCGAGCTCCACCACCAAATTGGTGGAGCCGATTTCGAACGCCATCGCGGCCGTGAAGTCGGCGCCCTTGCGGAACAGCGATCGGGCCAGCGCCACCGCGGCATACGAGCACGACGACGAAGCCGCGCCCAGCCCCGCCGCGACCGCCAGCGTGCGCGGCCGGTCGTCACCCATCAGCGCCACGATCGTCGAGCGCCGCACGACGGCCTGCACCACCGCCGAGAGGGCGAAGCCGAGGATGAGCGCCCACAGGATTTCCCACGTCATCGACCCCGCGAGCGCCAAAGCGTGCCCGACCGCTGATAGCACCGTCACGTGGTTCCTCCTGCGGGAAGCTTCGAGGGCCGCTGCACCGTGCAGCATACCCCATAGGGGTATAGGAGCGGGCGAAAGCGGTGCGCCTCGCGGCGACGGCGCCCGGCCATTGCCGGCACTAATTGACGGCGCGGATAGTGCCGTGGGGCGTCCGCGACCTAGAATCGCTGGCAAATGGCCCGCACGGGCGAATACCCGACACACCGGGCTTGCCACCGCTGTCACAGGGACAACACCAGGCACACTGGTAACAACAAGAGCTTTGCAGACGCCAGGAGGGTATGGCCGTGTATCGAGTCTTTGAGGCGCTGGACGAACTCAGCGCCATCGTGGAAGAAGCCCGTGGCGTTCCGATGACGGCAGGCTGCGTGGTGCCTCGCGGCGACGTGCTGGAACTGATCGACGACATCAAGGACGCGATCCCGGGCGAACTGGACGACGCCCAGGACGTCCTGGATGCGCGCGACTCGATGCTGCAGGACGCCAAGGCGCATTCCGAGTCGATGGTGTCCTCGGCGACCACCGAGTCGGAGTCGATGCTCAACCACGCCCGCTCGGAGGCGGACCGGCTGCTCTCGGACGCGAAATCGCAGGCCGACCGCATGGTGAGCGAGGCGCGGCAGCACAGCGAGCGGATGGTCGGCGAGGCCCGCGAAGAGGCGATGCGCATCGCCACGGCGGCCAAGCGAGAGTACGAGGCCAGCGTCAGCCGCGCCCAGGCCGAGGCCGACCGCCTGCTGGAAAACGGCAACATCTCCTACGAGAAGGCCGTGCAAGAGGGCATCAAGGAGCAGCAGCGCCTGGTCTCGCAGAACAGCGTGGTGGAGGCGGCCAACGCGGAGGCCACCCGGCTGATCGACTCGGCGCACGCCGAGGCCGACCGGTTGCGCGGCGAGTGCGACATCTACGTCGACAACAAGCTCGCCGAGTTCGAGGAGTTCCTCAACGGCACCCTGCGGTCGGTGGGCCGCGGTCGTCACCAACTGCGGACGGCGGCCGGAACCCACGACTACGCCGTGCGCTAGCCGTCTCGCGGCCGCTCGTGGGGCGGGCGCGCCCTGGAATTATGCGGTCGGCGCCGTAGGATTTCCTACTATGACGCGGCAGCACAGCACACCATCGGCCCGCGGCGCGACGTCACGGCTGGCCGCGCCGATGGCGTTCGACATCACCCGGCTCGGGCGCCGCCCCGGGGCGATGGTGACGTGGCAGAAAACCGTGCCCAGCCCGTCGCGCATCGGGCTGGACATGATCGCGATCGAGGCGGACGCCCCCCTCGAGCTGGACTTGCAGATTCAATCGGTGTCTGAGGGCGTTTTGGTGACCGGGACGGTCAGCGCGCCCACGGTCGGCGAATGCTCGCGTTGCCTGACCAAGCTCGACGGTCACGTGCAAGTGCAGCTCACGGAGCTGTTCGCCTACCCAGACAGCACCACCGAGGCGACCACCGAGGAAGACGAGGTGGGCCACATCGTCGACAACGTCATCGACCTCGAGCAGTCCATCGTCGACGCCGTGGGACTCGAGCTTCCGTTCTCGCCCGTGTGCACGCCGGGCTGCCCGGGGCTGTGCCCCGAATGCGGTGTTTCGCTGGCCGCCGAGCCGGCCCACCAGCACGATCGCATCGATCCACGGTGGGCCAAGTTGGCGGGGATGTTCAGCGCCGAGTCGGACGAGCCGCGGGGTAAGCGGTGAGTTCACGGCACGCGCTGCTCGACGCCCTCGGGGTTGAGCTGTCGGAGGAACTGCTGTCCCTGGCGCTGACGCATCGCAGCTATGCGTACGAACACGGGGGCCTGCCGACCAACGAACGCCTGGAATTCCTGGGCGACGCCGTGCTGGGCCTGACCATCACCGACGAGCTGTATCACCGCCATCCCGACCGCACCGAGGGTGACCTGGCCAAGCTGCGCGCCAGCGTGGTCAACACCCAGGCGCTGGCCGACGTCGCGCGCAAGCTGTGCGACGGGGGGCTCGGCGTCCATCTGCTGCTGGGGCGTGGGGAAGCCAACACCGGCGGTGCCGACAAGTCGAGCATTCTGGCCGACGGCATGGAATCGCTGCTGGGCGCGATTTACCTCGATCACGGCATCGACGTTGCGCGCGACGTGATTCTGCGGTTGTTCGGCCCGCTACTGGATGCGGCTCCGACCCTCGGGGCGGGGCTGGACTGGAAGACCAGCCTGCAGGAACTGACCGCGGCGCGCGGCATGGGCGCGCCGTCCTACCTCGTCACCTCCACCGGGCCCGACCACGACAAGGAATTCACCGCGGTGGTTGTGGTGGCGGAAACCGAATACGGCACGGGTGTCGGCCGCTCCAAGAAGGAGGCCGAGCAGAAGGCCGCGGCCGCCACCTGGAAGACGCTCGACGTGCTGGACCCCGCGGGGACGACGTCCAACTAGATGGCGCCCGTCTAGATGCCCGAACTGCCCGAAGTCGAGGTGGTGCGCCGCGGCTTGCACGCCCACGTCGTCGGCAAGACGATCACCGCAGTGCGGGTGCATCATCCGCGCGCGGTGCGCCGGCACGAAGCGGGGCCCGCGGACCTCACCGCCCGGTTGCTGAACGCGCGGATCACCGGCACCGATCGCCGCGGCAAGTACCTGTGGCTGCTGCTCGACACGGAACCCGCTGGGCAGCAATCGGATACGGCGTTGGTGGTCCACCTCGGCATGAGCGGGCAGATGCTGCTGGGTGAGGTCCCGCGCGCCGAGCACGTCCGGATCTCCGCGCTGCTCGACGACGGGACCGTGCTGAGTTTCGCCGACCAGCGCACCTTCGGTGGGTGGATGCTCGCCGATCTGGTCGAGGTGGACGGCAGCGTGGTGCCGGAGCCGGTCGCGCATCTGGCGCGTGACCCCCTGGACCCCCGATTCGACGCGGACGCGGTGGTAAAAGTGTTGCGGCGCAAGCATTCCGAGATCAAGCGCCAGCTTCTTGACCAGCAGGTGATATCTGGCATCGGCAACATCTACGCCGACGAGGCGCTGTGGCGGGCCAAACTCAACGGCGCGCGGATCGCCGACACGCTGAGCCGCAAGCAGTTGACCGCCGTGCTGGACGCGGCCGCCGACGTGATGCGCGATGCGCTGGCCAAGGGCGGGACGTCGTTTGATTCGCTCTACGTCAACGTCAACGGCGAATCGGGATACTTCGACCGGTCGCTGGACGCCTACGGCAGGGACGGTGAAGCCTGCCGCCGCTGCGGCGCGGTGATGCGCCGCGAGAAGTTCATGAACCGTTCCTCGTTCTACTGTCCCAAATGCCAACCGCGACCGCGTGGTTGAGCGATTTTCCGGCGCGGCGACTCACTCGAAGATGTCGCGGCGCAGCGTGCCGGCGGGCAAGGTCGGGTCCACGAACCACTCGTGGCGAAACAGCGCACCGAACACCTGGGGCGGCAACCGGAGCAGTAACCCGAACGCCCGCGCGGAAAGGCCGGAATCGCCGATCTGAGAGCGGTGGGCCGCCAGCGCATCTCGCTTCTGGCGCGCGAAGCGAAAGACGTTGACTCGATGGGTGATCGTCGCGCGCGGAGCGTATGCGCCGCGGACGACGTCCCGCGCGTACGGACCGGGAAGCCGCAACAGGTGCGCGATATCGCTGACGCGGACCAGCATTTCGCGCGGCATGGTCACCTCGAGCACCCGCGGGGTGGCGGCGAGTTCGGCGGCACGCTTGCCGACGTTGTGGACCTGAACATGGTCGCGGTGGCCGTAGCCGCCGTTCGGCTGGTAGCTGATCAGCAGGTCGGCACGTTCGTCGTGCAGGATGCCGGCCAGCCGTCCGGCCGCCTCGTCGACATCCGCACGCCCGAACCGGACGCGCCCGGGCGGATCTGGGTAGAACAGCGGACCGTAGCCGCTGTCGGCATACCCGAGGCACTCCACCCGCTGTGCCCCGAGAACCCTTGCGCTCGAACGCAATTCGTCGATGCGATGGCTTTCGTCGTCGTTGTGGACGCGCCCGTCGGTCGCCGTGACCACGACCACCCGGTGCCCCGCGGCGGCCGCCCGCGCCAGCGTGCCGCCGGTGAGCACGACCTCGTCGTCGGGGTGGGCGTGGAATGCGACCAGGGTGGCCATGCAATGCAGTATGCCCGTGCGCCAAAGTCGCGGCGCCCGGTAGAAATGAGCCATGGCCGAACTGTGGGTGGAACGCACCGGAACTCGTCGCTACACCGGGTACAGCTCACGTGGTGCCCAGGTGCTGGTCGGCTCCGAGGACGTCGACGGCGTGTTCACCCCCGGTGAGCTGCTCAAGATCGCGCTCGCGGCGTGCAGCGGGATGTCCAGCGACCTGCCGCTGGCCCGCCGGCTGGGCGACGACTACAAGGCGGTCATCAGGGTCTCCGGCGCCGCCGACCGCGAGCAGGAGCGCTATCCGCTGCTCGAGGAGACCCTGGAGCTGGACCTGTCGGGCCTGGCCGACGATGAGAGGGAGCGCCTGCTGGTCGTGGTCAACCGGGCCATCGACCAGGTCTGCACCGTCGGGCGCACACTCAAGTCCGGTGCCACCGTCAACTTCGAGGTCAGCGATGCCGGAGCCTGACACCCGGCTCACCGCCTGGGTGCACGGCCGGGTCCAAGGCGTGGGTTTCCGGTGGTGGACGCGTTGCCGGGCGCTGGAGCTGGGCCTCACCGGTTACGCGGCCAACCAGGACGACGGCCGCGTCCTGGTGGTCGCTCAGGGGCCGCGGGCGGCCGGGGAGAAGCTACTGCACCTGCTGGAAGGTGGCACGGCGTGGCCGTCGCGGCCCGGGCACGTCGACAAGGTGGTGGCCGACTGGTCGCAGCCGCAGGAGCGGTTCGAGGGCTTCGTCGAGCGTTGAGGCGCGCCGCGGCCCGCCGCGTCATATCAGTCACGCCAGCGCCGGCGCAGGGTTCGACGGGTCGGCTTAACAACCCGTAATCGCCATCGACCCGTGGCTCATGTGACCACTGTGACCAGTGCGTCGACCAGGCAAACCGCGGTCCTTTTTCGGGCGAGCCGACACCCCTCGGTGCAGCCGCCGGGGGCGATTCGAGCGGTAGTCTGGCTCGCCGTGTACCTCAAGAGTCTGACGCTGAAGGGCTTCAAGTCCTTCGCCTCGCCGACGACTCTGCGCTTCGAACCGGGCATCACCGCCGTCGTGGGGCCCAACGGGTCCGGCAAGTCCAATGTGGTCGACGCGCTGGCCTGGGTCATGGGGGAGCAGGGGGCCAAGACGCTGCGCGGCGGCAAGATGGAAGACGTCATCTTCGCCGGGACCTCGTCGCGGGCCCCGCTGGGCCGCGCCGAGGTCACCGTCACCATCGACAACTCCGACAACGCGCTGCCCATCGAGTACTCCGAGGTGTCCATCACCCGGCGGATGTTCCGCGACGGCGCCAGCGAATACGAAATCAACGGCAGCAGTTGCCGTTTGATGGATGTTCAAGAACTGCTGAGCGACTCCGGGATCGGCCGGGAGATGCACGTCATCGTCGGGCAGGGCAAGCTCGACGAGATCCTGCAATCGCGGCCCGAGGACCGTCGCGCGTTCATCGAAGAAGCGGCCGGGGTGCTCAAGCACCGCAAGCGTAAGGAGAAAGCCCTCCGCAAACTCGACGCGATGTCGGCGAACCTGGCCCGGCTGACCGATCTGACCACCGAGCTGCGCCGCCAGCTCAAACCGCTGGGCCGCCAGGCCGAGGTGGCCCGCCGAGCCCAGACGATCCAGGCCGACCTGCGCGACGCCCGGCTGCGGCTGGCCGCCGACGACCTGGTCAACCGGCAGGGCGAGCGCGAGGCCATCTTCGAGGCCGAGGCCGCCATGCGCCGCGAACACGACCAGGCCTCCGCGCGGCTGGCGGAGGCGTCCGCCGAGCTGACCACGCACGAAACGGCGGTCGGCGAACTCTCGAGCCGGGCCGAGTCGGTTCAGCAGACCTGGTTCGCGCTGTCCGCGCTGGCCGAACGGGTCGCCGCGACCGTGCGCATCGCCAGCGAGCGGGCGCAGCACCTGGATGTGGAGCCGCTTGCCACCGGCGACACCGACCCCGACGCGCTGGAAGCCGAGGCCGAGCGGGTCGCGGTCGCCGAGCGCCAGCTGCTCGCCGATCTGGCCGGCGCGCGCACCCGGCTGGATGGCGCCCGCGCCGAATTGGCCGAGCGGGAGCGCGAGGCCGCCGAGGCCGATCGGGCACACATGGCGGCGGTGCGCGCGGAGGCGGATCGGCGAGAAGGCTTGGCGCGCTTGGCCGGTCAGGTGGAGACGATGCGGGCGCGGGTCGAGTCGATCGACGACAGCGTGTCGCGCCTGTCCGAGCGCATCGAGCAGGCCGCCGCCCGCGCGCAGCAGGCCAAGGTGGAATTCGAGACCGTCCAGGGCCGCGTCGGTGAACTCGATCAGGGCGAGGTCGGCCTGGACGAACACCACGAGCGCACGGTCGCGGCGTTGCGGCTCGCCGATGAGCGGGTGGCCGAGCTGCAGTCCGCCGAGCGAGACGCCGAACGCCAGGTGGCCTCGCTGCGGGCCCGCATCGACGCGCTCGCGATCGGGCTGGAGCGCAAGGACGGCGCGGCCTGGCTCATTCAAAACCACGGCGGAACAGGCCTTTTGGGGCCGATGGCCAAACTGGTCAAGGTTCGCCCCGGCTACGAGGCGGCGCTGGCCGCGGTGCTGGGATCGGCGGCCGACGCGCTGGCGGCCGAGAGCTTCGGCGCGGCGCGTTCGGCCGTCGCCGCGCTCAAGGCGGCCGACGGGGGCCGCGCCGCGCTGGTGTTGGGAGACTGGCCCGCCGATCAGCCTGCGCCGCAGGCCGCCCCGGCGGGCGCGCTGTGGGCGCTCGACCTGATCGACGCGCCGGCCCGGCTGGGCGGCGCGATCACGGCCATGCTCTCCGGTGTCGCGGTGGTCGACGATTTGGACCAGGCCCTGGCGCTGGTGGCGGCGCACCCTCACCTGCGTGCGGTCACGCTCGACGGTGACCTGGTGGGCGCCGGCCGGGTGAGCGGCGGGTCGGACCGCAAGCCCTCGACGCTCGAGGTGACCTCGGAGATCGACAAGGCCGGCGACGAGCTCACCGCCGCGGAAGCGCGGGTGGCCCAGCTGAGCGCGGCGCTGTCGGGCGCGCTGACCGAGCAGGCCGCCCGTCAGGACTCGGCCGAGCAGGCGCTGGCCGCGCTCAACGAGTCCGACAGCGAGATCTCGGGGATGTACGAGCAGCTGGGACGGCTCGGTCAGGAGGCCCGGACGTCCGAGGACGAGTGGAGCAGGCTGCTGCGGCAGCGCGAGGAGCTCGAGGCGGGCCGGACCCAGACCGTCGCCGAAGTCACCGAACTGGAAACCCGGCTGCGCAACGCCCAGGAGACCCAGCACGCGCCGACGGAAGATCCGGTGAACCGTCAGCAAATCGCCGCGGCCACCGAGGCCGCTCGCAGCGTCGAAGTCGAGGCCCGGCTGGCGGTGCGGACCGCCGAGGAGCGCGCGAATGCGGTTCGCGGACGGGCGGATTCGTTGCGCCGCGCGGCCGCGGCCGAACGCGAGGCCCGGCTGCGGGCCCAGCAGGCGCGGGAGGCGCGGCTGCGCGCCGCCACGGTGGCGGCGGCGGTGGCCGACGCCGGGCGCCTGCTGGCGCAGCGATTGACCAGCGTCGTCGACGCCGCGTCCAAAATCCGCGACGCGCTGGCCGCCGAACGCCAGGAGCGTGCGACCGCGATGGCGGCGGTGCGCGCCGAGGTGAACGCGTTGAGCGCGCGGGTGGCCGCCCTGACCGACTCGCTGCACCGCGACGAGGTGGCCAACGCCCAGGCGGCGATGCGCATCGAGCAGCTCGAGCAGATGGTGCTCGAGCAGTTCGGCATGGCGCCGGCCGACCTGATCGCCGAGTACGGCCCGGAGAATCAACTGCCGCCCTCCGAATTGGAGATGGCCGAATACGAGCAGGCCAAGGAGCGCGGCGAACAGGTTTTCGCGCCCGCGCCGATTCCCTACGACCGGCCCACCCAGGAGCGCCGCGCCAAACGGGCCGAGCGCGAGCTGGCCGAACTGGGCAGGGTCAACCCGTTGGCGCTGGAGGAGTTCGCCGCGCTCGAAGAGCGTTACAACTTCCTGTCCACCCAGCTCGAGGACGTCAAGGCCGCGCGCAAGGACCTGCTCGGGGTGGTCGACGAGGTCGACGCCCGCATCCTGCAGGTGTTCAGCGAGGCGTATGCCGATGTCGAACGCGAGTTCACCGAGGTCTTCACCGTGCTGTTCCCCGGCGGTGAGGGCCGGCTGCGGCTGACCAATCCCGACGACATGCTCACCACCGGCATCGAGGTCGAGGCCCGCCCGCCGGGCAAGAAGATCACCCGCCTGTCGCTGCTATCCGGCGGTGAAAAGGCGCTGACGGCGGTGGCGATGCTGGTGGCGATCTTCCGGGCCCGCCCGTCGCCGTTTTACATCATGGACGAGGTGGAGGCCGCCCTCGACGACACCAACCTGCGACGGCTGATCTCGCTGTTCGAGCTGCTGCGGGCGCGCTCCCAGCTCATCATCATCACCCACCAGAAGCCGACGATGGAGGTCGCGGACGCGCTCTACGGCGTGACCATGCAGGGCGACGGCATCACCGCGGTGATCTCGCAGCGGATGCGGGGCCAGCAGGTGGAGCAGCTGGTCGGCGCCGTCGAGTAAGGCCCGGTGACCACCCCGCACCCGACCGCTTGAAACAATGTCAGCGTGTCCCAAGGTCTTTGGATCGCCATCGCGGTCGTCGCTGCCCTGGTCGTCATCACCGCGCTGGTCCTGGGCCTGCTGCGGTATCGGCGGCGGCGCATCAGCTTCTCGACCCGGCCCGAACCCGGGGCCATCGACCGTTCCGGCGGCTACACCGCGTCCTCGGGCATCACCTTCAGCCAGACCACGACCGCCGATCGGCTCGACACCACCGGGCTGCCCGGGGTAGGTGACGACGCCGCCATCCCACGCGACGCGCCGCGGCGCACCATTTCCGAGGTCGAGCTTCCCGAACCGGTGCCCGAGGCCCCCGCCGCGCCGGCCCCGGCGCCGGCGCCGCAGGCCCCCGCGCCCGAGGCCCCGGCACCGGAGGTTCCGGCGGCCCCCGAGGTGCCCCCGGCCGCCCCCGAGATCGAGGAGATCGCGCCCACCGAGGGCCGACTGGAACGGCTGCGCGGCAGGCTGGCCAGATCGCAGAACGCGCTCGGTCGCAGCATGCTGGGCTTGATCGGCGGCGGCGACCTGGACGAGGACGCCTGGCAGGACGTCGAGGACACACTGCTGATCGCCGACCTGGGGCCGGTGGTCACCGAATCGGTGATCGCGCAGCTGCGCACCCGGCTGGCCGGCAGCGACGTGCGCACCGAGGCCGACGCCAAGGCCGTGCTGCGCGACGTGCTGATCAAGGAGTTGCAGCCTGGCATGGACCGGTCGATCCGGGCGCTGCCGCACGCCGACCACCCCTCGGTGCTGCTGATCGTCGGGGTCAACGGCACCGGAAAAACCACCACCGTCGGCAAGCTGGCCCGGGTCCTGGTCGCCGACGGGCGGCGCGTCGTCTTGGGCGCCGCCGACACGTTCCGCGCCGCGGCGGCCGATCAGCTGCAGACCTGGGCGTCGCGGGTGGGCGCGGAGGTGGTGCGCGGCGCCGAGGGCGCCGACCCGGCCTCGGTGGCGTACGACTCGGTCGACAAGGGCATCGCCGCGGGCGCCGACGTGGTGCTCATCGACACCGCGGGCCGGCTGCACACCAAGGTCGGGCTGATGGACGAGCTCGACAAAGTTAAGCGGGTCGTAACACGGCGCGCCGCGGTCGACGAGGTGCTGCTGGTCCTTGACGCCACCATCGGGCAGAACGGGCTGGCCCAGGCCCGGGTGTTCGCCGAGGTCGTCGAGATCACCGGCGCGGTGTTGACCAAGCTGGACGGAACGGCCAAGGGGGGCATCGTCTTTCGGGTTCAACAGGAACTCGGCGTGCCGGTCAAACTGGTGGGGCTCGGGGAAGGCCCCGACGATCTCGCGCCGTTCGAACCGGCCGCTTTCGTCGACGCGCTACTGGGCTGACACCCCTTACGCGGCGAGCGGGACGTTAATCCCGCCGAAACATGGCGGCACCATCGCCGAAACAACAATCTCGCAATGTTCTGGGACAGGCCATCAGACGTGTTTCTGGCGGCCAGTTGTGGGCCGAGCGGAGGAGATTGCGAGTGACATACCCGATACTGGGCCAGCCCAATACCGGCGATACCGCCTGGATGCTGGCCAGTTCCGCGCTGGTGCTGTTGATGACGCCGGGTCTGGCGTTCTTCTACGGCGGCATGGTGCGCGCCCGAAGCGTGCTGAACATGCTCATGATGAGCATCAGCGCGATGGGCGTGGTCACCGTGCTCTGGGTGCTTTACGGCTATTCGCTCGCCTTCGGCGACGACGCCGGGGCCGGTGTCGTAGGGAAGCCGACGTCGTTCTGGGGCCTGAAGGGCCTCATCGGCGTCAACGCTACGGCCGCCGATCCAAGCAAAGGCGTTGCGGCAACGGACATTCCGCTGGCGGGTACCTTGCCCGCCACGGTGTTCGTGGCGTTCCAGCTGATGTTCGCGATCATCACCGTCGCCCTGATCTCGGGCGCGGTGTCCGACCGGCTGAAGTTCGGCGCCTGGCTGGTGTTCGCCGGCCTATGGGCGACGTTCGTCTATTTCCCGGTCGCCCACTGGGTTTTCGCGTTCGACGGCTTCGCCTCCGAGAAGGGCGGCTGGATCGCCAACAAGCTGCACGCGATCGACTTCGCGGGCGGGACCGCGGTCCACATCAATTCCGGTGTGGCGGGCCTGATGCTGGCGATCGTGCTGGGCAAGCGGCGCGGTTGGCCCACGACGTTGTTCCGGCCGCACAACCTGCCGTTCGTGATGCTCGGCGCCGGATTGCTGTGGTTCGGCTGGTACGGGTTCAACGCCGGATCGGCCACCAGCTCCAACGGTGTCGCCGGGTCGACCTTCATGACAACCACGGTCGCGACGGCGACCGCGATGCTGGGCTGGATGCTCACCGAGCGGATCCGCGACGGCAAGGCGACGACGCTGGGCGCGGCGTCCGGCATCGTCGCCGGGCTGGTGGCCATCACGCCGTCGTGCTCGTCGGTCAACGTGCTGGGCGCGTTGGTGGTGGGCCTGGTGGCCGGCGTCGTGTGCGCGCTGGCGGTCGGCCTGAAATTCAAGCTGGGCTTTGACGACTCCCTCGACGTGGTCGGGGTGCATCTGGTCGGCGGCTTGGCCGGCACCCTGTTGGTGGGGCTGCTCGCCGCGCCGGAGAGCCCGGCCATCAACGGCGTCACCGGGGTGTCCAAGGGCCTGTTCTACGGGGGCGGCTGGGCCCAGCTCGAGCGGCAGGCAGTCGGCGCGTTCAGCGTCCTCATCTACTCTGGGGTGGTTACGCTGATCCTGGCGTTGATCCTGAAGTACACCATCGGGCTTCGTCTCAACCCGGAGGCGGAAGCCTCGGGCATCGACGAGGCCGAGCATGCCGAGAGTGGTTACGATTTCGCCGTGGCTACCGGTTCGGTTCTGCCGCCCCGGGTCGCTGTGGCGGATACCCGCAATGGCCTGGAGGAGGAGCGAGTGGGCGACAAAGTGGAGGCAGAGCAGTCATGAAGCTGATCACCGCGATCGTAAAGCCGTTCACGCTCGATGACGTGAAGACCGCTCTGGAGGACGCGGGCGTCCTGGGGATGACGGTCAGCGAAATCCAGGGCTACGGACGGCAGAAGGGTCACACCGAGGTCTACCGGGGCGCCGAGTATTCGGTCGACTTCGTGCCCAAGGTGCGCATCGAGGTCGTCGTCGACGACTCCATCGTCGACAAGGTCGTGGACAGCATCGTCCGGGCCGCGCGCACCGGCAAGATCGGCGACGGCAAGGTGTGGGTGAGCCCCGTGGAAACCATTGTGCGGGTGCGCACCGGCGAGCGCGGAACCGATGCGCTATGACATCCGCTGTCAATTGCTGATTCGACCCGGGCGGGCCGGGAGGGCATGACCCCGAACGACCCCGATCCGTCCGGGCAGCTGGCTGGGACGGAAAGCGCCTGCGGGGCAGTCGATTTGGCCGCTTCGCGGCGCCAACTACTGTCCGAGGGCAGCAAGCTGCACGCCGCCGAACTGCGGCACGCCTGGCTGGACCTGCACGAATCCTGGTTGATGGCCAAGGCGGACGAGATCGGGATCACCGACGACAGCGGCTTTGCCATCGTCGGCATCGGTGGACTGGGCCGCCACGAGTTGTTGCCGCATTCCGACCTGGACCTGATGTTGTTGCACGACAACAAGTCCGACGACGTGCTGGGCACGGTAGCCGACAAGTTGTGGTATCCGTTGTGGGACGCCAACGTTCGGCTCGACCACAGCGTGCGGACCGTTTCCGGGGCCCTCGGTGTCGCCAACGCCGACATGATCGCGGCGCTGGGCATGCTGGACGCCCGCCACATCGCCGGCGACGCCCGGCTGTCCGACGAATTGATCGCCGGCGCTCGACGACAGTGGCGCAGCGCGATTCGCTCCCGCATGAACGAGCTCGTCGAAATGACGCAGACGCGTTGGGACCGCTGCGGACGGATAGCGCAGCGGGCCGAGCCGGACCTGAAGTCGGGTCGCGGCGGCCTGCGCGATGTGCAACTGCTCGACGCGCTGGGTGTCGCCCAGCTGATCGACCGCCACGGCATGGCGCGTCCGGAATCTCCCGGGGGTTCGCTCGACGACGCCCACCTGACGCTGCTCGACGTGCGCACCGAGCTGCACCGGGTGTCGGGCCGCGGACGCGATCAGCTGCAGGCCCAATACGCCGACGAGATCAGCGCCGCCCTGCACATCGGGGACCGATTTGACTTGGCGCGCAAGCTATCCGACGCCGGGCGCACCATCGCCTACCATGCCGAGACCGGCATCCGGACCGCCGAGAACGCCCTGCCGCGGCGCGGGGTGACGGCCCTGGTGCGCCGGCCCAAGCGGCGTCCGCTGGACGAGGGTGTCGTCGAATATGCCGGAGAGATCGTCCTTGCCCGCGACGCGCGCCCCGACACCGACGTCGGTTTGGTGTTGCGGGTGGCTGCCGCCTCGGCCGACACGGGGTTGCCGATCGGCGCCGCCACGCTGAGCCGGCTGGCCGCCGGCGCGCCGGAGATGCCGGTGCCATGGCCGCGAGAGTCGTTGGACGACTTACTGGTTGTGCTGTCCGCCGGGCCGACCACCGTGGCGACCATCGAAGCG
Source organism: Mycobacterium sp. NGS11 (assembly GCF_059813315.1). Classification (NCBI taxonomy): domain Bacteria; kingdom Bacillati; phylum Actinomycetota; class Actinomycetes; order Mycobacteriales; family Mycobacteriaceae; genus Mycobacterium; species Mycobacterium sp. NGS11. The sequence goes on from NZ_JCALEJ010000001.1 coordinate 416,143, forward strand.
CTCGACCGCACCGGGCTGTGGGGCCGGCTGCTGCCGGAATGGGACGCCATCCGCGACCTGCCGCCCCGCGACGTCGCGCACAAGTGGACGGTGGACCGCCACGTCATCGAGACGGCCGTCAATGCCGCACCGCTGTCGACCCGGGTGGCGCGGCCCGACCTGCTCGCGTTGGGCGCGCTGCTGCACGACATCGGCAAGGGCCGCGGCGTCGACCACAGCGTGCTGGGCGCGGGCCTGGCGCTCGAGATCGGGCCCAGGCTGGGCATCTCGTCGGCCGAGACCGAGCTGCTCGCGCAGCTGGTCCGCCACCACCTGCTGCTGCCGATGGTGGCCACCCGCAGTGACCTCAACGACCCCAACACCATTGAGCGCGTGGTGAAAGCGCTGAGCGGGGACGCGCTGCTGCTCGAAGTCCTGCACGCCCTGACCGAGGCGGATTCGAGGGCCACCGGCCCCGGGGTGTGGAGCGAGTGGAAGGCGTCGCTGATCGAGGACCTGGTCCGGCGCTGCCGGCTGGTGATGGCGGGGGAGCCGCTCCCCGAGGCGAAACCCGCTGCACCACAATATCTTTCGCTGGCTGCCGATCGCGGCGTCCACGTGGACATCAAGCCCAGCGGCGGCGAGCGTCTGGATGTGGTGATGGCCGCGCCGGATCAGCGGGGACTGGTGTCGAAGGCCGCCGCGGTGCTGGCGCTGAACTCGCTGCGCATCCATTCGGCCTCGGCCAGCACCCACGAGGGATTCGCGATCGTCGAATTCGTGGTGTCGCCGTTGTTCGGCTCACCGCCGGAAGCGGGCCTGCTGCGCCAGCAGTTCAGCGGCGCGCTGGCCGGCGACGTCGACGTGTTGGGTGCGCTGGAAAAGCGCGACAGCGACGCCGTCAGCGCGGCCACCGGCCGGGCGGGTGAGGTCCAGGTCGGGGTGCCCGTCACGCGGTCGAGCGCGCCGCCCCGCATCCTGTGGGTCGACTCGGCCTCACCCGGCCAGTTGATCGTCGAGGTGCGCGCCATGGACCGACTCGGATTGCTCGCTCTGCTGACCCGCGCGCTGGAGGTGGCGGGCACCGACATCGTCTGGGCGAAGGTCAACACCTTCGGGTCGACCGCGGCGGACGTCTTCTGTGTGACGGTGCCTGCCGAAGTGGCCGATGCGGCCGCCGGCGCCGAGCACGGCGCGCGCGACGGGGTCGAGCAGAGCCTGCTGGCCGTCTTGGGCGGCCCGGCGGTCGAGGTGCTCGAGGAACCCGTCGGCGACTGAGCCTGATGGGGCGACCCGTCCCCCGCAAGCGGCTCGCCGCGCTTGCTCACGAATGTTCGGCGTTGAGCTGGCGCACCGCGTCGATGCGAGCGCGCAGCTGTTCGCGGCTCGCTGCGGCGATCGGCGGGCCACCGCAGCGGCGACGCAGCTCGTTGTGAATCCACCCGTGCGGCTTGCCCGTCCGGTGGTGGGCGATCGAAACGAGGGTGTTCAGCTCGCGGCGCAGCTCCCGAAGCTGGCCGTGCACGGTGGCGGACGGGGCCTGTACGCCCGCCCGCGATCCGGCCTCCTTTTGCATTTGGGCCCGCCTCTGCAGCTGTTCGTCCTGACGCTGGTGCAGCAGCGTGCGCATCTGCTCGGCATCGAGCAGCCCCGGGATGCCGAGGTAGTCCGCCTCCTCCTCGCTGCCGGCGGGAGCGGCGGTGCCGAACGACGATCCGTCGAAGATGAGCTGATCGAGTTCCGCGTCGGCACCCAATGAGGTGAACCCCTTGTCGAGGTCACCCTTCTCGTCCTGCGTCTTGGTGGCCGGATCGCCCTCGAGCGGGTCGCCCTCGGAGATGCGGTGCGGCTCGCCGAGCACGTGGTTGCGCTGAGCCTCGAGCTCGCTGGCCAGCTGGAGCAGGTTCGGCACCGACGGCACGAAGATGCTCGCGATTTCCCCCGGGCGGCGCGACCGCACGAACCGGCCGACGGCCTGGGCGAAGAACAGCGGCGTCGAGGCGCTGGTGGCGTAGATCCCGACCGACAGCCGCGGCACGTCGACGCCCTCGGAGACCATCCGCACCGCGACCAGCCAGCGGCTGGTGCTCGCGGCGAATTCGCTGATGCGCGCCGACGATCCGGGATCGTCGGAGAGCACCAGCGTCGGCGCCTCGCCGGTCAGCTTCGTCAGCAGGGCGGCGTAGGCGCGCGCGGCGGTCTGATCGGAGGCGATGATCATTCCACCGGCATCCGGTATGTGCGTACGCAATTGGCGCAGCCGCAGATCCGCGGCGGTGATCACCGCGGGCATCCATTCGCCGGCGGGGTCCAGCGCCGTGCGCCACGCGCGCGCGGTCTGCTCGGCCGACAGGGGCTCGCCGAGGCGGGCCGCGTGCTCCTCGCCGGCGCTGTCGCGCCACCGCGCCTCCCCGGAGTAGGCCAGGAAGACCACCGGCCGGACCACGCCGTCGGCAAGCGCATCGGTGTAGCCGTAGGCGTGGTCGGCCCGCGAACGCCGTATCCCGTCGGGGCCCGCCTCATAGGTCACGAACGGGATGGGGCTGTCGTCGCTGCGAAAGGGCGTGCCCGTCAGCGCGAGCCGGCGGGTGGCGTCGCCGAAGGCTTCGCGGATGGCGTCGCCCCACGTCTTGGCGTCACCGCCGTGGTGTATCTCGTCGAAGATGACCAGGGTCCTGCGCTGCTCGGTGCGCACCCGGTGCAACGTCGGATGCGCGGCGACCTGCGCGTAGGTGACCATCACGCCGTGATACTCCGGCGCGATCCGCGGGTTGCTGTTGGTAAACCTCGGGTCCAGGGCCAGGCCGTAGCGCTGCGCGGCCTGCGCCCACTGCACCTTCAGGTGCTCGGTGGGCACCACGACGGTGACGTGCTCCACGGCGCGTTGGCCGAGCAGTTCGGCCGCCACCCGTAGGGCGAACGTCGTTTTCCCCGCGCCCGGGGTGGCCACCGCCAGGAAATCGCGCGGCCGGCCGGCGAGGTACTTGACCAGCGCCCTGCGCTGCCAGCCGCGCAGCACGCCGGCGTCGTCGGCCCGCGCCTGGATGTCGCCGAGCGGCATCGACACAGGCCCCCCGTTCATTGCTCGCCGACGCGGCTGACTCGATTGAGTCGCGGCTGTGAAATCTAGCACGCCAACGCTTTTCGGCGCAGTAACGACTCGACCGGCTACTGTGTCGGGCTCACCGTTTCGCGGGTCTGCAGCCATTCGTGGATGCGTCCGGCAACGTCGGCCCAGCCCGGTTCGAGCATCATGTTGTGGCCCATGGAGAAGAATTCCGGCTCGGTGCGGTAGGCGCGCGCCGTGTTGCGCACCTCGCGGACGCTGACGAAGCCGTCGTGCAAGGCGCCCAGCACCAAGATCGGCGTGGTCACCCGCTTGGTTCTGACGCGACGGACGATCGGGTCGGTCATGGCCGCGCGAACGCTCTCGGCCCCCGCGCGTTGCCGGCACGATTCGACGACGGCCTCGGGCGTGTCGGCGCAGAACAGGTACTCACGGGCCAGCGCCGGGGTGGCGAGGAACTTCAGCAGCGTGGGATCGCTCCACGATTCCATCGTCATCGACGGCCGCCGTCGCCACACCCGCAACGCCAGGGTGAGCACGCCCTGCGGCGGCACCGAGCCCACCAGCACCGCGGCCGGCGCGCTGCGATCTTCGAGGTAGCGCTGGATCACGAAACCGCCCAGGGAATGGCCCACCAGGACCGGCGCGCCGCCCAGGTCGTCGGCCACCGTGCGGACGTCATCGATGTAGTCGCGGATCGACACCTTCGGCAGCGGCTTGGCCGTGGGGCTGGCGCCGTGTCCGCGCAGGCTCATCGCGACCGCGCGGTAGCCGGCCTCGGCGAAGAAGTCCAAGAAGTGTTCCCAGCACCACGCGCCATGCCAGCCGCCGTGCACGAAGAGCAGCGGCACCGGATGCGCTTCGGTGCACGAGCCCTTGCCGATCACCTCGAGCATGAGCTGACCTTTGCTGGCGGCGGACCGGCCGTCAACCTCCCGCCGAGCGTCACGCCAGCGTGGCGCCCGACGCCGTGGGCCACGCCAGCGTGACGCTCGCGCCAGATTGCACTGCCACTAGGCTGGCGGGGTGTTTGAATCGCTGTCCGACCGATTGACCGGTGCCCTGGCAGGGCTACGCGGCAAGGGTCGATTGACCGACGCTGATATCGAGGCCACCACTCGCGAAATCCGGCTGGCGCTGCTGGAAGCCGACGTGTCGCTGCCCGTGGTGCGCGCCTTCGTCACCCGGATCAAGGACCGCGCCCAGGGCGCCGAGGTCTCCGGCGCCCTCAATCCGGCGCAGCAGGTCGTCAAGATCGTCAACGAAGAACTCATCGGCATCCTGGGCGGACAGACCCGCCAGTTGGCGTTCGCCAAGACCCCGCCGACCGTGGTGATGCTCGCCGGCCTGCAGGGTTCCGGTAAGACGTCGCTGGCCGGCAAGCTGGCTGCCTGGCTGCGCGGACAGGGGCACACCCCGCTGCTGGTGGCGTGCGACCTGCAGCGTCCGGCCGCGGTGAACCAGCTGCAAGTGGTCGGTGAGCGCGCCGGGGTACAGGTCTTCGCGCCGCATCCCGGCGCGTCCCCCGAATCCGGTCCCGGCGACCCGGTCGCCGTCGCGGCGGCCGGACTCGCCGAGGCGCAGGCCAAGCACTTCGACGTCGTCATCGTCGACACCGCCGGCCGCCTCGGTATCGATGACGAGCTGATGGCCCAGGCCGCGGCCATCCGCGACGCGATCAATCCCGACGAAGTGCTGTTCGTGCTGGACGCGATGATCGGTCAGGACGCCGTCACCACCGCCGAGGCGTTCCGCGAGGGCGTCGGCTTCACCGGTGTGGTGCTGACCAAGCTCGACGGCGACGCCCGCGGCGGCGCGGCGCTCTCGGTGCGCGAGGTGACCGGCGTCCCAATCCTTTTCGCCTCCACCGGCGAGAAGCAGGAGGACTTCGACGTCTTCCACCCCGACCGGATGTCCAGCCGCATCCTGGGCATGGGCGACGTGCTGAGCCTGATCGAGCAGGCCGAGCAGGTTTTCGACGCCGAACAGGCCGAGGCCGCGGCGGTCAAGATCGGCACCGGCGAGCTGACGCTCGAGGATTTCCTGGAGCAGATGCTGGCCATCCGCAAGATGGGCCCGATCGGCAACCTGCTGGGCATGCTGCCGGGCGCGGGGCAGATGAAGGACGCGCTAGCCCAGGTCGACGACCGCCAGCTCGACCGCCTGCAGGCCATCATCCGCGGCATGACCCCCGCCGAGCGCGCCGACCCGAAGATCATCAACGCGTCGCGGCGGCTGCGCATCGCCAACGGCTCGGGCGTCACCGTGTCCGAGGTCAACCAGCTGGTGGACCGCTTCTTCGAGGCCCGCAAGATGATGTCGTCGATGCTCGGCGGCATGGGCATCCCCGGTCTGGGCCGCAAGTCGGCGACGCGAAAGTCCAAGGGGGCCAAGGGCAAGGCGGGCAAGAAGGGCAAGAAGGGCGGACGCGGCCCGACGCCGCCGAAGGCGCGGAACCCCCTGATGCAGGGCATGCCGGCCGGATTCCCCGACCTGTCCCAGATGCCCGAAGGCCTCAACGAGCTGCCGCCCGGTCTGGCCGACTTCGATCTGTCCAAGCTGAAGTTCCCGGGCAACCCCGGAAGAAATTAGCCGCCGGTGCGCATGCACGTGCGGGGCGTGGGGCTGCCCGACGAGACCGAGATCGAACTGTGGATCGTCGACGGCCGGATCAGTGCCGAACCGGTCGCGGGCGCCGACACCGTCTTCGACGGCGGCTGGATTCTGCCCGGGCTGGTCGACGCCCACTGCCACGTCGGCCTCGGCGAGCATGGCGAGATCCCGCTGGACGACGCGATCGCCCAGGCCGAGATCGAACGCGATGTCGGCGCGTTGCTGTTGCGGGACTGCGGGTCGCCCACCGACACCCGCAGCCTCGACGACCGCGACGATCTGCCCCGAATCATCCGTGCCGGAAAGCATTTGGCCAGACCCAAGCGCTATGCGGCGGGTTTCTCGCGCGAGCTGGAAGACGAATGGCAACTGCCGCAGGCGGTGGCCGAGGAGGCCAGGCGCGGCGACGGCTGGATCAAGCTGGTCGGCGACTGGATCGACCGCAGCGTCGGCGATCTGGCCCCGCTGTGGTCCGACGACGTGCTCAAGGCCGCCATCGAGACCGCGCACGCCCACGGCGCCCGGGTCACCGCGCACGTCTTCAGTGAAGACGCGCTGCCCGGGCTGATCAGCGCCGGCATCGACTGCATCGAGCACGGCACCGGCCTGGACGACGACACGATCGAGCTGATGGTCGAGCACGGCACCGTGCTGGTCCCGACGCTGGTCAACATCATCGAAAACTTCCCCGGGATCGCCGAGGCCGCCTCGAAGTATCCGGCCTACGCGGCGCACATGCGTGACCTGCATGCGCGCGGGCTGTCCCGGATCGCGGCGGCCCGGGAGGCGGGCGTGCCGATCTACGCCGGCAGCGACGCCGGCACCATGGTCGCCCCCGGGCGCATCGCCGACGAGGTCGAAGCGCTCAAGAGCATCGGCATGAGCCCCACCGAGGCGCTGGGCGCGGCGTGCTGGGACGCGCGCCGCTGGCTCGGCCGGCCCGCCCTCGATCACGGGGCCTCCGCGGACTTGCTGTGCTACTCGAGCGACCCGCGCTCGAGCGCCGCCGTGCTGAACACTCCCGACCTGATCATGCTGCGCGGCAACATCTTCCGGTCACCCGCCTAGCCGCACCACGGGGTCATCGCACATTCGGCCCGCCGCGCCGGGACGACCGGGATTGCGACGCCGGCGCCCCTGGATGTCGCACACTTACCATCGCGGAAACTCGGGAGGCCTGCCGGAAAAGATTGCGAGTGCTTGCTATCTATGTTAGCGTTCCGGCAGCAACGAGAGGGGAACCATGGCCTACGACGTCATCATCCGCGACGGATTGTGGTTCGACGGCACGGGCAGCGCGCCCCTGACGCGCACGCTCGGCATCCGCGACGGCATCTTGGCGACGGTCTGCGCGGAGCCGCTGGATGAGACCGGCTGCCCCGAGGTGATCGACGCGGCCGGCAGGTGGGTCGTTCCCGGCTTCCTCGACGTGCACACCCACTACGACGCCGAGGTGTTGCTGGATCCCGGGCTGCGTGAGTCGGTGCGCCACGGCGTCACCACGGTGCTATTGGGCAACTGCTCGTTGTCGACGGTCTACGCCGATTCCCAGGACGCCGCCGACCTGTTCAGCCGGGTGGAGGCGGTGCCGCGCGAATACGTCTTCGGCGCGTTGGATTCCCGCCGGACCTGGTCGACGGCCGCGGAGTACATCGAGGCGATCGACGCGCTGCCGCTGGGCCCCAATATCGGTTCACTGCTTGGTCATTCGGACCTGCGGACCGCGGTGCTGGGACTGGATCGGGCCACCGACTCCACGGTGCGTCCCACCCAGGGCGAGCTGGAGAAGATGGCCCAACTGCTGGACGAGGCCCTCGACGCCGGAGTGCTCGGCATGTCCGGGATGGACGCGCCCATCGACAAGCTCGACGGCGAACGGTTCCGCTCCCGCGCCCTGCCGTCCACCTTCGCGACTTGGCAAGAACGGCGCAGACTGATCAAGGTCCTGCGCAAGCGCGGCCGAATCCTGCAAAGCGCCCCCAACGTGGCGAAGCCGTCGACCGGAATGCTCTTCTTTTTGGCCAGCAGCCGATTACTCAACTGGGGCAAAGGCGTTCGGATGAGCATGCTCGTGTCCGCCGACGCCAAGTCGATGCCGCTGTCGGTGTACGTGTTCGGTCCGGGGACTCGCCTGCTGAACAAGCTGCTGGGCTCTGATGTGCGATTCCAGCACCTGCCGGTGCCGTTCGAGTTGTACTCCGACGGAATCGACCTGCCCGTCTTCGAGGAGTTCGGCGCCGGAACGGCCGCCTTGCACCTGCGAGACCAGTTGGAGCGCAACGCGTTGCTGGCTGACAAGGATTACCGCCGCAGGTTCCGTCGCGAGTTCGACCGCGTCAAGCTCGGACCGTCGCTGTGGCACCGCGACTTCCATGACGCGGTCATCGTCGAATGCCCGGATAAGTCGTTGATCGGCAAGAGCTTTGGCGTGATCGCCGACGAGCGCAAGCTGCACCCGCTCGACGCATTCCTGGACGTGCTCGTCGAAAACGGTGAACGCAACGTCCGGTGGACGACGGTCGTCGCCAATCATCGCCCTAAGCTGCTGGACGCGCTCGCCAACGAAGGCAGCGTGCACATGGGCTTCTCGGATGCCGGAGCGCATTTGCGCAACATGGCGTTCTACAACTTTGGATTGCGGATGCTCAAGCGCGCCCGGGACGCCTATCGCGCCGGCGCTCCCTTCATGTCGATCGAGCGCGCGGTGCATCGGCTCACCGGTGAACTCGGGGAATGGTTCGGCGTCGACGCGGGCACGCTGCGGCAGGGCGACCGTGCGGATTTCGTGGTGATCGACCCGGCCGGACTCAACGAATCCGTCGACGGCTATTACGAAGAAGCGGTGCCGTTCTACGGCGGCCTGCGGCGCATGGTCAACCGCAACGACGACGCCGTCGTCGCCACCGGTGTGGGCGGTGTGGTCGTCTACGGCGGAAGCCACTCCAAAGGCGAATTCCGGGACGGCTACGGGCAATCCGTGCGGTCGGGCCGGTATTTGCGCGCGGGACGGAGCGCCCGCCGCGAGCGTGACGCGCCGAAAGTCACCGCCTGACATGGCCAGAACTCAGCAGCAGCGCCGCGAGGAGACCGTCGGGCGGCTCATCGACGCCTGCGTCGCCACCATCATCGAGGTCGGTTATGCCAAGGCGTCGGCGGCGGTCATTGCCAAGCGGGCCGGGGTCTCAGTCGGTGCGCTGTTCCGGCACTTCGACACCATGGGCGACTTCATGGCCGCGACCGCCTCGGAGGTGTTGCGCCGTCAGCTGGAGTCGTTCACCAAGGGAGTCGCCGAGATACCGGCCGACCGCCCGGCGCTGCAAGCGGTGCTCGAGATCCTGCGAGACATCACCAGCCGCCCGGTCAACGCCGTGATCTACGAGCTCACGGTCGCGGCGCGTACCGACGAAAAGCTCAGGGACACTTTGCAACACGAGCTCGCGCAGTACGCCGCGAAGATCGACGAGGCCGCGCGCGCGCTGCCCGGCGTCGACGCATTCCCCCGGGACACCGTCCCGGTCCTGGCGGCGCTGATGCGCAACGTGTTCGACGGGGCCGCCGTGATCGAGGGGGTGTTGCCGCAGCCCGACATTGCGGCGCAACGCATTCCGGTGCTGATGGCGCTGCTGGCCGCGGCACTGCCGGGTGCCGACTCCTGATGAAAAGCTACAGCGAGCCGATGCCGGCCTGCGGGCTCTGCGCGAATCCCCAGTCGAACAACGTCGCCGCCTGATCCCAGTACGTCGGCCCGCCCTCTTTGATCAGCCCGTACATCATGGCGATCACCAGCCGGCGGCCACCGCGTGCGGCGGCCCCGACGAAGGTCTTGCGGGCGGCGTTGGTGAAGCCGGTCTTGCCGCCGATCGCGCCGGGATAGCGCTGCAGCAGTTCGTCCTGATTGGTGATCGGGTGATCGCCGTTGTCGCCGGGGAACATCGCCGACGGCTCGGCGGTGATCTGCGCGAACACCGGATTGGCCATCGCCGCGCGGAAGATGACCGCCAGGTCGTGCGCCGTCGACGCGCCCGAACCCCCGGGGCCGTCCAGGCCGGACGGCGTCGCCGCGTGCGTGTTGGTGGCACCCAACGAGGCCGCCTTGGCGTTCATCTTGGCGACGGTGACGTCCGGCCCGCCCAGCATGTGCGCCAGGGTGTTGGCGGCGTCGTTACCCGAGACCAGCAGCAGGCCGTCGAGGAGTTGGCGGGCGGTGTAGGTGCGGCCCGGTTTGATGCCGACGCAGTTGCACTCCACCTGGGTGTCGGCGACGTCGGCGACGACGGTCGAGTCCAGGCTCACCGAGTCCAGGACCACCTGCGCCAACAGCGTCTTGATGGTGCTCGCCGGCGGGTGCGCCACGTTCTGGTCGCGACCGGCGAGCACCTGACCGCTGTCGAGGTCGGCGATGATCCACGTCTGCGCGGGGCCGTCGGGAATGGGAATCGAGCCGACCGGCTGCGTGCTGTCGCCCCAAGCGGTCGACATGGTGACGGCGGTGCAGGTACCGAGGACGAGCAGGGTGGCCCCCATCCTGAATCCCAGGGCCGTGAGCTTCCGCATGGCCGCAAAGTCTAACTTCCATCCCTGGTCTCGACAGATCTTCAGTACTGTCCGTTGCATGTTGAGCCTGGCCGAAATCTCCGACCGCCTCGAAATACAGCAGCTTCTGGTGGATTACTCCACCGCCATCGACACTCGCCGATTCGACGACCTGGACAAGGTGTTCACGCCCGACGCCTACATCGACTACACGGCGCTGGGCGGCATCGAGGGCCACTACCCCGAGGTGAAGAAGTGGCTGGCCGAGGTGCTGCCCAACTTCCCGGTGTACGCGCACATGCTGGGCAACTTCTCGGTCCGGATCGACGGGGACACGGCCGCCTCACGGGTGATCTGCTTCAACCCCATGGTGCTGGGCGGCGACAAGGACCAGGTGCTGTTCTGCGGACTCTGGTACGACGACGAGTTCGTGCGCACCCCCGAGGGCTGGCGCATGACCAGGCGGGCGGAGACCAAGGTCTTCCAGAAAGTGATGTGAGCGCGGGTTGCGACGCCGAGATTGCCGTCAGGGCTGTGCCTCGCGACCAGATCACGACCATGACGGCAATCTGGGCGCGGTGATGTGGTCCCTGAGCGCGCGCGATTTCTGATCGCCGCCCCTGGTCTGGCACAATGGGCGGCTGTCCGCCGAGCGATTACGCATCGCCGACCGGTCATACACGCGAGGCAAAACCGGATCCGGGCATCGGGCCCCGATCGCTGAATTGCAGCGTGACACATACAGGAGCGCTTAACCATGGCTGTGAAGATCAAGCTCACCCGGCTTGGCAAGATCCGCAATCCCCAGTACCGCATCTCGGTCGCCGACGCGCGCACCCGCCGCGACGGCCGCTCCATCGAGGTCATCGGCCGCTACCACCCGAAGGAAGAGCCGAGCCTCATCGAGATCGACTCCGAGCGCGCCCAGTACTGGTTGTCCGTGGGGGCCCAGCCCACCGAGCCGGTCCGCAAACTGCTGCAGATCACCGGCGACTGGCAGAAGTTCAAGGGCCTGCCGGGCGCCGAGGGCCGCCTGAAGGTCGCCCCGGCCAAGCCCAGCAAGCTGGAGCTGTTCAACGCCGCGCTGGCCGAGGCCGACGGCGGACCGAGCACGGAGGCCGCGAAGCCGAAGAAGAAGGCCCCGGCCAAGAAGGCCGCGAAGGCCGCGGAGGGGTCCGCCGAGGCCGAGGTCGCGGCCGAGGCCCCCGCGGAGGCCGCCGCCCCTGAGGCCGAGGTTCCCGCCGAGGGCGGCGAGCAGGCCGAGCCCACCACCGAAAGCTGACCGCGGCGATGAGTACGGTTGTCGTTGACGCTGTGGAGCACCTGGTTCGCGGGATTGTCGACAACCCCGACGACGTGCGGGTGGACATGGTGACCAGCCGCCGGGGGCGGACCGTCGAGGTCCACGTCCACCCCGACGACTTGGGCAAGGTGATCGGCCGCGGAGGCCGCACCGCAACCGCACTGCGCACGCTGGTCGCTGGGATCGGCGGTCGCGGCATCCGCGTCGACGTGGTGGACACCGACCAGTAGGCCGGTGCTGCGCATGGAACTCCCTTGGAGTTGACCGTCGGGCGCGTGGTGAAAGCCCACGGCATCAGCGGCGAGCTGGTGGTGGAAATCCGCACCGACGACCCCGACGCCCGGTTCGCGCCGGGCAACACGTTGCGCGCCAAGGCTTCTCGCGGCGGTGCTGAACGCAGCTGTGTCGTCGAAAGCGTGCGCGAGCACGGCGGTCGGCTGCTGGTCCGCCTGGCCGGCGTCGCGGACCGCGACGCCGCCGACGCGCTGCGCGGCACCCTGTTCGTCGTCGATTCCGAGGACTTGCCCGACATCGACGAGGCGGACACCTACTACGACCATCAGCTCGAAGGCCTGCGCGTGCGCACCATCGCGGGCCAGCAGGTCGGCGTCGTGGCCGAGGTGTTGCACACCGCGGCGGGTGAACTGCTGGCGGTGCGGCGCGAAGCGGGCGAGTCCGGCGATGGGAATCGGGAAGTGCTGGTGCCGTTCGTGACCGCGATCGTCACAGCGGTGTCGCTGGAGGACGGAACCGTCGAGATCGACCCGCCCGAAGGCCTGCTGGACCTGTAACGGGATCTTCGATATGAGAATCGACGTCGTCACGATCTTTCCGGCCTATCTGGATCCGCTGCGGCAATCGTTGCCCGGCAAGGCGATCCAGTCCGGCGTCGTCGATCTGCGAGTGCACGACCTGCGGCGTTGGACGTATGACGTGCATCGCTCGGTCGACGATTCGCCCTACGGCGGCGGACCCGGGATGGTGATGAAGGCGCCGGTATGGGGCGAGGCGCTCGACGAAATCGCCTCTGCGGAAACGCTGTTGATTGTTCCCACCCCGGCAGGCCGATTGTTCACGCAGGCGACGGCCGCGCGCTGGAGCGCCGAGGCCCACCTGGTGTTCGCGTGCGGCCGCTACGAGGGGATCGACCAGCGGGTCATCGACGATGCCGCCCGGCGGATGCGGGTCGAGGAGGTTTCGATCGGCGACTACGTGCTGCCCGGCGGGGAGTCGGCGGCCGTGGTGATGATCGAGGCCGTGCTGCGCCTGCTCGACGGCGTCCTCGGCAATCCCGCGTCACACCAAGAGGATTCGCACTCGCCGGCGTTGGGCCGGCGACTTGAGGGTCCCAGCTACACCCGGCCGCCCAGCTGGCGCGGGCTCAACGTGCCCGAGGTGCTGCTGTCGGGTGACCACGCGCGGATCGCGGCGTGGCGCCGGGAAATCTCGCTGCAGCGCACCCGGGAGCGCCGGCCCGAACTACTCGAGCCCGAAGGCTCTGAGCACGAAGGCGATTCGGGCCGCTAGAGCCCATGCCGGGGCGCGTCGATGCGGCCCTCGGGGAAGATCGTCTTGACCGCGCGGGTGATGGTGTCGCGGGCGGTGGCGTCATCGGCGGTCTGCAGGGACTGGACCACCATGATGTAGCGGCGGTCAGCCCCGATCACCCCGGTCGACAGATGCATCCAGTCGCTGCCGATGCAGCACATCCAGCCCTGCTTGACCGCGACCGGCTCGGCGTACAGGCCGTCCGGGATGCCGAATCGCTGTGGATAGCCGTCGAGCCCGTTGGGGGTGGACTGCGCCAGGTCGTTGACGATGATCTTGGCCTCATCGGCCGGCAGGCCACCCGATCCGTCCAGCAGCATCTCGTAGTAGCGAATCAGGTCGGTCACCGAGCTCATGGTGTTCCACCACCGCCCATCGCTGGGCGGGGTGGTGGAGGACAGGCCGTAGCGGGCGGCCACCTCGGTGATGATGGCGGCTCCGCCCCCTTGACCCCAGAACCGCTCGGCCGCGCCGTCGTCGGATGACTCCAGCATGATGTCCAGGGCTTGGCGGTCATCGGCGCTCAGCGGCGCTTTGCCCTCGCTTTCGTGCAGCAGCATATCGTCGGCTATGAACAACTTGGCCACCGAGGCGGTGCCGATGACCTGGCTGTTTCCATTTGCGACCAGCTGATGGGTGGACCGATCGAGGATGGCCACCGACAGGGCGGCGCCGCTGCCGGCGGCCTCGTCGGCGGCGCGCTGGACGCGGGCCTGCAGCTGGCCGAATCCCGGGCTCGGTAGCGCCTGGGCCGGCTGCGGGGGAGCGGCCGCCTCGACCATCAGCGTGGCCGACTGCGGGGGAGCCGAGGTGGGTGGCGCGGAGACGACCCGGACGGGCGCGGTAACCGGCAAGCTGTACACCTTCGCCTGGACCAGCGCCTCGGAACCGGCGGCAACCACCAACGTCACCGCCGCGGTGGCGGTGATCAGCGTCAGCGGATGTACCCGCATTTCCTCTCCTCCGGCGTGACATCGGCACAGTGCAGCAGCGGGGCCCCTCGCGCTACCGGCACCGGGCATCACGCTCCCGTGCGGGACCCCAGTCATATTTACCATTTACCAGCGCGTTTGGCGCGCTGTGAACCGCCGACTCGCTGTGATTTCCGCGGTATGCGCCCCATCTGGCACAATTGACCAGTTGTCTCCAGCGGTTGCAGGCCGGTTGAGCCGTTTCCCGCCTGCTGCGAGATACGCCAGAAAGCCCGAAACCATCGGCTTGGCGACCGCCTCACACCTGAGTGTGGGTAGCTGCCGTCGGCCGCGACCTCAAGGAAGTGTCTCGCATGAACCGGCTGGACTTCGTCGATCAGGCGTCGCTGCGCGACGATATCCCGGTGTTCGGCCCGGGTGACACCGTCAACGTGCACGTCAAGGTCATCGAGGGCGCCAAGGAGCGTATCCAGGTGTTCAAGGGCGTGGTGATCCGTCGCCAGGGCGGCGGCATCCGCGAGACCTTCACCGTGCGCAAGGAAAGCTATGGCGTCGGCGTCGAGCGGACCTTCCCGGTGCACTCGCCCAACATCGACCACATCCAGGTGGTGACCCGCGGTGACGTCCGCCGCGCGAAGCTGTACTACCTGCGTGAGCTGCGCGGCAAGAAGGCCAAGATCAAGGAGAAGCGCTGAGCCGGGACGCCTTGGCGGCGCTACTGATTCGTCCCATCGTTTCTCCGGTGCGCCGGTTGATCGGGCCACGACGCGCGCTGGCTACGCTGATCTCGTGACCGATACCGCGGATTCATCGAAGCCCGAGCCCCACGCCGGCGAGTCAGATCCGAAGGTCTCTACCCGCAACCCGGAGACGCGCGAAGGCGAGGCCGACCCCACCCCCGGCGAGGTCCCCGAACCGGAGCGGGTGGCGGATAGGCCCGACGAGGGCGAACCGGTGGACTCCACGCGTTCGACGTTGCGCGAGTTCGCGATCCTCGCGGTGATCGCCGTCGTCCTCTACTACGTCATGTTGACCTTCGTGGCGCGGCCCTACCTGATCCCGTCGGAGTCCATGGAGCCCACGCTGCACGGATGCACGGGCTGCGTCGGTGACCGGATCATGGTCGACAAGGTCACCTACCGTTTCAGCGCTCCGCGGCCCGGTGACGTCATCGTCTTCAAGGGCCCGCCGCCGTGGAACCTCGGCTACAAGTCGATCCGGTCCAACAACACCGTGCTGCGCTTCGTGCAGAACGCGCTGTCCTTCATCGGGTTCGTGCCGCCCGACGAGAACGATCTGGTCAAGCGGGTCATCGCGGTCGGCGGGCAGACGGTGCAGTGCCGGGCCGACACCGGGTTGACGGTCGACGGCAAGCCGCTGAAGGAGCCGTACCTCGACCGCACCACCATGGCCGCCGACCCGTCGGTGTACCCCTGCCTCGGCAGCGAGTTCGGGCCCGTCGCCGTCCCGGCCGGGCGGCTGTGGGTGATGGGCGACAACCGCACGCATTCGGCGGATTCGCGGGCGCACTGCACCAGCGTGCCGGCCGAAGCCCTCAAGGGCGTGCTGTGCACCGGCGACCCGACGTCGGGAACCGTGCCGGTGTCCAACGTGATCGGGAAAGCAAGGTTCATCGTGTGGCCGCCGTCCCGGTGGGGCGGCGTGGGATCGGTGAACCCGCAACAGAATCGGTAGCCGTGGCCACGACGTGGCCGCCGCGGACGGTGATCCGTAAATCGTCGGGGTTGCGCACCCTGGAATCCGCGCTGTACCGCAGCGGTTTGGGGCCGGTGGCCGGCGTCGACGAGGTCGGCCGCGGCGCCTGTGCCGGGCCTCTGGTGGTGGCGGCCTGTGTGCTCGGACCGGGGCGAATGGAAAGCCTTGCCGCGCTTGATGATTCCAAGAAGCTGACCGAGGCCGCCCGGGAAAAGCTGTTCCCGCTGATTCGCCGGTATGCGCTGGCCTATCACGTGGTGTTCATCCCGCCCGCCGAGGTGGACCGGCGCGGCGTGCACGTCGCCAACATCGAAGGAATGCGCCGCGCCGTCGCCGGGCTGTCCGTCCGGCCCGGCTACGTCCTGAGCGACGGGTTCCGGGTGCCCGGGCTGGCCGTCCCGTCGCTGCCCGTAATCGGCGGCGATGCGGTCGCGGCGTGTATCGCGGCGGCCAGCGTGCTGGCCAAGGTCAGCCGGGACCGGTTGATGGTCGCGATGGAAGCCGACCATCCCGGCTACGGCTTCGCCCTGCACAAGGGGTACAGCACGCCGGCGCACAGCACGGCGCTGGCCCGGCTGGGCCCATGCGCCGAGCATCGTTATTCGTTCATCAACGTGCGGCGCGTGGCCAACGGGTCGGGCGAGCGGGTGGTGGCCGACTGTCAACCGGACCCACCGCTGCAGCGCGACGGATATCGGTGAGGAAAGATGGGATCAGGATTGCCGCCCCGGCGAACGGCAGCTAGCGCCGGGATTCCCGCGGAGAGCTGTCCGGGAGAAGGACGTCTGAGCGAATGAGTGCAGAAGATCTCGAAAAGTATGAAACCGAGATGGAGCTCTCGCTGTACCGCGAATACAAGGACATCGTCGGCCAGTTCAGCTACGTCGTGGAGACCGAACGGCGGTTCTACCTGGCCAACAGCGTGGAGATGACACCGCGCAACGCCGACGGTGAGGTCTACTTCGAGCTGCGACTGTCCGACGCATGGGTGTGGGACATGTACCGGCCGGCGCGGTTCGTCAAACAGGTGCGGGTGGTCACCTTCAAGGACGTCAACATCGAAGAGGTCGAAAAGCCGGAGCTGCGGCTTCCCGAGTAGCCCGGCGCTAGCTATCCGCCGGATTCTGGTCGTCGCCGGGGCTGGGCAGCCGGCCGCGCTGCTCGATGACCTCCCGCGCGACATCGGCCAGCTTGATGTTCAGCGCCTGGGAGTGGCGCCTCAGCAGGTCGAACGCCTCGTCCTCGCTCATGTCGTGCAGCAACATCAGCATGCCGACGGCCTTGCCGATCTCGCGGTTGCTGAGCAGTCCGCGCCGCAGGCTCGTCGCGTCCTCGCCCTTGGCGACCGCGTTGATGGCGACGCTGGCGAACGCGGCCAGCACCGCGGCCCGGCCGGCGGACTCGGCGTCGAACATGTTCGGGGTGTCGCTGAACAAGTTGAGCGCGGCCCCTTTGCGCTTGTCGACCAGAAGCCGAAATCCCATCGCGCCGCGCACCGGAGTCTCTGCGACCAGTACCTTGGCCAGCTTGGGCCACATCGACGGCGTGGTCAGGTCCGGGTCGATCTGCGGCGTCTCCTCCTCGATGGCGTCGATGCACGGGCCGTCACCCGCCCGCCGTTCGAGGTCGTCGATGGCTTGGGCCAGCCGGTCACTGGCACCGACGGTGATGTATTTGTCGTTCTCGCGCACCAACAGGCTGGCGTGATCACAGCCCCGCACGGTCAGGGTGGCGGCCACGCAGATGGCCGCGTACATCTGGTTGACGTCCGAGCCCTGGTAGATGATCTCGGCGAGGGCGGCGAAAACCGTCGCGGGGTCGGCCTTCTCCCCGCCGTTCACGGATGCGTCCGCGCCGGTTTTCAATTCGTCCGCCATGCTGCTTCCTCGCTTCGGTGTCGGCGGTGTGTCCGCTTCCGATCGCCGTAAATTACCGGTCGCCGCCACCAGCCTTACACGCTGGTCGGTGCGGTTGCGGCCGATCTCGGCATCTTGGCCGGTCACCGGCGACCGCCAAGCCCTCGCTGCGGATGCGGAGTGCCCGCACGTCCAACCGCTCACGGATCGCGAGAGGTTGAAAAGATGGTTCTATCACGCCCGCGGAGTTTCAGGTGGCCAAGGGAGGGAAGGATTTTCTGATGGGAGTGACCGTCGCGGTGACCGGGCCGACCGGGGAGATCGGTATCTCCGCGGTGACGGCGCTGGAGCGCGAACCCTCCGTCGACGCGATCATCGGAATGGCTCGCCGGCCGTTTGACCCGTCGTCGCGGGGCTGGCTGAAGACCAGCTACCAGCAGGGCGACATCCTGGACCGCGCGGCCGTCGATGCGCTGGTGGCGCAGGCCGATGTGGTGATCCACCTGGCCTTCATCATCATGGGTTCGCGCGACGAGAGCGCGCGAGTGAATCTCGAAGGTACCCGCAACGTGTTCGAGGCGACGGTGGCGGCCGACCGGCCCCGGCGCCTGGTGTACACCTCGTCGGTGGCGGCATACGGCTACCACTCCGACAATCCCGTCCCGCTGACCGAGGACGTGCCCGCCCGGGGGTCCCCGGAGCACTACTACTCCGAGCAGAAGGCGGCTTGCGAGGCGCTGCTTGCCGACATCACCAAGGATTCGTCCCTCGAGGTCTATGTTCTGCGTCCCTGCGTGGTGGCCGGGCCCAACGCCACCGCCCTGGCGGACGCCATGCCGTGGAATCAATTGCCCGGTCCGGTGCGTGCGGTGGTCAAAGCCGTCCCGGTCCTCAAGCCCGTGGTGCCCGATCCGGGTTACCCGCTGCAACTGGTCCACCACGACGACGTGGCTACGGCGATCGCCCTGGCCGCCACCGCGCCGGCGCCGCCGGGCGTGTACAACCTCGCCGGCGACGGCGTGGTCACCGTGGCCGACGTGGCCAGGGCGCTGGGCGGGCGCCCCGTGCGGGTCCCCGCGGTCGCCGCGACGGCGGCCTCGGCGGCGATCTCGCGGGTGCCGCGGGTGCCGTCCATGCTGGAATGGCTGCACACTGCGCGGACCTCGATGGTAATGGACACCACCAAGGCCAAGACCCAACTGGGCTGGCGTCCGCTGCACTCCTCGGCCGAGACGTTGGAAGCGCTGGCCGCGGGGGCGTGAGAACGCAATTGTCGGCGGGCCGGACCCGCATGTCACCGCCCGGCTGTGGATGGGCGACGGACTGGGGATAACCGGCCGGTGCGCGCGGCCGCGGGTCGCGATGATGGCCCGTCGCGTCGGGGGTGCGGGGCACCTTGGCCCCCATGACGACCGAAACGACGATGACCCGGATCCAGCTGGGTGCGATGGGCGAGGCGCTGGCCGCGGATCACCTGATGCGGATGGGATTGCGGATCGTGGCGCGCAACTGGCGCTGCCGCTACGGCGAACTCGACATCATCGCCCGCGACGACGCAACGTCGACGGTGGTGTTCGTCGAGGTGAAGACCCGCACCGGGGACGGATACGGGGGCCTGGCCCACGCCGTCACCCCGCGCAAGGTGCTGCGGCTGCGGAGGCTGGCGGGCCTATGGCTGGCCGGCCAGGACCAGCGCTGCGCGGCGCTCCGCATCGACGTGATCGGGGTACGGGTCGGGCGTCGCCGCACCCCCGAGATCACCCATCTGCAGGGGATCGGCTGATGGCGCTGGGACGCGCGTTCTCCGTCGCGGTGCGCGGCGTGGACGGACAGATCGTGGAGATCGAAGCCGATATCACCTCCGGGCTGCCGGGCGTGCACCTGGTGGGCCTACCCGATGCGGCCCTGCAGGAGTCGCGCGACCGCGTCCGGGCGGCCGTCACCAACTGCGGCAACGAGTGGCCCCAGGCGCGGCTCACCCTTGCGCTGTCGCCGGCGACGCTGCCCAAGATGGGGTCGGTGTACGACATCGCCTTGGCCGCCGCGGTGTTGTCCGCGCAGCGCAAGAAACCCTGGGACCGGCTGGAGAAAACGGTGCTGCTCGGAGAGCTGTCCCTGGACGGGCGGGTTCGGCCGGTGCGCGGGGTGCTGCCCGCCGTGCTGGCCGCCAAGCGCGACGGCTGGCCGGACGTGGTGGTTCCGGCGGACAACCTCGCCGAGGCCAGCCTGGTCGACGGCATCGACGTGTGGGGCGTCCGCACCCTGGGGCAGCTGCAGAAGTGGCTCAGCGGCGGCGGCGCCCTGGGCGGCAGGATCGACGCGCAGCCCACGGGCGACGAGCCCGAGGCGGATCTGGTCGACGTGGTCGGGCAGACGCAGGCGCGGTTCGCGGTGGAGGTGGCCGCCGCGGGAGCGCACCACCTGATGCTCACCGGGCCGCCGGGAGTAGGCAAAACCATGCTCGCCCAACGCCTTCCGGGGTTGCTGCCGCCGCTGACCGAGGCCGAGTCCCTGGAAGTCACGGCGATCCACTCGGTCGCCGGTCTGCTGTCGGGCGACACGCCGTTGATCACCAGACCGCCTTTTGTGGCGCCACATCACAGTTCCAGCGTCGCCGCGCTCGTTGGCGGCGGGTCCGGGATGGCCCGACCGGGCGCCGTCAGCCGCGCGCATCGCGGAGTGCTCTTTCTCGACGAGTGCGCCGAGATCCGGCTCAGCGCGCTGGAAGCCCTACGAACACCGTTGGAAGACGGCGAGATCCGCCTCGCCCGCCGCGACGGGGTGGCGTGTTATCCCGCGCGATTCCAGCTGGTGCTGGCCGCCAACCTGTGCCCGTGCGCCCCTGCTGACCCGCAGGATTGCATCTGCGCGGCGGCGGCCAAACGCCGCTACCTGGGCAAGCTGTCGGGGCCGTTGCTGGACCGGGTGGACCTCCGCGTGGAAATGCATCAGGTGAAGGCGGGGGCGTTCGCGGGCGGGGACGCTGAATCGACGGCGCAGGTCCGCCACCGGGTGGCGCGGGCCCGCGCGGCCGCCGCCCAGCGCTGGCTGCCCCACGGATTTCGCACCAACGCGGAAGTCAGTGGGGCGCTGCTCCGCCGGAGATTCCGCCTCGGCAACGCGGCGATGGAGCCGCTGCAAAGGGCGCTGGATCGCGGATTGCTCAGCATCCGAGGCCTCGACCGGACGTTGCGGGTCGCGTGGAGCCTGGCGGATCTGGCCGGCCGCACGTCTCCCGGGACCGATGAAGTCGCCGCCGCACTGAGCTTCCGCCAACCGGGGGCGCGACGATGACGACGGCGCACGACGAAACCGCGCTGCGCGCGTGGGCCTACCTGTCCCGGGTGGCCGAGCCGCCCTGCGC
This sequence comes from Mycobacterium sp. NGS11, assembly GCF_059813315.1. NCBI lineage: Bacteria > Bacillati > Actinomycetota > Actinomycetes > Mycobacteriales > Mycobacteriaceae > Mycobacterium > Mycobacterium sp. NGS11. The sequence goes on from NZ_JCALEJ010000001.1 coordinate 437,054, forward strand.
CGAACTTGCGGCTCTGGTGCAGCGCGTCGGCCCGGTGGAGGCCGCCGAGCGGATCCGGCGCGGGCTGGTCGACGACGGCCTGGCCCGGCGTACCGAGGCTAGGCGCGAGATCGACTGCAGCGCAGCCGATCTCGAGATGCTTGCACGGCGTGGCGGACGGTTGATCACCCCGGACGACGACGAATGGCCGTTGCTGGCGTTCGCGGCATTCCACGGTGCCGCACCGCGATCCGGCGGAGGTGCGCCGATGCTTTCGCCGATGGTGTTGTGGGCGCTGGGCCCCGTGCGGCTCGACGAGGCCGCCCAGCGGGCCGCGGCCGTGGTCGGGACGCGCGCTTCGACCACGTACGGCGAGCACGTCGCCGGTGAACTGGCGGGCGGGTTGGCGCGGCGCGACGTCGCGGTGGTCTCGGGCGGCGCCTACGGCATCGACGGCGCGGCGCACCGCGCCGTGCTGGACTGCGACGGCGTCACCGTGGCCGTCCTGGCCGGCGGGCTCGACGTTCCCTACCCGAGCGGTCACACCGCCCTGCTGCACCGGATCGGCCAGCAGGGGCTGGTGTTCACCGAATACGCGCCAGGCATCCGCCCGGCCCGCCACCGGTTCCTGACCCGCAATCGCCTGGTCGCCGCCGTGGTGGGGGCCGCCGTGGTGGTGGAAGCCGGGCTGCGCAGCGGCGCTGCCAATACCGCGGCGTGGGCGCGGGCGTTGGGGCGGGTGGTCGCGGCGGTGCCGGGGCCGGTCACGTCGTCGGCGTCCGCGGGTTGCCATGCCCTGCTGCGCAACGGCGCCGAGCTGGTCACCCGCGCCGAGCATGTCGTCGAGCTTGTCGGTCACATCGGCGAACTGGCCTGCGACGAGCCGCATCCGACGACGCCGCTCGACGGCCTCAGCGACGCCGAGCGCCGCGTTTATGAGGCGTTGCCGGGCCGCGGCGCGGCCACGGTCGACGAGATTGCCGTCGCGTCGGGCATGATGCCCGAGCTGGCGCTGGGGCCGCTGGCGATGCTCGAGCTGGCCGGCCTGGTGCAGCGCCAGGACGGGCGGTGGCGAATAGTACGGGTCACCGCAGGTCAGGGCGCATCAACGACGCGACTCGTATAGTCGACCGGGGGTTGGGGTTTGGACAGGAGGACACGTGGCGGGTCGACCACTGCAACGCTTCGAAGTTGTCGGTACCGAACAACTCACACGGCACATGGTGCGGATAGTGCTCGGGAGCAACGACTTTGACGCATTCGTGCCGAGCAAGTTCACCGACTCCTACGTCAAGCTGGTGTTCGTCGCCGACGACGTCGACGTGGCCGGCTTGCCCGGGCCGCTGACCCTCGACAGCTTCGCCGACCTGCCGCCGGAGAAAAAGCCTTCGGTGCGGACGCTGACCGTGCGCCACGTCGACATCGAGAAGCGCCGCATCACACTCGACGTCGTCGTGCACGGAGAGCACGGCATCGCGGGTCAGTGGGCGTCCACCGCCCGGCCTGGTCAGCCGATCTACCTGATGGGACCCGGCGGGGCGTACACACCGGACCCGGCCGCCGACTGGCACCTGCTGGCCGGCGACGAATCGGCGCTGCCGGCCATCGCCGCGGCGCTGGAAGCCTTGCCGCCCAGCGCGGTCGGTAAGGCGTTCATCGAGGTCGCGGGCCAAGAGGACGAGATACCGCTGACCGCACCCGAAGGCGTCGAGGTGCACTGGGTTTACCGCGGCGGGCGCGCCGACCTGGTTCCCGAGGACCGCGCCGGCGACCACGCGCCGCTGATCGAGGCCGTGACGAGCGCCCCCTGGCTGCCCGGGCAGGTGCATGTCTTCATCCACGGCGAGGCCCAGGCCGTCATGCACAATCTGCGCCCCTACATCCGCAAGGAGCGCGGTGTGGACGCCAAGTGGGCGTCGTCCATCTCGGGGTATTGGCGCCGCGGCCGCACCGAAGAGACCTTCCGGCAATGGAAGAAGGAACTGGCGCAGGCAGAGTCGGCGAACTCGTCAGCCTGACCCCCGCCTGGCATTGTCTTTCCCATGGCATTCGGCGACTACCAGAACGAGATCTACTTCAAAGGCCTGGGCGGGGTGGCGCCCGCGCTGCCGATGGCGTTCGCGGAGCTGGAGGCCCGGGCCGAACGGGCCATGCCGCCGTCGGTCTGGTCGTACGTCACCGGCGGCGCGGGTGACGAGCGCACGCAGCGGGCCAACCGGGAGGCGTTCGATCACTGGGGCCTGATACCGCGCATGTTCGTCGGTGCCGCGGCTCGCGACCTGTCGGTGGAGCTGTTCGGCCTGACCTTGCCGTCGCCGGTGTTCATGGCGCCGATCGGGGTCATCGGCATCTGCGCCCAAGACGGCCACGGCGACCTGGCCACCGCACGCGCGGCGGCGACCACGGGCGTCCCGATGGTCGTCTCCACCCTGACCGCCGACCCGATGGAAGACGTCGCCACGCAGTTCGGCGACACCCCGGGCTTCTTCCAGCTGTACACACCCAAGGATCGTGACCTGGCCGCCAGCCTCGTCCAGCGGGCAGAGGCCGCCGGCTACCAGGGCATCATCGTCACCCTCGACACCTGGATTCCCGGGTGGCGCCCGCGCGACCTCACCACCGCCAACTTCCCGCAGCTGCGGGGTCTCTGCCTGAGCAACTACACGAGCGACCCAGTCTTCCGCGCGAGCCTGCAACGCCCGCCGGAAGAGGACCCGCAAGGCACCGTGCTGCAGTGGGTAACGACCTTCGGAAACCCGCTGACTTGGGACGACCTCGGCTGGCTGCGGTCACTCACCAACCTGCCACTGATCATCAAGGGCATCTGTCACCCCGATGACGCGCGGCGCGCCAAGGACGGCGGCGTGGACGGCATCTACTGCTCCACCCACGGCGGCCGCCAGGCCAACGGCGGCCTGCCCGCCCTCGCGTGCCTGCCCGGCGTCGTCGAGGCGGCCGACGGGCTGCCGGTCCTGTTCGATTCGGGGATCCGCAGCGGCGCCGACGTCGTGAAGGCGCTCGCGCTGGGGGCCACGGCCGTGGGCATCGGCCGGCCATATGCGTACGGCCTGGCGCTCGGGGGCGTCGACGGCATCGTGCACGTGCTGCGCTCGATCCTGGCCGAAGCGGACCTCATCATGGCCGTCGACGGCTACCCCACGCTCAAAGATCTCACCCCGGACACGCTTCGGCGCGTCGACTAGAGCGCCAAACTCCGCCCTGCGACCGTGGGGGAGTGCAGGCGATCCTCGACGAGTTCGACGAGTACCTGCATCTGCAGTGCAATCGATCGGCGCACACCCGCCGCGCCTACCTCGGCGACCTGCGCTCGCTGCTCGCCTTCGTCGAGGACCGTGGCGCCGGTCTGGACGGGTTGAGCCTGCCCCTGCTGCGCTCGTGGCTGTCGGCCGCGGCGGCGGGCGGTGTCGCCCGCACGACGCTGGCCCGTCGCACCTCGGCGGTCAAGGCCTTCACCGCGTGGGCCGTGCGGCGCGGCCTGCTGACCGCCGATCCGGCGGCCCGGCTTCAGGTCCCCAAAGCGCACCGCACGCTGCCCTCGGTGCTGCGCCAGGACCAGGCCGCAGACGCCATGGCCGCCGCCAAATCCGGTGCGCAGCAAGGTGATCCGATGGCGCTGCGGGACCGGCTGATCGTGGAGATGTTGTATGCCACCGGGATCCGCGTCAGCGAGCTGTGCGGCCTGGACATCGACGACGTCGACACGCATCACCGGCTCGTCAAAGTGCTCGGCAAGGGCAACAAGCAGCGCAGCGTGCCGTTCGGGGGGCCGGCCGGCGAGGCGCTCGACTCGTGGTTGGCCGACGGCCGCCCGGCGCTGGCGACCGCGGAGTCGGGCCCGGCGCTGCTGCTGGGCGCGCGGGGTCGCCGGCTCGACGTTCGCCAGGCGCGAACGGTCGTGCATCAGACCGTCGCCGCGGTGGACGGCGCGCCGGACATGGGGCCGCACGGCCTGCGGCACAGCGCGGCCACCCATCTGCTCGAAGGCGGCGCTGACCTGCGCGTCGTCCAGGAGTTGCTCGGCCATTCCAGCCTGGCGACCACCCAGCTGTACACCCACGTCGCGGTGTCGCGGCTGCGCGCGGTGCACGATCAGGCCCACCCTCGCGCGTGAGCCGATTCAGCGGTTCAGCGGTTTGAGCCGGACCGGCGTGGACTTCAGCAGGCCCAGCGGATCCACGTAGTCCGCACCCGAGGCCGGGCCCCACATCGCGCCCCAGTGCAAACACGCCGCGACCGGGCACCCGGCGTGTCCGGCCATCAGCTCGCCGATCACGGTCGCCGCCGTCACCGGCTGGCCGACCCGCACGGCCGCCCGGACCGGCTCGTAGCTGGTGCGCAACCCGCCGGGGTGGGCCAGCGACACCACCGGCCGCCCGGCCAGCACCCCGGCGAACACCACCGTCGCGGCGCCCGCGGCGTACACCGGCTGACCGGCAACACCGGCCAGGTCGACACCCCGGTGGCCGGGATGCCAATCCTGCACAGGGGCGTCGAACGAACGGGTGACGGCCGGCGGCGGGCGCAGCGGCCAGTCCAGGCGATCCTCGGCGGCCACCGCCGGCACCGCGCTGACCAGGCCCGCACAGAGCAGCAGCACCCTCCACCGCATCCCGGCAGTTCAGCGCGCCAGCGCCGGCATGGCTACCCGGCCGCGCCGCTGTTGTGGATGAGCGGCCCCGGTTGGGGAAGCGTGGCAAAACCACCTGCTGAATCCGTGTAAACTGCTTCCTCGCAGCTCGTTCGCGGGCTGACTTCGCGCGTCTGCATCGCGTCTCCGGTTTTACGAGGAGAACGCAATCGCATGCCGGGCGGTCCCTTAACAGGGTCCGGCATCGCAGCAGCCGCCAGGGCCCGGCCTCACCCGATGCCAGGCGACAACCGACACAAGTAAGGCATGACCATGGCCGTCGTAACCATGAAGCAGCTGCTCGACAGCGGCACCCACTTCGGGCACCAGACCCGCCGGTGGAATCCCAAAATGAAGCGGTTCATCTTCACCGACCGCAACGGCATCTACATCATCGACCTGCAGCAGACGCTGACCTTCATCGACCAGGCATACGAGTTCGTCAAAGAGACCGTCGCCCATGGCGGCAGCATCCTGTTCGTCGGCACCAAGAAGCAGGCGCAGGAATCCGTCGCCGCCGAGGCGACCCGCGTCGGCATGCCGTACGTGAACCAGCGCTGGCTGGGTGGAATGCTGACCAACTTCTCCACCGTGCACAAGCGGCTGCAGCGCCTCAAGGAGCTCGAGGCGATGGAGCAGACCGGTGGCTTCGAGGGCCGCACCAAGAAGGAAATCTTGATGCTGACGCGCGAGAAGAACAAGCTCGAGCGCAGCCTCGGCGGTATCCGCGACATGGCCAAGGTGCCGTCGGCCATCTGGGTCGTCGACACCAACAAGGAGCACCTCGCGGTTGCGGAGGCCCGCAAGCTGAACATCCCGATCATCGCGATCCTGGACACCAACTGCGACCCCGACGAGGTCGACTACCCGATTCCGGGCAACGACGACGCGATCCGGTCGGCCGCGTTGCTGACCAAGGTGATCGCCTCCGCGGTCGCCGAGGGGCTGCAGGCCCGCGCCGGCGTCGGCCGCGGCGACGGCAAGCCCGAAGCCGAGGCCGCCGAGCCGCTCGCCGAATGGGAGCAGGAGCTGCTGGCCTCCGCCACCGCCACCGCCCCCACCGACGCCGCTGCGGGCGCCCCCGAACCAACACCACCCACGGAAGGCTGAAATGGCGAACTTCACCGCCGCCGACGTCAAGCGGCTCCGGGAACTCACCGGCGCCGGCATGCTCGACTGCAAGAACGCGCTGGCCGACAACGATGGCGACTTCGACAAGGCCGTCGAGGCGCTCCGCATCAAGGGCGCCAAAGATGTCGGCAAGCGCGCCGAGCGTGCGACGGCCGAGGGCCTGGTCGCGGCCCAGGGCGGCGCGCTGATCGAGCTGAACAGCGAGACCGACTTCGTCGCCAAGAACGCGGAGTTCCAGGCGCTGGCCGACCAGATCGTCGCCGCGGCCGTGTCGTCGAAGGCCACGGACGTCGACGAGCTCAAGGCCGCCACCGTCGGTGACAAGACCGTCGAGCAGGCGATCGCGGAGCTGTCGGCCAAGATCGGTGAGAAGCTGGAGTTGCGCCGCGTCGCGAACTTCGACGGCACCGTCGAAACCTACCTGCACCGACGGGCGGCCGACTTGCCGCCCGCGGTCGGTGTGCTGGTCGAATATCAGGGCTCGGACACCGACGCCGCCCACGCGGTCGCGCTGCAGATCGCGGCGCTCAAGGCCCGCTACCTGTCGCGCGACGACGTGCCGGAGGACGTGGTGGCCATCGAGCGCCGCATCGCCGAGGAAACCGCCAAGGCGGAGGGCAAGCCGGAGCAGGCCCTGCCCAAGATCGTCGAGGGCCGGCTGAACGGCTTCTTCAAGGACGCCGTGCTGCTCGAGCAGCCGTCGGTGTCCGACAGCAAGAAGACCGTCAAGGCGCTGCTCGACGACGCCGGCGTCACGGTGACGCGGTTCGTCCGCTTCGAGGTGGGTCAGGCTTAAGGCCTGACCACGATCCGCCCCGGCGCAAGCCGGAAAGCTCCCGGGGGGACGGGCGCGCGGGCTAGCGTCAGTGTCATGAGACACGTGCACGCGTTCGGCGACGATGCCCTTGGCGATCTGGACGCGGTCGGCCTGGCCGACGCCCTGAAATCCGGCCGGGTCGGCAGGGCCGAGGTGGTCGAGGCCGCGATCGCCCGCACCGAGGCCGTCGACCCGCTGCTAAACGGGTTGGCGTACGCGGCTTTTGAGCAAGCGCGGGCGGCCGCGGCGGATCCCGCCGACGGTTACTTCGGCGGCGTGCCGACGTTCATCAAGGACAACGTGGACGTCGCCGGACAGCCCAGCATGCACGGCACCGACGCGTGGACGAGCTGGAATGCCGTCGCGGACAGCGTCTTCACCCAGCTGTTCCTGGCCACCGGCTTGACCTCGGTGGGCAAGACGCAGCTGTCCGAATTCGGCTTCAGCGCCTCGGCGGAGCACCCGCGGCTGGGCCCGGTGCGCAATCCGTGGGACACCGAATACACCGCCGGCGCCTCGTCGTCGGGTTCGGGTGCGTTCGTCGCCGCCGGTGTCGTGCCCATCGCGCACGCCAACGACGGCGGCGGTTCGATCCGGATTCCGGCCGCCTGCAACGGATTGGTCGGACTCAAACCCTCGCGTGGACGGCTGCCCCTGGACGCGACCCTGCGCCGGATGCCGGTCGGCGTCGTCGTCAACGGCGTCGTGACCCGTTCGGTGCGGGACACCGCGGCGTTCTACCGCGAGGCGGAGCGGATCTGGCGCAACCCGAAGCTGGCACCGGTCGGGGACGTCACCGGGCCCGGCCGGCAGCGGCTGCGGATCGCGGTGCTGACCCGATCGGTACAGCGCGAATGCAGTCCTCAGGTGCGGGAGCTGACGTTGAAGTCCGCCGGTCTGCTCGAGGAGCTGGGCCACCGTGTCGAACACGTCGACGAGCCCCCGGTGGCGCCCAGTTTCGCCGACGACTTCGTCATGTACTGGGGATTTTTGTCGCTGGCCCAGGTCAGCGGCGGGCGGCACCTGTTCGGCGAGACGTTCGATCGCAGCAAGCTGGACAGCCTGACGCTGGGTCTGCTTCGACACACCAGCCGCAACATGCACCGCCTTCCGATGGCGATCGTGCGGCTGCGCCGGGCGCGCAGACGCACCGCTCAGTTCTTCCGCACCTACGACGCGGTGCTCACCCCCGCCCTCGCCGACGAGACGCCTCGCATCGGATTCCTGGCGCCCACCGATTATCAGCAGGTCATCAGCCGGCTGATCAACTGGGTTTCGTTCACCCCGCTGCACAACGTCACCGGCGAGCCCGCGATCTCGCTGCCGCTGGCGCAATCCGCCGACGGGATGCCGGTGGGCATGATGTTGTCGGCCGATATCGGGCAGGAATCTTTGCTGCTCGAATTGGCCTACGAGCTTGAAGAGGCGCGGCCGTGGGCGCGCATTGACGCCAGCTGAGGCGCGCGATCGCGCTAGTCGGATCCGAGCTTTTCGAGCATCTTTTTGAACTCACGCTGCTGAGTCTCGGTGAGCCTGGCCAAGATTCGTGCGTCGGCGCCGCGGACAGCTCCTTCGGCGCGCTTGAGCAGGGCGCGGCCCTGGCCGGTCAAGTTCGCCGGCAGCGCGCGTCCCGAGGACACCGACGACGGCCGCGCCACGGCGCCGACCTCTTCCAGCTTGCGCAGCACGGTGTTCATCGCCTGCGGGGTCACGTTGGTGTGGCGGGACAACTCGGCGCTCGACATTCCCGGAAACATCGAAAGTATGCGCAGGCAAACGAATTCGGGAAGGGTCAGGCCCAGCGGACCCAACGCGGTGGCGACCTCGGGTCGCAGGGCCGCCCCGACCCGGTAGAGGAGATAACCCAGCGGAGCATCGTCGGCCTGAATCATGTCAACGATATTGACATATTTCGAGCTGCCCGATGCGCACATTGTGCAGACCATGATTGTCGGCGCGCCGGCCGGGGTAACCGACCGGTTACCCGCAGCGCTTGCGGCACCCGAGGAGGTCCGATGCCGAAGACGACGAAGGGCGGCTCGGCCAAAAAGAGCGAATTGCCCAGCACGCTGCAACGTTCCAGCGCCAAGGCCCAACGCACATTCGCGAAATCCCATGACGCGGCGGCCGAACAGTACGGCAGCGAGGAACGCGCCCATCGGGTGGCGTACGCCGCTGTCAAGCACAGTTTCGAAAAGGTCGGCGATCACTGGGAACCCAAGGACGAGAAAGGCCCGTCCGACGAGCGGGCCGAGAGCGGTGGCCTGCGGCCAACGGGTAAGTCCGCCGAGGGCGTCGATGCCAACGCCAGCAAAAAGCACCTGCTCGAGCTGGCCCGCCGTCTCGATATCGCCGGCCGGTCCACGATGAACAAGTCGCAATTGGTCGACGCGATCATGAAGTACAACCGCAGGGTTCGTGGCCGCTGATCGCGGTGCCGCGAGCCCGTTTGCCGTTGAAAAGCGCGGGTACGCACTTTGGCGCGCGGTCGCGCACAACTGACACCGAGGAGTGCTGATATGAGCGAGCCGGAACCCGTCGTCCAAGAACTTCGCGGCGTCTTGGACAAAGAGCAGGGTTTGGCCGATCGGCTTGAGCGGTCTCTGCAGGAGGCCCGCCAACGGGCCGAAGCCGAGCTGAACCAGGACCTGTACACCGCGCTCGAGTGGCCGCGCGACATCGGCGAGTACGAGGCCTATCTGAACCGCTTCATCCGATGGGTGCCACACGAGTCGGATGCCGATGCCTGGAAGAACGAAAAGCGGCAGGCGCAAGAGGTCAGTGATCGCATGGCGCACTTCTACTTCCTGGTCGACCAGGGGGACGAGTCGCCGCAGGGCTCCGGTGTCTTTCGGGAATGGATGACCGAGTTCGCCCGCCAGTGGGGTAATTTCCTGGACTCACCGCAATCGTTCAGCCCGGAAGTCCTGCAGTCGTTCATCGACAATGCGCCCGAGTACCGCATCCATGAGTCATTGATCGATGGGGTGCCGAATGCGCCCAGCGGATGGCTGACCGCCAACCAGTTCATCGCGCGGGAAGTCAACGGCGGGCTGCGCCCGATCGCCGAACCGAGCACCAATCTGGTGGTCACCTCACCGGCCGACTGCAAATACCAGCACGCCTACGACATCGATGCCGACTCGAGCATCCCGGCCACCACCGTCAAGAACGAAAAGTACGGCAACATCAAGCAACTCATCGAAGGTAGCCAGTACAGCGAAAGCTTTGCGGGCGGCACCTTCGTCCACTACATGCTGCCGGTGCACGCCTACCACCGCTACCACCTGCCGGTCGCCGGAATGGTCAAAGAATCCTTCCGGATCGAGGGCAAAGTCTTTATGCGGGTGGGCCTAAAAGAACACGAGTTCGCCGCCAGCGACAGCGCCAGCAGCGGATACGAGTTCTCGCAGACCCGCGGGGTGGTCACCATCGATACGTCGCAATCGGATTGCGGCGATATCGGCATCGTGGCGGTCATTCCGGTGGGCATGGCCCACGTGTCGTCGGTGGTGCTCACCGCCGTGCCCGGCCGCCACATGGCCAAGGGAGAAGAGTTCGGATACTTCCAGTTCGGCGGCTCGGACATCATCATCCTCTTGCAGGAAGGCGTCGATCCTCAACTCGACAAGAACGAGGAATTTCGGCTCGTCGGCTCGCCCGTGGCGCGCTGCCGCCGTCCAGCCACCTGACGCGGTAGCGCACACAGCAGGTTCGTTTTCGCTACCGACGGCCGTCTTGCTCGCGGCGCGTTTAAAGTGCTTTCGCATCGGGAAGTCTGCGGCAGGGTTAATCCGCCGTGCCTTTGGCCGCTGCGAGTTCGCACCGGAAGAAGGCGGCTATCGCGTTAAACGAGCAGCGCCGAGTCGGGGGATGGCTGCGCCGTAACGCGATGACTCGGAATCCGTGTATCCGCCGGCTCGCAGGCCGCACTGCCATCACTCGACGCGCGCAGCGTCGTTCATTGCACCGTTGTGGCGGTGTTTGTCGACGGATTCCGACGGGAGAGGATCGGGGGAGACGTGAGCGGCCCGCTTGGCTTGTCGATCGGCACGGCCAACCTGGTGGCCGCGCGCACCGGCAGCGCCCCGGTGACCCGTGCGTCGGTCTTGACGATGTACGGCCACCGGCCCCCGGAGGTGGGCACGCCGAGGGAGAATCCTCGCCTGGACGAATCCGGCCTGCTTCTCGGCGGATTCGTCGAGCGGGTCGGAGACGACCAACCGTTAGTCGCCGCCGACGGAACGCGTCACGCCGCCGCGGCGCTCACCGCCGCCGCGCTCGACGGGATGGCGCGCAGCGTCGGTGGGGCCCCGGTCGCCATCGCGGTGCCCGGGCATTGGCACGAGCGTCAGGTCGCCGCACTGCGGGCGGCGCTGCGCGAGTACCCCGCCCTCGCGCCCGAGGCGTTACCGGCTTTCATTTGCGACGGCACGGCCGCGTTGGCCGCGCTGTACGCCCAACCCGGATTTCCCAGCGACGGTGGCGTGGTGCTGTGCGACTTCGGCGCGAGCGGCAGCAGCATCACGCTCACCGATGCCGCCGCCAACTTCCGTCAGATCGCTCCGACGTTGCGCTACACCGGCTTCTCCGGCAATCAGCTCGACCAGGCAATCATGCGACACGTCGCATCGAACATGGGTGCCGACGCCGCCAACACCGCGCCGCTGGCTCCGCTGGGTCGTCGCCTCGAACAATGCCGGAACGCAAAGGAACAGCTGTCATCGGCGACGGTCGCCGTCATCCCGGCTGATCTTCCCGGTGTCGGATCCGACGTCCGGTTGACCCGCGGCGAGTTCGAGGAACTCATCGAAGAACCCCTGCAACGTTTCATCGACTGCGTCGTGAATGTGTTGCAACGCAATCAGATTCCGGCGCAGCGACTCGCCGCGGTCGCCACGGTCGGTGGTGGTGCCTGTATCCCGCTGATCACCAACCAATTGTCGGAGCGTTTGCAGGCGCCGGTTGTCACGACATCGCAACCCCTGTTGAGTGCGGCTATCGGCGCAGCGGTCCTGGCCCAGCTGCGTTCTCCGGCCGGTGCGCCGGGCCCATCTCGTGCCGTCGGCGCCCCGGCAACTGTCGCAGGCCAGGCGCCAGCCGCCCTGACGGAAGGCGTCGCAGCCACCGAAGTGGGCCCGACTGCCTGGGCGGCCGGGACTGCCCACAGCGCCGCGGGGCAAGCGGCCGCCGACGGCGACCAGTCGGCGACGTACCGCGCGCTGGCGTGGTCTCAGGATGCCTCTTCCGGCGAGGTGCCCATACCTGCCCGCGAGGACGAGCTTGTAGACCATGAGGAGGCCGGCGCGATCCCGCCGAGCGCTGAGGTCTCCCGCGGTGCTCCACAGGTCGCAGCCAGGCCGCGGCGACGGCCGTGGCTACGACGCTCGGCAGTGCTGGTCAGCACCGCCGGCGCGGCCGCACTGGTGCTGCTCGTGGCCGCCGGGTTGGCCGTGCGGCTGGGCGGCGTCGGGAACAGACCGACCGATAACGTGCGCAACGTAACCCCGCCGGTCGAATCGTCGCGGCTAGCACCGCCGGTGACTACCAGCGCCGCCCCGGTCTCACCGAATTCCGAGTCGACCGAATCGCAGCCGCCGCGGTCGACGACGGTTACAACCACGCAGCCACCGCCGACGACGACGTCGCCGACCACCACCTACCCGACTTCCACCTACCCGACTTCCGCCCACCCGACCACCTCCTATCCGACGACTCCGTACCCGACCACCTCTTTGCCGACTCCGTATCCGGCGACCACCTATCCGACGACTCCGTATCCGGTGGCCCCGTATCCAACCGTGAGCCAGAGCGTGACGCCGGCGTACCCGACGATGCCCACGACCGCCATAGAGCACTGAACCCCAGAACCGTTGTGGCCCTTACTGACCCACCGCTTCCACACGCAAACTGTGAAGACGCTGAAAGCTTGCCGAACATCAGTTTGTCGGCCGGTCAGGCGGGTAGTCAGCGGTAATGGTCGGGCTGCTCGCACGCCTGTGGCTCAAAGCGTGGCACAAGGTTTTCACCTCGCCCCTCCTCACGCTCAACGGCTACGTCGCCTTTGATCTGCCGCGCACGGTGACGGGCTTGGGCGCATCGCTGCTTGTGGGCCTGGCGGCGATACATGCCTATCTGTTGGCCAGCCGGCCGGGTCTACCGCTGTATTTCCTGGTATACGTCGCCGTGCTGATCGCCGCCTGCCTCGCCGCCGCCGGGGCGATGGCGTTTCCCCTCAAACCTCTTGTGCCGCAGGCGGGCTGGTTTGCCGGCAGTCTGATCAGCGCGGCCTTCCTGGTGATCTATGTGGTCAGCCGGTTCGCCGGCCTGCCCGGGCTGGTGGCGTTGACCGGCCGCTGGGACCTGGCGCCCGGGACGCTTGCCATGGCGCTCGCCGCAGGCTTCATCGCCGTGCACACCACCGTCCTGTCCGGCATCAACGTGGCGTATCCGCAACGGCAGAATTGGCGCGACTGAACGGTGAAGACATGACAGTCCTTGACTACCCGGCGTGGCTGCGTATCGACCACTGGCTCAACGTGTTGTTTTTGACTTTGGTGATCCGCAGCGGCGTCGAGATCCTGTCCACCCACCCGAAGCTGTACTGGCATGACGACAGCAAGCCGGGCAGCGAGTGGGCGCGCTTCACGGTCAAGGAAATGCCGATCAACAAGCTTTACGACACCCTCGACGAGGAGGAGGACTACAGCTCCCTGTTTTCGTTGCCCGGCCACAAGAAACTGGGCATGGGCCGGCACTGGCATTTCTTTTCGGTGATCGGCTGGATCCTCGTCGGGCTGTCGTACTACATCCTGCTGTTCGCCACCGGCCAGTGGCACCGCTATTGGCCGGCCTCATGGTCGATCTTCCCCGAGGCGTGGAACGACATCGTCACCTACATGAGTTTCAACCTGCCGCCCCTGCTGCCCGGAGAACCCCTGGATGCCATCCAGAAGCTGACCTACGCCGGCGTGATCTTCTTGTTGGCACCGTTTCAGATCCTGACCGGCGCCGCGCAGTCTCCGGCGATCGAGGCCGCGTTCCCGTGGTACGTGCGCATGTGGGGCGGTCGGCAATGGGCGCGAAGCCTGCACTTCCTCGGCCTGGTCGCTTTCCTGGTCTTCATCGTCATCCACCTGTCGATGATCTTCTTCTGGAGTTGGGGCCAGCTCACCGCCGCAATGATCTTCGGCTCCGTCCGCAACATCGGCTGGGCCACCGTCTTGTCGCTGGTGATCATCGCGGCCATCGTTGCCGTGCACATCGCGGCGACGGTGTGGAGTCTGCGCCGACCCGTTCAGGTTCGCCGCGTGCTGGGCGCCGTGGTCACCCGCGCCCGCAAAGTCCTACTGCGGCCGCTGAATTCCAAGCAGAACTACCCCGAGCGCATGACGTCCAAGGAGCACCGGGTGAACGGCAAGCCGCCGACGAGCGCCGAGTACAAGGTGATGGCCGTGCACAACTTCGTCGATTGGCGTGTGCGGGTGGGCGGCCTGGTGGAGAACCCCGTGACGCTGGACCTCGACGAGTTGCGTTCCCTCGCCGATCGACAGTCGCAACGCGTGATGCACAACTGCGTGCAGGGCTGGACCAGCATCGGCCAGTGGAGTGGCGTGCCGCTGGCCCAGCTCGCCGACCACGTGCGTCCCCTGCCGCAGGCGAAATACATCTGCTTTCTGACCATGCAGGACACCGGCCGCGACGAGCCGAGCGCGGAAGGAGAGGGCCAGTTCTACGAGGTGATCGATCTCGAACTCGCGTACAAGCCGCAAACGTTGCTGGCCTACGAGATGAACGGAAAGCCGCTGCCCATCAAGCACGGCGCGCCGCTGCGATTACGGGTCGAGACCCAGGTCGGCTTCAAGATGGCGAAGTGGATCAACCAGATCGAGTTCATCGACGACTACTCCGGCATCGGCCACGGTTTGGGCGGCTGGCGCGAGGACAACGTCCACTACGACAAGGACGTGGAGATCTGAGATGACCGACACGAGCGTGCGGCCCGAGCTGATCGACCTGCAAAGCGTTGAGCGCGAACGGGTCTTAGAGCTGGTGGCGGTCAAGGGCGGTCACTGCGCCGGATGCGGCGCCAAGGATTTCTCCGTAGGGCACGCGCTGTATCTCGGGTTTCTGTTCCTCGACGAGGATGACGACGCCTTCATGGTGGCGTTGACCTGCCGCAATGGCGGCTGCCCCGCGCCGCGCACCGGAATCGTGTTGGCGGCCAACGAGTTCTTGTCCGACTACCGGGAGATCTCCAATGTCGAGGACATCGCGAGCCGGGCCAGGGCGAGACAAGCTAGCGCAACCTGGGGTGGCTCGGGGTATCGGTGAACCGTGGCCGGGCGAGACCGAACCTCTCGATCAAGTCCGACACCGAACGCAGCTCGTCACATAGGGATTGGAACCGGCGTTCGGCGGCCTCGTCGAGCAGGCCAAGACAGCTGTAGTGCACCAGCCGCCGGAACCGCCCGGCAAGTGCTGCCCCCCAACGGATTCCGAAGTCGTAGATCTGGCCCTCGGGGACGTCGTCGAGTCGCGCGAGTTCTTTGAGAGCCGCGACCCGGTCGGCGAGTAGCTCGAAGTCGTCATCGGTCCCGATCGGCTCGGGCTCCCGCGTTGTTGTGCTCATCTGCACTCCTTCTACCGCGCCGCACTAGTCACGTCGATGCCATCCTGCGTTCGGGCTGTACCCCGGTGAGCGCACCGCTACACGTTGCCAGGCGACCCGGAAGCCTCGCCGCCTACAGAATCGGTCGCCCGCCGGTCACCGCCACCCGCGCACCGGAGATGTAACTCGCGTCATCGGAGGCCAGCAGCACATAGATCGGGGCGAGTTCAGCGGGCTGACCGGCGCGTCCCAGCGGCACGTTGTCGCCGAACGACTCCACGCTGTCCGGCGGCATGGTCGACGGGATCAAAGGCGTCCATATCGGTCCTGGAGCCACACTGTTGACCCGAATGCCCTTGTCGCCCAATAGCTGGGCCAGGCTGGCCGAAAAATTAGCGATGGCGGCCTTCGTCGCCGCGTAGGGCGCCAACGTGGGATTGGGCGTATCGGAATTGACCGACGAGCTGCCGATGATCGACGAGCCGGGGCTCATGTGCGGCACGGCCGCCTTGACGAGATAGAAATACGCGCCGATGTTGAGCCGAAAGGTGTACTCCCACTCCTCGTCGCTGATCTCGTCGAGACTCTTGCGCATCATCTGATACGCGGAGTTGTTGACGAGGATGTCCAGGCCGCCCAGTTCCTGCACCGCCCGGTCTACGACGGCGCGGCAGTGCGCGGGGTCGGAGAGATCGCCGGGCACCAGCACGCATTTGCGCCCGGCGCTGGTGACGTAACGGGCGACGTCGCGCGCGTCGTCGTCCTCGTTGAGGTAGGCGATCAGCACGTCGGCGCCTTCGCGCGCGAACGCGATCGCAACCGCGCGTCCGATGCCGCTGTCGCCGCCGGTGATGATCGCCCTTTTGCCCAGCAGTTTTCCCGATCCCTGGTAACTGTTTTCACCACAATCGGGAATCGGGTCCATTTGCGCCTGCACACCGGGAACGGATTGTTGTTGCGCTACAAAACCCATGCGATTTCCTTTACCGATTCAACGTGATTTGTGATCCTCAATCGCGCGCCGCCGTTGCACGTGACTGCTCCCTTCGCGGTCGCCTTGAATAGGCCCTCGGCCGCTTCGAGGCCGGATCGGCCCTAGCGCACCGATTACCCTTCGACGCTCGGCCTAATCGCCACGGGCGGTTGTGAGTAATGATGCATTTGTTATCACCTGATGCAAAAGATACTGCTCAACAATGCAGTCGAATTTCCGCGGCTGACCACGTGATATCACTGCCGATGTTTAAGACGGCGGCGGGTTGGCTATTTTGCTAGCTATACCTCTATGCCCTTCAGGGGGGCAATTGTTCGATACGAAAGGAATGAACAATGAAGGTCACCAAGACTGCCGTCGCGACAGCTGCCGCTGCCGGGGGGATAGCGGTGGCGACCCTTTTCGCGACGCCCGCTTCTGCCGCGCCCAACATTCAGGGGTTCGGCACCAGCGAGCAGCTCGTCGACGGGCCGCTGATCACCAACTACACGGTGAGCAACCTGCAGCCCAGCAATGTCACCATCCCCGGCTACACGCCGAAAGGCACGCTGTACCAGGCCGACGTCACCGCCAGGTCTGACGGCGGGCTGGTAACTCCCATGGTCAACGATTTCATCGCCCGCGGTCCCAACGGCCAGAACTACCGGGTGATCGACAAGGTCGGTGCCCCTAATGGGCTCAACCCGGCACCGATCTCCCAGGGCAACGAGTCGACCGGCACGCTGTACTTCGACGTGACCGGCGCGCCGCCGAACGGTGTCGTCTACAACGACGGGATGCAGGACATCCTGATGTGGACGTCCAACATGCAGGGTGGCTCGGAGCCTGCCGCGCCGAACAGCCCGGCACCGGCACCTGGTGCCCCGCCCGCACCGGCGCCGCACACCGCCTAAACGGGTTGCAAATGCTCCCCGCGCCACGCCGAGTGGCGCGGGGAGATTTGCGTCCGGGGGAATCGTGCGCGCCCGAATCGGGTACCCGGTACGGCATGAGTAACCCGGATCACAGGCCGGCGCCGGTACGCGCCCAAGCGAGGCGGCAGGCCGAGGACGCCCGCGCGGCGATGGAAGAACGGCGTGACAACCAAGCAGGCGGGCTGAGCGGCTGGGTGGCCGAGCGTGCGGCGCGATGGGACCTTTCCGGCCAGGACGAGACCACCCTGCAGCGACAGAAATATCTGTGGAATGTGCTGGTGGACTACTGGTTTCGGATGGAAATCGACGGGTGGGAGAACATTCCGGAGAAGCCGCCGGCGCTTCTGGTGGGGATTCACTCCGGGGCCCCATTCGTCTGGGACGCCTGGACCGTTGGCCTGCAATGGTGGCGGTGGTTCGGGCAGGAGCGGCCCCTGCACGGCACCGCCCACGATGCGTTGATGGCAATCCCCTTGTTCGGGCGGTACTTCCGAGCGATGGGGGTGCTGCCGGCCGCGCCCGACGCGATCGCCACCGCATTGGCGGAAGGCCGTGACGTGGCGCTGTGGCCCGGCGGGGAAGTGGACTCACTGCGCCCGTGGACCGAGCGCGATCAGGCCAACCTGGCGGGACGGACCGGCTTCGTCAAGATGGCGATTCGGGCCGGCGTACCGATCGTGCCGATCGCGACCGTCGGCGGCGCCGACGCGATGCCTGTGCTGATCCGCGGTGACCGGTTGTCGAAAACCCTGCGCCTGGACCGTATCTTGCGGCTCAAGGTATTTCCGTTGGCCGTCTCGTTGCCCTGGGGGATCGCACCGGCGGCACTCCCGCAGCTGCCCCTGCCGGCCAAGATCAGAACCCGGTTCATGCCCGCCGTGGAACTCGACAACGATCCCGAGCGAGCGGACGACGACCAATACGTCGAACGCAAATACCACGAGGTGCAAGACGCGATCCAGGACGGAATGGATGCGCTGGCGCGCAAGCGTGCGTTTCCGCTCTTTGGCTGATCGACGGCGGCTCAGGGCTCTGCTGGTTCCGGATTCATCGGACCACGCGCGGGAGTTGTCGTCGAGGTCCAGATCGGCGTGAGCCTCGAGCCGGCGACCCATTCCGGCTGCGGCGGCGTTGCGGCTCGGTAGCCGACTCCGCGGACGGTGTCGACCATGAATCGGTGGCGCGTACCGAGCTTGGCGCGCAGCCGCCGGATGTGCACGTCGACCGTCCGCGCCTTGCCGGTGCTGTCGTAGCCCCATGCCTCTCGCATCAGCCGGGTTCGCGTGAATGCCTGACCGGCGTGCTGCACAAGGAAGTTCAGCAGTTTGAACTCGGTGAGCGTCAAACCGAGGTCGCTGCCGTCCAGCGACGCGGTGGAACTGGCCGGATGCAGCAGGAGGTCGCCGAACTTCAGGCTGCCCTCGATCGCGCTGCGCCGGCGGCTGATCGCAAGGCGCAACCGGGCCTGTAACTCTTCGGCGCCGGTGCCGGGCAGCATCACGTCATCGAAGTGGGAGTCGACTTCGACGGTGGCACCGTCGGCCGGTGCTACGAGCGCCACTACCGCGGTGCCGGGGTTGTCGGTCGTCAGCCGAGAGCTGACATCCTGGGCCATCGCCATGTTCGTGCGCGCATCGACGATGGCGATGTCGGCCATGGCGCACTGCCCGTCGGTGTCCGCCGTCAGGCTGGCGCGGCGCATCGGTTGCGCGAACGTCGACAACGGGAGGGCAGATTCGAAGTCGTCCTCGTCGGTGAGCACCACCACGTCCAACCGCATCTCCTAACCTCGTGACGTCCCGGTTCCCCCCCGGTCCGTAGGCACCTCTGCGGAGAT
This sequence comes from Mycobacterium sp. NGS11, assembly GCF_059813315.1. NCBI lineage: Bacteria > Bacillati > Actinomycetota > Actinomycetes > Mycobacteriales > Mycobacteriaceae > Mycobacterium > Mycobacterium sp. NGS11. Next base: position 455,985 of record NZ_JCALEJ010000001.1, read on the forward strand.
GTCGTACAGCGCTAGCCGTGGGTACCCAGCTCGTCCGAAACTATGCAAAAGCTATGCGACTTGAGGTCAGTACTGGCCGATGCGCCTGCGAACAACGACGGGCCCGGCCCGTTTTCACGGACCGGGCCCATCGTCTACGACGTGCTACTGGGCGTCTTTCTGGCGCTCCTCGGCCGCCTTGGCGCCGCCGCGCGCGGCCTCCGCTTCGGCTTCCTTCTTCGCCGCGTCGCGCTGCGCCTCGGCCTTGTCTTGCTGCGCCTGGCCCTCGCGGGTGAGGTCATCACGACCGGCCACCGCGCCTACGGCCTCCTTGGCCTTGCCTTTGACGTCTTCGACGACGCCTTTCACAGCTTCGGCAGGTCCGGACTTGTTTTCTTCAGCCATGGAAGTGCTTCCTCCTCGTTGGCGTACTCTGAGCGATCCATTGCTCAACGGCGATCGCGAGCGATCGACCCGGTCATACGGCGAGGCCGGTCCTCATTGCTTAAGACCGCATCTCTGCCGCGTTGATGCGGATTCCCATGCCATCCGTGGCTCAAACGCGCGTCGGCAGAAAGCACATCGGCGTGAGGTATTTCGGTACCGCCAGACTCGAAAATTGGCCCGGCGCCCCAACTGTGCGCATAATGCACCCCGCCGAGGCCGCATTGTGCTGCGATGAGGCAGGATGTGAAATGCCGTTCCGGATTGAGGTCGCCCGGGATGGCACTCTCATGCGAGGAGTCTGATGACGGAGTCCAGGGAGCCCCACGTCGCCGGCTCGGCGGCTCCGAGGCCGGAGCCGGCAACCGGCGGCAACGGCGTATCGACATCTGCACCGGAAAACGGATCGGGTTCTGGCCAGCCGCTCGGCAGGGCGAGGTATTCGCGGGTGTTGCTCAAGCTGGGCGGTGAGATGTTCGGTGGCGGCCAGGTCGGCCTGGACCCCGATGTCGTGGCGCGGGTGGCGCGACAGATCGCCGAGGTGGTTCGCGGCGGCGTCCAGGTCGCCGTCGTAATCGGCGGCGGCAACTTCTTCCGGGGTGCCCAGCTTCAGCAGCGCGGCATGGAACGCACCCGTTCGGACTACATGGGCATGTTGGGCACCGTGATGAACAGCCTGGCGCTGCAGGACTTCCTGGAGAAGGAAGGCATCGTCACCCGGGTCCAGACCGCCATCACCATGGGTCAGGTCGCGGAGCCCTATCTGCCCCTGCGCGCCGTGCGCCACCTCGAGAAGGGGCGCGTGGTGATCTTCGGAGCCGGTATGGGACTGCCGTACTTCTCCACGGACACCACCGCCGCGCAGCGTGCCTTGGAGATCGGCGCCGAAGTGGTCCTGATGGCCAAGGCCGTCGATGGCGTGTTCGACGCGGATCCGCGGCAGCATCCCGATGCCGAATTGATCGCCGCGATCAGTCATCGTGAGGTCATCGACCGCGGGCTACGAGTGGCCGATGCAACCGCGTTCAGCCTGTGCATGGACAATGGCATGCCGATCCTGGTGTTCAACCTGCTGACCAATGGCAATATCGCCCGGGCGGTCGCTGGTGAGAAGATCGGGACTCTGGTCACCACCTGAAACCGACGACGCGATGACGTGCCGTGGGAGGACGTGCAGCGCAGCAATGAAGAGGAGCGACGCACATGATTGACGAGGCTCTCTTCGACGCGGAAGAGAAAATGGAAAAGGCCGTAGCCGTTGCCCGCGACGACCTGTCGACCATCCGGACCGGGCGTGCCAACCCGGGCATGTTCTCGCGGATCGTGATCGACTATTACGGCGCGGCCACGCCCATCACGCAACTGGCCAGTATCAACGTGCCCGAGGCGCGCCTCGTCGTCATCAAGCCCTACGAAGCCAGCCAGGTGGGCGCGATCGAGACGGCGATTCGCAATTCCGACCTCGGCGTCAACCCCACCAACGACGGCACCCTGATCCGGGTGGCGGTCCCGCAACTCACCGAGGAGCGCCGCCGGGAGCTGGTCAAGCAGGCCAAGGGCAAGGGGGAGGACGCCAAGGTCTCGGTGCGCAACATCCGCCGCAAGGCGATGGAGGAGCTGCACCGGATTCGCAAGGACGGCGAGGCCGGCGAGGACGAGGTCGGCCGGGCCGAAAAGGACTTGGACAAGACCACCCACCAGTACGTCACCCAGATCGAAGAGCTGGTCAAGCACAAAGAAGGCGAACTGCTGGAGGTCTAGCGACCGCTCAGCAGCTAAGTTCATCCACGCCAGTGGCTACCCCAGAACCCGGCGCAACCGACCTGCCCGACGATCCGGCGCGCGCGGGCAAGGACACCGTCGCGCAGCCGGCCGAGAAGGCATCCCGGGCCGGACGCGACTTGCGCGCCGCCATCGCGGTGGGCACGGCTATCGGCGGCGTCCTGGTGGTGACGCTGGTGTTCGCGCCGCGGTTCTGGGTACCCATCGTCGCCCTGGCCATCGTCGTGGCCACCCATGAGGTGGTCCGGCGGTTGCGCGAGGCCGGCTACGTCATACCCGTGATCCCGCTGCTGGCGGGGGGCCAGCTCACCGTCTGGCTGACCTGGCCGTTCCACGCCGCGGGCGCACTGGCCGGCTTCGGCGTCACCGTCGTGGTGTGCAACGTGTGGCGGCTGTTCATGCGGCACAGCCGCACACGGACGGAGCCGGCCGACGGCTCTTCGTCCAACTACCTCCGGGACGCCTCGGCCACCGTGTTCCTGGCCGCGTGGGTGCCGCTGTTCGCGTCCTTCGGCGTGCTGCTGGTCTACCCGCACGACGGGGCGGGGCGGGTGTTCTGCCTGATGATCACCGTCGTCGCCTCCGACACCGGCGGATATGCCGTGGGGTCGCTGTTGGGCAAGCATCCGATGGTCCCGGCGATCAGCCCCAAGAAGTCCTGGGAGGGATTCGCCGGTTCCCTGGTGTTCGGAATCACCGCGGCGACGCTGACGGCGACCTTCCTGGCCGGCAAGCCGCCGTGGATCGGCGCGTTGCTGGGCGTTGTCCTGGTGCTGACCTGCACGCTCGGCGATCTGGTGGAATCGCAGGTCAAGCGCGATCTCGGCATCAAAGACATGGGCCGGCTGCTGCCCGGCCACGGTGGCCTGATGGATCGGCTCGATGGGGTGCTGCCATCGGCGGTCGCGGCCTGGACGGTGCTGACACTCGTTCGCTAGGCCGGTCCGAACGTGACCGATACTGGACAGGTCATGGTTCAACAGTTGGTTTTCTCCGAGCCCCGCCCCGGCAGGCCGCCGCGGCACCTGGCCGATCTCGACGAGGACGGCCGCGCGTCCGCCGTCGCGGAGCTGGGCCTGCCGGCGTTTCGCGCCAAGCAGCTGGCGCATCAGTACTACGGCCGGCTGATCGCCGATCCGCGGCAGATGACCGATCTGCCGGCGGGATTGCGCGACGCCATCGCCGAGACGATGTTCCCCATTCTGCTGACCGCGGCCTCCGACGTGACCTGCGATGCCGGCCAGACGCGGAAGACGTTGTGGCGGGCCCTCGATGGGGTCACCGTCGAGTCGGTGCTGATGCGCTATCCGCAACGCAACACGGTGTGCATCTCGTCGCAGGCCGGCTGCGGCATGGCGTGCCCGTTCTGCGCGACGGGTCAGGGCGGGTTGACCCGCAACCTGTCGACGGCCGAGATCCTCGAACAGGTCCGCGCCGGCGCCGCGGCCCTGCGCGACGACTTCGGCGACCGGCTGTCCAACGTGGTGTTCATGGGCATGGGGGAGCCGCTGGCCAACTACGCCCGCGTGGTCGCCGCGGTGCGGCGCATCATCGCCCCGCCGCCACAGGGATTCGGTATCTCGGCCCGTTCGGTCACCGTCTCGACGGTGGGCCTGGCGCCTGCCATCCGCAAACTCGCCGACGAACGCCTCGGCGTCACGCTCGCGCTGTCGCTGCACGCGCCCGACGACGAACTGCGCGACACGCTGGTGCCGGTCAACAACCGGTGGAAGATCACCGAAGCCCTCGACGCCGCACGCTATTACGCCGATGTCACCGGACGCCGGGTCTCGGTGGAGTACGCGTTGATCCGCGACGTCAACGACCAGCCTTGGCGCGCAGACCTATTGGGGCAGCGGCTGCATCGCGCGCTCGGGCCGCTGGTGCACGTGAACCTGATTCCGCTCAACCCGACCCCGGGAAGCGAGTGGGACGCCAGCCCGAAAGCCGTGGAGCGGGAGTTCGTGCGGCGGGTCCGCGGCAAGGGCGTCTCGTGCACGGTGCGCGACACTCGCGGACGCGAAATCAGCGCCGCCTGCGGACAGCTGGCCGCCGAACGCGGATGACGCGGGGGCGGGCTGTGACGGCTACCTGATCCAGCCGCGGCGACGGCCCCACAGGTCGCGGATCAGAGCCACCAGGATCAGCGTCGCAAAACCGATCAGGAACCAGTTCTCGATGTGGCCGACGTGGTTGCCGCGCAGCATCGCCAGCAGGAAGCCGAAGCCGACCAGTCCCGCGATGTGCCAGCTCCGGTGGTTGATCCGGCTCCAACCCCACGCTGCCGACGGGACCTCGACGGCGTCGACGCCGCTGACGTGCTCCACCTCGGTACTGGCCACGGCGAAATCCCCTTCGGATCGGATTGGCTTGTCCTTGGAGAATTCTGGCACACCCCCGGGCGGGCTAGGGGGCGTGGCCCGGCAGATGGCCCCGGTCGGTGCCGGGCGGCACAATGAGTGGGTGACCAACCCGATGACGGACGGGCAAACGCGGGAGCGGCTCCGCGTGCTGGTGCTGGGCAGCACCGGCTCCATCGGCACCCAGGCGCTGGACGTCATCGCCGCCAACCCGGACCGCTTCGAGGTGGTCGGCCTTGCGGCGGGCGGCGCCAACCTGGACACGCTGTTGCGCCAGCGCGCCGAGACGGGTGTTACCAACATCGCGGTCGCCGACGAAGCGGCGGCGCAGCGGGCCGGCGACATCCCCTACGCCGGGCCCGAAGCGGCCACCCGGCTGGTCCAGGAGACCGAGGCCGACGTCGTGCTCAACGCGCTGGTGGGGGCGTTGGGCCTGCGGCCGACGCTGGCCGCGCTGGAGTCGGGCGCCCGGCTGGCGCTGGCCAACAAGGAATCGCTGATCGCCGGCGGTCCGCTGGTGCTCCAGGCCGCCAAGCCGGGGCAGATCGTGCCGGTCGACTCCGAACATTCCGCGCTGGCGCAATGCCTGCGCGGCGGGACCGCCGACGAAGTCGCCAAGCTGGTGCTGACCGCCTCCGGCGGCCCGTTCCGCGGCTGGACGGCCGCGCAGCTCGAGGACGTCACCCCGGAACAGGCGGGCGCCCATCCGACGTGGTCGATGGGCCCGATGAACACGCTGAACTCGGCCTCGCTGGTCAACAAGGGGCTCGAGCTCATCGAGACCCACCTGCTGTTCGGCATTGCGTATGACCGCATCGAGGTGGTCGTGCACCCCCAGTCGATCGTTCATTCGATGGTTACCTTCGTCGACGGCTCGACGCTGGCCCAGGCCAGCCCGCCGGACATGAAGCTGCCGATCTCGCTGGCCCTGGGCTGGCCGCAGCGGGTCCCCGCTGCGGCCGCGAGCTGCGACTTCAGCACGGCCTCTAGCTGGGATTTCGAGCCCCTGGACGATGACGTGTTCCCCGCCGTTGAACTGGCCCGATACGCCGGGCAGACCGGTGGCTGCATGACCGCCGTCTACAACGCGGCCAACGAAGAGGCGGCGGAGGCCTTCCTCGCTGGCCGGGTCGGGTTCCCCGCGATCGTCAAAACCATCGCCGACGTGCTGCACGCCGCCGACCAGTGGGCACCCAAATTTGGGGAAGTACCCGCTAACGTGGATGAGGTACTCGACGCGCAGCGCTGGGCACGTGACCGGGCGCGGCGTTCCGTCGCACAAGTCCAGCCCGCCAAGGTGTCAGCAAAAGCCTCCGGAGTGGTGTGAGAAAGGTCCAGCAGACCAGATGATGTTCGTTATCGGCATTGTGCTGTTCGCACTGGCCATCCTGATCTCGGTGGCCCTGCACGAGTGCGGGCACATGTGGGTTGCGCGCGCGACCGGCATGAAGGTGCGGCGCTACTTCGTCGGCTTCGGCCCCACCCTGTGGTCGACCCGGCGCGGGGAGACCGAGTACGGCCTCAAGGCGGTTCCGCTGGGCGGCTTCTGCGACATCGCCGGAATGACCTCGGTGGAGGAGCTGGCGCCCGACGAGACCGACCGCGCCATGTTCAAGCAGAAGGTGTGGAAGCGGGTGGCGGTGCTGTTCGCCGGTCCGGCCGCGAACTTCGTCATCGCCCTGGTGTTGCTCTACGGCATCGCGCTGATCTGGGGCCTGCCGAACCTGCATCCGCCGACTCGGGCGGTGGTCGGCGAAACCGCTTGCGTGGCACCGGAAGTGGCGCCGGGCAAGGTCGCGGACTGCACCGGGCCCGGTCCGGCGGCGCTCGCCGGTATCCGCCCAGGCGACGTCATCGTCAAGGTGGGCAACACCCCGGTTTCGACCTTCGAGGACATGGCCGCCGCGATCCGCAAGCTGCACGGCAACGTCCCGATCGTCGCCGAGCGCAACGGCACGACCATCACCGCCTACGTCGACGTCACAACCACCCAGCGCTACCTGAGTACCGGGTCCGACGCCAAGGGCGGTCGGCAGCAACCCTCGACGGTCGGCGCCATCGGCGTCGGCGCGGTCAAGGTCGCGCCCACGCACTACGGGCCGTTGACGGCGATCCCCGCCACCATCGCCTTCACCGGTGACCTCACCCGCGAGGTGGGCAAGGCGCTCGTCGCGATCCCGACGAAGGTCGGTGCGCTGGTGCACGCGATCGGCGGCGGGCAGCGCGACCCGGAGACGCCGATGAGCGTCGTCGGGGCCAGCATCGTCGGCGGCGACACCGTCGACCACGGGTTGTGGGTGGCGTTCTGGTTCTTCCTGGCCCAGCTGAACCTGATCCTGGGCGCGATCAACCTGGTGCCGTTGCTGCCCTTCGACGGCGGCCACATCGCCATCGCGGTGTTCGAGAAGATCCGCAACCTGATCCGGTCGGCCCGTGGCATGGTCGCGGCCGCGCCGGTGAACTACCTCAAGCTCATGCCCGCGACGTACGTCGTGCTGGTGTTCGTGGTCGGCTACATGCTGCTCACCGTGACCGCCGATCTGGTCAACCCGATCAGGCTCTTCCAGTAACGAGACCGAAGGAATCAACACCGTGACCCGCGCCGGCGACGATGCAGAGTGTAGCGATGAGGAGGAGTGGCGCAAATGACCATTGGCCTGGGCATGCCGCAGACACCGGCGCCCACGCTCGCTCCCCGGCGTACTACGCGCCAATTGATGGTCCGTGACGTCGGGGTCGGCAGCGATCATCCGATTTCCGTGCAGTCGATGTGCACCACCAAGACGCACGACGTCAACACGACGCTGCAGCAGATCGCCGAGTTGACTGCGGCCGGCTGCGACATCGTCCGGGTGGCCTGCCCGCGTCAGGAGGATGCCGACGCGCTGGCCGAGATCGCCCGCCACAGCCAGATCCCGGTCATCGCGGACATCCACTTCCAGCCCAAGTACATCTTCGCCGCCATCGACGCGGGGTGCGCCGCGGTGCGGGTAAACCCCGGCAACATCAAGGAATTCGACGGCCGCGTGGGCGAGGTCGCCAAGGCCGCCGGTGCGGCAGGCATCCCGATCCGCATCGGCGTCAACGCGGGCTCGCTGGACAAGCGGTTCATGGAGAAGTACGGCAAGGCCTCCCCCGAGGCGCTGGTCGAGTCGGCGCTGTGGGAGGCCTCGCTGTTCGAGGAGCACGGCTTCGGCGACATCAAGATCAGCGTCAAGCACAACGACCCGGTGGTGATGGTCGCCGCCTACGAGCAGCTGGCCGAGCAATGTGACTACCCGCTGCACCTCGGGGTCACCGAGGCCGGCCCCGCGTTCCAGGGCACCATCAAGTCCGCGGTCGCCTTCGGCGCACTGCTGTCGCGCGGCATCGGCGACACCATCCGGGTGTCGCTGTCGGCGCCGCCGGTCGAGGAAGTCAAGGTCGGCATCCAGATACTCGAATCGCTGAACCTGCGGCCGCGCGGTCTGGAAATCGTGTCGTGTCCCTCGTGCGGGCGCGCGCAGGTCGACGTCTACACGCTGGCCAACGAGGTGACCGCCGGGCTGGACGGCCTCGACGTGCCGCTGCGCGTGGCCGTGATGGGCTGCGTCGTCAACGGCCCGGGGGAGGCCCGCGAGGCCGACCTGGGCGTCGCGTCGGGAAATGGCAAGGGCCAGATCTTCGTTCGCGGCGAAGTGATCAAGACGGTGCCCGAAGCCCAGATCGTCGAGACTTTGATCGAAGAGGCGATGCGAATCGCCGCGGAAATGGGCACCGACGGCGGACCGGATGCAACATCGAGCGGTTCACCTGTTGTCACCGTAAGCTGATTATCGCCAGCGCCCGGTCGAAGAGTTCGCACCACAGAGAGTTCGCCATATGTCGGCTCCGCCCCTGTTCCGCCTTGTCGGTGAGCGACGGGTGTCCGTGGTGCGCGACGCGGCTGCTGTCTGGCGGGTGCTCGACGCCGACCCCGTCGCGTCGTGCATGGTCGCGGCGCGGGTGGCCGACCACGGCATCGATCCCAATTCCATCGGCGGCGAACTGTGGACGTTGCGCGGTGCCGACGAGTCGCTGTGCTTCGCCGGCGCCAACCTGATCCCGCTGCGCGGGGCGCCGGCCGATCTGAGCGCGTTCGCCGACGAGGCCATGCGTGGGACGCGGCGCTGTTCGTCGCTGGTCGGCCGGGCCGAGCTGGTGATGCCGATGTGGGAGCGGCTCGAGGCGGCCTGGGGCCCGGCGCGTGACGTGCGCGACCACCAGCCGCTGCTGGCGTTGTCCAACCACCCCGGCTGCGAGCTCGACCCCGGGGTGCGACAGGTCCGGCCCGAAGAGCTGGACGCCTACCTGGTGGCCGCCGTCGACATGTTCATCGGCGAGGTGGGTGTCGACCCGCGGGTCGGCGACGGCGGACGCGGCTACCGGCGACGCGTCGCCAGCCTGATCACGGCCGGTCGCGCCTGGGCGCGGTTCGAGCACGGCCAGGTCGTCTTCAAGGCCGAGGTCGGCTCGCAGTCTCCGGGCGTGGGCCAGATCCAGGGCGTATGGGTGCACCCGGAGTGGCGTGGGGCCGGCCTGGGCACCGCGGGTACCGCGACGGTCGCCGCGGTGATCGTCGGCACCGGGCGAACCGCCAGCCTGTACGTCAACGACTTCAACACCGTGGCGCGCGCCGCGTACGCCCGTGTGGGCTTCACCGAGATCGGCACCTTCGCCACGGTGCTGCTCGACTAGCAGCGCCTTCTGCAGCAGACCGCCACGCTGGCAGTGACGCCCGGTGAGGAATGCCACGCTGGCGTGACGCCCGGTGACGAATGTCACGCGGGCGTGACGCCCGGCGGACGAGGACGCCCTCGATCCACACATCACGGATCGGTCTCGGTGTGTCGGCGCCACCGTTCAGGCCACAGTTCTTAACATTTGCACCGATGGCAACTAGAACAACAATGGCCTCATCTGCCTCAGGATTGCTGCTGGTCGCGGTCATCGTCCTGTCCGGATGCACGCCACGGCCCGACGGCCCGGGCCCGGCGGCGGAGAAATTCTTCTGCGCCCTGGCCATCGGCGACACCGCGACCGCCGCGCAGCTCAGCGACAGCCCCAACGAGGCCCGCGAGGCGCTCAACGCGGCCTGGTCCGGCCTGCAGGCATCCCACCTCGACGCCCAGGTCCTCAACGCCAAGTACGCCGAGGACAGCGGCACCGTCGGCTATCGCTTCACCTGGCACCTGCCCAAGAACCGGGCCTGGACCTACGACGGCCAGCTGAAGATGGCCCGCGACGAGGGGCACTGGGCGGTGCGGTGGACCACCACGGCGCTGCACCCCAAGCTGGGCGAGCACCAGACGTTCGCGCTGCGCGCCGACCGGCCGCACCGCGCCTCGGTGAATGAGGTCGGCGGCAGCGACGTGCTGGTCCCGGGTTACCTGTACCACTACACGCTGGACGCCACCCAGGCCGGTCAGGCCCTGTCCGGCACGGCACACGCGATCGTCGATGTGCTGCACCCCTTCAACGGGGCCCTCAACGACCCGCAGCTGCTCGCCGAGCAAGCCAGCTCGACGCCTCACCCGGTGGATCTGGGGGTGACCCTGCATCCCGACGACAACGACAAGGTGTCGCCCCTGGTCGGGCACCTGCCCGGCGTCGTGATCACCCCCCAGCCCGAAATGCTGCCCACCGACCCGCATTTCGCGCCGGCGGTCATCTCCGCGGTGAAGAAGGCCGTGGTGGACCAGCTCGACGGTGAGGCGGGCTGGCGGGTGGTGAGCGTCAACCAGAACGGCGTCGAGGTCGAAGTGCTGCACGAGGTCGAAGGGTCACCGGCGCCCTCGGTGTCGATCACCCTGGACCGGGTGGTGCAGAACGCCGCCCAGCGCGCGGTCGACAACAAGGGCGGCAAGGCGATGATCGTGGTGATCAAGCCGTCGACCGGAGAGATCCTCGCGATCGCGCAGAACGGCGGCGCCGATGCGGACGGGTTGCCCGCCACCAACGGCCTGTTCCCGCCGGGGTCGACGTTCAAGATGATCACCGCCGGCGCGGCCGTCGACCGCGACATGGCCACGCCCAACTCGATGCTCGGCTGCCCGGGCCACCTCGACATCGGTCACCGCACGGTGCCCAACTACGGCGGCTTCGATCTCGGCGTGGTGTCGCTGTCACGCGCGTTCGCCAGCTCGTGCAACACCACGTTCGCGGAGTTGAGCAGCCGGATGCCGCCTCGCGGTCTGACCCAGACGGCGGCCCAGTACGGGATGGGCCTCGACTACACGGTGGACGGCGTCACCACCGTGACGGGTTCGGTGCCACCGACGGTGGACCTGGCCGAGCGCACGGAGGACGGTTTCGGCCAGGGCAAAGTGCTGGCCAGCCCATTCGGCATGGCCCTGGTGGCGGCCACGGTCGCCGCCGGCAAGACGCCCGTGCCCCAACTGATCGTGGGCCGCCAGACGGCCGTGCAGGGTGACACCACGCCGATCAGCCCGAAGATGATCGACGCGCTGCGGCCGATGATGCGTCTGGTGGTGACCAACGGCACCGCCAAGGAGATCGCCGGTTGCGGCGAGATCTACGGAAAGACCGGTGAGGCCGAATTTCCGGGCGGATCGCACTCCTGGTTCGCCGGATACCGAGGCGACCTGGCCTTCGCCTCGCTGATCGTGGGGGGCGGCAGCTCGGAGTGGGCGGTCCGGATGACCAAGTTCATGTTCGAGGCGCTGCCACCGAACTTCCTCGCCTAGCGCCGGTCGCCAGCGCGGCGCGTGCGCCCGGCGCAGCGGGGCGGCGCCATCTGCCTAGCGACCCCGGGCCGCTGCAGCGGTAAATTGCGAACATGACGGATACCGGCGGCGACATGGTGGCGTTGCGCGTCTCCGACGCCGACCGCAATGGCACGATGCGGCGACTGCACAACGCGGTCGCGCTCGGGCTGATCGACATCGACGAGTTCGAGCAGCGTTCGTCGCAGGTGTCCTACGCGCGCACGCGCGGCGAGCTGGACGGGTTGGTCGGCGACCTGCCGGGGCCGGGCGCCATCGTCACCTCCGCGGCCGACCGGGTGGAACTGCGCGGCTGGGCGGGTTCGCTGAAGCGCCACGGCGAGTGGACGGTGCCGACCCGCCTGGCGCTGGTCCGCCGCCTGGGTTCGGTGGAACTCGACCTCACCAAGGCCCGATTCGCGGGCCCGGTGGTGGTCGTCGAACTCGACATGAGATTCGGCTCGGTGGAGATTCGATTGCCCGACGGGGCGAGCGCGTCGATCGACGACGTCGAGGTCTATGTGGGCAGCGCCAGCGACCGGCGCAAAGACCCGCCTGGTGAGGGCCGGCCGCACGTGGTGCTGACCGGGCGGGTGGTGTGCGGCTCGGTGAACATCCGAGGACCGCGCCGCTCGCTGCTGCGCCGCCAGCGGCTCTGAGCGCCCGCCTTCGTCGAGTGTGCGTTGGCGGCGAGAAAACGCGCGAATTCCCGCCGTGACGACACACTGAACGCTGCGCGGCACTTCGCGGCGAGGGGCCGCGCCTCGACGCTCGGCCGGGTCGCGCGGCCTGCCATTAAGCTGGCGCCATGCCCGCTCGCACCGCGCTCGCTCCCGGAGAGTTGTCCCCGACTCTTCCGGTGCCCAGCCGCATCCCGCGCCCCGAGTACGCCTGGAAGCCGACGGCCCAAGAGGGCAGCGAGCCATGGGTGCAGACCCCCGAGGTGATCGAGAAGATGCGCGTCGCCGGCCGGATCGCGGCCGGCGCGCTGGTGGAGGCGGGCCAAGCCGTCGCACCCGGGGTGACCACCGACGAACTGGACCGGATCGCCCACGAGTACATGGTCGACCACGGCGCCTACCCTTCGACGCTGGGTTACAAGGGCTACCCGAAGTCGTGCTGCACGTCGCTCAACGAGGTCATCTGCCACGGAATCCCGGATTCGACAGTGATCGCCGACGGCGACATCGTCAACATCGATGTCACGGCCTACATCGACGGGGTGCACGGCGACACCAACGCGACCTTCCTGGCCGGCGATGTCGCGCAAGAACACCGGCTGCTGGTGGAGCGAACCCGGGAGGCGACGATGCGCGCCATCAACGCCGTCAAGCCCGGTCGTGCGCTCTCGGTCGTCGGTCGCGTCATCGAGTCGTACGCAAATAGATTCGGCTACAACGTTGTTCGTGACTTCACCGGCCACGGCATCGGTACCACGTTTCACAACGGACTGGTGGTCCTGCACTACGACCAGCCGTCGGTGTCCACCGTCATCCAACCGGGGATGACGTTCACCATCGAACCGATGATCAACCTCGGCGGGCTGGACTACGAGATCTGGGACGACGGCTGGACGGTGGTCACAAAGGACCGCAAGTGGACTGCGCAATTCGAGCACACCCTGCTGGTCACCGACACCGGTGTCGAAATCCTCACCTTGCCATGACGTTTGCTCCGATGACCGGAGCGTTGCTGGTCGCGGGCACCAGCTCCGACGCCGGGAAATCGGTGGTGGCGGCGGGCCTGTGCCGCTTGTTGGCCCGCCGCGGGGCCCGCGTCGCCCCGTTCAAGGCGCAGAACATGTCCAACAACTCGGTGGTGACCGTCGAAGGCGGTGAGATCGGCCGGGCCCAGGCGATCCAGGCACGTGCGGCGGGTCTGGAACCCAGCGTGCGATTCAACCCGATCCTGCTCAAGCCGGGCGGCGACCGCACCTCGCAGCTGGTGATCAAGGGTCAGGTCGCCGGCTCGGTCAGCGCGAAAAGCTATGTGCAGCATCGTGATCGGCTGGCCTCCATCGTGCTCGACGAATTGGCCTGCCTGCGCGAGGAATTCGATGCGGTGATCTGTGAGGGCGCCGGTTCGCCGGCCGAGATCAATCTGCGCGCCACCGATCTGGCCAACATGGGGCTGGCCCGGGCCGCGAATCTACCGGTGATCCTGGTGGGGGACATCGATCGGGGCGGCCTGCTGGCGCATCTGTTCGGGACGGTCGCGGTGCTCGAACCCGACGACCAGGCGCTGATCGCCGGCTTCATCGTCAACAAATTCCGCGGTGACCCCGCGCTGCTCGAACCCGGGTTGCGTCAGCTGCACGACCTGACGGGGCGCCCGACCTACGGGGTGCTGCCGTACGCCGACGAGCTGTGGTTGGACGCCGAAGATTCGTTGTCGGTGGTCGCGCACCGCGTCATCGGCACGCCCGGGCCCCCGCGCGGTGACCAGTGGCTGCGGGTGGCCGCGGTTCGGCTGCCCCGCATTTCCAACTCCACCGACGTCGAGGCGCTGGCCTGCGAGCCGGGTGTGCTGGTTCGCTGGGTAGTCGACCCCGCCGACCTCACCGACACCGACCTGATCGTCATCCCGGGCAGCAAGGCCACTGTCTTAGACCTGACCTGGCTGCGCGATCGCGGCCTTGCCGACGCGATCACCGCGCACGCTGCTACCGGGAAGCCGGTGCTGGGCATCTGTGGTGGATTTCAGATGCTGTGCAGTCGCCTGGACGATCCGGTGGAATCCGGAACCGCGGGCGTGCCGGGGCTGGGGCTGCTGGACGTCGACATCACCTTTCATCCCGGCAAGACGCTGCGGCGCTGGCGGCAGCCGCTGAGCGGCTACGAGATCCATCACGGCCGGGTCGCCCGCTGCGGCGAACAGAGCTGGTTCGATGCCGGCGCGGATCCGCACCCGCAGGGCGTGGTGCGTGGCGCGGTGTTCGGGACCCATTGGCACGGCTTGCTCGACAACGACGAGTTCCGGCGCGGTTGGCTCGGCCGGGTCGCCGACGCGGCCGGCCGCAGCGGCTTCGTGGTCGGCCACGTCGACGTCGCCGCGCGCCGCGATGCGCAGCTCGACCTCGCCGCCGATCTGCTGGCCTGCCATCTCGACATCGACGGTATTCTCAGGTTGCTTGACGGTCCACCGCCACGCCGGCCACATCTCGCAAGTCGCTTGCGGCCGTGAGTGATTCGCTGTCTTGGCGGCTCGAGCGTCGCCGTTGACGACGCGGTAAAAACGTTAAGTCTCTGTATAAATTGCCCAGAATCGTCGCGCTCGCACGCCGCTTGGCTGTAGCGTGCTGGGGTGTCCTCGATGATGACCACGCTGGACGGGTTCCCCGTCCCGGTGGTTGTGGCCGGCCCGGAGACCGGCGTCGTCGTCGTCATATTGGGGGACGAGAACCGCATCCCGGCGGCGTATGACGCCGTCTGCGAGCGCCTGCACACCGCGTCGCTTCGGACGGTCGTGATCGGGTTCGATTCGCGGCTGACGCCCAAGTCGGTGATCGGCGTCCTCGACGCGCTGAGCATCGGGTGGGCCGTGGTGATGGGCGACCGCGCGGGCGCCGAACTCGCGTGGGAACTGACCGCAACCCGGCTCGGCCGTTTCGTCGGACTGGTGGTAGTCGACCGCGGCCACCCAAAGGCCGCCGACTACGAAGGCGCCATCACCGACGGACACTGCCCGCCCGTCGAGATCGGCACCACCGTGTTGGTCAGCTCGCCGGCCGCGCGGGCGGTGGCACAGGCCAGCCAGCGCTACGTCTACGCCGACTACCGGGTGGTGCACCTGGGGCGCCGCAGCGTGCAGGAGTCGACGGCGCAACTGGCCGCGGAGATCATTTTGCGCGCCAGTACCTGGTAGCGCCTGGTTGACTGACGGTCATGGCCAGTGAAGACAGTGCTGTGACCGATCCCAAGACCCAGATGCTGTCGTTGACGGCGCTCGAACGACTGGCGGACACCGGCGAGGTGGACACGGTCATCGTGGCGTTCGCCGACATGCAGGGCCGGCTGGTCGGGAAGCGTATCGACGCGCGGCTGTTCATCGACGATGTGGCCGCACACGGCGCCGAGTGCTGCGGCTATCTGCTCGCCGTGGACGTCGACATGAACACCGTCGGCGGCTACGCGATCTCGAGCTGGGACACCGGTTACGGCGATACGGTCATGACGCCCGACCTGTCGACGTTGCGGCGCATCCCGTGGCTGCCCGGTACGGCGTTGGTGATCGCCGACGTCGGCTGGGCCGACGGCAGTCCGGTCACGGTGTCGCCGCGGGCGATCCTGCGCCGCCAACTCGACCGGCTGGCCGAACGCGGCCTGGCCGCCGACGTCGCGACCGAGCTCGAGTTCATCGTGTTCGACGAGCCCTACCGGCAGGCGTGGGCCAGCGGGTACCGCGGGCTGACCCCGGCCAGCGACTACAACATCGACTACGCGATCTCGGCGTCGTCGCGCATGGAGCCGCTGCTGCGTGACATCCGGCGGGGGATGATCGGCGCCGGCCTGCGCTTCGAAGCCGTCAAGGGCGAATGCAACAAGGGCCAGCAGGAAATCGGATTCCGTTACGCCGACGCTCTGGTCACCTGTGACAACCACGTGATCTACAAGAACGGCGCCAAGGAGATCGCCGACCAGCACGGCAAAAGCCTGACGTTCATGGCGAAATACGATGAGCGAGAGGGGAACAGCTGCCACGTTCACCTCTCGCTGCGTGACTCGCAGGGCGGCGCGGTGTTCGCCGATCCCAGCCGCCCGCACGGCATGTCGCCGGCGTTCTGCGGTTTTCTGGCCGGCCTGCTGGCCACCCTGGGTGACCTCACGCTGTTCTACGCGCCGAACATCAACTCCTACAAGCGATTCGCCGACGGCAGTTTCGCGCCCACCGCGTTGGCGTGGGGGCTGGACAATCGCACCTGCGCGTTGCGGGTGGTCGGTCATGGTCCCAGCACCCGGGTCGAGTGCCGGGTTCCCGGGGGCGACGTCAACCCGTATCTGGCGGTGGCGGCGATGATCGCCGGCGGGCTGTACGGTATCGAACGGGGCCTGGAGCTACCGGACCCCTGCGCCGGAAATGCGTACCAGACTCCCGGCGTCGAGCGGCTGCCCGGCACGCTGGCCGAGGCGGTCTCGGCGTTCGAACGCTCGACGTTCGCTCGGGACGTGTTCGGCGACGACGTCGTCGCCCACTACCTGAACAACGCCCGGGTGGAATTGGCGGCGTTCAACGCGGCGGTCACCGATTGGGAGAGGATGCGTGGGTTTGAACGCCTCTAGATCGCCGCGCCCGGCTGCGCCGCGCTTGCGATCGCCACGGCGCCCGGTGGTCGGCCTGACGACGTATCTGGAGCAGGTGCAGACGGGCATCTGGGATATCCGCGCCGGATTCCTGCCCGCCGACTACTTCGAAGGCGTCGTTCAGGCCGGCGGGATCGCGGTGTTGCTGCCCCCGCAGCCGGTGGACGGCGAGATCGTCGACTCCGTACTGGACGGCCTGCATGCGCTGGTGATCACCGGGGGATATGACCTCGACCCCGCCAGTTACGGTCAGCAACCGCACCCGACCACCGACCAGCCCCGCACCGACCGCGACGCATGGGAATTCGCGTTGTTGGGGGGCGCGCTGCGCCGGGGCCTGCCGGTGCTGGGAGTCTGCCGCGGGGCACAGGTGCTCAACGTCGCGCTGGGCGGCACCCTGCATCAGCACCTGCCCGACGTGCTGGGGCACAGCGGGCATCGGGCCGGGAACGGGGTGTTCAACAGGCTGCCGGTGCGCACCGTCGCGGGCACCCGGCTGGCCGCGCTGATCGGGGAATCCGCCGATGCGCCGAGCTATCACCATCAGGCCGTCGACCGGGTGGGCGACGGCCTGGTGGTCAGCGCGCGGGACGCCGACGGCGTCGTCGAGGCGCTGGAGCTGCCCGGGGACCGGTTTGTGCTTGCGGTGCAATGGCATCCGGAACAGTCGCTGGAGGATCTGCGCTTGTTCGCAGCCATCGTCGGCGCCGCCCGGTCGTACGCGGGACGCGTGAGCTGAGTTGACCGCGACGCAGCTGATCAACCCGGCGACCGAGGAGGTGCTGCGCTCGGTCGAGCACGCCGACGTCGCCGCGGTCGACGACGCGGTCGGGCGGGCGCGGGCGGCCCAGCGGCGGTGGGCGCGGTTGTCGCCGGCCGAGCGGGCCGCCGGATTGCGGGCCTTCGCCGCCGCCGTCGACACCCATCTCGGCGAGCTGGCGGCACTCGAAGTCGCCAACTCGGGGCACCCCATCGCGGCGGCCGAATGGGAAGCCGGTCACGTCCGCGACGTGTTGAACTTCTACGCGGCGAGCCCGGAGCGCTTGTCCGGCAAGCAGATTCCCGTGGCCGGTGGCCTGGACGTCACGTTCAACGAACCGATGGGCGTGGTCGGTGTGATCACCCCGTGGAACTTTCCGATGCCCATCGCATCGTGGGGCTTCGCACCCGCACTGGCCGCGGGCAACGCCGTGCTGATCAAACCCGCGGAGGCCACGCCGCTGACCACGATCCGGCTCGGTGAGCTGGCGGCGCAGGCCGGGCTCGACGCGGACCTGCTGCAGGTGCTGCCGGGGCGGGGCCCGGTGGTGGGGCAGCGGTTCGTGACCCACCCCGACATCCGCAAGATCGTGTTCACCGGGTCCACCGGCGTCGGCAAGACGGTGATGGCCGGTGCGGCCGCCCAGGTGAAGCGGGTGACCCTGGAACTGGGCGGCAAGAGCGCCAACATCGTGTTCGCCGACTGCGACCTCGAGCGCGCCGCCGCGACGGCACCGGCCGGGGTGTTCGACAATGCGGGCCAGGATTGCTGCGCTCGCAGCCGAATCCTGGTGCAGCGCAGCGTCTATGACCGGTTCATGGAGCTGCTCGAGCCCGCCGTCACCAGCGTCGTGGTCGGCGACCCGGCGTCCCGGGACACCGAGATGGGGCCGCTGGCGTCGGCCGCTCACCGGGACAAGGTGGCGTCCTATGTGCCCGACGACGCCCCGGTCGCGTTTCGCGGCACCGCGCCGGCCGGACGTGGGTTCTGGTTCCCGCCAACCATTTTGACGCCGCAGCGCACCGACCGTTGCGTCACCGACGAGATCTTCGGCCCGGTCGTCACGGTGCTGCCCTTCGACGACGAGCACGACGCCGTCGCCCTGGCCAACGACACCAGCTACGGGCTGTCCGGATCGATCTGGACCGACGACCTGTCCCGCGCGCTGCGCGTATCCCGGGCGATCGAATCCGGGAATCTATCGGTGAATTCGCACTCGTCCGTTCGCTACAACACGCCGTTCGGCGGGTTCAAGCAGTCGGGGCTGGGCCGCGAGCTGGGACCGGATGCACCGCTGAATTTCACCGAGACCAAGAACGTGTTCATCGCGATCGAAGAGGAGTAGGCGTGGCGGTCGATCTCACCCAACGATTGGCGGGCCGCGTGGCCGTCGTCACCGGCGCCGGCGGCGGTATCGGGCTGGCCGCGGCGCGGCGGATGCATGCCGAGGGCGCCACGATCGTGGTCGGCGACATCGACGGTGACGCCGGCGGCGCGGCGGCCGACGAACTGTCCGGCCTGTTCGTGCCGACCGATGTTTCCGACGAGGCCGCGGTCGATGCGCTGTTCGATGCCGCGGCGCGGGCCCACGGGCGCATCGACATCGCGTTCAACAACGCCGGCATCTCACCGCCCGACGACGACCTCATCGAGAACACCGAACTGCCGGCGTGGCAACGTGTCCAGGACGTCAACCTGAAGTCGGTGTACCTGTGCTGCCGGGCGGCGTTGCGGCACATGGTTCCCGCGCGGAAAGGCTCGATCATCAACACGGCGTCGTTCGTGGCCGTCCTGGGGTCGGCGACGTCGCAGATCTCCTACACCGCCTCCAAGGGTGGGGTGCTTGCGATGTCGCGCGAGCTGGGCGTGCAGTTCGCCCGGCAGGGCATCCGGGTCAACGCGCTGTGCCCCGGCCCGGTCAACACCCCGCTGCTGCAGGAGCTTTTCGCCAAGGATCCCGACCGGGCCGCCCGCCGGCTGGTGCACGTCCCGGTCGGCCGCTTCGCCGACCCCGACGAAATCGCTTCCGCGGTGGCGTTTTTGGCGAGCGATGACGCGTCATTCATCACCGCGTCGACGTTCATGGTCGACGGCGGCATCAGCGCGGCCTACGTCACCCCGCTTTAACCTCCGTACGTGTCGGCCGCTTGG
The DNA here is from genome assembly GCF_059813315.1 of Mycobacterium sp. NGS11. Classification (NCBI taxonomy): domain Bacteria; kingdom Bacillati; phylum Actinomycetota; class Actinomycetes; order Mycobacteriales; family Mycobacteriaceae; genus Mycobacterium; species Mycobacterium sp. NGS11. The sequence goes on from NZ_JCALEJ010000001.1 coordinate 475,504, forward strand.
GTGCCGGGCGGCTCGCTGACCAGGTGGATGGGCTCGACGACCCAGGCCCCGCGCAGCCGCTGCCGCGCGGGAGCCGCGGTTGTCCAAGTCCGCGGCACCGACAGCCCACCGACCGGAGTTGCCCGGCCCAGGCCGGCGCTGACCACGCTGGTGGCGGCCGGCTTTGGGAACAGCGAGTGCAGCGCCGCCGTTTTGTTCATCGCATTGAGGTGACCGATCGCGAAGTCCGACGGCGCGGTCAGTGAATTCAGCTTCGACAGCGTCGGGGTGACCGCGGCCAGCGACGCTGCGAACGTTGTCAGCGGTGACGACGACAGGCCGCGCAGCGCCCCGGGTATCACCGACATCACTTCGCGGCCCGCCGATGTGACGTCCGGCGCCGACCGGATAGCCCAATTGCGTTTCATCACAGGGACATTGCCGGGCGGAGCGGGGAAGGGAGCCAGGGTCACGGCGCGCGCCGCGGACTCCGCGTAGGCGCGCAGGGCGTGGGCGTTCTGCGCCCACATCGCGTCGTACTCGGCATCGACGTTCGCGATCGCCGCGCTCTTCTGGCCCAGACAATTCGTCGACACCAGCGACCTTCGTTGCGTGCGGTTGCCGGCGATCGCCGGTGGCGGCACGGTCGCGGTGATGGCCGACCGATGCGCGCGGGCCGCCGCCTCGAGCCCGATGGCCGCGCGCTCACTTCGGCCTGCGACGGCATCGAGCCAGTCCGCGTAGCGGGTCGCGGCTTGGGTGAGCGCCGCGCACTCGGCGCCGGTCCGCAGCCGTGCCGTCACCGCCCGGTAGTCGGCCGCCGCGCTGAACAGCCGCGCCGCCAACGCTTCCCACGCCGCGGCGGCGCGCATCATCGATCCGGCGCCGGGGCCGGAATACATCAGCCCGGAGCTGGTCTCCGGAGGTAACGTCGCGAAATCCATTACGGCCTCCGCCTGCCTGTGGCGGTGTCGGTGCTGCCCGAAAACATGAGGGTCTTCTTTCACGAGATAGCCATGTGGGTTACGAGCCGCGGGGCGTGGGCGCAACGATCAGCGGCGGGCGACGCAGACCTCGGTCAAGATGTCTCGGTCGAACGCAATGGCCGCCGGTGCGCGGGATCGGGCGCCGCCGGGGGCGAACACGATCGGGGTGAACGACAATGGCACCGGCGTCAGCAAGGATTGCGCCGACAAGCGGTTCCAGGTGAGCGGTCGCTCTTTCGTCATCCACGCGCGGCCGAGCGGCTTCTTGTTGGTCTTGTTCGCCGGCGCCGAAGGCAGCGAAACGGTCGAGGCGGGCCGGCTGAGGGCGGCGGGGCGGCCGGGCATCGGTCCGGCGTGCGCGTCGACGGTTGACGCCGACCAAGCCGTCGGCTCCCGCGGTGCCGCCGCCGCGACACCTTGTCGCAGCGCGGACCCCGTGGCCAGGGCGATGAACGCTCCCAGAGCCGCGGCAACCGCGATGACACGCTGCCATCGCCGAGTTTCACCGACACCCCGGAAAGCCACAGTGCACCGAATGTACCGCGCCGAAATCGGTGAACGGTCCCAGCGAGCTGTGAGCTCGATCCGAGTCCGTTGTGTGTTCTACGCGCGAAAGGCGATGAGCGGAATCGCCATCTCCGCGGCCGTGGCCCCACCGTGGAAGCCGATCAGGCGAGACATTTCCGGAGGCTCATGCGCGCTGGCCAGCACCGCGGCGTCGCCGGAACAAACCACCACCACGTCGCCGAGCCGCTCGGCGTGTCGCGCGGTGACCGGCCCGAACATGCCGGAGGCCACGGCCTGCTCGCGGCTGTAGACGGTGGCGCGTCCGTCCAGCAGCTCGCTCCACACGGCCTGCACGTCGCCGGCGGCGCCCGGCTCGGTGTGCAGATACCGGACCCGGGCCTCGCCGGCCACCACCCGGATCCCGTCGGCCAGCCTGGGGTCGGTGTCGAGGTCGACGCGGGCCTCGGGTGGGACGTTGATGCCCCCGTGATCGGCGGTCACCAGCACCGCCGTGTTCGCGGGCAGCGCGTCGAGCAGGCGGGACAGCAGCGCATCGACGTTCGCCGCCGCGGTGTGCCACTGGTCAGAGCCGATACCGAAGATATGGGCGGCGGTGTCGAGGTCCGCGGTGTAGCCGTACACCAGCCCGGGCGCCGCGCGCAGCTGGTCGGCCAGCAGGCGCGCGTAGTCGTCGGTGGGGGTGGCCGGATGCAATTCGGCGCCCCGGTACGCGGCCTCGGTCAGTCCGCTACCGATGAACACCGCCGGCAGCACGGCGCGGGCGCTCACGCCGGCGTTCTTGAGCCGTTCGAACCAGGTCGGCACCGGCTGCCACAGGGCGGGGGGCGGGTCGTCACGCCACCGGACGTGGGTGAGCACCCGGTCGGTGCCGGGCACCCTCAGCGTGAAACCCAGGATGCCGTGCTCGCCGGGCAGCGCGCCGGTGCACAACGACACCAGGCTGGTCGGCGTGGTCGAGGGGAATGTGCAGTCCAGCTGGGTCAGCCGCCCGGTGGCGCCGCCCAGCACGGACGCCAGCAGCGGCGCGCTGCCGGCCAGCTGGGGCAGCAGGTGCCAGCCCAGCCCGTCCACCAGCATGACCAGGACCCGGTCGACGCGGGCGCCCACCCAGTCCGCCACCGCCAACTTGTCGACGGCATCCTCGATCTCGAGCAGGGCGGCCGCGGCGGGCAGTACGTCGCACAGGGAACCGGGCACCGGGCCAGTCTGGCGGCGAAGTCAGACGCGCGCCAGTCGCCGGCCGGTCACCAGCAGCTGCCGATCGGTGCTGTCCCTGAGCGCGCGAACCTGCGCCGGCGACAGCCGCCCGCACAACCGGCCCCAGTGCATCGCCACCACATCACCGGCGGCCACGTCGGGCACCGCGCTGTACCCGTCGGCCCACACTTCGAGGACGCGCGCCGACGGCGCCGACAGGGTGAGGGCCCGACCGTCCCACGCGAGCCTTCGGCACAACACCTCGACGTGGTCGCCGTCGCGGGAAAGCACTGTGCCGGAGGTGATCCGGCAGTTGTCGAGCACGTTCAGCGGCTGCTCGACATTGATTTTGCGGCCTCCGCCGCCTAAGAACCGCGTCCACGGATACACCCCGAACACGTGGAAGCAGTGGTTGCCGGCGGCCTCGCACGCCAGATCCGTGGTGAGGTGCGCCCAGTAGTGGCCCGCCTGTGGGCCGATGATCGCGAGCAGCGCGGCAAAGAACTCCTGGGGGTCGAGGTCGGCGGCGACGCCGCCGCCGAGCCAATACGCCTCGACCAGACGATAATCCAGCGGGTCGGCGATGCCGGTGAGCTTCGACAGCACCAGCAGATACGGCCATGCGCCCGAGAATTTCGTCGCTGCCCTGCGCACCTCGGCGACCGAACCGTCGCGCAGGGTGGCACCCAACGGCGGACCGCAATAGCCGAGCGCGTTGGGCGCATAGGCGTAGCGGGCGAACATCTCTGCGCCCTGGTCAGGGGTCAAGTGCGCCCCACCAGCTTGACGGCGTCGCGGTGCATGCGGCCGAAGTTGTAGTACGCCGCGCAAGCCCCCTCCGGCGAGACCATGCACGTCCCGATCGGGGTCTCCGGTGTGCATGCCGTGCCGAAAACCTTGCATTCCCAGGGCTTTAGCACCCCCTTGAGCACCTCGCCGCACTGGCAGGCCTTCGGGTCGGCGACCCGCACGCCGGGCATGGCGAACCGCAACTCGGCGTCGAACTCGGCGAAATCGTCGTGCAGCCGCAGCGCGCTTTGGGAGATGAAGCCGAGCCCGCGCCATTCGAAGTGCGGGCGCAGCGCGAACACCTTGCCCATCAGCGCCAGCGCCGCCGGGTTGCCGCGCTCGGGCACCACGCGCTTGTACTGGTTCTCCACCTCGCAGCGGCCCTCGCGGATCTGGCGCAGCAGCATCGCGACCGAGGCCAGGATGTCCAGCGGCTCGAAACCGGCCACCACCAACGGCTTTCGATACACCTCGGGAACGAACCGGTAGGGCCGGTTGCCCACCACGGTGGACACGTGGCCGGGGCCGATGAACCCCGACAGCCGCAGGTCCGGCGACTCCAGGATGGCCCTGATCGGCGGCACGATCGTGACATGGTTGCAGAAGACGCTGAAATTGGGCAGGCCCAACTCGCGCGCCCGCACGAGCGTCACCGCGGTCGACGGGGCGGTGGTCTCGAAACCGATGGCGAAGAACACGATTTGCTTGTCGGGATGGTCGACCGCGATCTTCAGCGCGTCCAGTGGCGAGTAGACGAATCGCACGTCGGCCCCGCGGGCCTTGGCATCCAGCAGGCTGCCGTGCGAGCCGGGCACGCGCATCATGTCCCCGAAACAGGTGAAGATCACGTCGGACTGGCCGGCCAGCCACATCGCGTCGTCGATGCGGCCCATCGGGATCACGCAGACCGGGCAGCCCGGGCCATGCACCAGTCCGACATTGTCGGGCAGCAGGTGTTCGATGCCGTGCCGGTAGATGGTGTGCGTGTGCCCGCCGCACACCTCCATGAACTTGAACTGCTCACCGCCCGTCCCGGCCAGGTGCTCGATGGCCGTCAGCAGCTTGCGCGCCGCGGCCGGGTCGCGGAATTCGTCAACGAATTTCATTGCCGCTCCTCGTTAAACGATGGCCGACGAATCGAAGGCCTGCATTTCGGTGGCGTAGGCGTCACCGAGTTTCTTGATGGCGGCCAGGGTCAGCAGCGCCTCGGTCTCGTCGATCTTGGCCATCGCGAACCCGACGTGCACCAGCACCCAGTCGTCCGGGGCGGGCATGTCGTTCTCCAGCAGCCGGACACTGATCGCCCGCTGCACGCCACTGACGTCGACCTTGGCCAAACAGTTGGCGGGATCGGTGATCTCCACGATCCGGCCCGGAATTCCCAGACACATCTGATTACCTCCTAGCAGATCCGCGGCAACGGATCGCCGACGAGCATGTCGACGATGCGGGTGCCGCCGAACCCGGTGCGCAGCACCACGCTCTCGGCGGGTTCGGTGACGATTTGCCCGACCTCGGCCGCGCCGGCGCCCAGCGGCTGCGACCGCAACGCGGCCAGCCCGGCCTCAGCCTCCTCCGGCGCGACGACGGCCACGAATTTGCCCTCGTTGGCGACGTAAAGTGGGTCGATGCCCAGCAATTCGCAGGCGCCATTGACCATGGGCGCCACCGGAAGTCGCTCCTCGTCGAGCAGCACCCCGAGACCGCAGGCCTGGGCCAGCTCGTTGCACACCGTCCCCACGCCGCCCCGCGTCGCGTCACGCATCCACCGGGTGGACGGGGCGGCCGCCAGCAACGACTCCACCAACGGGCTGACCGACGCGGTGTCGGAGGCGATGTCGGCCTCGATGGCCAGGTCGCCCCGCGCGAGCATCACCGCCATGCCGTGATCGCCCATCGACCCCGACAGCAGCACCTTGTCCCCGGCCCGCACCGACTGTGCCGACAGTGTGCGGCCCGCCGGGATGACGCCGGTTCCGGCGGTGGTGATGAACAGTCCGTCGGCCGCGCCCTTGGGTACCACCTTGGTGTCGCCGGTGACGATTTGCACGCCGGCGGCGGCCGCCGCGGCGGCCATGTCGGCGACGATCTCCCTCAATTCCGCGATGGGGAAACCCTCTTCGAGAACGAACGCCGCCGAGATCCAGGACGGCACGGCACCGGCCACCGCCAGGTCGTTGCAGGTGCCGTTGACGGCCAGCTCGCCGATGGACCCGCCGGGAAACCGGCGGGGCTGCACCACAAACGAATCCGTCGACATCGCCACCCGCTCGCCGCTGGGCAGGGCCAAAACGGCGCCGTCGCCCAGCCATTCGAGCAACGGATTGCGAAACGCCTCCACGAACACCGCGTCCACCAGCGCCGCCGACGCCTTGCCGCCCGCCCCGTGCGCCAGGGTCACATGGTCGTCGAGGAGTCGGGGGCGACGCCGGCGGAACGACTCGATCCGCTCGATCACGTCGCCTTCGCCGAACCGCGGTCCCGACGAAAGGTAGTCACCCGCCGGCCTGTTCATCATGCCGCCCCCAAACCTTGGTCGCCGCCCAGACATTCGTGAACCGCCAGCCACAACTGATAACCCACCAGCGCCTGCGATTCCTGGATCCGGTGCACGCTCTGCGAACGAACGACGAAGCAGGCGTCCACGTTCGGGTTGTCCACGAACGCGCCGCCGTCGTAGCCGGCGAACCCGATGGTGTACAGGCCGCGGTTGCGCGCCTCGGCCAACGCGGTCAACAGGTTGGGCGAATTGCCACTGGTCGAAAGAGCGATCGCGATGTCGCCGTCCCTCGCGCGGGCGATCAGCTGCCGCGCGAACACCAACTCGAAACCGACGTCGTTGCCCAGTGCGGTCAGGATCGCCTGATCGGCTGTCAGCGACCACGCCGGAAGCGGCTTGCCGAGCGGTGGCCGCGCGAACAATCGCGCCAGCGTGGTGCAGTCGGTGCAACTGCCGCCGTTGCCGAAGGTGAACATCCTTCCGCCGGCGGCGAATCGGCGCGCCACCTCGGCGGCGGCCGACTTCAGCAGGCCGGCGTTGGCTTCCAGTGTGGCGCGCCGCAGCGCCACGCTTTCGGACGCCTTGGCCTGCGCGGACGCGGCCAGGTCGGCGAGCAGCGCGGAGGCGTCGTCCTCTTCGGCGTCGATGAACGGATACAGGAAGTTGGTGGGTTCGTCGGTGGGGCTCATGAAACGTCCTCCTCGTCGATGCGGCCGATCGCCGTGCCGGCGTGCACCAGCACCAGATCGCCGGGCGCAACGGGATCGACCAGTGTGGTGACCACGTTCTCGAGTCCCCGCGCCGTGCGTACCCTTGCCTCGCCGTCGACCGGCGCGCTCACGACCTCGCCCGGTCGGCCCTCGTCGCTGCACGTGACACACGCCCCGTTGTCGTCGTCGGGCTTGAGCAACCCGGAATGCTCGAAACACACATGGGTCAGCTCCCACAACAGGTGGTAAAACAGCACGAAGCCACCGGTGGCGGGCACGCGCGGGTCGGGATCATCCAGCCACAGCAGGTGATCCGCCGCGCCCGCCGCGGGCGGCGCGCCGCTGCCGATCCAGATGGTGGTGGCGCCCCAGGCCGGGCCGCGTCGCATCACCGAGCGGACCTCCGCATTGTCCGCTCCGGCGATCGCGACCACGATGTCGCCGGGCCGAACCGATACCCGCACCAGGTCAACCAGATTGGGCCCGGTCAGCGCGACGGCCGGCAGGGCCCGCTTCCCCATGATGACCGGATGGACGAATTCGACCGCGATGTGCAGCGCGTGGGGTTCCCACGATGGCGCGATGGACCACATCGTGGCGCCCGCGGCGAATCGCTTGGCCAGGGTCAGAGCGGTGGCGGCGAGCTCTTCGGCCAGTTCGGAACTCAGCCCGCGATCGATGGCGGTGGTGATCATCGCGCCGACGCCTCCTCCATTGCGGTCAGCACCGCGACCGCGGCCTGGCCCAGGGCCAGCCCCCCGTCATTCGGCGGCACGATGTGATGAGTGAGAACTTCAAAGCCGTTTTGCCGCAGCAGTGCACGGCACGCACCCAGCAACAGGACGTTCTGAAACACCCCGCCGGTGAGACCCACCAGCGTGGTGCCGCCCGCCACCAGGGCGACGGCCTCGGCGACCGCGGCGGCGACGGCCCGGTGAAACGCCGCGGCGAGCACCGGCGATGAGGTCCCGGCGCGCAGGGCCGCGACCATGGCCCGCACCATCGGGGCCGGATCGATCACCCCGTCGGGGCGCACGACGAGCGGCAACACCGGCTGTGTGCCCGTTTGACCGGCCGCCAGCGCCTCGAGCTCGATCGCGGCCTGCCCCTCGTAGTCGATGCGGTGCCGCACCCCGAGCAGGGACGCGACCGAGTCGAACAGCCGGCCCATGCTGGAACACGGCACGCAACCCGCCCCTGTCTCCAATTGCGAACGGATCAGCTGCAATTCGTCGGCGGTGGCGGCCGCCACCGGCGCCAGGCCGGGGGTCCAGTCGACGCCGGCCATCCACAACTGCGCCAGCGCCATCCGCCAGGGGTTACGCACCGCCGCGTCCCCACCCGGCAGCGGCACCGCCGCCAGGTGTCCGGCCCGGACGAAGCGATGGCTTCGGGTGTCGAGGGTGAGAATCTCACCGCCCCAGATCGTTTCGTCGCGTCCGTAGCCGGTGCCGTCGAAGGAGACCCCGACGATGGGTTCGCCGAGGCGCCCGTGTTCGGCCAGCAGCGACACGACGTGGGCGTGGTGGTGCTGGACCAGATCCAGCGGGCGTTCGTCCGCCTGACGCTCGGCCCAGCTTCGGGTGTGATAGCCCGGATGCAGGTCGGCGGCCAACCGCACTGGCCGGCCGCGGATTTCGCTGAGCTGGCTCACCGCCCGTTCGAACGCGCGCAGCGTCTCCCAGGTGGCCATGTCGCCGATGTGTCCGGACAGGTAGGCCCGGCGGCCGTCGGTGAGGCAGAAGGTGTTCTTCAGTTCGCCGCCCACGGCCAGCACGGCGGGGGCCTGGAGCTTCAAGTCGATCGGCAGCGGCGCGTAGCCGCGGGACCGGCGGATCGGCAGCTCGGTGGCCCCGCGCTCGTCGTGGACGACGCGCACCACCGAGTCGTCACACGGCACGTGGATCGGGCGGTCATGATCGAGCACGGCGTCGCACAGCGCCGGAAGCCGTTGTGCGGCATCGTCGTCGGTGAAGCAGATGGGTTCATCGGAGCGGTTGGCACTGGTCAGCACCAGCGCATCGGGTGCAGTCCCGCAAGCTCCGGGGACCGGCGCCAGCAGCAGGTGATGGAGGGGGGAGTACGGCAGCATCAGCCCGAGCAGCGGGCTGCCGGGCGCGACCGCCCCGGCGACCGGAGCGCCGGCGCGCCGCCGCAGTAACACGATCGGGCGGGCCGGACTGGACAGCACCGCGGCCTCGGCGCCGTCGACGTGGGCGTAACGTCGCGCCACGTCGAGATCGCGCACCAGCATGGCGAACGGCTTGGCGCCACGCGCTTTCCGCGCGCGCAATGCGTCCACCGCCGCCTCGTCGTCGACCGCGCAGGCCAGGTGATAGCCGCCGACGCCCTTGATGGCCACCACGGCGCCTGATGCCAGCGCGACCTGCGTCGCGCCCAGCGCCGCGTCCGCCCCGCTCACCCGGCCGGCCGGTGATGCGAACCAGAGGCTCGGCCCGCAGCCCGGGCAGGCGATCGGCTGCGCGTGGAATCGCCGATCCGCCGGATCGTGATATTCGGCGGCGCAGCGCGCACACATGGCGAACCCCGACATCGTGGTGGCCGGCCGGTCGTACGGGAGTTGTCTGATGATGGTGAACCGAGGCCCGCAGTTGGTGCATGTCACGAACGGATGCCGGTAGCGCCGGTCGAGCGGATCGAACAGTTCGGCGATGCAGTCGTCGCACACCGCGATGTCGGGTGGGATCGGGCTGGTCGCGCCGGTGGCCGATTGGCTTGGCACGATCCGGAATTCGGGCCGGCACGCGGGGTCGGCGGCGACGCCGGCGACGCGCACGTCGGTGACCCGCGCCAAGGGCGGGGCCTCCGCACGCAGCCGGCGGGTGAATTCCTTCAGCGCGGCGGGCCGGCCCTGCACCTCGAGAAACACCGCACCCGAGTCGTTACCGACGAATCCGGCCAGACCCAGTTCGGTCGCGATCCGGTGCACGAACGGACGGAAGCCGACCCCCTGCACCACGCCGGTCACCGTGACGCGCTGCCGGGTGTCAGCGGTGCCGTGACGCAACAGCAGTGGGGTATCGGTCATCTCAACCGGCTCCCAGGGTGCGGTGTCAGGTCCGTGCGGCCGCGGCCCATCAGTTCCAGGCCCGCCATGGCCCGTTCGGCCCCGGCCTGATCGGTCTTCTCGACGACGAAGCCCATGTGGATGATCACCCAGTCGCCGGGCGCGAACGTCTCCTCCGGCAACATGCCGACGTTGACCTTGCGCTGTTCACCGGCGACGTCGACGAGCGCGAGCTGTCCCTCGAAACCGTCCAGCATTTCGATGACCTTTCCGGGTATGCCCAAACACATGGCTCAGCACCCCTTTTCGGCCGCCGACGGCGCGGCCTGCAACGCCGCGACGATCTCTTCCACCGCCCGCGCCGCCCGCGGGACGGCCTGCGCGACCGGTTCGGTGAGGCCGATGCCCTCCTGGACGCTGCCCGCCTCGCAGCCGACCACCACGGTGTAGGGCGGCCGGCCACCCAACGCTCGCAGGCTGGCGAAGACCGCGGCCGGGTCCATGCTGTGCCCGTCAAGGCCGTCCGGCCCGGACGACGACTCGTGGTCGGCCTGAAAGACGTGCAGCGTGCCGGGATGGCCCCGGCTCGGCACGGCGTCGACCAGGACCAGCGTGTCCCACTCTTCGAGCAGGTCATACGCGAGGTGCATGCCCCGGATTCCGTAGTCGATGACCTGGACCATCGGATCGTCCTGGGGCAGATCGGCATTGCGAACGACTTCCGAGCCGAACCCGTCGTCGCCCAGGAAGATATTGCCGATCCCGGCTACCAGGATGCGCGTCGTCATAGTGGCACTCGCGTCGGTTACATCCGCCTCAACTTGAGATAACGTCGGGCGTCCGGAACCGATATCGCGCCGAGCGCCAGCCCGATCGCTGCCACCAGCGCGACGATGGCGATGAAGATCCAACCGAGGACTTCCATAGTGAACTCCCTTCAGGGGTTTGTGCTGTGCTGAGTTTGCAGCGGTTCGACTTCGTCGGGGGAGAAGTACAAATAGCGGCCATACCAGTCGTGCAGGTCCGCGGCCGGGTCCTCGTCGACGACGACGCCGACGTGCTTGTTGCCTTCGACGTCCTCGTGCACCGACGTGACGCGGGCGGTCTTGCCGGCGACGAAGATGTCCTGGGCGTCGGCGTTGCGCCGTGGGCGCAACCGGACCCTGCTGCCTCGCGCGATCCGGATCCCGTTCACCAGCACCGCGTCGACCTCCGGACGGACGGCGGTGTCTGCCAATGGGTTCCACCAATCCACTCCCTCGGGGATCTCGGGTACCAGGCCGGCGGGGACGTTGAGCGAGTGCGGATCGCGCAGCACCCCGTGCAATCGCGTCATGGCCTCGGGCGACATGGCGTCGCATTCGTCGATGATGCGCGCGGCGCGCGGGTCGGTCGCCCGGGCCTGCGCCTTCTCCTCATCGGTCATGGTCATCACGCGCAGGGTGAGGATCTCGTCGATCTCCGTGCAGTCGTACAGGGCGGTGTCGCTCTGTTCGGCGACCTCGGGGTGGTCGTAGAGGATGATCGGTGAGATCAGCAGCATGTCGTCGGTGCCCGGCGCGCCCGCGAGCACCGGGAAGCAGCGATGCCGGCCGCACCGGGACGCCGCCTCGGCTGCGGACGGTGGCGGCTCGAGCAGTGAGATGAACCGGCCGCCAACCACTTCGGCGAGGAGGTGGGTACCGATCATGGAACGCGCGATCGCGTCGCCTTTGTCGCGTGCGGGTGCACCGATGTTGGCCACCCGCACCGAGACCCGCCGTAGGCCACCGTCGGGCTCGCTGGTGACGGTCAATAGGCCGCGTATCTCGTGGCGTTCGCGAACCAGGCGGCCGCCGTCCACCGCTTCGACGTCGGTTGCCGCGCCGGCCGTCAAGGGCAGCGCCAAGGGTTGATCGTCGAACGCGAGGGGGCCGAAGGAGATCTCGCGTTCCACGGCTTCGTCCCAGGTCAGCCACGAGCCGGCCGGGGTCCGCAGTTCGTCGACGGGTACGAAATCGCCTGTACCGGTGGCTTGTTCGGCCCGCCGGTGCTGCAATTGCAGGAACCGCACCACCAGCATCAGCGCCCGGGCGTCGTCGACCAGGAAATCCGCGGCGATGGCGTCGTCTTCGCCCAGGCCGGATTCGGCGGCGCCCGGGGGCCCCACAACGCCGAATTGCCAGCGTGATTGGTTCTTGCTCGACGTCCCCCGGTACGGGTAGAGCAGATAGCCTTCGTAGAGCACCGCGTCGGCGACGGCGCGAGCGCGATCCCAGCTCGATGTCATCGCGTCACCTCACGATCGGTGACGTCCAGCAACGAGGTGACCGCGCGGTCGAAGTCGAGCATCCCGTGGGCGGACTTGTAACCGGCCAGCTGCGCGACGGTCTCGTGGCTCAGCCGAATCCATCCGGTGTTGGGATAGTGCTGGGCGACCAGGTCGCGCCAGACCGCGACCGGCATCGCGTAGTTGTCCTCGCAGTCCCACGAGACCTGCTGCACCGAGAATCCGCGCTCGGCGTTGACGAAAATCGTGCCGCTGAACAGGAATTGCAGCGGGACCGCGCCGTCGCGCAGCGCGTGCAGATATTTGGCGGCGGCGACCTCGAAGTCGTAGGTGCATTCCAGAGGCAGGGTCGCGGTCGTGTGGCCGGTGAACCCCGGCACCATCGTGGCGCAATGCTGCCACAGGAAGGTGCGTTGGGTGCTGGCCCAGCGCTCGCGGCCGCCGAACAGATCCAGCAGTCCGGCCGCTTCGTCGTCGGAGTAGGAGCGGCGCAGCGGCTCGATCCGGACCTGGCAGCGCAGGGCGATGGCGTGCACGGGGTCGTCGCCGCTGGCGGTGACGCCGACGCGGGCGGTCAAGACCGGGCTGACGGTGTAGGGTTCGGCGGTCACGTCCAGGACCGCGAAGCTCACGTTCATCGGCGCGTTCATCGCGGTGTCCTGGTGGCACGGGCGGCGAGCCGGTCGAAGAAGTCGTCGATGAATTCGCGGGCCTGCTGGCCGCCGTCGAAGCCGCGCCACACCAGGCGCAGGCGTCCGACGAATTCGTAGCAGGCATCGATGGGCACCAGATACGTTTGTGGCTGCGGTAATTCGCCATCCTGGGCGCTGTCGGCGACTCGAACCAGCAGCGCCTCCACGTCGTCGGCCAGCAGGCTCACCCGCGGGTCGGCGCCGCGGATGGTGTCCCAGACCTCCATGTCCAGCTCGGATTCGCATGCCCCGGCCGGCCCCGGGTAAAAGGCAACGGTGCGCGCGAGGGCGGAGTTGGTGAAGAAGAAGGCGACCCCGACGGGGATCTGCAACGCTTCCCACACCAGGCGATCGAGCGCGAAGTCGGGAAACGACAGATACCGATCCGGTACCGCGCGGTAACGCAGGTCGGCTTCGGTGTCGGTGAACAGCAGATAGCAGGCTCGACAGACGCACATCAGTTGGCGGCCGGCCACATTGACCACGTGCTGATGTTCGTCGGCGATCGACTCCGCGCACATCTCGCAGCGCTCGCCCGCCGGCTCTGGGGCGCGCCGGTCGCTGCGGATGCGGGCCAGGACATCGAACGGGGTGCTCATGCCGGTGCACCCAACGGATCGGTCCGCAACGCCACGGACAGCACTCCGTCGCGCGTCAACAGCGGAATCGGGTCCAGGTGATCGCCCGACGCATCTGCCACACCGGCTCCCGCACCGACCACGTCGAAGTCCGTTTCACAGCGCGGGCAGCGCAGCGTTCGACCCTGCAGTTTCGAACCCGCCAGCGAGTCGTCACACACCGGGCAGTGATCCCGGTAGGCGAAGGTCTGGTCACCGACACGGCAGGCCAGCACTGTGACCCCGTCGACCACGAATCCCGCCACTTCACCGGATGCCAACTCGGCGAGTTCGGGTGCCGGGTGCCAGGCGGTCGGCCCCTGGCCGTTGGAATGCAGGCGCGTCAGAAGCGATTCGGCGGGAATGACATTCGCCGGTGCGGTCTCGGCGGTCACCACCTCGATCGAGGAGATCTCCGGCGCGGCCGCGCGGACCGCATCCTGCACGGCCAGCTCCAGCGTCACCGCGGAGGACGGACAGCTCTTGCAGCTGCCCTTGAAGGCCAGCCGCACGGTGAGATCTTGCGGGCGGTCGCCCGGAACGACCTCGAGCAGGTCGACGTCGCCGCCGTGCGAACCCAGGTAGGGCCGCACCCGGTCCAGCGCGGCGGACACCCTGCGGTGTACGTCGTGCGGATGCAGACCGTGCACCAGGAGCAGGCTGGCCACCAGGTCGTCGGTGGCCAGCCGCTCGACCAGCCCCCCTTCCGGCGCGGGATCGCCGGCCATCCGCACGATCCGTTCCAGCCCGGCACCGTACAGCCCGACTACCTCTCGAACCAGTTGCTGCGCACGGTCATACGCGGCGGTCCCACCTGCCGCGCACGAATCGAGCAGCGTCTGGATGCGATCGCCCGCTTCACGCCACCGCGTGTCGTTCGCGGACTTCTCCGGGCGATCCGCCATGCGTCACTCCCCGACGGGTGACTGGGTTGGCGTGTGCAGTCTGTCCAGGGTCTTGCCCTTACCCAGGTACATGTGCACGCCACAGGGCAGGCATGGATCGAAGCTGCGCACCGTGCGCATCACGTCGATCCCCTTGAAGTTGTCGCGGCCGTTCTCCTCGAAGATGGGCTGCCCCTGCACCGCGTCCTCGTACGGACCCGGTGTGCCGTAACTGTCGCGCGGGTTGGCATTCCACGGCGTGGGCGGGTACGGGTGATAGTTGGCGATCTTGCCGTCCCGGATCACCATGTGGTGGCTGAGCACACCGCGCACCGCCTCGGTGAAGCCGCATCCGATGGCCTCGTCGGGCACCTCGAAGCGCTCCCACGTCTTGGTGCGCCCGGCGCGGATCTCCTCGAGCGCCTTCTCGGCGAAGTACAAACCGCACGCCGCCGCGTAGGCCTGGAAGTAGGTGCGCGCCCGGTCGCGCTCGATCGTGTTGCTGCCGTACTTCGGGATCTTCCACTCCAATTCGACGGGTCCCTTCAGGGCCGTCTTGGGCAGGTTGATCTTGACACTGCTGCCGGTCGCCTGCACGTAACCGATGTCGACCAAACCGGCCAGCGCCGTCGCCCACAGCCGGGCCAGCGGTCCGCCGCCGGTGTCCAGCGCCAGGTGGTCCTTGCCGTCGAACCAGCGCGGTGACATCACCCAGCTGTACTTGCCGCCCTCTAAGTCCCGCTTCTGCGGGTGCGGGTTGGTGTGCTGATTCCACGGGTGGCGCCGGTCCACCGGGTTGCCCAGCGGGTCGGTCTTGACGAACATCTCCTGATCGGTCCAGTCATCGTAATACGAACTGCCCAAAAGGATTCGGATGCCGAGGTTGATGTCCACCAGCGAGTGGGTGACCAGCTTTCCGTCGACCACCACGCCCGGGGTGACGAACATCGCGTTACCCCAGCGCTCCATGTCCTTGTATTCGAAGTTGCACACCTCGGGATCCTGGAAGGAACCCCAGCAGCCGAGCAGGGTGCGGCGCAGCCCGACGTTCTCGTAACCGGGCAGTGCGGTGTAGAAGAAGTCGAACAGGTCGTCGTGCATGGGCACGACCTTCTTCATGAACTCGACGTAGCGCATCAGCCGCGTCATGTAGTCGGTCATCAGCTGGACGGTCGCGACGGTGCCGACCCCGCCGGGGTACAGCGTGGACGGGTGCACGTGGCGACCCTCCATGAGGCAGAACATCTCTCGTGTCCAGCGGCTGACCACGAGCGCCTCGCGGTAGAACTCGCCGCTGAACGGGTTGAGCGAGCGCATGATGTCGGCGATCGTGGAGTACCCGTGTGCGTCGGCGTGCGGCGCCGGGGTTTTCTCGGCCAGGGAAAGCACGCTCGGGTTGGTCTCGGAGACCATCTTCTCGCAGAAGTCCACGCCCACCAGGTTTTCCTGGAAGATGTTGTGGTCGAACATGTATTCCGCGGCCTCGCCGAGGTTGACGATCCATTCACCCAGATGCGGCGGCTTGACGCCGTAGGCCATGTTCTGCGTGTAGCACGAACAGGTGGCGTGGTTGTCGCCGCAGATGCCGCAGATGCGGCTGGTGATGAAGTGGGCGTCGCGGGGATCCTTGCCCTTCATGAATATCGAGTAGCCGCGGAAGATCGACGAGGTGCTGTGACACTCGACGACTTCTCGGTTCTCGAAGTCGATCTTGGTGTAGATGCCCAGGCTGCCCACGATCCTGGTGATCGGGTCCCAGGCCATGTCGACCAGTTGGCCGGGCTCCCGCTTGGCGTGGGTGGGTTCAGGAATGATGGTTGTCATCGCGCTACTTCTTCCCGCTTTGGCTGCCGTCAGCGTTGGCTGATGCGGCGACGGCTCGGCTTCGAGTAAAGAAGAGCGCGCCGACCGGGTAGGTGACCTACCAGGTGCGGCGCGCTCCAGTGGTGAGCTGGTCACCGTTATGGCGCCACCGCGGCTCTTTGTCGACGGTGCGTTCCGTGATACCCCTCAGACTGCGAATCACGGCTCCGTACAGACCCGATGCGGTGCTCGAGATCTTGCCGCCCGGTGGCTCGTCCATGAACGGCATGAACTTGTCCGGGAAGCCCGGCATCGTGCAACCGATGCAGATTCCACCGACGTTGGGGCAGCCCCCGACGCCGTTGATCCACCCCCGCTTGGGCACATTGCATTTGACAACTGGACCCCAACAGCCCAGCTTCACAATGCATTTCGGCGATCCATACTCGGTTGCGAAGTCGCCCTGCTCGTAGTAACCGGCCCGGTCGCAACCCTCGTGCACGGTCTTGCCGAACAGCCATTGCGGGCGAAGCGCGTCGTCGAGCGGGATCATCGGCGCCTGACCGGTCGCCATGTAGAGCAGGTAGGTCAGCGTCTCCGACAAATTGTCGGGATGGATCGGGCAGCCGGGCACGCAGACGATCGGAATGCCCGCCTTGCTCTTCCAGTCCCAACCGAGGTAGTCCGGCACGCCCATCGCTCCGGTCGGGTTGCCGGCCATCGCGTGGATTCCCCCGTAGGTGGCGCAGGTCCCGACCGCCACGATGGCGGTGGCCTTGGGCGCCAACCGGTCGAGCCACTCACTGGTGGTCATCGGCTGTCCGGTGGCCGGGTCGTTGCCGAAGCCGCACCAGTAGCCTTCGTTTTTGATCTTCTCGTTCGGGATGGATCCTTCGACGACGAGCACGAAGGGCTCCAACTCGCCTCGGTCGGCTTTGAAGAACCACTCCAGGAAGTCGTCCGCCCCCCCGTTGGGTCCGCATTCGAAGTCGATCAGGGGCCAGTGCACGGCGACTTGGGGGAGTCCGGGCAAGGCCCCCAAAGCGATTTCCTCGACGCTCGGCTGGGTGGCAGCAGTCAACGCCACCGAATCACCGTCACAACTGAGGCCCGCATTGATCCATAGAACATGGATCAATGTTTGTTCTGCCTTGACTGCTGCTTCAGTTGGCATGATGCAGCTTTCCGGAGCCGGGCTGAGGCTCCTGCGCCGCCGGAGTCGACCGTCGGCCCACTTGCGCAGCGCTAATTTCCGGGTCTACTCCCGCTGCCGAGCGTTGTCAATGGTTCGGCATCAGCAACTAAGTAAACATGTGTTGTATAGCATCGAAAGTCATTGCACGCCTAAGTAACCCGTCGACTGCAGCGCATCATCGGAGGGCCGGCCATCCTGCGAATGTTTCGCAGGAGGACGGCCGCCGGCGGGGGTCCCCGCGCGCCGGTCAGGGCGCGTCGGTGGCGAAGCGCCGCAGCCAGCCGAACCAGGCACCCATGCCATCGCCGGTGCGCGCGCTGACCGGCAAAATCGTCGCTGCGGCATTCACTTCCCGGACATGGGCGATGTAGGTGTCGACATCCACGTCGAGGTGGGGCACCAAGTCGATTTTATTGAGCAGCACCACGTCCACCGACCGGAACATCACCGGGTATTTCAGCGGCTTGTCTTCGCCCTCGGTCACCGAATAGACCATGGCCTTGGCGTGCTCGCCGACATCGAACTCCGCCGGACAGACGAGATTTCCGACGTTCTCGATGATCACCAGGTCCAGCGCGGCGAGGTCGAGGCCGGGCAGCGCCCGGCTGACCATGGGCGCGTCGAGGTGGCATTCGCCGCCAAATCCGTTGCTGGTATTGAGCAGTGACACCTGGGCGCCGCGGCCGCTGAGCTTTGCCGCATCCAGGTCGGTGGCGATATCACCCTCGATCACCCCGAGCGCGAGTTCGCCGGCGAGTTGGTCGAGCGTTGCCTGCAGGATCGTGGTCTTGCCCGATCCCGGAGAGCTCATCAGGTTGAGGGTGCGCACCCCGTTGCTCTCGAAGGCCGTCCGGTTGGCATCGGCGAGCGCGTCGTTCTCGGCGAAGATCGCCTCCAGCACGTCGATGCGCTGACTGCCGGTCCGATAGCGGCTGTGATCGCCGTGATCGTGATCGTGCGGAACGTGATCGTGTTCGTGGGTGTGCACCGTTCCATCGTCGTGCCGATGAAATCTACCCATCGTCAACGCCTTTCACGAGACATCTAGCGACGTCACCAGGAATTCGTTGCCCTGCAGCACCTCGACGTCGGAACTGTCACACCGGGGACACCAGATCGACCACGGCGAGGTGATCTCGGATTGCCCGCCGCACGCACGGCACTTGACTTCGGCGCCGACGCACTCGAGTTCCAGTTCGGCGTCCGGCATGTCCTCGGCGTCGCGGACCAGCGTCCAGCAGAATGACAGCGACTCCGGCACCACCTGCCGCAGCGCGCCCACCCGCACCCGCACCACGTCGACGTGGCGACCGTCGGCGTGATCCTTGACCACACCGGCGATCGCCTCGCACAGCGACAGCTCGTGCACCGCCGGTTACCGCCGATCCGCGAGCTGGGCGCAGGCCAACGAGCCCATGAGCACTGTTCTACACCCGAACGGCGGTCGGTGGTCGGCCTTGGCTCGTTCGGTTCAGACCGTCCACTTCTCCTCGATGCGCCCGTAGCGCCAGACGAGCAGAGCCACCGCCCACGTGAGGACGAACATGCCGACGACGAAGTAACCGATCGCGTTGAGGTCCAGCCCACCGATCCAACTCCAGAACGGCCCGCGCCAACCGAACTGGTCGGCGAACAGGATGAGGAGTTCGATGCTGCCGATCACCCACGCGACCGCCACCGACAGCGCGGTGATGGTGATGTTGTAGTAGATCTTGCGCACGGGGTTGGAAAAAGCCCATCCGTAGGCGAAATTCATGAACGAGCCGTCGATGGTGTCCAGCAGGCACATGCCCGCGGTGAACAGCACCGGCAGACACATGATGGCGTACCACGGCAGTCCGGCGGCTGCGCTGGTGCCGGCCAGCACCAGTAGTGCGATCTCGGTGGCGGTGTCGAACCCGAGCCCGAACAACAAGCCGACGGGATAGCAGTGCCAGGACCTGGTGATCGACTTGGTGAAGCGACCGAGCAACCGGTTCATCAGCCCACGGCTGTCCAAATGCCGCTCCAGTTCGGCCGCGTCGGCGTCGGGATCGAATTCGCCCCGGCGTAACCGCGCGAAGACGCGCAGTATGCCGACCAGGACGATGACGTTGAGAAGCGCGATGGCGTACAGGAACACGCCCGAGACGCTCGTGCCGATCAGCCCGGTGTAGTGATGCAGCGTCGAGGAGTCGTCGCTGACCGGTCCGACGACCGTCCTGACTCCACACGCCAGCAGCACCGCCAGCCCGAACACCACCGTGGAGTGGCCCAGCGAAAAGAAGAAGCCGACGGCCAGCGGGCGTTGCCCGTCGTTCATCAGCTTGCGGGTGGTGTTGTCGATGGCGGCGATGTGGTCGGCGTCAAAGGCGTGACGCATGCCCAGGGTGTAGGCCGTCAAGCCGATACCGACGCCAAATGCCTTGCCGCCCAGACTGTATTGGGCCGGCGCCACGAAGAACATCATGGTGAACCAGCCGAGCAGGTGCAGCGCGACGATCACCGCCAGCATCGATGCCAGTCGCCACCACTGCGCCGGCGTCAGGGCGCCGAGAAGCCTGGTCGTCCGTGACGGCCGCCAGTCGATCTGGGTACTGGCCACTGGGGTCCTTCCGGCGCGTCCTTGCGGTATCGGCTGAGAACAACCGGCACGACTGTAAGTTCCACGGCTTTCCAGATGCAAGTGAGTTGCAGGAATCGCGGAGCCTGGATTGCGACGAAGACTGGCGATCCGCCCGCCCGGGCGCGACACTGAAGCGGTGGCGCCCAAGCCCTCGGCACTGGATGCGTCGGTCACCGAGAGGATCGGCGATCTTCTGCGCGCCCGTGGGCTGCGGCGAATGGCGTCCCGCATCCAGGTGCTGGCGGTGCTCGAGCCGGTCAACGGTCACCTGCCCGTCGCCGAGATCTACCGGCGGATGCGAGAGTGCCTGCCGTCCGAGGCCCACCCGCCCGACGTGGCGACCGTCTACCGCACGGTGACCACGCTCGTCGATCAGGGCGTGCTGCACGCGTTGACAATCGGCGGCGGCGTGACGACCTACGGGCTGGCCACCGTGCCGCACCATCACGCGGTATGTACCAACTGCGGCACCATCATCGAAGTGCCCGCCCGTCAGCTGAGTTCGGCGCTCGAACACGCGATCGCGGGCAGTTCCTTCGCGCTGTCGGACGCCGCCGGGCTGACGCTGCACGGCCTGTGTCCGCAATGCCAGGACGACGACAGGCCCGCCGCGCGACCGCGCCGGCGCTAGGCCAAACCCAGTAGCGCGTTCTCCACCACTTCGGGCAGCGCCGGGTGGATCCAGTACTGCCCGCGGGCCATCTGCGGCGCGGTCAGCCCGAAGCTCATCGCCTGGATCAACGGCTGGATGATCGATGACGCCTGCTGCCCCATGATGTGCGCGCCCAGCAGCCGCCCGGTGCCGCGCTCGGCGACGAGCTTGACGATCCCGGTGGTGTCCTCCGACGCCCAGCCGTAGGCGACGTCGCCGTAGTCCTGGACCTTGACCGACACCTTGAAACCCTGTGCGATGGCTTCGTTTTCGGTCAGGCCGACGGAGGCGACCTGCGGATCGGTGAACACCGCCGAGGGCACGAAGCGATGGTCGGTGACGGCCATCGCCTCGGTGTCGTCCCAGTCGCACAACAGGTTGTGCTGCACGACGCGCGCTTCGTGGTTGGCCACGTGTTTGAGCTCATACGGCGAGGAGACGTCGCCGAGCGCGAAAACCCCACGCGCCGTGGTCCGCTGGTATTGATCGACGGCCACCAGGCCGTCCTCGACGGCGACGCCGGCCTGCTCGAGGTCGAGTTGATCGGCGTTGGACACCCGGCCGGTCGCCACCAGCAACGCGTCCGCGTGCACGGTGCGGCCGTCGTCGAGTTGCACCGCGACGCCCGAACCGTGGTTTTCGGCGCCCACGACGTTGCGGTGGGTGTGCAGTTCCCACTTGCTCGACGCGATTCGCGTGAAGCGCTCGCTGACGACGTCGTCGAGATGTCGCAGCAGTGTGGAGCCCCGGACCACCAGGGTGACGCGCGAGCCCAGCGAGGAGAAGATGTGGGCGAATTCGGCCGCGACGAATCCGCCTCCGACGATCATCAGATGCTCCGGCAGCTCGGGGATTCGCATGATCGTGTCGCTGGTGTGGTACCGGGCGCCGCACTCGAGGATCGCCGGGGGAACCACGGCCCGCCCCCCCGCGGCGATCACCACCTGATCGGCTGTGAACTCGTCGCCCCCATCCGTGCGCAACAGGAAGCGTCCGTCGGACTGGACCGGACCGAAGCGGGTGTGCTGCTTGTACACATCGACGTTGGGTGCCGCGCAGCGATAGTCCTCACCGCCGAACCCGATCGGATCGATGCGCCCGAAGACGCGCGACACGATGTCGTCCCAGCGCACCCGGTCGATGCGAGCGTCGATGCCGAAGCGCGCCGCATCCCGGACCGTCTGGGCGACCTCGGCGGCGTAGACGAACATCTTGGTCGGGATGCACCCGACGTTCAGACACGTGCCACCGAAGGTGCCCTCTTCGCAGATCGCCACCCGCTTGTCGTCGAAGCGGTCATCGAGAATGCTGTTGCCAGAACCGGTCCCGATGATCGCGACGTCGTAGGTCTCCAAGCCGTCACCCCTTTCGCAGCGACGCCGTGGCATCGTGGTCAGCGCGCAGATAGCCGTCCAGCCACAGATCCAGTTCCCGATAGGCGACTGCGCGCGGCCCGGGCAACGACAAGAACACGTCGTGCTTGGCGTCGGCCACCGGGACCACAGCGGTGCGGTTGCCGACGCAGCCCGCCCAGCGGGCGATCTGGGTGACGTCGAGAACCGCGTCGCCGCATCGCATGGACGCGGAATCGGTGCTTTCGTGCACGCTGTGATCCGATCGCAGGATCAGGTTGGGCACCCCGACGTCGAGGCCGCGGTGCAGCCGGGCCTGGCCGCGTCGGATGGCGTGCAGCCAGCCAAACGTGATGGGGAAGCCGCCCACCGGTTTCCATTGCAGGTTGTAGTCGAAGTCGCCGCCGTAGTCGCGGTGCAGGGTGGCGCCGTAACCGCCCTGACCCGGAGACCGGGCCACGCCCTTGGACCGCACCCGGGACAGGCCGGCGATCAGCGCCACCGTCACCGAATGCCGCAGGATGGGCGGGCCCGGCAGGTCCAGGAACGGGCTGTTGAGGACCAGGCCGCCGACGCGGGCGTGCCCGGCCGGGTCGCGCCGGCGCAACCGGTCCAGCCACAGCGACACGATGAGCCCGCCCGCGGAATGCGCGTACAGCAGCACCCGGTCGTGCCCCGCGATGCCGGCCAGCGCCTGATCGAGTTCGGCCTCGTAGTTGGTGAGGTCGGTGATGAAGTGCGGCGTCTGGCCGTCGCGCCGCGACCGGCCGCACTTGTGGAGGTCCAGCGCGTAGAAGGCGAAGCCGCGGGCCGCGAAATGATCGGCCAGCTCGGTATGGAAGAAGTAATCGGTGTAGCCGTGCACCGCCAGCACCGCGTGCGCTGTCGGGCGGCCCGCCTGCCGCGGTTCGGGTCCGCGGCGTATCAGCGTCGCGACGATGTCGCCCTCACCGGCCGGATCGGACCCGAGCGCGATGGTGCGCTGCTGATAACCCGGAAGGACATCGGGCACCCAGCCGGTCACTTCGCGGGCCGCCCTGCCAGTCACGAGGCCAGCTTAGAGCTTTTGCTGGGTGCGGGGCGGCGCACGGCGCCCGCGGCCCATTTGCCTCGGGATAACCTGGGGATCGGCCCAGTCGAGGGAAGGACCAGCAAGCCGGTGTCAGCGCTAGCCAGAACCACGTCCACCGACGTCGTGCTGGTAGGCGCGGGCATCATGAGCGCGACGCTGGGGGCGTTGCTGCGCCGGCTGCAGCCGGATTGGTCGATGGCCTTCGTGGAGCGTCTGGATGCCGTCGCCGCCGAGAGCAGCAGCCCGTGGAACAACGCCGGCACCGGGCATTCGGCGCTGTGCGAGCTGAACTACACCCCGCAGCGGGCCGACGGCTCGATCGACATCGGCAAAGCGGTGCGCATCAACGAGCAATTCCAGGTGACCCGCCAGTTCTGGGCCTATGCAATCGAGAACGCGATCTTGACCGATCGATGTTTTCTCACCGCGGTCCCGCATGCGAGCTTCGTGCGCGGCGCGCGGCGCGTCGACTATCTACGGCGCCGAGCGCGGGCCTTGGCGCCCAACCCGCTGTTCGCCGGCGTCGAATTGATCGACGACCCGGCCGAATTCGCTCGCCGGTTACCGCTGATGGCGGCCGGACGCGACTTCGCCGAACCGACGGCGCTCAACTGGGCGCCCAACGGCACCGACGTCGACTTCGGCGCGCTGTCAAGACAACTCGTCGGCTTTTGCGTGCGCGGCGGCGCGACCGCGCTGTTCGGCCACGAGGTCCGCAACCTGTCCCGCCAGTCCGACGGCACATGGACGCTGTCGGTCCGCAACCGGCGCACCGGTGAAAATCACCGTCTGAACGCCAAATTCGTCTTCGTCGGGGCCGGCGGTGACGCGCTGCCGCTATTGCAGAGGTCCGGCATAGCTGAGGTCAGGGGCTTCGCCGGGTTCCCGATCGGCGGCCGATTCCTGCGCGCCGGCAACCCGGCGCTCACCGTCGCGCACCGGGCCAAGGTCTACGGCGTGCCCGCGCCGGGTGCCCCGCCGCTGGGGGCGCTGCATCTGGACCTGCGCTACGTCAACGGCAAGCCGTGGCTGGTGTTCGGTCCCTACGCCGGGTGGTCACCGAAGTTCTTGAAGCACGGCCACTTCACCGATCTGCCCCGCTCGGTGCAGCCGGACAACCTGGCGTCACTGCTCGGTGTCGGCATCAGCCAGCGGGCGCTGGTCAGATATCTGCTCGGCCAGCTGCGACTCTCGCAACGTGACCGGCTGCGCATGCTGCGCGAATTCGCCCCGACCGCAGTCGCTTCGGACTGGGAGCTGACGGTGGCCGGTCAGCGGGTGCAGGTGATCCGGCGGGACAAGCGCAAGGGCGGGGTGCTCGACTTCGACACCACCGTGGTGGGCGCCGCCGACGGAAGCATCGCTGGGTTACTCGGCGGTTCCCCGGGAGCGTCGACGGCGGTGCCGATCATGCTCGGCGTGCTGGAACGCTGCTTCGCCAACCGCTTTCAATCGTGGCTACCCGCGCTCAAGGAGATGGTTCCGTCGCTGGGAGCGACGCTGTCGGATGAGCCGGCGCTGTACGACGAGGTTTTCTCCTGGGGAACGAAGGTGCTGGGGCTGGGCGATGAGGAGCGGAGCCGGTGACAGAAGCGCTGCGACGTATTTGGGCCAAAGACCTTGACGCCCAGACACTTTACGAGCTGCTCAGGCTCAGGGTGGAGGTGTTCGTCGTCGAGCAGGCGATCCCGTACCCGGAGCTGGACGGGCGCGACCTGCTCGCCGAAACCCGGCACTTCTGGCTGGAAACGCCGGACGGCGAGGTGATCTCCACGCTGCGGCTGATGGAGGAGCACGCCGGGGGCGAGAAGGCGTTCCGGATCGGGCGGCTGTGCACCAAGCGCAACGCGCGCGGTCAGGGGCACACCACCCGGCTGCTGCGCGCGGCGCTGGCCGAGGTGGGTGACTACCCGTGCCGCATCAATGCGCAGGCCTACCTGACGGACATGTACGCCCAGCATGGATTCGTCCGCGACGGTGACGATTTCCTCGACGACGGCGTTCCGCACGTGCCCATGCTGCGGCGTGGCTCGGGGTTGGCGGTGAAGCCGTGAAGCCCTACCCGTTCAGCGCGATCGTCGGGCACGACCAGCTGCGCCTGGCCCTGCTGCTGTGCGCCGTGCGCCCGGAGATCGGTGGCGCGCTCATCCGCGGTGAGAAGGGCACCGCCAAGTCGACGGCCGTGCGCGGCCTTGCGGCGTTGCTGTCCGAGGCCACCGGCAGCGACGCCGGCCTGGTCGAAATGCCGCTCGGGGCAACCGAAGACCGGGTGATCGGCTCGCTGGATTTGCAGCGGGTGCTGCGCGACGGCGAGCACGCGTTCTCGCCGGGCCTGCTCGCCCGCGCGCACGGCGGCGTGCTCTACGTCGACGAGGTCAACCTGCTGCACGATCATTTGGTCGATGTGCTGCTCGACGCCGCGGCGATGGGACGGGTGCACATCGAACGCGACGGCGTCTCGCATTCGCACGAGTCCCGGTTCGTGTTGATCGGCACCATGAATCCCGAGGAGGGCGAACTGCGTCCGCAACTGCTGGACCGGTTCGGGCTCACCGTCGACGTCCACGCCTCGCGCGACGTCGACGTGCGCGTACAGGTCATCCGGCAGCGGATGGCCTACGAGGCCGACCCGGACGGCTTCGCCGAGCGTTATGCCGACGCCGACGCCGAGCTGGCCCGGCGGATCGCTGCGGCGCGCGCACTCGTCGACGATGTGGTGTTGCCTGACAACGAATTACGGCGCATCGCGGCGCTGTGCGCGGCGTTCGACGTCGACGGCATGCGCGCCGACCTGGTGGTGGCCCGCACCGCCGTCGCGCACGCGGCCTGGCGCGGCGCGCACACGGTCGAGGAGTCCGACATCCGGGTAGCCGCCGAGCTGGCGCTGCCGCATCGGCGCCGTCGCGACCCGTTCGACGATCCGGGCATCGACCGCGACCAGCTCGACGAGGCCCTGGCGCAAGCCAGTTCCGAGCCTGACCCCGATCCCGACCCGCCCGGCGGCGGCCAGTCGGTCAATTCGGAACACGATGTGCCGCAACAGAATACACCGGAGAACGCCAAGCCGCAGCAGCCGAAGACCAGGCCCAGCGCGCCCCCGTCGAAAACCTTCCGCACCCGCGCGCTGCGGGTCCCGGGTGTGGGGGAGGGGGCGCCCGGACGGCGGTCGCGCGCCCGCAACGCCAGTGGCAGCGTCATCGCCGCCGCCGGCGCGGACGACCCGAGTTGCGCCGGGCATGGACTGCACCTGTTCGCCACCCTGCTCACGGCCGCCGAGCGCGCCGGCGCCGGACCGCTACGGCCGCGGCCGGATGATGTGCGCCGCGCCGTGCGCGAGGGGCGCGAAGGCAATTTGGTGATCTTCGTCGTGGACGCCTCGGGTTCGATGGCCGCGCGCGACCGCATGGCGGCGGTCAGCGGCGCCACGCTGTCGCTGCTGCGCGACGCGTATGAGCGTCGCGACAAGGTTGCCGTGATCACCTTCCGCCAACAGGGGGCCCGGCTGTTGTTGCCGCCGACCTCGTCGGCGCACATCGCCGGGCGGCGACTGGCCCGGTTCGACACGGGTGGCAAGACACCACTGGCCGAAGGGCTGCTGGCCGCGCGTGAGCTGATCGTCCGAGAGAAGGCGCGTGACCGCGCGCGGCGCTCGCTGGTGGTGGTGCTGACCGACGGCCGGGCCACCGCCGGTCCGGATCCCTTGGGCCGCACCCGAACCGCGGCGGCCCGGTTGGCCGCCGAAGGTGCCGCCGCGGTGGTCGTCGACTGCGAGACGTCTTTCGTGCGGCTGGGCCTGGCCGAGCAACTGGCCCGCCAACTCGGCGCGCCGGCCGTCCGGCTCGAGCACCTGCACGCGGATTCCCTGACGCGTGCGGTGCGCGACGCGGCCTGAACCGGAAAGGTAAACGCTGATGCCACAAGGCGTTCCATTGCAGGTTCCCGACGACGGCCTGACCACGCGGGCGCGCCGTCACACGCCGGTGCTGGCCGTGCACACCGGCGCCGGCAAGGGAAAGTCCACGGCGGCATTCGGCATGGCGCTGCGGGCCTGGAATGCCGGAATGTCCGTCGCGGTGTTCCAGTTCGTCAAAAGCGCCAAGTGGAAGGTGGGCGAGGAGGCGGTCTTCGCCCAGCTGGGCCGGCTGCACGACCAGCATCAGGTCGGCGGGCCCGTCGAATGGCACAAGATGGGCGCGGGCTGGTCTTGGACACGTAAGGCGGGCAGCGACGTCGACCACGCGGCGGCGGCGGCCGACGGCTGGGCGGAGATCGCGCGCCGGCTGGCCGATCAGCGTCACGACTTCTACGTCCTGGACGAGTTCACCTATCCGCTCAAGTGGGGTTGGGTGGACGTCGACGAAGTGGTGGGGACGTTGGCCAGCCGGCCCGGACATCAGCACGTGGTCATCACCGGACGCGACGCGCCGCAGCGCCTGATCGACGCGGCCGACCTGGTGACCGAGATGGCCAAGGTCAAGCACCCGATGGACACCGGGCGTAAGGGGCAGAAGGGCATCGAGTGGTGAGTGTTCCCGCCGTCGTCATCGCCGCTCCCGCGTCCGGCAGCGGAAAGACCACGGTGGCAACGGGTTTGATCGGCGCCCTGCGGCGCGCGGGCCACGCCGTGGCGCCGTTCAAGGTCGGCCCGGACTTCATCGACCCCGGCTACCACGGCCTTGCCGCCGGCCGGCCGGGCCGCAACCTCGACCCGATCCTGGTGGGGGAGCACCTGATTGGCCCGCTCTACGCCCACGGTGCGCATGGTGCGGACATCGCCGTGGTCGAAGGAGTGATGGGGCTGTTCGACGGCCGGATCGGGTCCACCGCCACCACCCCCGCGCCGGGATCGACGGCCCACGTCGCCGCGCTGCTGGGCGCGTCCGTGATCCTGGTTGTCGATGCGCGCGGGCAGAGTCAGAGCATCGCCGCCCTGCTGCACGGCTTTTCGACCTACGACACCGCGACCCGCGTCGCCGGTGTGATCCTGAACCGGGTCGGATCGCCGCGGCACGAGCAGGTGCTGCGGCAGGCCTGCGAGCAGGCCGGGGTTGCGGTGCTGGGCGCCATCCCCCGGGTGGCCGAAATAGAGTTGCCGACAAGGTATTTGGGTCTGGTCACGGCCCTGGAGTACGGGAAGCGCGCACGGTTGGCGGTGGCGGCGATGACCGCCCTGGTCGCCCGCCACGTCGATGTGCCGGCCATCGTCGCGGTCGCCGGCGCCCGAGTCGCGCAGCCGCCCTGGGATCCCGTGGCGGCGGTGGGGGAGACGCCCGGAGGGTGCGCCACTGTCGCGGTGGCGGCCGGCAAGGCATTCAGTTTCGGCTACGCCGAACACGCGGAGCTGCTGGCGGCCGCTGGCGCCGACGTCGCCGAATTCGACCCGCTCGCCGACGCCCTGCCCGACGGCACCGACGCGGTGCTGCTGCCCGGCGGTTTTCCCGAACAGTTCACCGCGGAGCTCTCGGCCAATGAGGGGGTGCGCCGGCAGATCAACGAACTGGCCGCCGCCGGGGCGCCGATACACGCCGAGTGCGCCGGGCTGATCTACCTGGTCTCCGAGCTCGACGGCCATCCGATGTGCGGTGTGCTGGCGGGGCAGGCGCAATTCACGCCGCACCTGTCCCTGGCGTATCGCGACGCCGTCGCCGTCGCGGATTCGTCGTTGTACACAGCCGGCCAGCGTGCGGTGGGGCATGAATTCCACCGGACCACAGTCACTTTCACCGGCGACTACCAGCCCGCCTGGATGTACCGGACCCATGATGCCGATCGGCAGGACGGTCCCGTGCGCGACGGCGTCGTGCACGCCGGTGTGCACGCGTCATATCTGCACACCCATCCGGCCGCCGCGCCGGAGGCGGTGGCGCGCTTCGTCGCACACGCGAGCGCCCGGCTTCGCCGCGCTCGCGATCGCCACTAGATCGATGGTGGCGACCCGCAGCGCCCGGCTTCGCCGCGCTCGCGATCGCCACTAGATCGATGGTGGCGACCCGCAGCGCCCGGCTTCGCCGCACTCGCGATCGCCACTAGGCTTGCCGGGTGACCGAGAGCGCCTACCTCGCTGGGCTGCGACTGAACGGCAAAAAGGTCGTCGTGGTCGGCGGCGGCACCGTCGCCCAGCGCCGGCTGCCCTTGCTCATCGCCAGCGGCGCCGACGTGCACGTCATCTCCCGCAGCGCCACCAGGTCCGTGGAGGCGATGACGGGAATCACCCTGGCGCTGCGCGAATATCGAGACGGCGACCTCGACGGAGCCTGGTACGCGATCGCGGCCACCGACGACGCGCGAGTGAACGAGGCGGTGGTCGCCGAGGCCGAAAGCCGTCGCATCTTCTGCGTCCGAGCGGACATCGCCGTCGAGGGGACCGCGGTGACCCCAGCGTCTTTCGACTACGCGGGGCTGTCCGTCGGAGTCCTGGCCGGCGGCGACCACCGCCGTTCGGCGGCGATCCGCTCGGCCATCCGCGAGGCGTTGCAGACCGGGCTCATCACGCCCGACAGCCCGGTGAGCTCCGACGTCGTCAAGGGCGGCGTCGCGCTGATCGGCGGCGGGCCCGGCGATCCCGAGCTGATCACCGTGCGCGGCCGGCGTTTGCTGGCCCAGGCCGACGTCGTGGTCGCCGACCGTCTCGCGCCACCGGAACTGCTCGCCGAGCTGCCCCCACACGTGGAAGTCATCGACGCCGCCAAGATCCCGTACGGGCGGGCCATGGCCCAGGACGCCATCAACGGCGTCATGATCGAACGCGCCCGCGCCGGCAGCTTCGTGGTGCGCCTCAAAGGCGGCGATCCCTTCGTGTTCGCGCGCGGATACGAAGAGGTGCTGGCGTGCGTCGAGGCCGGAATTCCGGTGACGGTGGTGCCGGGTGTGACGAGTGCCATAGGAGTGCCCGCTCTGGCGGGCGTTCCGGTGACTCATCGGGCGATAAATCACGAGTTTGTGGTGGTCAGCGGACATTTGCCGCCCGGGCATCCCGAATCGTTAGTGAATTGGGATGCGCTGGCCGCAATGTCAGGCACAATCGTTTTGCTGATGGCGGTGGAACGCATCGAACTCTTCGCCGACGCCCTGCTCAAAGGCGGACGACCTGCGGATACGCCGGTGCTGGTCGTTCAACATGGAACGACCGCCGCCCAGCACACTTTGCGGGCCACCCTGGCCGACACGCCCGAGAAGGTTCGCGCCGAGGGTATCCGACCTCCCGCGATCATCGTGATCGGCGCCGTGGCGGCCTTCGGGCTTTAAACGATTCTTAAGATTACTGTAAGGTAACCCTTTATGACGGCTCTCAACGATGCAGAGCGCGCGATGCAGAAAATTGCGTCGGCGCGCCCCGATCGTCCGGCCCCGGCGAGCGCAGCGCAGCCGGCGGAGACCGCCTCCAAGCCCCCGGCGGAGACCGCCCTGAAGCGCATCAGCAAGTACTACCCGGCGTGGCTGCCCTCTCGGCGTTTCATCGCGGCCGTGATCGCCATCGGCGGTATGCAGCTGCTCGCGACGATGGACAGCACCGTCGCCATCGTGGCGCTCCCCAAGATTCAGAACGAGCTCAGCCTGTCCGACGCCGGCCGCAGCTGGGTGATCACCGCCTACGTGCTGACGTTCGGTGGGTTGATGCTGCTGGGTGGCCGCCTCGGCGACACCATCGGGCGCAAGCGCACCTTCATCGTCGGTGTCGCGCTGTTCACCATCTCTTCTGTGCTGTGCGCGGTCGCGTGGGACGAGGCGACCATGGTCATCGCCCGGCTGTCGCAGGGCGTCGGATCGGCGATCGCCTCGCCGACCGGTCTGGCTCTGGTGGCGACCACCTTCCCCAAGGGCCCGGCCCGCAACTTCGCGACGGCCGTGTTCGCCGCGATGACGGCGATCGGTTCGGTGATGGGCCTGGTGGTCGGCGGCGCGCTCACCGAGGTGTCGTGGCGGCTGGCGTTCCTGGTGAACGTGCCGATCGGTCTGGTGATGATCTACCTGGCCCGCACCGCGCTGCGCGAGACCAACCGCGAGCGGATGAAGCTCGACGCCACCGGCGCCATGCTGGCCACCCTGACGTGCACCGCGGCCGTGTTCGCCTTCTCGATGGGTCCGGAAAAGGGCTGGGTGTCGATCACCACCATCGGGTCGGGCGTCGTGGCGCTCGGTGCCGCCCTCGCCTTCGTCATCGTCGAACGCACGGCGGAGAATCCCGTCGTCCCGTTCAACCTGTTCCGTGACCGCAACCGGCTGGTCACCTTCACCGCCATCTTCCTGGCCGGTGGGCTCATGTTCAGCCTGACCGTGTGCATCGGCCTGTACGTGCAGGACATCCTCGGTTACAGCGCGTTGCGCGCCGGCATCGGCTTCATCCCGTTCGTCATCGCGATGGGCATCGGCCTCGGCGTCTCCTCGCAGCTGGTGTCGCGGTTCTCGCCGCGGGTGCTGACCATCGGCGGCGGGATCCTGCTGTTCTGGGCGATGTTGTACGGCTGGGCGTTCATGCACCGCGGGGTCGCCTACTTCCCCAACCTGGTGCTGCCCATCGTGGTCGGCGGGATCGGCATCGGGATGGCCGTCGTCCCGCTGACGTTGTCGGCCATCGCCGGCGTGGGATTCGATCAGATCGGTCCGGTCTCGGCGGTCACGTTGATGCTGCAAAGCCTGGGCGGGCCGCTGGTGCTGGCCGTCATCCAGGCGGTGATCACCTCGCGGACGCTGTATCTGGGCGGCACCACCGGACCGGTGAAGTTCATGAGCGACGCGCAGTTGTCCGCGTTGGACCATGGCTACACCTACGGGCTGCTGTGGGTGGCCGGCGTGGCCGTGATCGTCGGCGCCGCCGCGCTGATGATCGGCTACACCCCCGACCAGGTCGCGCACGCGCAAGAAGTCAAGGAAGCGATGGAGGCCGGGGAGCTGTAGCTCACCCGCACGGGCGCTGCTCGCGACCGCCTTGCCGTTGCGTGTCACGCCAGAGTGGCGTGAGGGTCTGGGCGTTGCGCTGGCGTGACGTTCGACGCAGCTACCAGCACGCTAGGCTGGCCCGCTGTGATCACCCGGATGTCCCAGTTGTTTTTGCGCACCCTGCGCGACGATCCCGCCGACGCCGAAGTCGCCAGCCACAAGCTGTTGATCCGGGCGGGCTACATCCGGCCCGTCGCGCCCGGGCTGTACAGCTGGCTGCCGCTGGGATTGCGCGTGCTGCGCCGCATCGAGCGCATCGTCCGCGACGAGATGAACGCCATTGGCGGGCAAGAGATCTTGTTCCCAGCCCTGCTGCCGCGCGCACCGTATGAGGCGACGAACCGGTGGACCGAGTACGGCGACTCGGTGTTCCGGCTGCAGGACCGTCGCGGCAACGACTACCTGTTGGGCCCCACCCACGAAGAGCTGTTCACCCTGACCGTCAAGGGCGAATACAGCTCCTACAAAGACTTTCCGGTTCTGCTGTATCAGATCCAGAACAAATATCGTGACGAGGCGCGGCCGCGGGCCGGCATCCTGCGGGTCCGCGAGTTCCTGATGAAGGACTCCTACTCGTTCGACATCGACGACGCCGGGCTCAAGGCCGCCTACCACGCGCACCGCGAGGCCTATCAGCGCATTTTCTCGCGCCTGCAGGTGCGCTACGTCATCGTCTCCGCCGTGTCGGGCGCGATGGGCGGCAGCGCCTCGGAGGAGTTTTTGGCCGAGAGCGCGGTCGGTGAGGACACCTTCGTGCGGTGCCTGGAGTCCGGGTATGCGGCCAACGTCGAGGCCGTCGTCACCGCGCGCCCGGAGGCGCAGCCCATCGACGGGCTGCCCGAGGCGGTAGTCCACGACACCGGGGACACCCCGACCATCGCCACCCTGGTGGACTGGGCCAACCAGGCGGACCTGGGCCGCCCCGTCACCGCGGCCGACACGTTGAAGAACGTCCTGCTCAAGGTCCGCCAGCCCGGCGGCGAGTGGGAGCTACTGGCCATCGGGGTGCCGGGGGACCGTGAGGTCGACGACAAACGGCTGGGCGCGGCGCTGGAACCGGCCGAGTACGCGCTGCTCGACGACGCCGACTTCGCCAAGTATCCCTTCCTGGTGAAGGGGTATATCGGACCGAAGGCGTTGCAGGACAACGATGTTCGCTATCTGGTCGACCCGCGGGTGGTGGACGGCACCAGCTGGATCACCGGGGCCGACGAGGCCGGGCGGCACGTCGTCGGGCTGGTCGCCGGCCGCGACTTCACCGCCGACGGCACCATCGAGGCCGCCGAGGTGCGCGACGGTGACCCCTCGCCGGACGGCGCGGGCCCGCTGGTCTCGGCGCGCGGTATCGAGGTGGCCCACATCTTCCAGCTCGGCCGCAAGTACACCGACGCCTTCACCGCCGACGTGCTCGGTGAGGACGGCAAGCCGGTGCGCCTGACGATGGGCTCCTACGGCCTCGGGGTGTCGCGGATGGTGGCCGTCATCGCCGAACAGCACCACGACGAGCTGGGCCTGCGCTGGCCGCCGGCGGTCGCGCCCTTCGACGTCCACCTGGTGATCGCCAACAAAGACGCGCAGGCCCGCACGGGCGCCACCACTTTGGCCGCCGAGCTGGACGGGTTGGGCATCGAAGTGCTGCTCGATGACCGCCAGGCCTCGCCCGGCGTGAAGTTCAAGGACGCCGAACTGCTTGGCGTGCCGTGGATCGTCGTGGTGGGACGGGGCTGGGCGGACGGCGTGGTGGAGCTGCGCGACCGCTTCGGCGGCCAGACCCGCGAACTGTCGACCGGCCCGTCGCTGGCCGCCGACATCGCGGCGGCCTTGGGTTAGTCGTTGCCGCCGGGGAAGCTCGTCGTGATGGGCCAGGCGCCCAGCACGCGGCTCCACCGGGCGCCCATGACCGCGCTCTGCACCAGGGCGGTCGCGGCGAACGCGCGATCCGCGCCGGTCTCCGCGTGCTCGGCGACCACGCGCCATGCGCCGGCCCCATCGTTCTCCATCCGCGCGGCCAGCCGCGCGGCGTCGGCCGGACCGCCCACCACCATGGGCAGCTGGTAGCCGGCCGCGGCGACGGGTGCGGTCACCTTGCGGGCGTTCAGGATCGCGATGACGTCGTCGCGGCGCTGGCGGTGCTGCGCGAGCGCCTCCACCACCATGTCGTTCACGCTGGGCGGCGACAACGCGGACACGATGCCGTAGCCGTAGATCGTCGAATGCTCGATGGCCAGCGCGTCGCACAGCGCCGTGTTGTCGGCGTCCTTGCCCGAGGTCATATCGACGGACCCCCGGGCACCAGCGCAACCGTGTACGACGCCGTGCAGGATGCGGCGATCGAGGCGAGCAGCCCCGCCCGGTAGCCGGATTCGGTGCCCACCAGGCGACTCGCACTGTCGGCCGAGGCGCGCAACGCGTCGATCACGTCGGACACCGGCGGCGGGGGCGGGGGCGGCCCGGCCGGTTGGGCCTGGCTCGGGCTGGGCGTTCCGCTCGAGGACGACGTGGCCAGCTTGCCGGCCGCCCGCGAGATCTCGGCCGACAACGCGCGGGCATGCGCGGCGCGCTGGCTGGACACCACGCTCAGCGCGGCGGCGACCTGCGGCGGATTCCCGACCGCCGCGGCGGCGGCACCCGCGAGCTCGCTGTCGTGCCGGGCCTGATCGAGCGGCCCCAGCAGTTGCTCGACGGGCGGGGGCTTGGGCGCGGGCTTGCCGCAGGCGCTCACCACCGCCCCGAGCGCAGCCAAAGCCGCACCGCCGGCGAGGACATCTCGTCTGTTGAGGAACGGAACTGCGCTAGGCACAAGGACATCCTGCCATCGGGGCGAAGGCGGACAAGATGCCAGGACGCGATCACGCCGTCAACCTCGAATCCTGGCGTATCGTGGATAGCTGGTTCTCGCAGAGGACAGCCACCGACAGCAAACCGTCGGCACGGATGCTCCTCCGCCGGGACACCGGAAGCCGCCTGCGAAGCCATCGGGGCGCCGACATCCGCCAGATGACCGGACAACTCAAGATGAGGAGCTCGCCGTGACCACCGGGCTACCGTCGCAGACGCAGGTGATCGAGCTACTCGGTGGAGAGTTTGCGCGCGCCGGCTTCGAGATCGAAGACGTGGTCATCAACGCCCGGACCCGCCCCCCGCGAATCATGGTGATCGCCGACAGCGACGACGGCCTCGACCTGGACACGGCAGCCACGCTGTCCCACTCGGCATCGGCACTGCTCGACGGGCTGGACACCATCTCCGACCACTACGTGCTCGAGGTCTCCTCGCCCGGCGTGGATCGCCCGCTGACGAGTGCGAAACACTTCCGCCGGGCCCGCGGTCGCAAGGTCGACGTCGCGCTGTCGGACGGATCGACGCTGACCGGCCGGGTCGGTGCGACGACCGACGGCGCGGTCGCGCTGGTGGTCCGCGCCGGCCGGGACTGGGCGGTGCGCGAGATCCCGCTGGTCGACATTGCGAAAGCCGTTGTCCAGGTGGAATTTTCGCCCCCTAGCCAAGCGGAGCTGGAACTGGCGGGTATGGGTCAGGCCCGGAGGACGGAGGAGCGGCGCCTATGAACATCGACATGGCCGCGCTGCACGCCATCGAGGTGGACCGGGGCATCTCGGTCAACGAGCTGCTCGAGACGATCAAGTCGGCGCTGCTCACCGCCTACCGGCACACCGAAGGCCACCAGAACGACGCGCGCATCGAAATCGACCGCAAGACCGGTGTCGTCCGGGTGATCGCCCGGGAGACCGACGAAGACGACAACGTCATCAGTGAATGGGACGACACCCCCGAAGGTTTCGGGCGCATCGCCGCCACCACCGCCCGCCAGGTCATGTTGCAGCGTTTCCGCGACGCCGAAAACGAGCGGACCTACGGCGAGTTCTCCACCCGCGAGGGGGAGATCGTCGCGGGCGTGATTCAGCGTGACAGCCGGGCCAATGCCCGCGGCCTGGTCGTGGTCCGGATGGGCACCGAGACGAAGGCCTCCGAGGGCGTCATCCCGGCGGCCGAGCAGGTTCCCGGCGAAAGCTACGAGCACGGCAACCGCGTGCGGTGCTACGTGATCGGGGTGACCCGCGGGGCCCGGGAGCCGCTGATCACCCTGTCGCGGACCCATCCGAACCTGGTCCGCAGGTTGTTCTCGCTGGAGGTCCCCGAGATCGCCGACGAGTCGGTGGAGATCGTCGCCGTGGCCCGGGAGGCCGGCCATCGCTCCAAGATCGCGGTGAAGTCCAACCTTCCCGGCCTGAACGCCAAGGGCGCCTGCATCGGTCCGATGGGGCAGCGGGTCCGCAACGTGATGAGCGAGCTGTCCGGCGAGAAGATCGACATCATCGACTACGACGACGATCCCGCGCGCTTCGTCGCCAACGCGCTGTCGCCGGCGAAGGTGGTGTCGGTGTCGATCATCGACCAGGCGGCCCGCGCCGCCCGCGTGGTGGTACCCGACTTCCAGCTGTCGCTGGCCATCGGCAAGGAGGGCCAGAACGCGCGCCTGGCGGCCCGGCTGACCGGCTGGCGCATCGACATCCGCGGGGACTCGCCCGGCGGGCATCCGGAGAGCCAGTCAGAACACGGCGCCACCCATGGAATGGCCCACGACCGCTAGGCCCGGCGGGCGGCGGCTGCGCAGCCTCGGGCGGTTCTGACCATCGATTCGGTGACGCTAGACTGAGCCGTGATCCAGCGCGAACCTTCGGCCTTGGCGCACCGTCATGCGGGTGGACCCGTACGGACATGCGTCGGGTGCCGGAAGCGAGAGCTGGCCGTCGAGTTGCTTCGAGTGGTGGCTGTGCCGAACGGGAACGGCGACTTCGCCGTGATCGTTGACACAGGCAGGAGCCTGCCGGGGCGGGGTGCGTGGCTGCACCCCGGGCCGCAGTGCGTGCAACAGGCAATCCGGCGGCGGGCTTTCACCAAAGCGCTGCGCATCACCGGTTCACCGGATACATCCGCGGTGGTCGAGCACATAGAGTTCCTCTGTGCGCCCGATCGCCCGGCAACAGAACAGGTAGCAAAGAACATGAGCACACCGTGAAGTCCCGATGACCATGTGTCATAGCTAAACCCGAGGCGCGGCCCCACGACTGTCGCCTCATAGACAGGAGATGTAGTGGCAGGTAAGGCCCGCGTACACGAGTTGGCTAAGGAACTCGGTGTCACCAGCAAGGAAGTCCTCGCCCGGCTGAATGATCAGGGCGAATTCGTTAAATCAGCGTCGTCGACGGTAGAAGCCCCGGTGGCTCGCCGGCTGCGCGAATCCTTCGGCGGCGGCAAGACCGCCGAGAAGGCCCCCGCGAAAGCGGCCAAGGCGCCCGCCGCCAAGGCCCCCGACAAGTCGCTCGACCAGGCCCTCGACAATGCCATCGGTAACGGCGAAGCGACGGCGACCCCCGCCAAGCCCGCCGCCCCTTCGGCCTCCGCCGAGGCCCCGGCCCGCCCGGGCCCGGCCCCCGCACGGCCGTCGGCGCCGTCTCCGGGGCAGCCGAAACCGCCCGCGCCCGGGCAGCCGCCGGGCCAGGCGCCGCGCCCAGGCATGACTCCGGCGCCGCGACCGGGCCCGATGCCCAAGCCCCGCGCCCCGCGCGTCGGCAACAACCCCTTCTCGTCGGCGCAACCCGTCGACCGGCCCATTCCGCGCCCGCAGGCGCCGCGTCCCGGGGCGCCCCGGCCGGGTGCGCCCCGGCCCGGTGGCGCGTCGCCGGGCAACATGCCGCCCCGGCCCGCCGGTGCCGGCGGACCGGGCCGTCCGGCCCGCCCCGGCGCCCCGCGTCCCGGCGGTGGCCGTCCCGGTGGTCCCGGCGGCCGTGACGGAGGTGGCGGCAACTACCGCGGCGGCGGAGGCGGCGGAGTCGGCGCCCCGCCCGGCGGTGGCGGCGGTTTCCGTGGCCGCCCCGGTGGCGGTGGCGGCGGTGGCCGTCCCGGCCAGCGCGGCGGTGCCGCCGGCGCTTTCGGCCGTCCCGGCGGTGCGCCGCGACGGGGCCGCAAGTCGAAGCGGGCGAAACGCGCCGAATACGAGAACATGCAGGCGCCCGTCGTCGGTGGTGTGCGGTTGCCGCACGGCAACGGCGAGACGATCCGGTTGGCCCGCGGCGCGTCGCTGTCCGACTTCGCCGACAAGATCAACGCCAACCCGGCCTCGCTGGTGCAGGCGCTGTTCAACCTCGGCGAGATGGTCACGGCCACCCAGTCGGTCGGCGACGAGACGCTCGAGCTGCTGGGCAGCGAGATGAATTACGTCGTGCAGGTCGTCAGCCCGGAGGACGAGGACCGCGAGCTGCTGGAGTCGTTCGACCTGAGCTACGGCGAGGACGAGGGCGGCGAGGAAGACCTGCAGACCCGGCCACCGGTGGTGACCGTGATGGGTCACGTCGACCACGGTAAGACCCGACTGCTGGACACCATCCGGAACGCCAGCGTGCGCGAGGCCGAGGCCGGTGGCATCACCCAGCACATCGGCGCCTACCAGGTGGCCGTCGAACACGACGGCGTCGAACGGCCGATCACCTTCATCGACACCCCGGGTCACGAGGCGTTCACCGCCATGCGTGCCCGCGGTGCCAAAGCCACCGACATCGCCATCCTGGTGGTCGCCGCCGACGACGGCGTCATGCCGCAGACGGTGGAGGCCATCAACCACGCCCAGGCGGCCGACGTGCCGATTGTGGTGGCGGTCAACAAGATCGACGTCGAGGGCGCCGACCCGGCCAAGATCCGCGGGCAGCTCACCGAATACGGTTTGGTGGCAGAGGATTTCGGTGGCGACACGATGTTCGTCGACATCTCGGCCAAGCAGGGCACCAACATCGAGCAGCTGCTCGAGGCGGTGCTGCTGACCGCCGACGCGGCCCTGGACCTGCGGGCCAACCCCGACATGGAGGCCCAGGGTGTCGCGATCGAGGCGCACCTGGACCGCGGTCGCGGTCCGGTCGCCACGGTGCTGGTGCAGCGCGGCACGCTGCGGGTCGGCGACTCGGTGGTCGCCGGCGACGCGTACGGCCGGGTTCGCCGCATGGTCGACGAGCACGGCGACGACGTTGAAGAGGCGCTGCCGTCGCGGCCGGTGCAGGTCATCGGTTTCACGTCGGTGCCCGGCGCGGGTGACAACCTGTTGGTCGTCGACGAGGACCGCATCGCCCGCCAGATCGCCGACAAGCGCAGCGCCCGCAAGCGCAACGCGCTGGCGGCGCGTTCCCGCAAGCGGATCAGCCTGGAGGACCTGGACTCGGCGCTGAAGGAAACCAGCCAGCTCAACCTGATCCTCAAGGGCGACAACGCCGGTACGGTCGAGGCGCTGGAAGAGGCCCTGATGGGCATCCAGATCGACGACGAGGTGGCGCTGCGCGTCATCGACCGCGGTGTCGGTGGCATCACCGAGACCAACGTCAACCTGGCGTCGGCCTCGGATGCGGTGATCATCGGCTTCAATGTGCGCGCCGAGGGCAAGGCAACCGAGCTGGCCAACCGCGAGGGTGTGGAGATCCGCTACTACTCGGTGATCTACCAGGCGATCGACGAGATCGAGAAGGCCCTGCGCGGCATGCTCAAGCCGATCTACGAGGAGAACCAGCTGGGCCGCGCCGAGATCCGGGCGATCTTCCGGTCCTCCAAGGTCGGCATCATCGCCGGCTGCATGATCAGCAGCGGCATCGTGCGCCGCAACGCCAAGGCGCGGTTGCTGCGGGACAACATCGTGGTCACCGACAACCTCTCGATCACCTCGCTGCGACGGGAGAAGGACGACGTGACCGAGGTTCGCGAGGGCTTCGAGTGCGGTATGACGCTGGGGTACTCCGACCTCAAGGAAGGCGACATCATCGAGTCCTACGAGTTGGTCCAGAAAGAGCGCACCTGATGGGCGGCCGGCATGGCTGACCCGGCCAGGGCGCGCCGGTTGGCCAAGCGGATCAACACGATCGTCGCCTCGGCGATCGAGTTCGAGATCAAGGATCCCGGGCTCGAGGGCGTCACCATCGTCGACACGAAGGTGACCGCCGATCTGCACGATGCGACGGTGTTCTACACGGTCATGGGACGCACGCTGGACGACGAGCCGGATTACGCGGCCGCCGCGGCCGCCCTGGAACGGGCCAAGGGCGCGCTGCGCACCATGGTCGGGGCCGGCACCGGCGTGCGCTTCACGCCCACGCTGACGTTCGCCCGCGACACCACGTCGGACAACGTGCAGCGGATGGACGAGTTGTTGGCGCGTGCGCGTGCTGCGGACGCTGATCTGGCGCGGGTTCGTTCCGGCGCCAAGCCGGCTGGGGAGGCCGATCCATAC
This sequence comes from Mycobacterium sp. NGS11, assembly GCF_059813315.1. Classification (NCBI taxonomy): domain Bacteria; kingdom Bacillati; phylum Actinomycetota; class Actinomycetes; order Mycobacteriales; family Mycobacteriaceae; genus Mycobacterium; species Mycobacterium sp. NGS11. Next base: position 515,583 of record NZ_JCALEJ010000001.1, read on the forward strand.
CGGGACAGCGGATCGGGCGTGGAGCCCGGCTTCGACGGGAGTATCCGTGACGACGACCAACGCGAACACTGAACTGGGCGGCTCCAGGATGGGGGCGCGCGTCGATGCCGCGGGTGCGGTCGAATTGCTGTCGGGGGCCGACTCCGTCGCGGTGATCGCACACGTGCATCCCGACGCCGACACCATCGGCGCCGGGCTGGCGCTGGGGCTGGTGCTGGACAAGTGCGGCAAGCGGGTCGAGGTTAGTTTCGCCGAGCCGGCGGGGCTGCCCGAGTCGCTGGCAACGCTGCCCGGCCGCCGCCTGCTGGTCAGTCCGGACGCGATGCGTCGCGACGCCGATTTGGTTGTCACCGTTGACGTTCCGAGCGTCAAGCGGCTCGGCGCGCTGAGCGAACTGGCGGTAGCGGCCGACGAGGTGTTGGTGATCGACCACCACGCCTCCAACGACGTGTTCGGCACCGCCAACTTCATTGACGTGTCAGCCGATTCGACCACGATGATGATCGCCGACATTCTCGACGCCTGGGGCAAGCCCATCGATTCCGATGTCGCGCACTGCATCTACGCCGGGCTGACCACCGACACCGGCTCATTCCGCTGGGCCAGCGGGCGCGCCCTACGGCTGGCCGCCCGGCTGGTCGACGGCGGCGTCGACAACGCCGCGATCAGCCGCACCCTGATGGACAGCCACCCGTTCGGCTGGCTGCCGCTGCTGTCGCGGGTGCTGGCCTCGGCCCAGCTGCTCCCCGACGCCGCGGGCGGCCTCGGACTGGTGTACGCCGTTGTCGCCCACCAGGATTGGGCCGGTTCACGCCCCGAGGAAGTCGAGAGCATCGTCGACATCGTGCGGACCACGCAGCAGGCGGAGGTCGCCGCGGTGTTCAAGGAGGTCGCGCCGCGGCAGTGGTCGGTGTCGATGCGGGCCAAGGCCGCGGTGGACCTGGCGTCGGTGGCGTCCGGGTTCGGCGGCGGCGGGCACCGGCTGGCGGCCGGCTATTCGACCAGCGGCACGATCGAGGACGCGGTGGCGTCGCTGCGCAACGCGCTCGGCTAGAACGCCCAGCTGCCCGAGCGCTGCACCACGAACCCGTGGTCGCCGCTGGTGGTGTCCAGGCAGGCGACGAGGTCGTCGGCCCCCACCGCGCAGGTGACGTTGAGGTAGGTCAACTTCTGGCCGGGCGCCAGCGCCTTGCCGCCGGCCGGCAGCGGCGCCGGGTTACCGTCGCATCCGCTGTAGGACATCCGGCTCAATTGGTAGCCGGGTCCCTTGAAGTCCACCGATCCGACCACGCAGTCGCCCGGTCGTGAGCGCCCCCCGGGAATCGGGACGTCATCCATTCCCGGCATGTCGCCCTTGCACTTGATGTCCTGCGACGGTTGCGGCACGGGCGGCGGCCCGCCGTAGAAATCACAGACCAGGGCGGGACCGGCGGAGAAGCTGACCCGCGGCGGGCTTCCCGGCGCGCCGGTGCCCAGGTAGCCGTCGGCAGGCACCGCGGTGAAGGCGTCGAGGTTGGGGAATCCCGGTGGCGGCAGCGCGCCCGCCGGCGAGGCGAACACCGCGATCGCCGACGCGGCCGCCAGTGCCAGGCCGACCAGCAGCCTCACGGCGATCCCGACGACGGCGTGCATCAACTGATCGTATGGGCTGGGCCGAATCGCCGGGCCGGACTGGTGCAGATCGCCACGTCAGCGCACCTGCGAGCGCCCGCGTTGCAGCACGGCCTCCCGGTTGGCGGCGATGTCGTCCCCGCTGGTCCGGAACTGCCGGGCCGCCGTCGCCTCTTGCCACAGCCCCGCGCTGGTCTGCGCGTCGTCAATGCGGTGATAGGACGCCAGCAGCGCCCGCACCGCGTCCTGGTTGTTTCCGACGATCGATGCCGCCACGGCGCGGGCGGCGGGAAGCAGCTGGTCGTGCGCCACCACTTCGGTCACCAGGCCGGCGCGCAGCGCGTCGGCGGCGGACAGGTAGTCCCCGGTCATGCTCATCCGCCGGGCCAGCCCGACGCCCACCTTCTGCGGCAACCGCACGCTCAGGCCCCAGGTGGGCAGCAGCCCCACCCGTGCGTGCGTGTCGGCGAACCGGGCGTTCTCCGAGGCGATCAGGATGTCGCAGTACAACGCCAGCTCCAGCCCGCCGGTCACCGCGGCGCCGTTGATCGCGCCGATCACCGGCTTGGTCAGGGCCGGCCAGCGCGGCGAGATGTCTGGTAGCGCCGAGGAGCCACCCAGTTCCTTGAGGTCCAGTCCCGCGCAGAAGACGGGGTCGGCGCCGGTGACGATGACGACGTCGACGTCGTCGTCGGTTTCGGCGTCGGCCAATGCGCCGAAGAAGCGGTCCCGCAATGCCGACGACAGCGCGTTGCGCGACTGGGGCCGGTTGAGGGTCAGGGTGCGCACTCGTTCGTCGGTGTCGATCAGCAGGATCTCGTCGGTCATCAGCTCACCGTAGCCAGTCGCCCGGCACGGTCGGGCGGGCGCCTCACCGCGGGCAATTTCGCCGGGGAGCGGCGGCACCGAGCAACGCTTATCGTGGACAAGATGTGCCGAAACATCACCGAACTGCGCGGCCTGCAGCCAGCGGCCACCGCCGAGGAAATCGCGGCGGCGGCCCGCCAATATGTGCGCAAGGTCAGCGGCATCACCCACCCGTCGGCCGCCAACGTCGATGCGTTCGAGGCGGCGGTCGCCGAGGTCACCGAGACGACGACGCGGTTGCTGGGGCAGCTGCCGCCGCGGCGCCAGCCGCCCAAGACGGTTCCGCCGTTGCGTCGCCCCGAGGTGGTGGCGCGGATGGCGGGCGCCAAATGACCGTCACCACAACAGTTCCCGCGCTCAAGGAGTGGAGCGCCGCGGTGCACGCCCTGCTGGACGGCCGCCAGCGGGTGTTGCTGCGCAAGGGCGGCATCGGGGAGAAGCGATTCGAACTGGCCGCTCGCGAATTCCTGCTGTTCCCGACGGTCGCGCACAGCCACGCCGAGCGCGTGCGCGCCGAGCATCAAGACCTGCTGGCGGCCGCCGCCGCCGACAGCACCGACGAGCAATTGGTGATCCGGGCCGCCGCGAAAGTCGTTGCGGCGGTGCCGGTTGAGCGCCCGGATGGCCTTTCGGCGATCGAGGACCTGCACATCTGGACCGCCGATTCGGTGCGCGCCGACCGGCTCGATTTCCGCCCCAAGCACAGGCTGGCCGTCCTGGTGGTGTCGGTGAGCCCACTGGTCGAGCCGGTGCGCATGATGCGGGCCGCGGAGTACGGCGGCTGCAAGAGCTGGGTGGAGCTGCCGGTGCAGGCGCCGTTGGGGGCGCCGGTGCACGATGACGCAGCGCTGGCCGCGGTCGCCGCCCGGGTCCGCGCCGCGGTGGGCTGACAACTCGGCCGGTGCTGCGCGACTGGAATCAGAACTTGTAATACGGCGCGAGGTCGTTGGCGCGCTGCACGTTGGTCTGCATGCAATCGACCTCGGGATTGGAATAGACGGTCGAGTAGTACAGCGCCTGTTGCAGCACCCCGTAGCTGGTCTTGAACACGACCATGCAGGAGTAGAACCAGTAGCTGTTGTGGTAGGTCGGCTTGAGCACCCAGTACTGCGCGGCGCGGTGACCCGCGATCGTCGTCTCGACGGCGTCGGCGGGCAGTGAGGCCTCGTAGGTGCGCCAGATGATCGGCTCGACGGCCACCTGATAGTTGCCGGCGTCGAAGTGGCAGCGCAGCCCGTCTTCGTGTTCGGGCGGCGTGAAGCCCAGCCCGAGCCGCTGGATCACATCGAACGGAATGTCCTCGCACGCGTCGAACGGGCGCGGATCGGTGGTCGCCACGATCGGGCTCTTCATGGTGGTTTCCATCGGCTGGGCGGTCGACCTCAGCTCGACGGACCGACCGCCGGCGTCCGGCCCGGCCGGGGCGGTCAACACACCCACCGTGCCCCCGATGGCCGCTGTGAGCAGCGCCCCCAGCGCCCCCACCAGACGAACATTGGCGAACACGACACCCCCTGACGCCCCAGCGGTCCTTTTGGGGGAGTGTACAAGTCCCGCGGGAGACGCCACAGGCAAACCTGAACTTGTTCTAACTCACCCGCCCGCCGCCCGAAACGACGCCCGCGAAACGGGCTTGCCCGGTTCGGGTCGTTAGGGTGGTTAATCGTGGCTGGGCATACATCGGGGCAGGAATCGACCAACGGTGGGCAACCGACGCTGTGGGCGGTGTCCGACCTGCACACCGGTCACCTCGGCAACAAGCCGGTCACCGAATCGCTGCATCCGTCCCACCCGGACGACTGGCTGATCGTCGCCGGCGATGTCGCCGAACGCACCGACGAGATTCGGTGGGCCCTTGACCTGCTGCGACGGCGCTTCGCCAAGGTGATTTGGGTGCCGGGCAACCACGAGCTGTGGACCACCACCCGCGACCCGGTGCAGGTCTTCGGCAAGGCGCGCTACGAGTACCTGGTCAACATGTGCGACGAGATGGGTGTGGTCACGCCCGAGCACCCGTTCCCGGTGTGGACCGAGCGCGGTGGCCCGGCCACGATCGTGCCGATGTTCCTGCTCTACGACTACAGCTTCTTGCCCGACGGGGCCACGAGCAAAGCCGAAGGCCTGACCATCGCGCGCGAGCGCAACGTGGTGGCCACCGACGAGTTCCTGCTCTCCCCGGAGCCGTACGCCACCCGTGAGGCGTGGTGCCGAGAGCGTCTCGAGATCACCCGTGCCCGCCTCGAAGAGCTGGACTGGATGACACCGACCGTCCTGGTGAATCACTTCCCGCTGGTCCGCGAACCCTGCGACGCGCTGTTCTATCCCGAGTTCTCGCTGTGGTGCGGCACCACCAAGACCGCCGACTGGCACACCCGTTACAACGCCGTCTGCTCGGTCTACGGTCACCTGCACATCCCGCGGACCACCTGGTATGACGACGTGCGCTTCGAGGAAGTGTCCGTCGGCTATCCGCGGGAGTGGCGGCGTCGCAGGCCGCCCAGCTGGCTGCGACAGGTGCTGCCGGATCCGCAGTACGCGCCGGGCGACCTCAACGACTTCGGCGGCCACTTCGAGATCACCCCCGAGATGCGGCGTCAGGCCGCGCAGTTCCGGGAACGGTTGCGGCAGAGGCAATCACGATGACCCTCGACTCGCTGGTTTCCGCTGTACTGCCCGAGGCGGACGGCCTGGCCTACTCGGAGGTGTATTCCGACCCGCCCGATCTCGCGCCGCTGCCCGAAGAGGAGCCGCTGATCGCCAAGTCGGTGGCCAAACGGCGCAACGAGTTCATCACCGTGCGGCACTGCGCCCGGGTCGCGCTGGGTGAGCTCGGGCTGCCGCCGGTGCCGATCCTCAAGGGCGACAAGGGCGAACCGTGCTGGCCCGACGGCGTGGTGGGCAGCCTCACCCACTGCACGGGTTATCGGGGTGCGGTGGTGGGCCGCACCGACGCGGTGCGCTCAGTGGGCATCGACGCCGAACCGCACGACGTGCTGCCCGATGGCGTGCTGAACGCGATCGCGCTCGACGAGGAGCGACACGAACTCTCCGCCTTGCCCGCGGGGCTGCATTGGGACCGAATCCTGTTCTGCGCCAAGGAGGCAACGTACAAGGCCTGGTTCCCGCTGACCAAGCGGTGGCTGGGTTTCGAGGACGCGCATGTCGTGTTCGACCTCGACCCGCCCGACGGGGCAACCACCGGCGTGTTCGTCTCCAAGATCCTGATCGATCCGGAGGCGCTGTCGGGCCCGCCGCTGACCGCGCTGCGGGGCCGGTGGTCGGTCGAGCGCGGGCTGGTGCTCACCGCGATCGTGCTATGAGCGAAAGCTCCAGCGGGCCCGGCATAGTCGTCGTCGACAAGCCGCCCGGGATGACCAGTCATGACGTGGTCGGCCGCTGCCGCCGGATCTTCTCCACCCGCCGGGTGGGGCATGCGGGGACGCTGGACCCGATGGCCACCGGCGTGCTGGTGATCGGCGTCGAGCGCGCCACCAAGATCCTCGGCCTGTTGACCGCGGCCGCCAAGTCGTACACCGCCACCATCCGGCTGGGCCAGAGCACGTCGACCGACGACGCCGAGGGTGACTTGGTGCGCAGCGTCTCGGCGCGGCACCTGACGAGCGAGGCGATCGAATCCGCCGTGGGCGGCCTGCGTGGCGACATCGCACAGGTTCCGTCGACGGTCAGCGCTATCAAGGTCGACGGCAAGCGCGCCTACCGGCTGGCCCGCGAGGGCCACACCGTCGAGCTCAACGCCCGGCCGGTGCGCATCGACCGGTTCGAGGTTTGCGACATCCGGACCGGCGGCGACGATTTCGTCGACCTGGATGTCGAGGTCGACTGCTCGTCGGGAACCTACATCCGGGCCCTGGCCCGCGATGTCGGCGCCGCCCTTGGGGTGGGCGGGCACCTGACGGCGTTGCGGCGCACCCGCGTCGGGCGCTTCGGGCTCGATCAGGCATACCCGCTCGACGAACTGGCGGAGCGCCCGCGGCTCAGCTACACCCTGGACGAAGCCTGCCTGTTGATCTTCCCGCGCCGCGACCTGTCGACCGAACAAGCCGAGGCGACCGGCAACGGGCGGGCCCTGGAGGCGGCGGGGATCGAGGGCGTCTATGCCGCCTGTGACCCCGACGGCCGGGTGATGGCGCTGCTGCGCGACGAGGGCGCGCGCACGAAGCCGGTGGTGGTCATCCGCCCGGCGACGCTGTAACCGCCCCGGCCGAACGGTTGGTTGGGCTAGGTTGCACACTGGGGTGTCTAGGCGGCCTACGGAAGGGGACAAGGATGTCCAGCAAGGTTTACGTCGTCGGCGTTGGCATGACCAAGTTCGAGAAGCCGGGCCGCCGTGAAGGCTGGGACTATCCCGACATGGCCCGGGAATCGGGAACCAATGCCCTCAACGACGCCGGCATCGACTACCGCGAGGTTCAGCAGGGCTACGTCGGCTACGTCGCGGGTGATTCGACGTCGGGGCAGCGGGCGCTCTACGAGCTGGGGATGACCGGCATCCCGGTCGTCAACGTCAACAACAACTGCTCCACCGGCTCGACGGCGCTGTTCCTGGCGGCGCAGGCCATCCGCGGCGGCATTGTCGACTGCGCGATCGCGCTCGGCTTCGAGAAGATGCAGCCCGGCTCGCTGAGCGGGGGCGCCCAGGACCGCGAATCGCCGATGGGCAAGCACGTCAAGGCGATGGCCGCGATCGACGAGTTCGCGATGCCCGTCGCCCCATGGATGTTCGGCGCCGCCGGGCGCGAGCACATGAGGCAATACGGCAGCACCGCAGAGCATTTCGCCAAGATCGGTTACAAGAACCACAAGCACTCGGTCAACAATCCGTTCGCCCAGTTCCAGGAGTCCTACACGCTCGACGACATCCTGGCGGCGCGGATGATCTCCGATCCACTGACCAAGCTGCAGTGCTCGCCGACCTCGGACGGTTCGGGCGCGGCCATCCTGGCCTCGGAAAGCTTCGTCGAAAGCCACGGGCTGGCCGGCCAGGCGGTCCAGATCGTCGGCCAGGCCATGACCACCGACTTCGCGTCGACGTTCGACGGCAGCGCGAAAAACCTCATCGGCTACGACATGAATGTTCAAGCTGCACAACAGGTTTACGAGCAATCCGGACTAGGGCCGCAGGACTTCCAGGTGATCGAGCTGCACGACTGCTTCTCGGCCAACGAACTGCTGCTCTATGAGGCCCTCGGCCTGTGCGGTCCCGGTGAGGCGCCCAAGCTGATCGACAACAACGACACCACCTACGGCGGCCGCTGGGTGGTCAACCCGTCCGGCGGCCTGATTTCGAAGGGACACCCGCTGGGCGCGACCGGGCTGGCGCAATGCGCGGAGCTGACCTGGCAGCTGCGCGGGACGGCCGACAAGCGTCAGGTCGACAACGTCAGCGCCGCACTGCAACACAACATCGGGCTGGGCGGCGCCGCCGTCGTCACCGCTTACCAGCGCGCCGAGCGGTAGGGGTGCCGTGATCGAGTGGTCCGACACCGACCTGATGGTCCAGAACGCCGTTCGGCAGTTCGTGGACAAAGAGATTCGCCCGCATCTGGACGAATTGGAAACCGGCGAAATGTCGCCGTATCCGATCGTGCGCAAGCTGTTCAGCCAGTTCGGTCTCGACGCCATGGCCGCCGAGTCGGTCAAGAAGATGCTGGACCGCGAGCGCGCCAAGCAGAACGGCGAGCAGCTCGACGAAAAGCCGGATGACTCAAGCGGTTTCGGGGGCGGCGCGCAGGGGTCGATGATCGCGGTGTTGGTGTCCGAGATCGCCCGGGTCAGCATCGGTCTGCTCAGCACCGCGTCGGTGAGCCTCGGCCTGGGCGCGGCGACCATCATGAGCCGGGGGACGCTGGCACAGAAGGAACGCTGGCTGCCCGAGCTGATGACGCTGGAAAAGATTGCGGCGTGGGCGATTACCGAGCCCGACTCGGGCTCGGACGCGTTCGGCGGCATGAAGACCTACGTCAAGCGCGACGGCGAGGACTACATCCTCAACGGGCAGAAGACGTTCATCACCAACGGACCCTGCGCCGACGTCCTGGTCGTGTACGCCAAGCTCGACGACGGCTCGACCGACGACAAACGCAACCGGCCGGTGCTGGTGTTCGTGCTCGATGCCGGCATGCCGGGCCTGACGCAAGGCAAGCCGTTCAAGAAGATGGGCATGATGTCCTCGCCGACCGGCGAGCTGTTCTTCGACAACGTGCGGCTGAGCCCGGACCGGCTGCTCGGCGAGAATGAACAGCACGCCGACGGCGACGGCCGCGACAGCGCGCGCGCCAACTTCGCCGCCGAGCGGATCGGCATCGCGATGATGGCGCTGGGCATCATCGACGAATGCCACCGGCTGTGCGTGGACTACGCCAAGAGCCGGACGTTGTGGGGCAAGAACATCGGGCAATTTCAACTGATCCAGCTGAAGCTTGCGAAGATGGAGATCGCCCGAATGAACGTGCAGAACATGGTCTTTCACACCATCGAGCGCCAACAGGCCGGCAAGCCGCTGACGCTGGCCGAGGCCTCGGCGATCAAGTTGTATTCGTCGGAGGCCGCCACCGAGGTGGCGATGGAGGCCGTACAGCTGTTCGGCGGCAACGGGTACATGGCCGAGTACCGGGTGGAGCAGCTGGCCCGCGACGCCAAGTCGCTGATGATCTACGCGGGCAGCAACGAGGTGCAGGTCACCCACATCGCCAAGGGGCTCTTGACCAACTGACCTTCGTTCGCCGAACGTGTACTGAGGGCGGGAAAAGTCGCGGAATTTCGCCGTGACGTCACGCTCGGCGAACCGAAATGGCTAGGCCGTCACCCAGATGGCCCGGGCGGCGGGGCTGCCCAGGTCGACCGTCGTCTCGGCGCCGTCGCCGCAGTCGATCGCGACCGAGATCATGCCGGCGAATTCGCGCCGGGTCAGGACCCGCAGCCGGGAGTCGAGATTGATGCCGACGTCGGTGAAGTAGCGCAGCATCTCGGGGTCGGCGTCGGAGATGCGCGCCACCGTGCCGGAATCACCGTCGTCGCACGCCCACAGCTGGCGGGCCGGCGGGGTCGGCACCTGCCCGTCGGAGGCCGGGATCGGGTCACCGTGCGGGTCGCGGCGCGGGAAGCCCAGCTTCGCGTCGATGCGGGCCACCAGGCGATCGGACACGGCGTGCTCGAGCACCTCGGCCTCGTCGTGCACCTCGTCCCAGGCGTAACCGAGCTCGTTGACCAGGAAGGTCTCCAACAACCGGTGCCGGCGCACCATCTCCAGCGCCGCCCGCCGCCCCGCCTCGGTCAGCGTCACCGCACCGTATTTCTCGTGGTCGACGAGGCCCTGCTCGGCGAGCTTGCGGATGGACTCCGAGGCCGTGCTGGCCGACACCCCGATCTTCTCGGCCAGCATCTTGGTGCTGACCTTCTCCAGCGACCACTCCTGGGCATTCCAGATGACCTTGAGGTAGTCCTGGCCGACCGCGGTGATACCGCCACGCTCTTCGTCAGCCCTCACAACCAGAAAGTTTAGGCAACCCACGCCTGATCCGGCGCGTTCCCCGAAACCGTGGCCGGGCTTAGCCCCTCTCCCATCTCCCGGCGGACGACCCGGCGCCGTAGGCTTGCGGGCGTGCAGCGGTGGCGCGGCCAAGACGAGATACCCACGGACTGGGGCAGGTGTGTGCTCACCATCGGTGTGTTCGATGGCGTGCATCGCGGCCACGCCGAGCTGATCGCCCATGCGGTGAAGGCGGCGCGGGCCCGCAACGTCCCGACCGTGTTGATGACGTTCGACCCGCATCCCATGGAAGTCGTCTACCCCGGCAGCCATCCCGCGCAGTTGACGACGCTGACCCGGCGCGCCGAACTGGTCGAAGAGCTGGGCATCGACGTCTTCCTGGTGATGCCGTTCACGACCGATTTCATGAAGCTCACCCCGGAGCGTTACGTGCACGAGCTGCTGGTGGAGCACCTGCACGTCGTGGAGGTCGTGGTGGGGGAGAACTTCACCTTCGGAAAGAAGGCGGCCGGCAACGTCGAGACCCTGCGGCGCGCCGGCGACCGCTTCGGGTTCGCCGTCGAGTCGATGTCGCTGCTGTCCGAGCATCACAGCAACGAGACCGTGACCTTCTCGTCCACCTACATCCGGTCCTGCGTGGACGCCGGCGACATGGTGGCGGCCACCGAGGCGCTGGGCCGCCCGCACCGCGTCGAAGGTGTCGTGGTCCGCGGCCACGGACGCGGCGTCGAGCTGGGCTACCCGACCGCCAACGTGGCGCCGCCGATGTACTCGGCGATTCCGGCCGACGGCGTGTACGCCGCGTGGTTCACCGTGCTCGGCCACGGACCGGCCACCGGCACCGTCGTTCCCGGTGAGCGTTACCAAGCGGCGGTCTCCGTCGGCACCAATCCGACGTTCTCCGGGCGCACCCGGACGGTCGAGGCCTTCGTCCTGGACACCACCGCCGATCTCTACGGTCAGCATGTCGCCCTGGATTTCGTCGCCCGCATCCGCGGCCAGCAGAAGTTCGACTCCATCGAGGAGCTCGTGGTTGCGATGGGCAAGGACACGGAGCGGGCCCGGGGCTTGCTGTCGGCGGGTTGAGGCGCCGCGGCAGGGGTGCCCCGCGGTTTGTGCCCGGCACCGGCACCGCTGCTAAACTGCCGGACGACATCGGCGCGTGCTGCGGTTCGCGGTGGCCGCGCCTTGAACATTTACCTTTCGCGGACCGATTGATGGAGATAGTTCGTGGCGCTTACAGCCGAGCAGAAAAAAGAAATCCTGGGCAACTACGGCCTGCACGGAACCGACACCGGGTCGCCCGAGGCGCAGGTCGCGCTGCTGACCAAGCGGATCGCCGACCTGACCGAGCACCTGAAGGTGCACAAGCACGATCACCACTCGCGGCGCGGGCTGCTGCTGCTGGTCGGACGCCGGCGCCGGCTGCTCAAGTACGTCGCGCAGATCGACGTCGAGCGGTACCGCTCGCTGGTCGAGCGGCTGGGCCTGCGTCGCTGAGGCAGGCGGCGCCAGCGCCGGCGAAATCGAGCAATATCGCGGGCAGAGGTCGCCCGTGTAGAGTAAGGACGTTCTGGGCCGGTTCGGCCCGAGCAAACGGTGCGGTCACGCAGATCCGCGTGTGCCGTTCCAGCGTGTCACTACGCACCCCCGAGGGAGCAGCCCAGTCTGCATCGGGCGGTCTTCGGTAGTGGCTGCCGGGCTCTCCGGATCTGGGGCAGGTCGGCCGCTTCGATCGATGGCCGTAGCCGTATTCAGACTCAGCGCCTCCCGCGGGTGACCCGTGGCCGTCGGCCTGCGGTTCGCGCGTGGTCACGCGAAAAAGCTGAATACAAGAGAGGCCGTACGGACGTCTATGTCTGTCGCTGAAATTGAAGAGGGCGTGTTCGAGGCGACCGCCACCATCGACAACGGGAGCTTCGGCACCCGCACCATCCGTTTCGAGACCGGCCGGTTGGCCCAGCAGGCAGCTGGCGCCGTGGTCGCGTACCTCGATGAGGAGAACATGCTGTTGTCGGCGACCACCGCCAGCAAGAGCCCCAAGGAGCACTTCGACTTCTTCCCGCTGACCGTCGATGTCGAGGAGCGGATGTATGCCGCCGGTCGCATCCCCGGTTCGTTCTTCCGTCGCGAGGGCCGACCCTCCACCGACGCGATCCTGACCTGCCGGCTCATCGACCGGCCGCTGCGCCCGTCGTTCGTCTCCGGCCTGCGCAACGAGATCCAGGTCGTGGTCACGGTCATGAGCCTGGACCCTAATGACCTGTACGACGTGCTGGCGATCAACGCCGCGTCGGCCTCGACCCAGCTGAGCGGCCTGCCGTTCTCGGGTCCGATCGGGGGCGTGCGGGTCGCGCTGATCGACGGCACCTGGGTGGCGTTCCCGACGGTCGAGCAACTCGAGCGGGCGGTGTTCGACATGGTGGTGGCCGGCCGCAAGGTCGACGGTGACGTCGCGATCATGATGGTCGAGGCCGAGGCCACCGACAAGGTCATCGAGCTCGTCGAGGGTGGCGCCCAGGCACCGACGGAAACCGTTGTGGCCGAGGGACTCGAGGCCGCCAAGCCGTTCATCGCGGTGTTGTGCACCGCGCAGGAGGAGCTGGCCGGGGCAGCCGCCAAGCCCGTCGGCGAGTACCCGACGTTCCCGGACTACCAGGAAGACGTCTACTACTCGGTGGCCTCGGTGGCCACCGACGAGCTGGCCAAGGCGCTGACCATCGGCGGCAAGGCCGAGCGCGACGCGCGCACCGACGAGCTGAAAGCGGAAGTGCTGGCGCGGCTCACTGGAGACTCTGGGACCTACGAGGGTCGCGAGAAGGAGGTCAGCGCCGCCTACCGGTCACTGACCAAGAAGCTGGTGCGCCAGCGCATCCTGACCGACCATTTCCGCATCGACGGCCGCGGCATCACCGACATCCGCGCGTTGTCGGCCGAGGTCGCCGTGGTGCCGCGGGCGCACGGCAGCGCCCTGTTCCAGCGCGGGGAGACCCAGATCCTGGGTGTGACCACGCTCGACATGGTCAAGATGGCTCAGCAGATCGACTCGCTGGGACCGGAAACCGCGAAGCGCTACATGCATCACTACAACTTCCCGCCGTTTTCCACCGGCGAGACCGGCCGCGTGGGCTCGCCCAAGCGGCGCGAGATCGGGCACGGCGCGCTGGCCGAGCGTGCCCTGATCCCGGTGTTGCCCGGCGTCGAGGAGTTCCCGTACGCCATCCGTCAGGTGTCGGAGGCGTTGGGCTCCAACGGCTCGACGTCGATGGGGTCGGTCTGTGCGTCCACCCTGTCGCTGCTGAATGCCGGTGTGCCGCTGAAGGCTCCGGTGGCCGGCATCGCGATGGGTCTGGTCTCCGATGACGTCGAGGTCGACGGCAAGACCGAGCGTCGCTTCGTCACCTTGACCGACATCCTGGGCGCCGAGGACGCGTTCGGCGACATGGACTTCAAGTGCGCCGGCACCAAGGACTTCGTCACCGCGCTGCAGCTGGACACCAAGCTCGACGGCATTCCGTCGCAGGTGCTGGCGGGCGCGCTGGGGCAGGCCAAGGATGCGCGGCTGACCATCCTGGAGGTCATGGCCGAGGCGATCGACCAGCCCGACGAGATGAGCCCGTACGCACCGCGGGTCACCACCATCAAGGTTCCGGTGGACAAGATCGGTGAGGTCATCGGGCCCAAGGGCAAGGTGATCAACGGCATCACCGAGGAGACCGGCGCGCAGATCTCCATCGAGGACGACGGCACCGTGTTCGTCGGCGCCACCGACGGGCCCTCGGCGCAGGCCGCGATCGACCGCATCAATGCCATCGCGAACCCGCAGCTGCCCACGGTCGGCGAACGGTTCCTCGGAACCGTGGTCAAGACAACGGATTTCGGTGCGTTCGTGTCGCTGCTGCCCGGGCGTGACGGCCTGGTGCACATCTCCAAGCTCGGTAAGGGCAAGCGGATCGCCAAGGTCGAGGACGTGGTGAACGTCGGCGACAAGCTGCGCGTCGAAATCGCCGACATCGACAAGCGTGGCAAGATCTCGTTGGTCCTGGTGGAGGAAGACAACGCGGCTTCCGCCGACGCTCCGGCGGCCGCCCCTGCCGATGCCGCAACGGCGAGCAGCTGACTCGCCGGCCGGGACGCGTCCCGGTCGGGCCGGCGCCCTGCGCCGGGGCAAGGCCGCCGAGGCGGAATCGGCACCCCAGGCCGCGCTGCGGCGTACCACGCTGCCGGGTGGCTTGCGGGTGGTCACCGAGTACCTGCCCTCGGTGCGATCCGCATCGGTCGGGGTGTGGGTCGGTGTCGGCTCGCGCGACGAGGGTGCCACGGTCGCCGGGGCCGCGCACTTCCTCGAGCACCTGCTGTTCAAGTCCACTCCCAGCCGCACCGCGGTGGACATCGCCCAGGCGATGGACGCCGTCGGGGGAGAGCTGAACGCGTTCACCGCCAAGGAACACACCTGCTACTACGCGCACGTGCTCGACAGCGACCTGGCGCTGGCCGTCGACCTGGTCGCCGACGTGGTGCTCAACGGGTGCTGTGCGGCAGGAGATGTCGAGCTGGAACGCGACGTGGTCCTCGAAGAGATCGCGATGCGCGACGACGACCCCGAGGACGCGCTCGGTGACATGTTCCTGAGCGCGCTCTTCGGCGACCACCCGGTGGGCCGTCCCGTCATCGGCACCGCACGGTCGGTGGCGTCGATGACCCGAAATCAGCTGCACTCGTTTCACGTCCGGCGCTACACGCCTGAGCGGATGGTGGTGGCGGTGGCCGGCAATGTCGACCACGACGAGGTGGTCGCGTTGGTGCGCAGGCATTTTGGGCCGCATCTGGTTCGCGGCCGCGAACCCATCGCGCCGCGCAAGGGTGCCGGACGGGTCACAGGTCGCCCCGTTCTGCTGCTGGGCAACCGGGACGCCGAGCAGGCTCACGTGTCGTTGGGCGTCCGCACGCCCGGGCGTGGCTGGGAGCATCGCTGGGCGCTGTCGGTGCTCAACACCGCGCTGGGCGGCGGCCTGAGCTCGCGGTTGTTTCAGCAGGTTCGAGAGCTGCGCGGGCTGGCCTACTCGGTGTACTCGACGGTGGACGTCTTCGCCGACAGCGGCGCGCTGTCCGTCTATGCGGCCTGCCAACCCGAACGCTTCGCCGAGGTGATGGCGGTGACGCGCGACGTGCTCGACTCGGTGACACGCGACGGCATCACCGAATCGGAATGTCGCATCGCCAAGGGATCCTTGCGCGGCGGTCTGGTGCTCGGCCTGGAGGATTCCAGCTCGCGGATGAGCCGGTTGGGCCGCAACGAACTCAACTACGGCAAACACCGCAGCATCGAGCACACCCTGCGCCAGATCGACCAGGTGACCGTCGACGAGGTCAACGCGGTGGCGCACAAGCTGCTCGGGCAGCGCTACGGCGCTGCGGTTCTTGGTCCCTATGCCGCCAAACGGTCACTGCCCCAACAACTTCGGGCGATGGTAACGTAGCTCGCATGTCCGCCTCCACACTCGCGCCGTGCCGGCGCTCGCCGTCGACGGACTAGCCGAATGGTACTGGGCCAGATGGTGCTGGGCTTTTGGGACATCCCCGTGCCCATCGTCGGCGCGCCCATGGCCGGCGGGCCCGGGACTCCCGCGTTGGCGGCCGCGGTGACCAATGCCGGTGGGCTCGGTTTCGTGCCCGGCGGGCATCGCAGCGCCGAGCAACTCGCCGACGACATCGCCGCGGCGCGCAAGGCCACCACCGGCCCGCTCGGGGTGAACTTGTTCGTGCCCCAGCCCAGCGTCGCCGACTGGGTGGCCCTGCACTACTACGCGGCCGAACTCGAAGAAATCGCCGAGCACTACCAGGTGGAGGTCGGTCAGCCGCAGCACGGCGACGACGACGAGTGGGAGCAGAAGCTCGAGGTGGTCGCCGACCTTCGGCCCGAGCTGGTGTCCTTCACGTTCGGCGTGCCGCCACCCGACGTGATCCGGCGGCTGGGCGCGCTGGGCCTGCTGGTGATGGTCACCGTGACGTCGGCCTACGAGGCGGGAATCGCGGTCGCCGCCGGCGCGGACAGCCTCGTGGTTCAGGGGCCTGCGGCCGGCGGGCACCGCGGCACCTTCGCACCGGACATGGAACCGGCCAACGAGTCGCTGCATCAGCTCATCGACCGCATCCGCAACGCGCACGACGTGCCGATCATCGCGGCGGGCGGACTGGGCACCGCCGATGAAGTGGGGGCCGCGCTGCGCAGGGGAGCGGTGGCGGCCCAGGTCGGCACCGCGCTACTGCTCGCCGACGAGGCGGGCACCAACGCCGCGCACCGGGTCGCCCTGAAGAACCCGCTGTTCGCCACGACCGTTGTCACGCGGGCGTTCTCGGGCCGCTACGCGCGCGGCCTGGAAAACGATTTCACCCGCATGCTCGATCACGTCGCGCCGTTGGGCTACCCCGAGGTCAACCAGATGACCTCGCCGATACGGGAAGCGGCCGCCGCCATGGAGGATCCCAACGGGATGCCGCTGTGGGCCGGAACGTCGTTCAAGAACGCGTGCGCGGGCCCCGCGGCCGACATCATCGCCAGTCTCGCGGCGACAAGTTAACGCCCCGCTCAGCCCAGAACGGCCGCCGGGTCGGTGAACGGCAGGCCGAGGTCGGTGGCCACCTGTTCCGACAGCAGCCCGCCGTCGTGGGTCGAAAGGCCTTTGGCCAGAGCATGATCCGAGCGGCAGGCCGCCCGCCAGCCGCGATCGGCGAGCGCGAGCACGTACGGCATGGTCGCGTTGGTCAGCGCCACCGTCGACGTCTTGGGCACCGCGCTGGGCATGTTCGTCACGCAGTAGAACAGCGTGTCGTGCACGCCGAAGGTCGGGTCGTCGTGCGTGGTGGGCTGGGAGTCCTCGAAGCATCCCCCCTGATCGATCGAGATGTCGACCAGCACGGCGCCCGATTTCATCTGTGAGACAAGGGAATTCGGAATCAAATTGGGGGCTTTCGCGCCGGGCAGCAGCACGGCGCCGATGACGAGGTCGGCGCGCTTGACGGTGCCCTCCAGGTCGTAGGCCGACGAGTAGCGGGTGCGGACCTGGCCACCGAACTCCGCGTCGAGCAGGCGAAGCTTGTTGATGTTGACGTCGAGCACCGTGACCGACGCCCCCATGCCGCCGGCGACCCGCGCCGCGTTGTACCCGGCCGTCCCCGCGCCCACCACCACGACGTCGGCGGGCTTGACGCCGGGCACACCGCCCATCAACACGCCGCGCCCACCGTGGGTGCGCATCAGGTGATAGGCCCCGACCTGAGCGGACAACCGGCCGGCGACCTCGCTCATCGGGGCCAGCAGCGGCAATGTGCCGTCGGCGGTCTGGACCGTCTCGTAGGCGATCGACGTCGTTGCGGATGCCAACAGCGCCTCGGTGCACGCCCGCGAGGCCGCCAGGTGCAGAAAGGTGAACAGGATCTGGTTGCGCCGCAACAGGTCATACTCGGCCGGCACCGGCTCCTTGACCTTGAGCAGCAGGTCCGCGTCGGCCCAGACCTGCTCGGCCGCCTCGGTCAGCTGGGCGCCCGCCGCCTTGAACTCCGAGTCGGGGATCGCCGACCCTTCGCCGGCGCCGGCCTGCACAAGAACGTCGTGGCCGCGGCGGGTCAGCTCGGCGACACCGGCGGGGGTGAGGGCGACCCGAAACTCATTGGTCTTGGTCTCGGTCGGTACGCCGACTCGCATCATCGCCCCTAGGTTGCCGGTTCACGTTCAAGTGTGAAGAAACTTCGCGGGAGCCGCAAAGGCTGGCTGTTTGCTGGCTATGATCGGCGAATGACCGACCCGTGCGTGCAGGCCACCGTGCAGATCGACGCCCAGCCCGACGTGGTGTACCGGCTCATCACCGACCTGCCCACGCTGGCCGAGCTGGCCGAGGAGGCGGTCGCGATGGAATGGCGCAAGGGCGACGCGGTGACGCCCGGCGCGGTGTTCACCGGCCACAACAAGAGCGGCAGCCGCAGCTGGAGCACCAAGTGCACGGTCACCGACGCGGAACCGGGCCGCCGCTTTGCGTTCGACGTGACTCACACGGTCTTTCCGATCGCCCGCTGGCAGTACGACATCGCCGCGGCCGGCGGCGGGTGTGAGGTGACGGAAAGCACCTGGGACCGCAGACCCGGGTGGTTTCGCAAGGTCGCCGGCAGGGCCACCGGCGTCGCCGATCGCGCGGCCGCCAACACCGAGCACATCCGGCTCACGTTGCAGCGCCTCAAGCAGCGCGCCGAGGCCGAGTAGCCGAAAACCACGGGAGTACCGATGACGCGACGCGATCCCGCCGTAGCCGTCGTCGGAGCAGGCATGTCGGGGCTGTGCGTCGCAATTGCCTTGCTGCGCAGCGGTATCACCGACGTGACCATCTACGAGAAGGCCGACGAGGTGGGCGGCACCTGGCGGGAGAACACCTACCCGGGTCTGGTCTGTGACATCCCGTCGCGCATCTACCAGTACAGCTTCGCCAGGAATCCCGACTGGTCGCACCTGTTCTCACCCGGCGGCGAAATCCAGGCCTACTTCCGGGACGTCGCCGACCGCTACGGGTTGCGGAAACGCATCCGGTTCGGCACCGAAGTCACTCACGCGCGTTTCGACGACGGCCGCTGGGTGCTGCGCACCGACGCCGGCGAGGAATCAACGGTCGACTTCTTGATCTCGGCCACCGGCGTCCTGCATCACCCGCGACTGCCGTCGATTTCGGGCTTGGATGACTTCGGCGGCAATGTTTTTCACTCCGCGCGGTGGGATCACGGCGTGGACGTGCGGGGTCGGCGCGTCGCGATCGTCGGCAACGGCTCGACGGGCGTGCAGCTGGTGTGCGGTCTGGCCGGGGTGGCGGGCCACGTCGCGATGTTCCAGCGGACCGCGCAATGGGTGCTGCGCCTGGCGAATCCGCGCTACAGCGGCTTCACCGGGATCACCCGGCGCAAGATGCCGTGGCTGGATAAGTTGGCGTACCGCCTCTACAGCCTCGCGTTCGACTTCTTCGCGGTCGGGCTGACCAAGCCGGGCCTGCGCCGAAAGATCATGGCGGCGCTGTGCCGCGCCAGCCTCTGGGAAATCCGCGATCCCGAGTTGCGGCGGTCGCTGACGCCCGACTACACGCCGGCCTGCAAGCGCCTGGTGATGTCGAACGGTTTCTACCGGGCGATGCAGCGCGACGACGTCGAGCTGGTGACGGCGAGCATCGACCACGTGGAACGGCGCGGCATCGTCACCGCCGACGGCGTCCTGCACGAGGTGGACATCATCGTGCTCGCCACCGGATTCGACACCCACGCTTTTTTCCGGCCGATGGAGCTGATCGGCCGCGACGGCATCCACGCCAATGACGTCTGGCGCGACGGGCCTCGGGCCTACCAAACCGTGGCGCTGTCGGGCTTTCCCAACTTCTTCATGATGCTGGGGCCGCACAGCCCGGTGGGAAACCTCGCGCTGACGACCGTGGCCGAATCGCAGGCCGAGCACATCCTGGGCTGGATCGAGCGCTGGCGCCGCCGCGAATTCGACACGGTCGAGCCGACGGCCGCCGCGACGGAGCGTTTCAACGCGAAGCTGCGCGCCGCGATGCCGGACACGGTGTGGACCACCGGCTGTAACAGTTGGTACCTCAACAAGGACGGTGTGCCCGAGGTGTGGCCGCTGACGCCGGCCGAACACCGCCGGATGCTGGCCCACCCCGACCCCGGCCAGTACGAGCTGCGCCGCCACGTCGCGGCCGGCTGAAGACGATCACGCAAGAATTCATCGCGGAAGAACCCAGTACCGGCGGTTTCGCATATCTGCGCCGCGTACTTATACTTGGGACGCGCGACGTCCACCACAAGACCGGATCGAGGGCTAAAAGCCGAGGTAGGGGGCACGATGCTGACCGTCGACAACCAAGCAGCGGGTCCGCATGATGCCTCCCTCGATCACGAGCGCCTGGTGCTGGAAGCCCGCGACGTGGACTTCGACTGGACTCAGCTGCCGTTCCACTACGTGCCCGGTGAACCGTTTGCCACCCACGTCCTCAACGTGCTGCACCTGCTGCTGCCCGCCGGGGAAGAGTTCTTCGTCGAGGTGTTCAAGCAGACGCTACCGCTGATCAAGGACGACCAGCTGCGGCTCGACGTGCAGGGCTTCATCGGCCAGGAGGCCGTGCATTCGCAGGCGCACGCGAACGTGCTGGCGCACTTCGCCGCGCGCGGCATCGACCTGACCCCCTACACCGGCCAGATCAAGTGGCTGTTCGACAAGCTGCTGGGGCCCCGGCCCACCTGGAGCCAGCGCCGCCGGCAGAGCTGGCTGCTCGAGCAGGTTTCGCTGGTCTCCGCCATCGAGCACTACACCGCCATCCTGGGCGAGTGGATCCTCGACTCGCCGGCCCACGACCAGATCGGCACCGATCCGGTGATGCTGGACATGCTGCGCTGGCATGGCGCCGAGGAGGTCGAGCACAAGGCGGTGGCCTTCGACACCATGAAGCATCTGCGGGCCGGTTACTGGCGCCAGACGCGCGCCCAGCTGGTCGTGACGCCCGCCATGCTGCTGTTGTGGATCCGCGGCGTGCGGTTCATGTACTCGCTGGATCCCCAGCTGCCACCGGGCGCCAAGCCGCGCTGGCGGGACTACTTCTCGGCGGCGCGCCGCGGCCTGGTGCCCGGGCCCATGCGCTTCGTCCGGGCGGTCGCCAACTACTACCGGCCGGGATTTCACCCCTCGCAGCTCGGTGGGCTGGGTCTGGCCGTCGACTACCTGTCCGTCTCACCGGCCGCGCGCGCCTCGCACTGATGACCGGCACATCGACCCTCACCGCCGGCGACGGCGTCACGCTGGCCGTGCACCGGTACACCGACATCGACCCGGCGCGGCCAACCATCTTGGCAATTCACGGATTTCCGGACAACCACCACGTCTGGGACGGCGTGGCCCACGAACTGACCGGCAAACCCTACAACGTGGTGGCCTACGACGTGCGGGGCGCCGGTGAATCATCGCGTCCCGCACAGAGATCCGGATACCTGTTCGCGCAACTGATCTCCGACATCGGTGCGGTGATCGACAGCCTGGGTGTGGGGCGGGTGCACCTGCTGGCCCACGACTGGGGGTCGATCCAGGCGTGGGCGGCGGTCACCGACGACTCGGTGATGGGCAAAGTCGCGTCCTTCACCTCGATCTCGGGCCCGCACCTGAACTATGCCGGCGCATTTCTGCGCTCGGCGCGCACGCCGCGAGCCGTGGCCCAGGTGCTCAGGCAACTGATCGCGTCGGGCTACATCGGCTTCTTCTTGTGCCCGGGCGTGCCGGAACTGTCGTTTCGCTCGCGCGTCGGCGTGAAAGTCATTGAGGCGCTTGAGCGCATCGGCCGATCGAGCACGCGCAGCCAGCACCACGACACGCTGCGCTCGGTCACCGATTATGTGCACGGGCTCAACCTGTACCGGCAGAACATGCCGGCGCCGATGCTGGCGCCGGGACGCCGGCTGCCCGAGACCAAGGTCCCCGTCCAGACGCTGGTGCCGCGCCGCGACATGTTCGTCACGCCCGCGCTGCAACGATTCACCGGAGCGATTCCGTTAGGCGGCAGGGTGATCGAGATCGAGGGCGGCCACTGGGTGGTGACGTCGCGCCCGGACGTCATCGCCCGGTTGACCGCCGAGTGGGTCGACCGCAACGTCGATGGCGCTCCCGCCGCCGGGCCGGCCGAGATGCGCGGCGAGCGGCGTGACGTGCGCGGAAAACTCGCCCTGGTCACCGGCGCCGGAGCCGGAATCGGCCGGGCCACGGCGGTGGAGCTCGCCCGAAACGGCGCCCGAAAGATCGTCCTCGTCGACCGTGATCTGGCCGCCGCCAAGGAAACCGCCGACGCCGTACGCGCCGCGTGCGCCGAGGCAGCGGTGTACCAGGTCGACGTCAGCGACGAGGCCGCCATGAATGAGCTTGCGGCCCAAGTGCGCAACGAACACGGGGTGGTCGACATCCTGGTGAACAACGCCGGCATCGGCATGGCGGGCCGGTTCCTGGAGACGAGCTCGGCGAACTGGGAGAACATCATGGGCGTCAACGTCCACGGCGTCATCTCGGGCAGCAGGGCGTTCGGGGCGCAGATGGTCGAACGTGGCGAGGGCGGCACGATCATCAACGTGGCGTCGGCGGCGGCTTACCTGCCCTCGAAGTCCATGGTCGCCTACAGCACCACCAAGGCGGCGGTGCTGGCGCTGAGCGAATCGTTACGCGCCGACTTCGCCGACGAGGGGATCAGCGTCACGGCCGTGTGCCCGGGATTTGTCAACACCAACATCGCAAAGAACACGATCTACGCGGGCATGAGCGCGGACCAGCAGGAGCGGGCGCGGGGCAAGGCCGACGCCGCCTATCGGCGCCGCAACTTCACCCCCGAAGCGACCGCCAAGGCAATCGTCAAGTCCGTCAAGACCGCTCCGGCCGTGTTGCCGATCGCCGCGGAGTCGCGGATCGGCTACGCGATGCGGCGCATCAGCCCGGGAGCGATCCGGCTGTTCGCGCGCTTCGACATTCGGCAGAAGTAAGGGGCGGTTTCGGTGCCGGAGAGCATTTGGTCCAGCAGACCCGCCGACCTGTACGGACGGCGCGAGCGCGATCGCTTCGGGTCGTTGCTGTGGGGCGTGCGGGCGGTGTTCGAGGGCTTCGCCACGGTGTCACGGTGGTCGCCGTCGCGGGTGCAGCCGGTGCCGCGCAAGCTGACCGCGGTGGTGACCAAGCGCGAGGTCGTCGCGCCGGACGTCGTCGCGTTGACCCTGGCCGACCCCGACGGCGGTTTGCTTCCGTCCTGGACACCGGGTGGCCACATCGACGTCCTGTTGCCCTCGGGCCGGCGCCGGCAGTACTCGTTGTGCGGCGCGCCCGGGCGGCGCACCGACTACCGCATCGCCATTCGCCGGATCGCCGACGGCGGAGGCGGATCCATCGAGATGCATGAGACTTTCGACGTCGGTGACACGCTGTCGTTCGAAGGTCCGCGCAACGCGTTCTACCTCGGCACCGCCGAGCAGCAGGCGCTGTTCGTCATCGGGGGCATCGGGGTGACGCCCATCCTGCCGATGCTCCAGGTAGCCGCGCAGCGCGGGATCGATTGGCGCGCAATCTATACCGGCCGCAGCCGCGAGTACATGCCGCTGCTCGACGAGGTCGTGTCGCTGGGGCGAGACCGGGTGACGGTGTGGGCCGACGACGAGCGCGGCCGCTTCGCAACCGTGGCGGAGCTGCTGGACGGAGCGGGACCGACGACCGCCGTATACGTCTGCGGGCCGAGCGCCATGTTGGAGGCGGTCCGCGTCGCCCGCAACGAGCATGCCGGTGCGCCATTGCATTACGAGCGGTTCAGCCCGGCGCCCGTCGTCGATGGGGTGCCGTTCGAGTTGGAGCTCGCGCGATCACGGCAGGTGCTCGCGATACCGGCGAATCGGACCGCGCTCGAGGTCATGCTCGACAGGGACCCGACCACCCCGTACTCGTGCCGGCAGGGATTCTGCGGGACGTGCCGGGTCAAAGTGCTTGCCGGACAAGTGGATCACCGTGGCCGCACCGACCCGGGCGACGACGGCATGCTCGTGTGCGTCTCGCGGGCCGACGGCGACCGCGTCGTCATCGACGCCTGAGGTTAAGGCCGGGACTGCTCCAGGTAGGCGGCCAGGGCGTTGGTCAGACCCCGGCGCGCCATATCGAGGTCGGCATAGGAACCCAGCTGACGCTCCGACACCAGGCCGCGCATCGCGCCGGGAATCAGGGCGGCGACCTCGCGAACCCGATCGGGGTCGACCGCCAGACCTGAGAAGGCGTGCTGGCAGGTCTCCAGCCAGCTTTTGCCCCAGGAAAACAGCTCGGCGGCGGTGCGCGGGTAGAGCCGCTCGAGCTCCTCGGGGTCGCGCGGCAACGCGGCCCGCAGGTTTTCGATCGCACGTGAATCCGGGGACGCGAGGCCGCGGTAGAGGGTATCGATGATGGCGCCGACACGCTCGCGCAGCGGAGCGTCTGGCGAGATCGGCGTCGACAGCGTCGAGAACGTCGCCGCGCGACGTTCGGCGGTGCGGTGCAGCACGGCGGCCCAGAACCCGTCGGTGTCGCCGAACTGGTACTGCACCGCGCCCCAGGTGGCGCCGATGTCCTTGGCGATGCGGTTGGCCGAGACCGAGCCCGGCTCGCCGGACGCCAGCGAGCGCAACGCCGCCTCGAGCATGCTTTCGCGAGTCGCGTTGCCCCGCCGGTTCGGCCGCCGGCCGTCCACGCCGGCGCCGGTGCGTGCGCGGGTCATTCGCCGATCTTATCCACTGACGCCGGTTGCACCGCCGGGTTTCATAGAGGGTACTTTGATTTCGTCGCGGCGCGGCCTATCATTCATCCGGGAGGGCGGCTCACATGGCAAAGATCGATGGCTAAGCCACCGTTGTCGATGACACCGACCGGCTGGTTCCAGGTCGCGTGGTCCGACGAGATCGGCGTCGGCGACGTGCACAAGATGAAGTACTTCGGCCAGGAGATGGTCGCCTGGCGCGCCGAATCCGGCGAGCTCACGGTGATGAACGCCTACTGCGAGCACCTGGGCGCGCACCTGGGATATGGCGGAAAGGTCGTCGGCGAGGTGCTGCAGTGTCCCTTCCACGGGTGGCAGTGGAGCCAGGAGGGCCGCAACGTCTGCATCCCGTACCAGGATCGGCCCAACCGCGGCCGCCGCATTCGCACCTACCCGGTGGTCGAGCGCAACGCATCGGTGTACATCTGGCACGACCTGCACCGCCGCGAGCCCTATTTCGATGCGCCGGACGTGTTCGCCGCGTTCGACGACCGCAGCTGCGCTGACGACTATTACCCGCAACAGCGGTTGTACCGCGAGGGTTTGGAGATGCACCCGCAATACGTGCTGGAGAACGGGGTGGACTTCGCGCACTTCAAGTACGTGCACAACACCCCGATCGTGCCGGTGTTCACCCGCCACGATTTCGACGAGCCGGTGTCCTACGTCGACTTCACCATCACCTTCGAGGGCGACGACGCCCAGTTGATCGACGACGTCAACAGCGGCGTGCAGGCCATCAACGGTGGACTGGGCATCGCCGTGACCAAGAGCTGGGGCATGATCGACAACCGCACCATCTCGGCGATTACGCCGATCGACGAGTTCACCTCCGATGTGCGCTTTATGGTCTACATCGGCCGGGTCCCCGGAAACGATTCGGCCCGTGCCGAACTCAAGGCGGACGAATTCGGACGCGAGGTCATCCGCCAGTTCGAGCAGGACATCGAGATCTGGCAGCACCAGCGCTATTCGGATCCGCCGGCCCTGGCCACCGACGAGTACGAAGGCTTCACCGCAATTCGCAAGTGGGCCAAGCAATTCTATCCCGAAGCGTTGGTAGCGCAGGAAGGCTTAAGGCAGTGAGTACAGCACCGGTTCGCGTCTTTCAGGTCGGAAGCGGAAACGTCGGCACCGAGATGATCAAGCGGATCGCCACCCAGCCCGACATCGAACTCGTTGGCGTGCACTGCTATTCGCCGGAGAAGGTGGGCAAGGATACCGGAGAGTTCGCGGGCCTGGCGCCTAACGGGGTGGCGTTCACCGGTACGATCGAGGAGATCATCGCCGCCAAGCCGGACGTGCTGACGTTCCACGGCGTGTTTCCCGACGAGGACCTCTACTTACAGGTGCTCGAGGCGGGCATCAATATCGTCACCACCGCCGACTGGATCACCGGCTGGCACCGCGACACGAACCACCCACATCCGTCGGGCAAGCCGGTCAGCCAGCTATTGGCCGAGGCCGCTGAGTTGGGTGGCGCGACGTTCTACGGCACCGGGATGAACCCGGGTCTGAACCAGATCCTGGGCGTGGTGTGCTCGGCCGACGTCGCCGACATCGAAAACGTCACCACGATCGAATCGGTCGACGTGTCGTGCCACCACTCCAAAGACACCTGGATCGAGGTGGGCTACGGCCAGCCGGTCGACGACCCCGAGATTCCCTCGAAGCTGGAGAAGTACACACGGGTGTTCGCCGACAGTGTCTACATGATGGCCGACTGCTTCGACCTGCGGCTCGACGAGGTCAAGTTCAGCTACGAGCTGGGCGCCTGCACCAAGGACGTCGACCTGGGCTGGTACACGCTGCCCAAAGGTTCGCTGGGCGGTAACTACATCAAGTACCAGGGCATGGTCGACGGCGTGCCGCGGGTCGAGACGCACCTCGAATGGCAGATGACCCCGCACACAGACCCGAGCTGGAACATCAAGGGCTGCTACATCACTCAGATTCAAGGCGACCCCTGCATCTACAACAAGCACATGATCTTCCCCAAGCCCGGCGTAGACCTGTCCAACCCGGACAACTTCGCCTCGATCGGCATGACCGTCACCGGCATGCCGGCGCTGGCTTCCATCAAGTCGGTGGTCGCGGCGCCACCGGGACTGATCACCAGCGCCGACCTACCGCTACGCGGATTCGCCGGGCGGTTCCGGAAGTAGGCGTTCGGGATGGTGAAACTCGTTGGTGCGCGCACCGCGGTCTAGTTCGGGCGGCGGTATCCACTCGGTGTCACCTCGGCGTGTTTTCGTTGTCCGCCAGCCCTTTTCGGCGAGCTTGTGGTGTGGCACGCAGGCGAACGTGAGATTGTCCGCGTCGGTCGTGCCGCCGGTCGCCCACTCGGAGAGGTGGTGCGCCTCGCACCAGTAGCCGGGTGCGTCGCAGCCGGGGTGGGTGCAGCCGCGGTCGTGGGCGTACAGCACGATGCGCTGATCCGGTGTCGCGATGCGTCGCGACCGTCCGAGATACAGTGGGCGGCTGGAGTGTTCGTCGAACACAGCGAGATAGTGGTAGGCGTGGCGGGCCATCCGGATCACATCGCGCATCGGTAGCAGCGTCCCGCCACCGGTCACCGCTCGCCCGGTGCCCGAGGTCAGCTCCTGCAGTGTGGTCGACACGATGACCGTGACCGGCAGTCCGTTGTGCTGGCCGAGTTTCGGGTCGCCTAGCTGGCCGCGCACCAGGGCGTTGAGTGCGTCGTGCCGGCGTTGCGTGGGGCTGCGCAGATCGCTGCGCACGCGCTCGTCGTCGGGTTCGTCTGCGATGCAAGGGGTTTGGTCACCGGGATTGCACATCCCGGGGGCCGCGAACCGGGCCAGCCAGGCGTCGAGGTTGGCCCGCAGCTCCGGCGAGGCGATCAGCTTCCCCACGCTCATCCCGTCGGGCCGTTGACCGCACCAGGTGAAGCCGCGCTGGCGGGCCCGGTCGACGTCGGAGAACTTGCCGTCGGGATTGATCCGTAGCGCGCACTGGTGCGCGAGCTTCTGCAGCTGATCCGGCCGTAGCGTCCGCGCCTGCCGGGCCAGGAATCGTTCGGCGTTCTCCACCGTGGCAGCGGGTATGGACTCCGGAAGATCCCGGACGAACGTTTGAATGACTCGTAGGTGGTGACCGTCGAGAGCGCCTTCACGCCACGCGACGGCCGTGGCCGGCAACTGCGGTGGCAGCTCCGCGCCGGTGAGGGTCGAGCGCGGCGATAGCTCTTTGGCGTCGCGAACCCGGCGGCACGCCTCGGCGTAGCTGATGCGCAGCCAGCCGGCGACAACTTTGTGCACCGGGCCGCCGATGTCGGCGGGATCCTCCGCCGCTAAGCCGGCAATGACGTCATGGCTCACCGCCACCTGTCGGCGCCGCGACGCCTCGATCCGTTCGAGGACGCGCAGCCGGACGGCGGGGCGCAGCGCATCGAAGTTCAGCCCGCGGATGGCCGCATCGGCGGCATCCTGCGCGGCCAGGGCGGCGGACACCTCGGCCGGAAACTCGATCGAATGCATGTTCGAATCGTATGCCCAGGGAACAGCGAAGAAAACGGACCGCGCGGCAGCTGTGGATGAACCCCGAACTGTGGACAAGCCAACCCGCCACGCCCGCGCGGCACGCAGACGGGGGTCACCCTGCCGGATCATTTTGTCGATTCGACCTCAGCCGCAAGGGGATCCAGCAAACGCGCTGGATCGAAACGATTCCGCGGTTTTCGTGGCAGCGCTGCGGTAGCCTGTTCTGGTGCGCGCGGGATTCGTCAGTGCGGCAACGGCGGTCACCGTCGTCATCGCCGGATGGTCGTGTCCCTCCGGTTCGGCCGACTCCACGCCGGAGAGTCCACCGTTCCCGATCGGTCAGATGGGCGTGCCCGTGCATGTGCAGACGGCTAGCGGCGCGACCGCCGACATCACGGTCAACAGTGCCACGTGGTTTCCGCCAGGGTGCGCCTCTCATTTCGCGGCTCCGAGTGGCCCCGGATGCAACGTAGTGGAAATGACTGTCACCGCGACGTCCCACCAGTTCTTCCAGTTCGACCAGCGCTACATGTTCGCCGGATACGGCGGCGGCCCTCAGCCTTGGACTCATCCCGACGACGCGCCCGAGCCGTCAACGTTGGCGGTCGACTACCGGCGGCTCGACAAGCTGCCCGCGCTGCAATCGGGCGGCCTTCACGACGGGCAGACCGCCCACGGATTCGTCGGCTTCGCTATGCCGACGCCAGGCGACCTGTACATCACGATCAACGACCCCAAGCAACCCGCTCCCTATACCGAAGCGGGCTGGATCGTCCACACCTGATCGCCGCGAATCAGCGCCATCCGAGTTGTCGTGGAAAGACGCACGCGCGGCGCGGAATCGACGCGGTCTAGGGTGAAGGCCATGCGGGTAGGGGTGCTGGGAGCCAAGGGCAAGGTCGGATCGGCGATGGTGGCGGGCGTGCAGGCCGCCGAGGATTTGACCCTGTCGGCCGAAGTGGACGCCGGCGATCCGATGAGCCTGCTGACCGAGGGCGACACCGAGGTCGTCATCGACTTCACCCACCCCGACGTGGTGATGGACAATCTGAAGTACGTGATAGGCAACGGAATTCACGCGGTCGTGGGGACCACGGGCTTCACCGCCGAGCGGCTGCGGCAGGTGCAGGATTGGCTCGCCGACGGCCCCGGCGCGTCGGTGTTGATCGCGCCGAACTTCGCCATCGGGGCGGTGCTTTCGATGCACTTCGCCAAGCAGGCCGCGCCCTTCTTCGACTCGGCCGAGGTGATCGAGCTGCATCACCCGCACAAGGCCGACGCCCCGTCGGGAACCGCGACCCGCACTGCGAAACTGATCGCCGAGTCGCGAAAGGGCTTGCCGCCCAACCCCGATGCCACCAGCACCAGCCTGGCGGGCGCGCGTGGGGCCGACGTCGACGGCATCCCGGTGCACTCGGTTCGGCTGGCCGGGCTGGTCGCCCATCAGGAGATCCTGTTCGGCACCGACGGGGAGACGCTGACCATCCGCCACGACAGCATCGACCGGACCTCGTTCGTGCCCGGCGTGCTGCTGGCCGTGCGGAGGATCAAGGAACACCCCGGCCTGACGGTGGGTCTCGAGGCCCTGCTCAATCTGCAATGAGCGACACCGCGCGGGTGGTGCGCACCCAGTTGCTCGTCGCCTTCATGTGCGTCGCGCTGCTGGTGTACTTCGTGCTGCTGGGGCGCGTGGCCGTCGCGATGATCGGCTCCGGCCGGGCCGCCGCCGTCGGCCTCGGACTCGCGGTGCTGATCCTGCCGGTGATCGGGCTGTGGGCCATGATCGCCACCCTGCGCGCCGGGTTCGCGCACCAGAAGCTGGCCCGGCTGATCGCGGCCGACGGAATGGAGCTGGACACCAGCGCGCTGCCGCGCCGCCCGTCGGGCCGCATCCGGCGCGACGCGGCCGACGAACTGTTCGCCGCGGTCCGAACCGAGGTGGAGGACCACCCGGAAGACTGGCGGCGCTGGTACCGGCTGGCCCGCGCCTATGACTACGCGGGCGATCGCCGCCGCGCCCGCGAGGCCATGAAGACGGCGGTCGAGCTGCAGAGCAGCCCATGAGCAAGACGCTGCTGATCGTGCACCACACGCCATCACCGCACTGCCAGGAGATGTTCGAGGCCGTAATTTCCGGCGCCACCGACCCCGACATCGAGGGCGTCGAGGTGCTGCGGCGCCCGGCGCTGACGGTCTCGCCGGCCGAGATGCTGGCCGCCGACGGCTACCTGCTGGGCACCCCGGCGAACCTCGGCTACATCTCGGGCGCTCTCAAGCACGCGTTCGACTGCGCCTACTACCAGCTTCTCGACTCGACCCGTGGGCGACCTTTCGGGTTGTACCTGCACGGCAACGAGGGCACGGAGGGCGCCGAGCGCGCCGTCGACACCATCACCACCGGGCTGGGCTGGGTCAAAGCAGCGGAGACCGTGATCGTGTCGGGCAAACCCGGCAAGGACGAGCTGCAGGCGTGCTGGGAGCTCGGGGCGACGGTCGCCGCGCAGCTGATGGACTAACCGGCGACCGGACGGCCCGATCCGGTAACGGCGTATCCCAGTGCCCCCACGAGGACCGCGAACTTGATCAGCGCGGCGACCTGTGCGCGCCGGGCATGGACGCCGATCCGTGTCCCGCGCAGCACCCTCAGCAGTGAAACTCCCTCCGCCGCATCACCGGCGACGGCGACAAGCACGGCGGCGGGCAGACCGGCCGGGTGGCCATGCCGCCGGCGCGCGCGGTCGACGAGCAGCGCCGTCAGCACGCCATAGGTGGCCATGTAGCCGAAATCGAGCCACAGCGACAGGCGCGCGGACCGCCGGCCGTCGCTGCCCCACCGCGTCATGATGTCTTCAGCCCGAGATGCATTGCCGGCCAACTCGAATGCGATGATCCCCGGCCCGCCGCTGCGGCGCATGCGACGTTCCAGCACGAGCATCAGCGCCGTGTAGCCGAGGAAGGCGACGGCGGCGGCCGCGAGGCGATTGTCCGTTAGGCGCTGGCTCACCACTCAAGGTTCCCGTGGAACGGCTCGGGAGTCCAGGCCGGCCGCCTAGGCGTAGGTCGGTTTGAAGGCGTCGGCCGGTTGAGCCAGGGCCAGCGCCGAGCTGGTGCCGATCGGCCCGTGCCGGTCGAACAGGGTCGCGGCGCCGGTGGCGACACCGGCCGCGCCGTAGTGGCTCTGGGCGGCCAGACCGAGGAATTCGCCGTCGGGCAATCGGCTCGCCGTCACGGTGTAGTCGGCGTTGATGTAGCGCAATCCACCGGTGCCCCAATGGGTGAGCGAACTCGTGATGTCACCGACGAAGGCCAGGCGGGTGAACGGTGTGAGCGGATGTCCGTGCACCATCGGGCGAAACACCCGCGCCCAGGCGAACTTCTGGGAGTGGGTCTGCTCCCATTCGCCGGCCGCGATTCCCGGACTGCCTTGCAGCGTCGCACCATACCCCCAGATGAGAAACGGCATCCCGTCTCCGAAGCCGTCCGAGGATGTCGGGAGCGGCGGCATCTGCGCCGGCGACGACCACACCTGACCCTCGGGATGATCGCCGCGGCGCAAAAACAGCGCGCTGGCCCGGGCGACGACGGTGCCGTTCTGGACCAGGCTGCCGTCGACCAGTTTGATGCGCCGGCCCTCGCGCTGCACCGCGGTCCGGATCTGCACCGGCTCCATCAGGGCCGGGCGCAACAGGTCAACCGTGAAGCGGGCGGGCTGCAGGTCCGGATCGATGCCGGATTGCTCTATGCCCCAACCCAACAGACCCCCGACGATCTGGCCGCCCATCGCCGAGCCCCACGGGCCTTGCGTCATCGGGCCCGGAACATAGGAGTCGCCGTCTACAGTGAAGAACGCCTCGGGCATGATGGCGGAATCGTCGATCGTCACCGCTATCACGATAGGACACCGGATTAGCAAGGACCGGGCATGCTGTGATCGAAATTCCGCGCGACCGTAACCCGTTCCCGCTGACCGGCGTGTTCCGGGGTCGCGATGGTATTCCGCGCTTCGACGAGCTGCCCGCGTCCCTGCTGGACATGCTCGCCGAACAGGTCGACGCCCGTCCGGGCGCAGAAGCCCTGGTCGAGCTGGGGGCCGGGCGTCTCACATACCGGCAGCTCTGGGATCGCGCGGCGCGGGTCGCCGGGGGGCTGCGCGCGGACGGCCTGAAGCCGGGCGACCGCGTCGCGGTGCGTTACCCCGCCGGAATCGACTGGGCGCTGGCGTTCTGGGGCACCGTGATGGCCGGTGGCGTTGTGGTGGCGGTCAATACGCGATCGGCGCAGCCCGAGGTCGAGTTCGTCCTGTCGGACTCCGGTGCGCGAGTGGATCTGGCGCCGGACGCCGCGCTGCCCGACGGGCGGCCCTACGTCACCGAGCAACGCGGCCGCGCCGACACGGCGGCCCTGTTCTACACGTCGGGCACCACCGGCCACCCCAAGGGCGTTCCGACCACGCACGAGGCGTTCCTGACCAACACCGAGAACGCGATCCGCTGTCTGCAACAGCCGCGGGACCTCGGCGAAGCGATGCGCACGCTCATCTCCGTGCCGCTGTTTCATGTGACGGGTTGCAATACCCAGCTGCTGGCCGCCGCCCGGCTCGGGGGAGCCTCGGTGATCATGCCCACGCTCAATCTGGACGCGTTGCTCGCCACGCTGACCGCCGAACGCATCTCGGTCATGGTCACCGTCCCGGCAATATATTCGCTGTTGTTGCGGCACAGCGGTTTTGCCGACCTCGACGTGTCGAACGTGCGGTGGGTGGGCTACGGCGGCGCACCGATCGCCCCGTCGCTGGTGCGGTCGGTGAAGAACGCGTTCCCCTGCGCCACGGTGTTCAACGGCTATGGCATGACGGAGACGGCGTCACTGATGACCGTGCTGCCCGACAGCGAGGCCGTCGAGCACGCCGACTCCGTCGGCTACGCGGTTCCATCGGTGGACCTGGGGGTGATCCCGTTCGGGGACGACCCGGGTGTAGGGGAGTTGGTGGCGCGGGGCGCCAATGTGACCACCGGCTACTGGAATCGGGCTAGGACCTCCGCGGCCACCGCCACGACGTTTGCGGACGGCTGGCTGCACACCGGCGACGTGGTGCGCGTCGACGATGCGGGCCGGGTGCACATCGTGGACCGGCTCAAGGACATCATCAACCGCGGTGGTGAGAACGTCTCCAGCGTCGAGGTGGAGGCCGTGCTGCTGGCGGCGCCGCACGTGGCCGACGCCTGCGTGCTCGGGGTCTCCGACGAGGTCATGGGCGAGAAGGTGGGGGCGGTGTTGTTCGGCGGCGACGACGAAATCGACGTGCCGGCGGTGCTCGACCACTGCCGCAGCCAGCTGGCCGACTTCAAAGTGCCGCAATACGTCACGGTGGTAGACAGTGCGCTGCCGCGCAATGCCGGCGGCAAACTGCTCAAGGCCAGACTCCGCGAGCAGGTCCAGTGGGGAGACCCGCTGCGATGAGCCCGAGCCTGCTGGTCGCCAACCGCGGCGAGATCGCCCTTCGAATCATCCGCACGGCAACCGAACTGGGGATGCGCACGATCGCGGTCTATGCCGAGGACGATGCGGAGAGCCCGCATGTGCACGCGGCCGACGAGGCGATCGGCCTGCCGGGCGCCGGGCCGCGCGCCTACCTGGACCAGTCCGCCGTGCTGGCCGCGGCGAAGAACTCCGGTGCGGATCTGGTCCATCCGGGTTACGGATTCCTCAGCGAGAACGCCACATTCGCCGATGCCTGCGCGACGGGCGGCTACACGTTCGTAGGTCCCGACGCCGGGGTGCTCGAGCTGCTCGGCAACAAGACGTCGGCCCGCCGCGCCGCGATCGCCGCCGGGGTGCCGGTGCTGCCGGCAACCGAGGGGCCGAGCAGCGTCGAGGACATCAGGGCATTCTTTGCCGCCCACGGCGGTGGCATCATGATCAAGGCCCTCGCCGGTGGCGGAGGGCGCGGAATGCGCAAGGTGCGCAACGCCGATCGGATCGACGAGGCCTATCGGCGGTGCGCCGCCGAGGCGCAGCTGGGCTTCGGCGATCCCGCGCTGTTCGCCGAGGCGCTGCTCACCGACGCGCGCCACATCGAGGTGCAGGTCGTCGCCGCGCCAGCGGGTCACCAGACGCACGCCCGCGCGGTCGGCGACCGCGACTGCAGCATCCAGCGGCGCTACCAGAAGATCATCGAAATCGCTCCCGCGCAAGGACTTTCGGACGACCTCCGCCGAGCACTGCACGAGGCGGCGGTGCGCCTGTGCGCCCGCGTGGGCCTGCGCGGACTGGCCACGGTCGAATTCCTGGTCACCGGCGAGCAATTCGTCTTCCTCGAAGTCAACCCGCGAATCCAGGTCGAGCACACCGTCACCGAGGAAACCACCGGACTCGACCTGGTGGCCGTCCAGCTGGCGATCGCCGGCGGTGCATCCTTCTACCAGCTGGGGCTGGCATCCGGGATCGCCTCCGACGGAATGGAAGTCATCGGCGAGCCCGCCGCGCACCACGGCATCGCCATGCAACTCAGGGTCAACACGGAGACCTTCGGGCCCGACTCCTCCGTCGCCGGATCGGCGGGCACGCTCACGGTGTTCTCCCCGCCCAGCGGTCCCGGCGTGCGCGTCGACACCTATGGCCGGGCCGGATTGGTGATAAGCCCCCAGTACGATTCGCTGCTGGCCAAGCTCATCGTCTTTGTGCATGGGTCGTCCTGGCGGGCGGCGGTGCGCAAAGCCCGCACCGCCCTGGCCGAGTTCAGCATCGAGGGCGTCAACACCAACATCGCATTCCTGCGCGAACTGCTGCGCGACGATCGCATCGAGTCCGGTTGGGTGAGCACCGGTTTCCTCGATGAGAAGCTACCCGAACTCGCCCAGGCGGCGCTGTCGCACCGGCAGGAAACGCGGGTGGCCGCGGTCGAGCTCTACCCCGGTGAGGACGCGCTGCGCGCGCAG
Organism: Mycobacterium sp. NGS11; assembly: GCF_059813315.1. Classification (NCBI taxonomy): domain Bacteria; kingdom Bacillati; phylum Actinomycetota; class Actinomycetes; order Mycobacteriales; family Mycobacteriaceae; genus Mycobacterium; species Mycobacterium sp. NGS11. The sequence continues at coordinate 550,336 of NZ_JCALEJ010000001.1, forward strand.
CTGGCCGGCACCGTGGTCGAGGTGGTGCCCGAGGGCACCGAATACCCCGCGGGTGGTCAGCTGGTTGTGCTGGAAGCGATGAAGATGCAGCACGTGCTCGTCGCGCCGGACGCGCTGCGGATTGTCCGGGTCCTGGTGGCTCCGGGCCAGGTGGTCGGCACCGGAGACCCGCTGTTGGTCTTCACCCGCACCGCCGATGCTGGTGATAGCGAATCCGTCTCGGCCGGAACCGATCTCGATCGTCCACGTGCCGATCTTGACGAGGTCGTGCACCGCCACGCCCTGACCCTCGACGAGGGCCGCCAGGCCGCGGTCACCAAGCGGCACAACCAAGGCCGGCGCACCGCGCGGGAGAACATCGCCGACCTCGTCGACCCCGACAGCTTCGTCGAATACGGCGCGCTGGCCATCGCCGCGCAGCGCAGCCGGCGCTCGGAGGAGGACCTGATCGTCAACACCCCGGCCGACGGCCTGGTCGCCGGCCTGGCCACCATCGGCGCGGATCGGTTCGGCCGGGCGGCGGCGCAGGCCGTCGTGGTGTCCTACGACTACACCGTGCTGGCCGGCACGCAGGGCATGCGCAACCACGCCAAGACCGACCGCGTGTTCGACCTCGCCGCGCGAAAGCGGTTGCCGGTGGTGCTGTTCGCCGAGGGCGGCGGGGGCCGGCCGGGGGACACCGACGTCGGGGGCGCCGCCGGGCTGGACGTCCCTACCTTCCGGATGCTCGCGGGACTGAGTGGGGAAGTGCCGCTGGTGTCGGTCGTCTCGGGCCGGTGCTTCGCCGGCAATGCCGCGCTGGCCGGGGTGTGCGACGTGATCATCGCGACGCCGGACGCCAACATCGGGATGGGCGGGCCGGCGATGATCGAGGGCGGCGGGCTGGGCGTGTATCCGCCCGAGGCGATCGGGCCGATCGGCGTGCAGCGCCGCAACGGCGTGGTCAGCCTGGTCGCCCGCGATGAGGCGCACGCTGTCGCACTGGCCAAGCAGTACCTGTCGTACTTTCAGGGCTCGGTCAGCGACTGGGCGGCGCCCGATCCGCGGTTGGCCCGGCATGTGGTGCCGCAGAACCGGTTACGCGCCTACGACGTGCACCGCGCGATCGAGGCGATCGTCGACGTCGGATCGGTGCTGGAGCTGCGTCCGGATTACGGCGTGGGAATCGTCACCGCGCTGGTGCGCGTCGAGGGGGTTCCGTACGGGTTGATCGCCAACAGCACCCACCATCTGGGTGGCGCGATCGATGCCGAGGCCGCCGACAAGACCGGCGACTTCCTGGCGTTGTGCGAATCGTTCCGGCTGCCGGTGATCTCGCTGTGCGACACCCCGGGCTTCATGGTCGGGCCCGACGCGGAAAAGGAAGCGGCCGTTCGCCGCTTCGGTCGGATGTTCGTCCTGGGCGCGCGGCTGACGGTGCCGCTGGGAATGATCATCCTGCGCAAGGGATACGGGCTCGGCGCGATGGCGATGGCCGGCGGCTCATTTCGCGCGCCGCACTTCACCGTCGCCTGGCCGACCGGAGAGATCGGCGGCATGGGCCTGGAAGGCGCGGTGCGGCTTGGCTTCAGCAAGGAACTGGCCGCCGCGGACCAGTCAGGCGATCCCGCCGAGCGGCAAAGCCTGTTCGATCGCTTGGTGGCCGGCGCCTACGAGCACGGCAAGGCGCTGCGGGCGGCCACCACATTCGAACTGGACGACGTCATCGACCCAGCAGCCTCCCGGGCCTGGATCACCAGGCTCTCGGGAGGCTGACGGGTTCAGCGATTACGCGTGGCCGCCGCCGCAGCCGACGCCCGGCAGACAGCCTTGCCCGCCCGGAATGCCGCCGGGTCCAGCGTTCTGCCCGCCGGAGCCGCAGCCGACGCCCGGGACGCAGCCCTGGCCGCCCGGACCGCCGCCGGGGCCGTTGAACTGGCCGCCCGAGCCGCAGTTTCCGTTCGCGTCGCAGCCGCCGCCGCCCGGGTCGTCCTTGAAGGTCACGTGCGTGGGTGCAGCGGCCGGTCCGGCGACGTAGACCTCGGCCGCGGCCGCGGGCGCGGCGGCGATGGCCGCGGCGACGGCACCGGCAACAACCAGCGGTTTCATGAGTGTCAATTTCGATAACATGCGCGTGGCATACCACCTCAACACATGTCCAAAACATCGTGAATAAAATTCGGCAGCAACCAAGTCTGCGCTGCCGCCCGGCGGCTCTTGACCGCGACGGAAGGCCTGACACCATGACCTCACAAGATCTGACCGGCCGCACCGCGATCATCACCGGCGCGTCGCGCGGAATCGGCCTCTCGATAGCTCAGCAGATGGCGGCCGCGGGCGCCAATGTGGTGCTCACCGCGCGCAAGCAGGAGGCCGCCGACGAGGCCGCCGCCCAGGTGGGGCAGCAGGCCCTCGGGGTGGGCGCCCACGCGGTCGACGAGGACGCGGCGCGCCGCTGCGTCGACCTCACGCTGGAGCGCTTCGGCAGCGTCGACATCCTGATCAACAACGCCGGAACCAATCCCGCCTACGGTCCGCTGATCGACCAGGATCACGCCCGTTTCACCAAGATCTTCGACGTCAACCTGTGGGCACCGCTGCTGTGGACCTCACTCGCGGTCAAGTCGTGGATGGGGGAGCACGGCGGCGCGATCGTCAACACCGCGTCAATCGGCGGACTGCACCAGTCACCGGCCATGGGCATGTACAACGCCACCAAGGCCGCGCTGATCCACGTCACCAAGCAATTGGCACTGGAACTTTCGCCGCGCGTCCGGGTCAACGCCATCGCGCCCGGCGTGGTGCGCACCCGCCTGGCCGAGGCGCTGTGGAAGGACCACGAGGACCCGCTGGCGTCGTCGATCGCGCTCGGTCGCATCGGGGAGCCGGTCGACGTGGCCGCGGCCGTCGCCTTCCTGGTTTCCGACGCGGCGAGCTGGATCACCGGCGAGACCATGGTGATCGACGGTGGCCTGCTGCTGGGCGCCGCCCAGGGATTCCAGTCCGCACCCGGCGGCGGGCAATGACCGCCGCCGACGCGGCCGGCCTGGACGCGCGGATTCAGGCGCTGCTCGACGAGCACGATCCGGCCACCAGTGACCCGCGGGATTTCCTTGCCGCGCAATACGATGCGGGCCTGGCCTGGGTGCACCTGCCGCGCGGCTTCGGCGGGCTGGACCTGCCGCGCACCGCCCAGGAGCGAGTCGATGTGCGGCTGGCGGCCGCCGGTGCTCCGGTGGGCGGCACCCGCAAGAATTACATCGGCATGGGCATGGCGGCGCCGACGATCGCGGCGTTCGGCACCGACGAGCAGAAGCGAAAGTTCCTGCGCCCGTTGTTCACCGGTGAGCAGATCTACTGCCAGCTGTTCAGCGAGCCGGGCGCCGGATCGGACCTGGCGGGGGTGGCCACCCGTGCGGTGCGCGACGGTGACGACTGGATTGTCAACGGGCAGAAGGTGTGGACGTCGCAGGCGCAGCACGCGCAGATGGCCATCCTGGTCGCCCGCACCGATCCGTCCGTGCCCAAACACCACGGCCTGACCTACTTTCTGTGCGACATGACGCAGCCGGGCGTCGAGATCCGGCCGTTGCGCCAGATCACCGGCGAGGCCGAATTCAACGAGGTGTTCCTCACCGACGTGCGGGTGCCCGATGCGAATCGGCTCGGCCCGGAGGGCGGTGGCTGGCGGGTCGCGACCACCACCCTCAACAACGAGCGCGTCGCCATCGGGTCGCGCGCCGGGGCGCCCCGGGAAAGTGGCCACATCGGCAAGGTCACCGAGGCCTGGCGCGACGACCCGGCGCTGCGCAACCCCGCAATGCACGACCAGCTGATGCGGCTGTGGGTTGAGGCCGAGGTCCTTCGGCTGGCCGGTGAACGGTTGCGGCAACAGGCCGCCACCGGTCAGCCCGGCCCGGAAGGCGCTGGCATGAAGGTGGCGTTCGCTAAGCTGGCACAAGCGATTTCGGGCTTCGAGATCGAGCTGCATGGTGAAGCGGCGCTGCTCTACGATGACTGGACCATGCGCAGGCCCGAGACGGTCGACCTGGTCGGTCGCGGGCCCGGCTACCGCTACCTGCGGGCGCGCGGCAACTCGATCGAGGGCGGTACGTCGGAGATCCTGCGCAACACCATCTCCGAGCGGATCCTGGGCCTGCCGGGAGAACACCGTGTCGACAAAGAGGCCGCGTGGAAGGACCTCCCCCGATGAGCGCGCACGCCGCGGACCTGCTGTACTCCGACACCGAAGAGGCGTTGCGGGCCGGTGTCCGTCAACTCTTCACCGAACGGTGCCCGGCCGAATCGGTGACGCGCCTCTACGACCCACAGCCACAAGACTTTTCGGCTGTGTGGCACACGCTGGCCACCGAACTGGGCGTGGCCGGCCTGCTGGTTCCGGAGTCGCTGGGTGGCGCCGACGCCAGCGTGCGCGAGGCCGCCGTGGTCATGGAGGAGATCGGCCGCGCCGTTGCGCCGGTGCCTTTTTTGTCCAGCGCGGTCCTCGCCACGATCGCGCTGCTACGCGCCGGTGACACCGCAACCCTGCCGGCCCTGGCCCAGGGCGAGCTGACGGCGGCGCTGGTGGTCCCGCTGTCGAACGCACCGGGCGACCCGGTCACCGCGGTCAGCGCCGACGCCGACGGACTGAGCGGGTCGGTCACCAGCGTCGCAGGTGCCGACGCCGCCGACGTGCTGGTGGTGCCGGTCGCCGGGCGCGACGGGCTCGAGTTGCACACCGTGGCGCGCGACGCGGCGGGCGTGCAGATTTCCCCGCTGCTCGCGCTGGATATGACCAGACCCCTTGCCGCCGTGGCATTTTCGGGGTCTCCGTCGTCCCTTGTCGGGGCGGGCGACGAGCCGGTCACCGAGGCCATCCGGACCGCAGCGGCATTGCTGGCGTCCGAGCAACTCGGGGTCGCCCAATGGTGCTTTGAAACCACGCTGGAATACGTCAGGCAACGCAGGCAGTTCGGCCGCACGATCGGCTCCTACCAGGCGATCAAGCATCGGTTGGCGGATCTGTGGTTCGAGGTCGGCGCGGCAACCGCCGCGGCGCGCTATGCGGCCGACACCTGCGCCCGGGGCGCAAAGGACGCCGACGCAGCGGCGGCGATCGCCCAGGCCTACTGCGGCGACGTCGCCGTGCATGCCGCCGAAGAGTGCGTGCAGCTGCACGGCGGCATCGGCATGACCTGGGAATATCCCGCGCACCTGTACCTCAAGCGGGCCAAGAGCGACCAGTTGGCGTTCGGCACCGCCTACCGGCACCGCGCCCGGCTGGCCGAATTGGTGGACCTGCCGGCGTTCTGACCACACATCTTTCGGAGCTGGGCCAGTGCGAGTGTTGCTGTCGGCGTACGACTCGCGCGGAGGCGTCGAGCCGCTCGCCGCGCTCGCGGTGCAGCTGCGGACGCTCGGCGTTGACGCGCGGGTGAGCGCGCCGCCGGACGCCGAATTCGTCGAACTGCTGGCCCGTGCCGGCGTGCCGCTGTTGCCCTTCGGCGAATCGCTGCGGGCGATGAAGACGGGCACGACGCCGTCGGAGGAGGACCTGCGCGGGCACTTGGACCGGCTCATCGCCGCGCAATTCGACACCGTGGCCGCCGCGGCCGAAGGCTGTGACGCGTTGGTGGTCGCCGGCTTCCCGGCCGCCGCGGCAGCCGCGCGCTCGGCGACCGAAAGGCTGGGACTTCACTACGTCTATGTCAGTTACCAGCCCACCATCCTGCCGTCGCCGCACCACTCACCGCCGGCGTACGCGAACGGGCCGATTCCATTCGGCATGGCCGACAACCGCGTCCTGTGGCAACTGGATGGACGGCACATGCAGGAGCTGTTCGGCGCGACGCTCAACGGTCACCGTGCGGCGATCGGCCTGCCGCCGCTGGACAACTTGCGCGACTACGCCCTGACCGACTGCCCATGGCTGGCGACGGACCCCATCCTGGACCCGTGGCAGGCCGCCGACCTCGACGTCGTCCAAACCGGAGCGTGGTTGCTGCGCGACGAACGCCCGCTGCCCGCCGACTTGCTGGCATTCCTCGACGCGGGCGCGCCGCCGGTCTATGTGGGCTTCGGCAGCATGCCGATGCGCGCCTCGCGGGACGTCGCGCGCACGGCCATCGAGGCGGTGCGCGCGCTGGGCCATCGCGCCGTGGTGTCCCGCGGCTGGGCCGGCCTTGCCCCGATCGACGACCGGGACGACTGCTTCGCCGTCGGCGAGGTCAACCACCTGGCGCTGTTCGGGCGGGTCGCCGCCGTCGTGCACCACGGCGGCGCGGGCACCACGACGACGGCCGCCCGGGCGGGCGCCCCGCAGGTGGTGGTGCCCCAGGGGGCCGATCAACCCCACTGGGCTGCCCGGGTGCGCGACCTCGGCATCGGCGCCCCCCATGACGGTCCCGCTCCCACCACCGAGTCGCTGTCGACCGCGCTCAAGGCGGTCCTGACCGATCACGTCCGCGCACGGGCGAGTTCTGTGGCCGCAAAGATCCGCACAGACGGCGCTTCGGTGGCCGCGACGCTGCTGATGACCGCGCTAGCGCGGTAGCGCGGACGCGAACACCTCCGTCAGCGCCGCCCAATGCCGCTCGGCCGCCGCGGCGTCGTAGGGCGCGTTGTCCGGAACCGCGAATCCGTGGCCGGCCGGGTACCACTCGATGGTGTGCTCGACGCCGGCCGCCGTCAGCGTTTTGTCGAGCTGTTCGGCGTGATCGGCGGTGAACGACGCGTCATCCTTGGCGCCGCCCACGTACACCGTGGCGGTCATCCGGTCGGCGAGCAGGTGGGGGCTGTCGTCGGCGTCGGTCACCAGGCCGCCGCCGTGGAAGGACGCCGCCGCGGCCACCCGGTCCGGCACCCGGCCGGCCACCATGAGCGACGTCCGGCCGCCCATGCAGTAGCCGCACACCCCGAATCGCTCGCCGGCCACCTCGGGGCGGGCGGCCAGATAGTCGAAGAACGCGCCGGCGTCGGCGGCCATCCGGTCCGGGGTGACGCTGCCGATCATCGAGAACAGGCGTCCGCGTTCTTTCGGGTCGCTGAACACCGTCGCCATGTCGAACGGCGCCCAGTCCGCGGTGCGGTAGTAGACATCCGGAAGCAGCACCGCGTAACCGAACCCGGCCAGCTTGGCCGCCATCTGCTCGAACGTGTCACGCACGCCGCCCGCGTCGGGATACATGACCACCGCGGGCCATGGGACTTGCGATTCCGGGCCGTCGGGGGTGAACAGGTGCACCGTGCAGCTGCCATCGGGTGTGGTGACGACGTCGATGATGTTCGGCATGGCACCCGTTCTACTCCGCGCGCCTAGACCCGAATCAATCGGCGCCGACCCGCCGCGCCCGGCCACGCCGCGCTGGCGATCGCCGCTAAGCTTGCGGCGTGCCGATCCCGACCCCCTACGAGGACTTGCTCCGCTTGGTGCTCGACCAGGGGGCGGCCAAATCCGACCGCACCGGCACCGGGACCCGCAGCCTGTTCGGTCGGCAGCTGCGCTATGACCTGTCGGCCGGGTTCCCGCTGCTCACCACCAAGAAGGTGCACCTGAAATCGGTGATCTACGAATTGCTGTGGTTCCTGCGCGGCGATTCCAACGTCGCCTGGCTGCACGAGCACGGGGTTACCATCTGGGACGAATGGGCAAGCAGCACAGGCGATCTCGGGCCGATCTACGGTGTGCAATGGCGGTCCTGGCCCACGCCGTCGGGCGAGCACGTCGACCAGATCAGTGCGGCTCTGGACCTGCTGCGCACCGACCCCGACTCGCGGCGCATCATCGTGTCGGCCTGGAACGTCGGCGAAATCCCGCAGATGGCCCTGCCGCCGTGTCACGCGTTCTTCCAGTTCTACGTGGCCGACGGCCGGCTGAGCTGCCAGCTCTACCAGCGCAGCGCCGACCTGTTTTTGGGCGTGCCGTTCAACATCGCCAGCTACGCGCTGCTGACGCACATGATGGCCGCCCAGTCCGGCCTCGCCGTCGGTGAGTTCGTCTGGACGGGCGGGGACTGCCACATCTACGACAACCACGTCGAGCAGGTGCGGCTGCAGCTGAGCCGCGACCCCCGGCCATACCCGGAACTCGTTCTGGGGCCACGGGATTCGATTTTCGATTACACCTACGACGACGTTGTCGTGAAGAACTACGACCCCCATCCGGCGATCAAAGCCCCAGTCGCTGTATGAATCGCGCCGGCGACGACGCCGGCTCGGGCGGCCTGCAAGGAGTAGCGCGTATGACCGAGGTGGGCCTGGTGTGGGCTCAGTCGACCTCCGGCGTCATCGGGCGCGATGGCGACATCCCCTGGAAAGTGCCGGAAGATCTGATGCGCTTCAAAGAGGTGACCATCGGGCACCCGGTGATCATGGGCCGGCGGACCTGGGATTCGTTGCCGGCGAAGGTGCGGCCCCTGCCGGGCCGGCGCAATGTGGTCCTGTCCCGCGACACCGGTTTCGTCGCCGACGGGGCGTGCGTGGTCGGCACCCTGGACGAAGCCCTCGCCAAGGGGGGGCCCGAAACGTGGGTGATCGGCGGCGCACAGATTTATTTGCTGGCCCTGCCGTACGCCACGCGCTGTGAGGTCACCGAGATCGAAATCGATTTGCGACGCGATGACGACGATGCGCTGGCGCCGACGCTGGACGACACTTGGGTGGGTGAAACGGGGCAGTGGCGGGCCAGCCGCTCGGGCCTGCGGTATCGCTTCCACAGCTACCGTCGCAGCGCCGCGCACCCGGTCGCGCCCACGGCCTGACCTGACATACTCGGACCCGGGGTCGGTCGTACGGGGTCAATCAGGCGTTCGCATTAGGAGGGGGAATTGGCAGTGACACCCGAACCCAGGACGTTCGCGCGAAAATTCATGGGGTATGACGCGACCGCGGTCGATGCCCACGTCGAGATGCTGACCGCCAAGCAGCAACTGCTGCTCGACGACGTCGAGAGCCTCCGTGCCCGGCTGCGGGAATCCGGCGAACAAACGGCCGCGCTGCGCAAGGAAGTGGCCGCTTTGACGGACACGTCGCCGTCGCCGCACGCGGTGCAGCAGCGGTTGGCGAAAATGCTGAGCCGCGCGGTCGACGAGGTGGCGGAGATGCAGGCCGAGGCGCGAGCAGAAGCGGATGCGCTGATCGCGGCGGCCGAGGCCGAGGCCGAAGAGACCCAGCGAAAGCGCGAGCAGATGTTGTCGGACATGGCCGCGGAGCGCGAAGCCATGGAAGCCGAGTACCAAGTGACCAAGGAAAAGCTCGAAGCGGAGCTGACCAGCCTGCGCGAAGACGCCCAGCAGGCGCGTGAGCGGCTCCTCGCGGAGGCGAAGGAGAGGGCGGACCGGGATCGTGAGGAGGCCCGACGGGCCGTCGAGGAGGCGAGCCGGCAACGGATCCGGATCCTCGAACAGCTGATGGGCGTCTACCGCGACCTGAAAGCGGTTCCGGATGCCCTCGATGCCGCATACGACGAACAAAAGAATGCGCCCGAGACGGACACGATGGCGCGGTTGGACGAGAAAGTCAGCGCCGGCTCAGCGTCCTAACGCGGCATGTCGGACACGGCCGGTATTCTCGGCGCGTGTCGACCCGCAGGCTATCGGCCGCCCAAGCCCGGCGGATAGCCGTTGCGGCCCAAGGATTTACCGAACCCCGGCCGGGCGGCGAGGTCACCCGGGCCCACCTGAAGCGGTTGATCTCCAGAATTCAGGTGCTGCAACTGGATTCGGTCTCGGTGGCGGTGCGCGCACACTACGCGCCGGTGTTCAGCCGGCTCGGCCCCTACGACCGTGACGTGCTCGACCGCGCCGCCTGGGGCCCGCGGTCGTCGCGGCTGCTGGCGGAGTACTGGGCGCACGAGGCCGCGCTGATGGCCGTCGAGGACTGGCCGCTGCTGCGCTGGCGGATGCGCCAGTACTCCCACGGCCGGTGGGGCACCCACATCGTCAAGGCCAACCCGGAACTTGCCGACAAGATCGTTGCCGCCGTCGCCGAACTCGGGCCCAGCACCGCCGGGCAGATCGAGGCCCATCTGGAAGCCGAAACACGCGGGCCCAGGGGAAGCTGGTGGGGCAGCCGCAGCGACACCAAGTGGGTGGCCGAGGCGCTGTTCTCGGCCGGCGTGCTCACCACCGCCACCCGGGTGGGCTTCGCTCGCCACTACGACTTGGTGGAACGGGTGCTGCCGGCCGGCGTGCTGGCCCGCGAGGTCGACGACGACGAGGCGATCCGCGAGCTCGCGCTGCGGGCCGCCACCGCGTTGGGCGTGGGCACCGAGGCCGACATCCGCGACTACTTTCGGCTGTCGGCGCAACAGATCAAGCCGGCGATCGCCGCACTGGTGGCCGCCGGAGACATCGAGCCGGTCGACGTCGACGGCTGGTCCGCACCGGCCTATCTGCGGGAGGGGCGCACGGTGCCCCGCACCGACCGCGGCACTGCGTTGCTGTGCCCGTTCGACCCACTCATCTTCTTTCGCCCGCGCGTCGAGCGATTGTTCGAATTCCATTACCGCATAGAGATTTACACCCCGGCCGCCAAGCGGCGGTACGGCTACTACGTGTGGCCGCTACTCATGGACGGACGACTGGTGGCGCGGGTCGACCTCAAGGCCGACCGCGCCGCCGACTCGCTGCGGGTCCTGGGTGCGTTCGGCGAGCCCGGTGTGGCCAAGCCCCGCGTCGCTGCGGCGCTGGCCCGTGAGTGCGAGTCCATGGCGTCGTGGCTGGGCCTGGGCGGGTTGAGCGTCGCCGGCCGCGGTGATCTGGCCGCCGAGCTGCGCGCGGCGGCCAAGCGGGTCAGTTGAGGCCAGCGTCGCCGGGCTAAGGTGAGCGCCGTGGCCGAGATCGCGCCGCTGCGCGTGCAACTGATCGCCAAGACCGACTTCTTGGCACCCCCCGACGTGCCGTGGGCCACCGACGCCGACGGCGGGGCCGCGCTGGTCGAGTTCGCCGGCCGGGCCTGCTACCAGAGCTGGTCGAAACCGAACCCCAAGACCGCGACCAACGCCGGCTACATCAAGCACATCATCGATGTCGGCCACTTCTCGGTGCTCGAACACGGGAGTGTGTCGTTTTACATCACCGGCATCTCGCGATCGTGCACCCATGAGCTGATTCGGCATCGGCACTTCTCCTATTCGCAGCTGTCGCAGCGCTACGTCCCCGAGAAGGAATCGCACGTCGTCCTGCCGCCGGGCATGGAAGACGATCCGGAACTGCAGCGGATCCTGGCCGCGGCCGCGGACGCCAGCCGCGCCACCTACACCGAGCTGCTGGCGAAGCTGGAGGCGAAGTTCGCGGACCAACCGAACGCGGTGTTGCGTCGCAAACAGGCCCGCCAGGCGGCCCGCTCCGTGCTGCCCAACGCGACTGAAACCCGCATCGTCGTCACCGGCAACTACCGGGCGTGGCGCCACTTCATCGCGATGCGCGCCAGCGAGCACGCCGACGTGGAGATCCGGCGGCTCGCCATCGAGTGCCTGCGGCAGTTGACCGGCGTGGCGCCGGCGGTGTTCGCCGACTTCGAAATCTCCACGCTGGCCGACGGCACCGAGGTCGCGACCAGCCCGCTGGCGACCGAAGCCTGATGCGCCGGCGCGCAACGCGGATGCTAATCACCTTGCCGGGGCCAGGTAACCTAGCAGCGTGAGCACGGTCGGATTCGACGCCCCAGCGCGGTTGGGGACCTTGCTGACCGCGATGGTCACGCCGTTTGACCGCGACGGCTCCGTCGACATCGCCGCCGCCGCACAGCTGGCCAATCACCTGATCGACGCCGGCTGTGACGGGCTGGTGGTTTCCGGAACCACGGGCGAGTCCCCGACCACCACCGACGACGAGAAGCGTGAACTGCTGCGCGTCGTGCTGGAGGCGGTCGGCGACCGGGCCCGCGTCATCGCCGGCGCGGGCACCTATGACACCGCCCACAGCGTCCGGCTGGCCAAGGCCTGCGCGGCCGAGGGCGCCCACGGGCTGCTGGTGGTCACCCCGTACTACTCGAAGCCGCCCCAGAGCGGGCTGATCGCCCACTTCACCACCGTCGCCGACGCGACCGACCTGCCCGTGCTGCTCTACGACATCCCGCCGCGTTCGGTGATACCAATCCAGCCCGAGACCATTCGTGCGCTGGCCGCCCACCCCAACATCGTCGGGATCAAGGACGCGAAGGCCGACCTGCACAGCGGTGGCCAGATCATCGCCGACACCGGCCTGGCCTACTACTCGGGCGACGATGCGCTGAACCTGCCGTGGCTGGCCATGGGCGCCACCGGATTCATCAGCGTGATTTCGCACGTGGCCGCCGGACAACTTCGGGAAATGTTGGCCGCCTTCAGCTCCGGGGACATCGCCACCGCCCGCAAGATCAACGCCACCGTCGCCCCGCTGTGCGACGCGATGGCCCGCCTGGGCGGGGTGACCCTGTCGAAGGCCGGTCTGCGTCTGCAAGGTATCGACGTCGGCGATCCGCGACTGCCGCAAATGCCCGCGACACCAGAACAACTCGACGAGTTGGCCGCGGACATGCGAGCGGCCTCGGTGCTGCGGTGACCCGGGGAGTTTCCGAGAAGTGGATGTAGACCTCGCCCCGCCAGGCCCTTTGGCCACGGGAGGGTTGCGGGTCACTGCACTGGGTGGCATCAGCGAAATCGGCCGCAACATGACGGTTTTCGAGCATTTGGGCCGCCTGTTGGTCATCGACTGCGGGGTGATGTTCCCCACCCATGACGAACCCGGGGTGGATCTGATCCTGCCGGATCTGCGTCACATCGAAGACCGGCTCGACGACATCGAGGCGCTGGTGCTCACCCACGCCCACGAGGACCACATCGGCGGCATTCCGTTCCTGCTCAAGCTGCGCCCCGACATTCCTGTGGTCGGCTCGAAGTTCACGCTGGCGCTGGTCGCCGCGAAGTGCCGCGAGCACCGCCTCAAGCCCGTGTTCGTCGAGGTGGCCGAGGGCCAGAAGAGCAGTCACGGCGTGTTCGAATGTCACTACTTCGCCGTCAACCACTCCATTCCCGACGCGCTGGCGATCGCCGTGCACACCGGGGCGGGGACGATCCTGCACACCGGTGACATCAAGCTCGACCAGCTTCCTCTGGACGGCCGCCCGACCGACCTGCCCGGCATGTCCCGGCTCGGTGACGCCGGTGTGGACCTGTTTCTTTGTGACTCAACCAATTCCGAGCATCCCGGCGTCGGGCCCTCGGAAAGTGAAGTGGGCCCGACGCTGCACCGCTTGATCCGCGGTGCCGAAGGCCGGGTCATCGTGGCATGCTTCGCCTCCAACGTGGACCGGGTGCAGCAAATCATCGATGCCGCAGTCGCTTTGGGCCGGCGGGTGTCGTTCGTCGGCCGATCGATGGTGCGCAACATGGGAATCGCCCGGGAACTCGGATTCCTGCGGGTGGCCGACTCGGACGTGATCGACATCGGCGCCGCCGAGATGATGCCGCCCGAGCAGGTGGTGCTGATTACTACCGGCACCCAGGGCGAACCGATGTCGGCGCTGTCGCGGATGTCGCGGGGCGAGCACCGCAGCATCACGCTGACCGCGGGCGACCTGGTGGTGCTGGCGTCCTCGCTGATCCCGGGCAACGAGGAAGCGGTCTACGGCGTCATCGACGAGCTCGCCAAGATCGGGGCCCGCGTCGTGACCAATGCGCAAGCCCGCGTGCATGTTTCGGGCCACGCCTACGCCGGGGAACTGTTGTTTCTGTACAACGGGATTCGGCCGCGCCACGTCATGCCCGTGCACGGGACGTGGCGCATGCTGCGCGCCAACGCCAAACTGGCGGCTCGTACCGGCGTGCCGGAGGAGTCGATCCTGCTGGCCGAGAACGGGGTGAGCGTCGACCTGGTCGCCGGCAAGGCCTCGATCGCCGGCGCGGTGCCGGTCGGCAAGATGTTCGTCGACGGCCTGATCAACGGCGACGTCGGCGACATCACGCTGGGCGAACGGCTCATCCTGTCGTCGGGTTTCGTGGCGGTGACCGTGGTGGTCGCGCGCGGCACCGGCCGCCCGGTCGCCCCGCCGCACCTGCATTCGCGCGGGTTCTCCGAGGATCCGAAGGCGCTGGAGCCCGCCGTGCGCAGGGTAGAGGCCGAGCTGGAAGCGCTGCAGGCCGAGAACATCACCGATCCGAGTCGCATCGCCCAGGGGGTGCGGCGCACCGTCGGCAAGTGGGTGGGCGAAACCTACCGCAGGCAGCCGATGATCGTGCCGACCGTCATCGAGGTCTAGCGGCGACCTCTCGGCGTAGGCCGACGCGCGAGACTTAAACCATTGCGATGATGGCCGGCGTGTCGTCGCAGACGTTTAAGTGTCGCGCAGGACTCTGCGCTCAGAGCTTCTCGGCGTAGGCCGACCACTCCAGTTGCGACGCTGTGAGTTTGCGGCCGGTGGGCTCGACATAACGCTCGACGAGCTCGTCGGGACCGGCCTGCTCCACCAGCCGCCAGCCGTACTCGGCGAGGAACGCCGCGACGTCGTCGGGCTGCAAGCCGAAATGCCACAGTTGCCGGCGCTGGCGTACGGTGCGGTACAGCGTCCGGGTGCCATACCGGTTGGTGCCGTCGATGAAATCGCTACGGACGTAGGTGAACACCAGACGGCTGCCCGGCGCGGTTGCGCGCAGCCCGTCCAGCGTGCGCCGGACGGTGGCTTCGGTGAGGTATTGGGTGACGCCTTCGCAGATGAAGAACGCCCGGTAGTCGGTGCGGTAACCGTGCTCGGCGAGCGAGGTGAGCAGGTCGTCATGCTCGAGGTTCAACGCCACCAACCGAACCGACAGCGGCGGCTCGCCGAGCACGCGGCGGACCGTCTTGAGCTTCCTCGCCACGTTGACCGGCAGGTCGACCTCGAACACCGGAATGCGGACCCGCCGCGTCAACTGGTAGGCGCGGGTGTCCAGGCCCGCTCCGAGGATGACGACGGCGTTGACGTCGTCGAGTGATTCCTGGACCTTGTCGGTGATGAAACGCTTGCGGCACGCCAGATTCGCCCACAGTCCCGGACCGGTGAACTCCGAGCCGCGGATCATCAACCGCCGAACCGGCGCGAACCGGGTCGCCCCGACGAGCCACCGCAGCGGCGCGGGCAGGAAGAGTTCGGCGAAGTCGTCGTCGACCAGGCGGCGGCCGGGCGGCTCGTTCTGCTCGACCGCGGCCAGTAACATCGGGCCAAATGCCGTCTGCGCGACCGGGTTTCGTGCCATCGCCATTACTTGTTCAAGAAACCCGCGTCGACGGGCAGGGTTACCCCGGTGATGTAGCGCGCCTGGTCGGACACCAGCCACGCCACCGCGTTGGCGACGTCCTCGACGTCCAGCACCTCCACCGGCATGGCGTTGCCCATCGCGCCCGGCGTGTCCGTCGCGGCGGCCATCTTGGCCAGCCACTCCCGGGTGAATTCGTTGTTGATCATCGGCGTCTCGACGCCGGACGGGTGGATCGAGTTGACCCGGATCATCTGCCCGGCAAGCAGATTCGCGTAGACACGCATCAGCCCGACCACACCGTGCTTGGCGGCGGCGTAGCCGACGGAACCGGCGTCCGGGCTGCCGACCCCGGCCAGCCCGGCGCTCGAACTGATCAGCACGATCGACCCGCCGGTGCCCTGCTTGACCATCGTGGGTATCGCGACCTTGATGGTGTGGTAGACGCCGGTGAGGTTGACGTCGATGACGTCGTGCCAGCCGTCGTCACCGGATTGCATGGGGGCGATCCCGGCGTTGGCCACCACGATGTCGAGGCGGCCGAACTCGTCCAGGCCCGCCTGCAAGGCGGCCGCCAGCGATTCGCGGTCGCGGACGTCGCCGCGAGCGGCCACGATCCGCGCGCCGGTGTCTTGCACCAGCTTCACCGTGGCGGCCAAGTCCTCGGGGGTGGCCAGCGGGTAGGGGACGCTGGCGATCTGGTCGCACAGGTCGACGGCGATGATGTCGGCGCCGTCGGCGGCCAGCCGCACCGCGTGCGCGCGGCCCTGCCCGCGCGCGGCGCCGGTGATGAAGGCGACTTTGCCTTTCAGGGGGCCTTCTGGCGAGCGGGCCATCAGGGCCGCAACTGGCCTTTGGCCGGGTCGCCGGCCGACACCGGCTGCAGCATCTTGATGTCGGGGGCGCCGACGAGGTGCTCACCCGCCGCGGTGAACATCTTGCCGATCGCCGGCGCGGTGCTGTGCGCCTTGAGCGCCTCGGCGTCTGCCCACTGCTCGACGAAGACGAAGGTCTCGTCGGACTGGTGCAGCGAATACAACTGGCAGCCCGGCTCGTCGTGCACTTCTTCGACCGCCCGCGTGAGGATGTCGCGAACGGTGTCGACCGACTCGGGTTTGACAGTCATGGTGGCGACGACGACAACGGGCATTGATGGCCTCCTGGGCGCTGTGGGATCCGGTGACGAGCACGACTTCTCGCAACCGAATGTCACCCTACTCACGCGATTTGGCGCCCCGGCCGCACCGTGCCTGACAAGGCCGGAGGGTTACCAGTGTGGCGGGTGGTGTAGATGATGCCGTTGCGACTACCCTTGCCGTCATGCCCAGTAAGACCGCCGCCCGCTCCGGAAGCCGAACGAGCAGGTCAAAGGCCACTTCGCGCGCCAGCGGGTCCCGGGGTGCGCGCCCGGCGGCGCCCCGCAAGAAGGTCAGCAAGCCCGCCCGGCGGCGCAATCACGCCCCGCTGGTCGGGGCCGGACTGACGTGTGGTCGCGCCATCCGCGCGATCTGGTTGATGGCCGCCCGGGGGACCGGCGGCGCGGCCCGGTCGATCGGGCGAGCCCACGACATCGATCCCGGGCATCGCCGCGATGGCATCGCGCTGGTACTGCTGGGCTTTTCCGTGGTGGTCGTCGCGAGCTCGTGGTTCCACGCCGCCGGACCGGTCGGCACGTGGGTCGACACGCTGCTGCGGACCTTCATCGGCGCCGGTGTGCTGGCGCTGCCGGCGGCCACCGCGGCGGTGGCGGTGACCCTGATGCGCACCGAGCCCAACCCGGATGTGCGCCCCCGGCTGATCCTCGGCACCAGCCTGATCACGCTGTCGGTCCTCGGTTTGCGCCACCTGTGGTCGGGCTCGCCGGGGGACCCGGAGGCGCGCCGCCGCGCGGCCGGTTTCATCGGCTTCGCCATCGGCGGCCCGCTCTCGGACGGGCTCACGCCCTGGATTGCCGCGCCGTTGTTGTTCATCGGGTTCATGTTCGGCCTGTTGCTGCTGACCGGAACCACCATCCGGGAGGTGCCCGACGTGGTGCGGGCCATGTTCGGCACCCGGCTGGTCGGCGACGACGAGCCGTACGACTACGCGGACGAGTTCGACGACGACGCCGAAGCGGCCCACGACGACGACTACGACGACGCTCCTTCGGTTCCCGAGTCGGCCGCCTGGTCGCCGGACGACGAGGCCGAGGCCGCGCTGCAGGACGACATCCCGACCGTGCCCGAACCCGCCATCCAGCCCGCCCTGCAGGCGTCGCGGGGCCGCAAGCGCGGCCGGTCGGCGGGCAAGCACGACACCGTGGAACTCGACCGGATCGTCGAGGGTCCCTACACGCTGCCCTCGCTCAGCCTGCTGGTGGCGGGCGATCCGCCCAAGAAGCGCAGCGCCGCCAACAACGTCATGGCCGACGCCATCACCGAGGTGCTGACCCAGTTCAAGGTCGACGCCGCCGTGACCGGCTGCACCCGCGGGCCGACCGTCACCCGCTACGAGGTCGAGCTGGGACCGGGCGTGAAGGTCGAGAAGATCACCGCCCTGCAGAAGAACATCGCCTACGCGGTGGCCACCGAGAGCGTGCGCATGCTGGCGCCGATCCCCGGCAAGTCGGCTGTGGGCATCGAGGTGCCCAACACCGACCGAGAGATGGTGCGGCTGGCCGACGTGCTCACCGCTCCCTCGACCCGGCGCGACCACCACCCGCTGGTGATCGGGCTCGGCAAGGACATCGAGGGCGACTTCATCTCGGCCAACCTGGCCAAGATGCCGCACCTGCTGGTGGCCGGCTCGACCGGATCCGGTAAGTCCAGCTTCGTCAACTCGATGCTGGTGTCGCTGCTGGCGCGCGCGACCCCGGAGGAGGTCAGGATGATCCTGATCGACCCGAAAATGGTGGAACTCACGCCGTACGAAGGCATTCCGCACCTGATCACCCCGATCATCACGCAGCCCAAGAAGGCGGCCGCCGCGCTGGCGTGGCTGGTCGAGGAGATGGAGCAGCGCTACCAGGACATGCAGGCGTCCCGGGTGCGGCACATCGACGACTTCAACGAGAAGGTGCGCGCCGGTGTCATCACCGCGCCGCTGGGCAGCCAGCGTGAATACCGGCCCTACCCGTATGTGGTGGCGATCGTCGACGAGCTGGCCGACCTGATGATGACGGCGCCGCGCGACGTCGAGGACGCCATCGTGCGGATCACCCAAAAGGCCCGGGCCGCAGGCATTCACCTGGTGCTGGCCACCCAGCGCCCGTCGGTGGACGTGGTCACCGGTCTGATCAAGACGAACGTGCCGTCCCGGCTGGCGTTCGCCACGTCGTCGCTGACCGACAGCCGCGTCATCCTGGACCAGGCCGGCGCCGAAAAACTGATCGGCATGGGCGACGGCCTGTTTCTGCCGATGGGCGCGGGCAAGCCGATCCGGTTGCAGGGCGCGTTCATCACCGACGAGGAGATCCAGGCCGTCGTCACCGCCTGCAAGGACCAGGCCGAGCCCGAGTACACCGAGGGCGTCACGACCGCCAAGCCCACCGGGGAACGCACCGACGTCGACCCCGACATCGGCGACGACATGGACGTGTTCCTGCAGGCCGTCGAGCTGGTGGTGTCCAGCCAGTTCGGCTCCACCTCGATGTTGCAGCGCAAGCTGCGCGTCGGCTTCGCCAAGGCCGGCCGGCTGATGGACCTGATGGAGACCCGCGGCATCGTCGGACCGTCGGAGGGCTCCAAGGCGCGCGAGGTGCTGATCAAGCCCGACGAGCTGGCCGGAACGCTGGCGTTGATCCGGGGCGGAAGCGACGCCGACGGGGGCGACCCGGAATAGCGGCCGGGTTCAACGCCGAGCGTGCACTCAAGGCGAAGAACTGGCCGGAATCCCGCCGCCAGTTCACGCTCGGCGTTCTACAACACCAGCAGCATCCGCGAGTTGCCGAGGATGTTCGGCTTGACGTAGCTGAGGTCCAGGAATTCGGCGACACCGATGTCGTAGGAGCGGCACATCTCCTCGAAGACCTCGGCGGTGACCGGCGTGCCCTCGATCTCGGTGAATCCGTGCCGGGCGAAGAACTCGGTTTCGAACGTCAACACGAACAGCCGCTTGAGCTGCAGCTCGCGGGCGACCTCCAGCAGCCGGTCGACGATCGCGTGGCCGATGCCGTGGCCGGTCAGCGCCGGGCTGACGGCGACGGTGCGCACCTCGCCGAGGTCCGACCACAACACGTGCAGCGCGCCGCAACCGACCACCTGGCCCTCGTGTTCGGCCACCCAGAATTCCTGGACGGCCTCGTACAACGTCACGAGGTTCTTCTCCAGCAGGATCTTTCCCGCATAGGTGTCGACCAAGTGTTTGATGGCCGGCACGTCGGACGTTCGCGCGCGCCGAACCAGCGGCCGAGGACGCTGCGGATCATGGGTCACGGCTAACAGTATCGACATCGCAACCGGGTGTGCTGGTCAACCGCTATTCTGTTGCCGTGTCGGGGCAGCCGCAGACGGGTCCGGCGGCAGGCCGCGCGAACATCGCCAATTTGGCCAATACGCTGACCCTGTTGCGGCTCGTCCTGGTGCCGATCTTCTTGCTCGCGCTGTTCGCCGGGGACGGCCATCAAAGCGGTTTCCGGGTGGTTGCTTTCGTGATCTTCGCGGCCGCCTGCATCACCGATCGGCTCGACGGCCTGCTGGCCCGCAACTACGGCATGGCAACCGAATTCGGCGCTTTCGTCGACCCGATCGCAGACAAGACACTGGTGGGGTCGGCGCTGATCGGGCTGTCGATGCTCGGTGAACTGCCGTGGTGGGTCACGGTCGTGATCCTGGCCCGCGAGTTCGGGGTCACCGTGCTGCGACTGGCCGTGATTCGTCGCGGCGTCATCCCGGCCAGTTGGGGCGGCAAACTCAAGACCGTGGTGCAGGTGCTGGCCATCGGATTGTTCGTACTGCCCCTGGCGGGGCCCTTCCGGGTGGCCGCGGCGGTGGTGATGGCCGCGGCGATCGTGCTCACCGTCATCACGGGTATCGACTACGTCGTCTCGACCGTCCGGGAAGTACGCCGCACACCCGGCTGATTCCGGCGGCGCCAAATGGGAACCAGACCACCGCCGACGGCGTTCACCTAGAGAGCCCCTGCCGGAGGCAAGCGAGTACGTGCCGCGCAGGGCCGACTGGACGAAGGAGGGCGGGATGCCGCCATTGGTGCGCGAGGTCATCGGCGACGTGCTGCGCGAGGCCCGCACGACACAGGGCAGGACGCTGCGCGAGGTGTCCGATTCGGCGCGGGTGAGCCTCGGATACCTGTCCGAGGTCGAGCGCGGCCGCAAGGAGCCATCCAGCGAGCTGCTGAACGCGATCTGCGACGCGTTGGACGTCCCGCTGTCGTCGGTTCTCACCCACGCCGGCGAGCGGATGGCCAGCGAAGAACGTGCGGCCGTCGGCGCGCCCGCGGATGGGACCGCCAGCA